>NZ_JBEOWF010000001.1:0-596048 GCF_040295925.1 Streptomyces sp. NPDC002588
CCTGATCACACTCCAGCGAGCCGGCCAGCCGAGCCGTTTCCAGCTGCTGCTGCGATCCGAGGCGGACCTCCCGCCAGGCGTGGCCGACGCCCACCAGGCGGCCCAGCGCAACACCCTCCACCACCTCATCGACGTGATCGACGAGGGCATCGTCAAGGGACAGTTCCGCCCCGTCGACGCACGGACGGCCGCGCTCACCGTGGCCGGCATGTGCAACTGGGTCGCCTGGTGGTACCACCCGGACAGTGACCCCGGCACGCGAGAGGCCGAAGTGGCGGACCAACTCGCGGAACTGGCCGTGGCCATGGTGCTGCAGACGAGCCTGCGGACGCCCGACGTGCCGGGACCGAAGGCCGCCCTCACCCTGCTCCGCCAGGACCTCGACTACCTCGAGCGCACGCTCCACGAGCGAGACCGCGACGGCTCCTAGTCTCCCCCTGTCGGGATCTGGGAGTTTCGCGGTGCAGCGGCATGTTCAGAAGACATGGTGCAGCGGCCGATGCACGCTCTACCGCGGTCGAGGCTGTTGGGCGGACTCGCGCCGCGACACCCCCGGCCCCACTCCGCGAAATCGGCGCACGGAACGCCTCCCACGGGCCGGCGGCGACGCATAACCGCAGGGCGCGTCTCACCGCTCACCCGGCTCCGTTCCGCCCGTCACCGTGACTCGAACCCGAGCCCGATTCCACCTCCCGCCGGTCACGGCCGCGTTCCGCACGGCGCGGGAGGAGCGGCGCGCGTAAGGCGACGGCCGAGCTGATCCCGCACGCCGAGACCCAATGCCGCATCAGGTGACGTTCGCCCGTCGACGACTTCGCGAAGATGTCGGTCCTGGGTGTTCTCGTTCCGCCGATGTTTTGGTTGCGACCACGCGAACGACGAGCGGCTGCGAGCCGTGGTCGACAGGGCGGACGTTGCTTGATGAGGCACTGGACAACATCGAAGGCCCAGGTCTCCGACCTGGGCCTTCGTCGCGGCCGGACGCGGCACGGTAGACCGACACCGGGGAGTTGGGCTCACACCGGGCCGGACGCCTACCTCATTCGCTCGTCGCGTGGACCTTCCGCCGGCCCGCAGGTGCCGCGACCGGGCCGTCGAACAGCTCTGAGATGCGCTGCCCGGCCATCACGGCGCTGGCGCTGGTGCCACGCGACGGCACGGTCGGGAATATCGAGGTGTCAGCCACCCGCAGGCCGTCGACACCGCGTACGCGCCCATCCTGGCTCACCACGGCAAACGCGTCGTCCTCCGGGCCCATCCGGCAGGTCGACGTGGCATGGCCGGGACCGAATGCCGAGAGATGGGTCCTGATCCACCCGTCGAGCGCATCGTCGGACGTGACATCGTCTCGGCCGAGACCGATCACGCGTCCTCCGATCGCCCGCATCGGCTCCGACTCGAAAAGCTCGTGAAGAACCCGGACCACCTCGCGGTACTGGCGCATGTCGCTGTCCTCCGTCAGGAAGTTGCAGACCAGGCCGGGTGCGTGGTGCGGATCCGGCGAAGCCAGCGTCAGGCGCCCGCGGCTGTTCTGCTGCATCAGCCGCATGAACAGGAACGGGCTCCACAGCGGGTCGTCCGGATCCGCTCCGCCGGCCGGGGGCTTCATCCCGACCGAGGCGCCGGGCGTGGTGACGAACGGCATGATCTCGACGCTGCCGTCGCTGTCGCCTCCCGGGTTCTGCACCTTCCAGTGAAGGAGCGAGGTGACGATGCCCTGCCCGGGAATCCGCACCGTCGGCGCGTCGATGGCATAGGACACCACCAGATCAGGGTGGTCGTGCATCTCGGCGCCGACACCGGGCGCGTCGACGAGTACCTCGATGCCGTGCCTGCGGAGCTGCTCCGCGGGTCCGATCCCGGAAAGCATCAGGAGCTGCGGCGAGCGCAGCACGCCGGCCGAAAGGACGATCTCATCGCCGTGCAGCACCACGGGGCTGCCGTCTATCTCGGCCTCCACGCCGACAGCGCGTCGTCCGTCGAAGATCACGCGGCGAACGAACGTTTCTCCTCGGACCTCCAGGTTCGGGCGTCCGAGGTTGGGCATCAGATGGGAGATCGCGGCGCTCATCCGACGACCGTCACCTATGTTCAGCGGCAGCGGACCCACGCCCTCGGGCTGGTCGCCGTTCTTGTCGGGTTCCTCGGGGTACCCGAGGTCAAGACAGGCCCGGGTGAACGCGGACGTGAACTCCGGCGCGCGGTCGGCAGTTTCGCGCCGGATCGTCATCGGGCCGTCGGATCCGTGCAAGGGGCCCGAGAAGTCCAGGTCGGTCTCGCCGCGCTTGTACGAGGCGAGCGTCTTGTCGTACGACCACTCGTCGTTGCCCAGCGCCACCCAGCGGTCGAAATCCGCCCTGGTCGCCCGGATGAAGTACGCGGCGTTGATGGAGCCCGATCCGCCGATGAACTTGCCACGGGGAACGGCGACCTTGGCGCCGGGCGTGGATTCGGCCGGCAGTGACCAGTTGGCGGGATGGCCCGCATAGGAGGCTTCCAGATTGCTCGGATCGAGGATCGCCTCGCCGAACTCATCGATCCGCGCCGGTGCCGGGCCGGCCTCCAGCAGGAGCACCGAGCGATCGGATCGCTCGCTCAGGCGTGCGGCGAGTACGGAGCCCGCCTGACCACCACCAACGATGATCACATCATACTTCCGCGACGTTTTCGACATCTTTGTCCTTTCCGACGCTGTTGACGAGTGCGGCCGAGGGTGCGCTCGACCGACTGCCCTTGCTCAACCCCCGTGAAGAAACGGATCAGCTCTCAGTTCCCGCCAACTGCTGGAGGAAGCTGCCGAGATCGATTTCGACCCAATGCTCGGAAATCTTGCCGTCACGAATCAGGTCGACCGCTGTACCGGTCAGGACTGCCGGGCGCCCGCTCGACGGAATCCCGAAGAATTCCGACCGCTGGGTGCCTTTGATCATCCAGCGCGTCGCCACCTTGTCGCCTTCGGCGATCTGGTCGAGGATCGTCATCGAGAAGTCCGCGAAGGCCTGGAACAGGGAGCCGTCCATCTCGATCCATGCTTTGCGGTCGTAGCGACCTCCCATTGCATGGTTCTTCGCTTCCTCGGCGACGTAGCGTTCGAAGCTGGCGTCAATATCCTGCTCGTTGTAGCTTTCGTAGAACTTTTTGGCGACATCTTTCGGGCTTTGCGGCTCGGCCATGCGGGGCTCCTCATTCGAGGGTGGCGATGTGGACGCAGGAAACGGGCGCGACGGAACAGTTTTCCGGCTCGAAGAAAAGAGGTGGGAGGGATCGCTGTCGCGCTCGGTCCGGGCGGGTGTGATTCGCGGCTTCGGTCGGGCCCCTCCCTCTCCACCAGCAGAGGATCCGACCCCCTCCCGGCAGCTCGACGAAGGTAGCGAAAGTTTGACACTGTAGTCAATAACTCTGTCGGCGGCTGCAACACACCCCGACCGGCTGTTCTCGATCCGTTCGCGTCCACCGGTTCGACGAGATCGGCCGGGCCTGTCCGGACCCTCGCCGGGCGGCGCCGGGCCGGACGGCCACAGGTCACCGGAGCTCGACCGCGACGGCGTCGTACGGCGTATCGAGCGTCGGGGTGATGTCGAAGCGTCCGTCGACCAGGTAGAGACGGTCGCCGAAGTGGGCGACGGCCGAGGGAACCTCGAAGCGGGGATCGGTGATGGTGTCGCGCAGGACTGCCGTGCGCGCCCGCGCATCGATGTCGAACACGGAGACCCGGTTCAGGAAGTTCTGGACGACGTACAGCCTGTGCCCGGCCAGGAGAATGCCGCCGCCCCAGATGACGTCGTCCGCACCCTTCAGCGCGATCTCGGTGGCATGACCGGTGTCGAGATCCACGTGGTACAGCTTGCCGAGGGTGGCGTGGACGACGATCACCCCTCGGCCGTCCCGAGACGGGACGATGCCGTTGGCGTTGCAGGGCTCGGAGGCCTGCACCCAGTCGAGGGTCTCGGCAAGGAAGTCCTCCAGCGGCATGGACGCCTCGCGGTCCTGTTGGCCCAGCAGGGTCGTGCGCACACCGGGCGGGGCCACCTCGACCACCTGGACGGCGCTGTCGGCGAGCTGCATGCGCAGGCTCTCGGAGAAGGAGTGCAGCGCGGCCTTGGTTGACCGTGACGTGGTCCTCGGCGACCGGGAGTTCGGCGCGTCGATGCCCGGGTGCTCGGCCGTGATCTCGTCGAGCAGCTCCCTGCGCCGCCCGGCGACGATCACCCTGTTGGCCGCCTCGTGCAGCCGCAGGGCGAGGCCGAGCCCGATGCCGAGGTACCGCCGGTGATCAGGATCGTGTTGCCGGTCGGCTTCATGGGGCGCTCTCCTTCGGGTTGCGGGCCGCACACCGCCCCGCCGCTGCAACCGTACGAACGGCACGGGAGGGGCAGGAGAGGGCGGCTTGCCCATGGATCCGCGGTCCCCCGCTGGGCACACTTGACTCGATGGAAAAATTCTTGACATATGAGTCAAGCAGCGGTATCCATGAAACATGCCGGTGCGACGCGCCGACCATGACGCCGCTCCGACACCACGGTGGCAGCTGCGGCCATCGCCGCACTCCATCAGGCCTGACAGCCACAACCGCAATTTCCCGCAGGGCAGCGGGCCCCTGACTCTCCAGCTGCCCTGCGGGTCTCCCCCCTTCGCCTCCGGTGCCCGGGCGGAGCACCACCGAAGGAGTGTCATGCCGGTGCGGGCCGAAGAGGACGCGGAGGCTTCCCCTAGCGAGTCTGTCGGCGGTGCGCTGACGGGCGTGCGGGTACTGGAGATCGGCTCCATCGTCGCGGGCCCCTTCGCCGGAAGACTGCTGGCGGACCACGGCGCCGACGTCATCAAGATCGAGGCACCCGGACGGCCTGATCCCCTCCGCGACTGGGGGCAGCACTCCTACCGCGGGCACCGGCTGTGGTGGACCGTCCACGCACGCAACAAGCGCTGCGTCACCCTCGACCTTCGCTCCGAACGCGGACAGGGCCTGTTCCTCGACCTCGTACGCCAGGCCGACGTCGTGATCGAGAACTTCCGTCCGGGCACGCTGGAGAAGTGGAACCTCGGATACGACCGGCTGAGCGCGGCCAACCGCGGCCTCGTCCTGGCCCGGGTGTCGGGGTTCGGACAGACCGGCCCCTACCGTCACCGGCCCGGATACGCCTCGGTGGCCGAGGCCATGGGCGGGCTACGGTCGATCAACGGGTTCCCCGGACAGGCTCCGCCCAGGATGGCGGTGTCCCTCGGGGACTCGCTCGCCGGGATGTTCGCCGTGCAGGGCGTGCTCGCAGCCCTGCTCCACCGGCAGCGGACAGGGCACGGCCAGGTGGTCGACGTGGCCCTGACCGAGTCGTCCCTGGCCCTGCTGGAATCGGTGATCCCCGAGTACGACCGGCTCGGCAAGGTCCGGCAGCCCTCCGGAACGCGGCTGGACGGCATCGCCCCTTCGAACCTCTTCCGTTCCAAGGACGAGAAGTGGGTGATCGTGGCGGCCAACCAGGACACGGTCTTCCGGCGGCTGTGCGCCGCGATGGAACGCCCCGAGCTCGCCGACGACCCGCGCTTCGCCACCCACGTGGCCCGTGGGGAGCACCAGGACCTGATCGAGTCGATCGTCGCGGACTGGGTGACCGAGAGGACGGCCGACGAGGTCCTGTCCCTCCTGGAGGAGGCGGACGTCGTCGCGGGGCCGGTGTACACGGCCGCCGACATCGTCGCCGACCCCCAGTTCCGGGCCCGGGACATGCTCGTTCCCCATCACGACGAACGCCTCGGTGAGGACGTCCTCGGCCCCGGCGTCGTACCGCGGCTCACCGGCACGCCCGGCTCCGTGCGCTGGGCCGGCCCGCCGGAGCCGGGGTGGCACAACGAAGAGGTCTACGGGCAGCTCCTCTCCCTCGGGCCGGACGAGATCGCCGAGCTGCGCCGTGAAGGTGTCGTATGAACAGCCGGAACGAAGGAACCCCCGTGACGACCACGCTGCCCCTGCCGACCGCCGTCAACCTCCGGGAAGTGGGCCCGCGCGACGGTCTGCAGATCGAGCGCCCGATTCCCACGGCCCGGAAACTCCGGTTGCTGGAACTGCTCGTGAGCAGCGGACTGAAGCGCATCGAGGCCACCGCCTTCGTCTCCCCTCGTGCCGTACCCGCGATGGCGGACGCCCGCGAGGTCGCGGCCGCTCTGCACCAGTGGCCGGACGTCCATTGGTCCGCGCTGGTGGCGAGTGAAGGCGGAGCGCAACGCGCCCTGGACGCCGGGGTCCGCAACCTCGAGTACGTGGTGTCCGCCGCGGACGGCCACAGCCTCGCCAACGTCAAGCGCAAGACCGCCGAGGCGCTCGCCGGAGTCGCCCGGATCGCCGACCTGGTGCACCAGGCGGGCGGCACCTGCGAGGTCATCGTCGCCACCGCCTGGGACTGCCCCTTCGACGGCCCGACCCCGGCCGACCGCGTCCTGCACATCGCGCGTGAGTCGGTGTCCCAGGGGGCCGACACGCTGTGCCTGGCCGACACGATCGGGACAGCCACACCGCGCCGTGTCGTTCAACTCATCGAGGACGTAAGGGAGATCGCCCCCGGCATCCCGGTCGGCCTGCACATGCACAACACCCGTGGCGCCGGACTCGCGGGAATCCTGGCGGCGATGCAGATCGGCGTCGTCGACATCGACGCGTCCGTCGGCGGGCTGGGCGGCTGCCCGTTCGCGCCGGGGGCCAGCGGCAATGTGCCGACCGAGGAACTCGTCTACCTCTGCGAGGACATGGGTGTGGCCACGGGCGCCGACCTCGACGTCCTCGTCGAAGCGGCGCGGTTCGCCCAGGAGGCCGTCGGCCGGCCGCTGCCCAGCGGCGTGCTCAAGGCGGGCGGAAGGCCGCTGACGAGCCCCGCCTGACGCGCTGCCCCAGAACCGAACAGCGAACAGAGAGCACACAGGTGGAGGAACCCGCCGACCGGGTTCAGCGCTCTTGCGTGTCCGCCGCAACCTGCCGTGAGGAACGAGGATCAGATGCAACAGGCCGTACTCGTCGCCGGGGCCCGCACGCCGATCGGCCGTCTGCTCGGGGCGTTGGCCGAGTTCGGCGCGCCCGAGCTCGGTGCGCTCGCGATCCGGGAGGCGCTCGGTCGTGCGCGGCTGACCGGGGCGGACGTCGACGCCGTCATCATGGGCAACGTGGTCCAGGCGGGCGTCGGCCCGAATCCGGCCCGGCTGGCCGCCGTACGCGGCGGTGTCCCGATGTCGGTGCCCGCGATGACGGTGAACAAACTGTGTCTGTCCGGGCTCGCCGCCGTCGCGCAGGCGGCCCAGCTCGTCGCGCTGGGCCGGCACGAGGTCGTGGTGGCCGGCGGTATGGAGTCGATGACCGGTGCCCCGCATCTGGTGGCCGGTGCCCGGCGGGGCTTCAAGTACGGCGGTGCGCCGTTCCAGGACGCCTTGGACGTGGACGCGCTCACCTGCGGCTTCGACGGGGTTCCCATGGGTGCCGCGACCGAGCGGTACCAGGCGGGTCTCGGGATCTCGCGCGCCGAGCAGGACGAGTTCGCGGCGGAGTCGCACGCGCGGGCGGCACAGGCGCAGAAGGCCGGTTTCCTGGCCGAGGAGATCGTCCCGGTCGCGGTCACCCACAAGGGCGGCGAGTTCGTCGTGGAGCACGACGAGGGCATTCGCCCCGACGCATCGCTCGACCAACTCGCCCGGCTGCGGCCGGCGTTCTCCAAGGACGGCACGATCACCGCCGGATCGGCCTCGCAGCTGTCCGACGGAGCCTGTGCCGTCGTCGTGATGAGCAGGGAACGGGCCGAGCGGGACGGGCTGCCGTGGCTCGCCGAGATCGGGGGCTACGGGACGGTCGCGGGACCGGACCCGTCCCTGCTGCACCAACCGGCGAACGCGATCGAGGACGCCCTGCGCCGTGACGGCGCGGTATCCCTCGCGGATCTGGACCTGATCGAGATCAACGAGGCGTTCGCCGGGGTCGCTCTCGCCTCGATGCGCAGCCTCGGGGTGTCCGCCGACCGGGTCAACGTCAATGGCGGCGCCATTTCCCTGGGCCACCCGGTGGGCATGAGCGGTGCCCGCCTGGTGCTGTCCCTCGCCCTGGAGCTGCGGCGCCGGGGCGGCGGAACCGGAGCCGCCGCGCTGTGCGGAGGCGGCGGCCAGGGCGATGCGCTCGTGATCCGCGTACCGGAGGGGGAAACCCGATGACCAGCGAGCTGCACAAGCCGGTCAACCCGGTCCGTTTCGTCACCGCGGCCAGTCTGTTCGACGGTCATGACGCCGCGATCAACATCATGCGGCGCATCCTGCAGTCCCAGGGCGCCGAGGTGATTCACCTGGGCCACAACCGGTCGGTGCAGGAAGTCGCCGACGCGGCCGTCCAGGAGGACGTCCAAGGGATCGCGATCAGTGCCTACCAGGGCGGGCACGTCGAGTACTTCACCTATCTCGTCGAACTCCTCGCCGAGCGCGGCGCTTCGCACATCAAGGTGTTCGGCGGCGGGGGCGGCGTCATCGTCCCGGAGGAGATCGAACTGCTGCACTCCCGCGGTGTGGCACAGATCTTCTCACCGGCCGACGGGCAGCGCATGGGGCTGACCTCGATGATCAACTCGATGATCGAGCGGTGCGACACCTCGTTGGCCGATCCGGACTCGGTGTCGCTGGAAACGCTCTTCACGGGCAGCACGGACGCCCTGGCCAGGGCGATCACGGTGATCGAGGCGGGGAAGACACCGCAGGCGATGCGGGTCGCAGTCAACGCCGAGGCAGCCTCCCGGCCGGTCCCCGTGCTGGGCATCACCGGCACCGGCGGATCGGGCAAGTCATCACTGACCGACGAGCTGGTACGGCGGTTCAGGCTGGACCAGCAGGACAAGCTGCGGATCGCCGTGCTCGCCATCGACCCCACCCGGCGCCGCGGCGGTGGCGCTCTGCTGGGCGACCGGATCCGGATGAACTCCCTCGACGGTGACCGGGTCTTCTTCCGGTCGATGGCAACTCGCCGGGCCGGCGCGGAGGTTCCGGACGGCCTGGCCGACGCGATAGCGGCGTGCAAGGCGGCGGGAGCCGACCTGGTGATCGTGGAGACACCCGGTATCGGGCAGGGTGACGGGGCGATCGTGCCCTTCGTGGATCTGTCGCTGTACGTGATGACGCCGGAGTTCGGCGCGGCCTCGCAGCTCGAGAAGATCGACATGCTCGACATGGCCGACGCCGTGGCGATCAACAAGTTCGAGCGGCGCGGCGCCGAGGACGCGCGGCGGGACGTGGCCCGCCAACTGGTGCGCAACCGGGAGGCGTTCGGCGTCTCCTGGGAGGAGATGCCGGTCTTCGGGACGAGTGCGGCCACCTTCAACGACGAGGGTGTGACCGCGCTGTACCACCATCTGGTGAAGCGCCTGTCCGAGCACGGCCTCACGGCGGACGCCCCGCTGCTGCCCGTCCCGGCCGGCAAGACGTCGGCATCGGCGCACACGATCGTGCCGGCGTCACGGTCGCGCTATCTGTCGGAGATCACCGAGACGGTTCGCGGCTACCACACCAGGACCGAGTCCCAGGTCGAGGCCGTGCGCAGGCACACCCGCCTGTCCGCCGTGCGGCGGGAGCTCCAGGCGGCGGGCGCTTCGATCACGGACATCGAGCGGCTGGAGGCCGAAGCTCAGCGTGCTGTCGACCGCGACAGCGAGCAGCAGCTCGCCGACTGGCCGGCGACCGTCGAGCGGTACTCCGGCGACGAGCTGGTCTTCACCGTGCGCGACCGGGAGATCCGCACGCCGCTGACCCGCGAGACACTCTCCGGCAACAAGGTCCCCCGGGTGGCACTGCCGCACCACGACGAGCCCGGCGCTCTGCTGCGTTTCCTGCGCAAGGAGAACCTGCCCGGCCGATTCCCCTTCACCGCCGGCGTGTTCCCGTTCAAGCGGGAGGGCGAGGACCCGACCCGCATGTTCGCCGGTGAGGGCGACGCCTTCCGGACGAACCGCCGGTTCAAGTACCTGTCCGGAGGCCAGCCGGCCACCCGCCTCTCGACCGCGTTCGACTCCGTCACCCTGTACGGACGCGACCCGGACACCCCGCCGGACATCTACGGCAAGGTCGGCACCTCCGGGGTGTCGATCGCGACGCTCGACGACATGAAGGCGCTGTACGACGGCTTCGATCTGACGGCGCCGAGCACGTCGGTGTCGATGACCATCAACGGTCCCGCGCCGACGATCCTCGCGTTCTTCCTGAACACGGTGATCGAACAGAACGTCGAGAAGTTCACGGCGGAACACGGACGGCAGCCGGACGAAGCCGAACGCGCCGAGCTGACGGGCTGGGCGCTGGCGAACGTGCGCGGCACGGTGCAGGCCGACATCCTCAAGGAGGACCAGGGCCAGAACACCTGCATCTTCTCCACGGAGTTCAGCCTGCGCATGATGGCGGACATCCAGGAGTGGTTCATCGAACACCAGGTCCGCAACTTCTACTCGGTGTCGATCTCCGGCTACCACATCGCCGAGGCCGGCGCGAACCCCATCAGCCAGCTCGCGTTCACCCTGGCCAACGGGTTCACCTACGTGGAGTCGTACCTGGCACGCGGCATGCGCATCGACGACTTCGCCCCGAACCTGTCGTTCTTCTTCTCCAACGGCATGGACGCCGAGTACTCGGTCATGGGCCGGGTGGCACGCCGCATCTGGTCGATCGCCATGCGGGACCGCTACGGCGCGGACGAGCGGTCGCAGAAGCTCAAGTACCACGTCCAGACCTCCGGGCGTTCTCTGCACGCCCAGGAGATGGACTTCAACGACATCCGTACGACCCTGCAGGCGCTGTGCGCGCTGTACGACAACGCCAACTCCCTGCACACCAACGCCTACGACGAGGCGGTCACGACGCCCACCGAGTCCTCGGTCCGGCGCGCCATGGCGATCCAGTTGATCATCAGCAAGGAGTGGGGGCTGTCCCAGAACGAGAACCCCTTGCAGGGTTCGTTCGTCATCGACGAGCTCACGGACCTGGTCGAAGAGGCCGTTCTCGCGGAGTTCGACCGCATCACGGAGCGCGGCGGGGTGCTGGGCGCGATGGAGACGGGCTACCAACGCGGCCGCATCCAGGACGAGTCGATGCTCTACGAGCAGCGCAAGCACGACGGCTCGCTGCCGCTCATCGGCGTCAACACCTTCCTGCCCCAGGACGCCGGGGCCGAGCCGGTGACGATCGAACTCGCCCGTGCCACCGAGGACGAGAAGCGCTCACAGGTCGAGCGCTCCCGCGGGTACGCCGAGGCGCACCGGGAGGACGCCGAACTCGCCCTCAAGCGGCTCCAGGCGGCCGCCTCGACCGGCGAGAACATGTTCGCGGTCCTCATGGACGCCGCGAAGGTCTGCACGCTGGGCCAGATCACCCAGGCCTTCTTCGAGGTCGGCGGCCAGTACCGCCGCAACATCTGAGCGGGGGAACAGCCGTGAACGACATCAAGAGGGTCGGGGTCGTCGGGGCGGGCCTGATGGGCTCGGGCATCGCCGAGGTCTGCGCACGGTCCGGGCTCGACGTCCTGGTCACCGAGGCGAACGCCGACGCACTGCACGCGGGTCGGCAGCGGATCACCGCCTCCCTGGACCGGGCACTGCGGTCCGGCAGACTGACCGAGACCGACCGGGACGCGGCGCTGGCGCGTATGGCGTTCTCGACGGACATCGGCGACCTCGCCGACCAGGAGATCGTGATCGAGGCCGTCGCCGAGGACGAACGGATCAAGACGGACGTCTTCGCCACGCTGGACAAGACGGTGAGGGCCTCGGACGCGATCCTGGCGTCCAACACGTCGTCCATCCCCATCATGAAGCTGGCCATGGCGACGGAGCGGCCCGCCCAGGTGATCGGCGTCCATTTCTTCAACCCCGTACCGGTGCTGAAGCTGGTCGAGGTGATCCCGTCCCAGCTGACCGGTGAGGAGACACAGGCACGCGCCGAGGCGTTCGCCTCCGGACAACTGGGCAAGACCGTGGTGCACTCCCCCGACCGCGCCGGCTTCGTGGTGAACGCCCTGCTGATCCCCTACCTGCTGTCCGCCATCCGGATGCTGGAGGCCGGGGTGGCCACGGCCGGGGACATCGACAACGGCATGGTCCTCGGCTGCGCCCACCCCATGGGCCCGCTGGCCCTGACCGACCTGATCGGCCTGGACACCACCAAGGCCATCGCCGAGTCGATGTACGAGGAGTTCAAGGAGCCGCTGTACGCCCCGCCTCCGCTGCTCCTGCGACTGGTGGAGGCCGGGCTGCTGGGCAGGAAGACCGGGCGCGGGTTCCACGAATACGCCCGCTGACTCCCCGGTGAGCGGGCCGCCTGAAACCGCACGGACGAACGCCGAGAGCGGCTCGACACTCTCAGAGGGTTGACGCCTGCGTCATTGGTCAAAGGACAGGAGCCCGACTTCGCGTGGTGGGCCGTGACCGAGACGGAGACGGGCGAGGGGAAGCTGTACCTGGCACCGGTCGTCGGCCTGGTCGTGCCCGTACCGCACCGCCCGCCCCACACCGTGACACCGTCGGCGGTCGCTAATATCGGGACCATGACGGAACGCTCGGGGAATGCCGCAGAGGGTGCCACGCCGGAAAGCCGGGGCCGGGGACGGTCCAAGAGCGCCGCGGGACGTCGCTCCCCGAAACAGGCGGCGGACAACTCGACGCGTCCGACGGCGCGGCGGGAACTGGTCGAGAGCGAGATCTTCGAGCAGGCGTCCCGTCTCTTCGCGGAGCGAGGCTTCGCCGGTACGAACCTGCGGGACATCGCCGAGGCCATGGGGGTCACCCGGCCCGCCCTCTACTACTACGTGAAGAGCAAGGAAGATCTCCTCGCCAAGCTCGTGGCCCAGATGACCGAGGGTCCCGCCGCGGAGATCGAGGCACTCGCCAAGGACGACTCCCTCGATCCGGCCACGAAGCTGCGCCGCATCGCCCACCTGATCGCGTTCCAGCGGGCCACCCAGCCCAGCCGGTTCCAGCTGCTGCTCCGGTCCGAGGCCGACCTGCCGCCGGCCGCCGCGAAGGCACACACCACCGGCATGCGCGCCGCCCTGACGGGCCTCATGCACGTGATGGAGGAGGGCGTCCTGAAGGGCCAGTTCCGGCCCGTGGACGCCCGGTCGACCGCGCTCGCCGTGGCGGGGATGTGCAACTGGGTGGCCTGGTGGCATCACCCGGGCGACACCCACCACACGGACGCGGAAGTCGCCGAGCAGGTGTCCGACCTGGCAGTGGCCATGGTGATCCAGCCGGACGACCGGACTCCGGAGATCTCCGGGCCGAAGGCCGCGCTGGCCCTGCTCCGGCAGGACCTCGACTATCTGGAGCGGATCCTCGACGCCTGACGCCGCGGGCGTCAGCGTCCCGAACGGCGCGCCCTCCGTCGTCCAGCGGTCCGCTGCCGCGCACCCATCCTGGTTGCCGCCACGTAGACCGCGCGACGGACATGGCCGGCGCAGACCGCAGCGGGGTGCACGGAACGCACTCCGGCGACAGCCTGGACTCGGGAGTGCTTGCCGCACTCACATGCGGAGTGCGCTCTCCAGTTACCGTGCTCGATCGCGGACCACGCTTCGGCCACGGAGACGAGTCGGCCGGTGTCCGTGGCGAACGGCCTGTGCCCGAGCCCTGGTCATGACGGCCTGCCGGTTCCCGCCCCGGCCGCTTCGGGGACGGTGCTGATCGGCGCCGGGTCGTCGGGGAGCTGCCAGTTGCCGCCGCGGTCCTCCTTCGAAAGGCGCGCGGCGAGGTCGGGGATGTGGAGGAAGCAGGCGAGAGCGGTGGTGGCCTGGAAGGCTTCGATCGCGCGCCGGGTCATCGGCATGCCCAGGCGAAGGAGGCGCGGGTTCACTTCGGCCTGGATCTCGTTGACGAAGGGGCGCAGCACGCTGTCGTAGTTCGCCAGTGCGGTCGGCAGGTCATCCGGGTGCCGGTTGATTTCACCGGCCAGGACGTGGGCGCCGACCAGGCCGCCGGAGATGCCCATGCCGCTGTAGGGGGAGGCGCAGTGCGCGGCGTCGCCGGCCAGAACCACGCGGCCCCTGGACCAGGTTCCGGTGCGCACCTGGACGACCTCCTGGGAGTAGAAGAACGGGCTCGTCCTCATGCCCTCGATGAAGCGTTCGGTCTGCCATCCGGCGTCGCGGAACCTGCCGGCCCAGAACTCCTGCTGGCGCTCGACGGGTGCGCGGTGGATCGCCGAGGCCTCCTCGGACTCCTCCCGCATCACGAAGTACGCCTGGGTCTCGGTCGGGTTGTGGCTGCGGCGCATGATCTGACGGCCGCCCGGGACCATGTAGGTGTCCCGGATGTTGCTGTCGGACGCGATGCGTGGGACGAACCAGTAGGCCATGTGGATACCGACGCGCCAGTACGGGTCGAAGCCCTCCGGGAGGATCGCCCGCCGGATGCGCGATCCCTGCCCGTCCGCGCCGACCAGTAGGTCGAATTCGCCGGAGGAGCCGTCGGAGAAGTGCGCGACGACCCTGTTTGCGTCCTGCTCGAAGCCGTCCACGCTCTTGCCGTAGACGTATTCGGTGTCGTCCTTCGTCGCGTCGTTCAGGATGCGCACCAGGTCACCGCGCATGATCTCGTACTCGGACGTGAGGGTCTGGCGGCCCTGGCCGGAGGTATTGGCCATGATCGTCGCTCTGGCCTTGCCGCGGCCGTCGACGAACGCGACGCCCGCCTCGTCCACGAGCCTGCCGCGGACGGCGTCGAGAAGACCCATCCGCTCGACGGCCTCGATGCCCTGCCCCCGGAGATCGACCTGTGCCCCGGTGGCCCGAAGCGCCGGGAAGCGTTCGACGACGGTCACCCGGTGGCCGCCCCGAACGAGCCAGAAGGCCAGAGCCTGACCCGCGACCCCGCCACCGGCGACGAGGACCCGCAGGGACCGCGTTCGCGAACTTGTTTTCATGTCCACGCCCCAGAATCTATCGGTGAATGATTCCTTTTCAGAGTCATCTATCAGCGATAGATTGTCAACGTGACCAAGATGAACCGTGAGACCGTCATCACCGAGGCGCTCGGACTGCTCGACGAGGTCGGACTGGACAGCGTCAGTACGAGGCGGCTGGCGAAACGACTGGGAGTCGAGCAGCCGTCGCTCTACTGGTATTTCCGCACCAAGAAGGACCTCCTCGCCGCCATGGCGGAGGCGGCGATGGCACCCCATGCGACGGCACCGCTGCCGACGCCCGACGACGACTGGCGCGACTGGTTCCTGGACAACACCCGCAGCTTCAGACGGACCCTGCTGATGCGCCGGGACGGGGCACGGCTCCACGCCGGCAGCACCCCCACCAGCGACCTCGACCGGATCCGCCACAAGATGGACTTCCTCGTCGCCTCCGGCGTACCCGAGCGGGACGCGCAGATGGCGATGCTGGCCGCCGGCCGCTTCACGGTCGGCAGCGTCCTGGAAGAGCAGGCGGACACCGGGACCGGCAACGGCACGGAGCGACCGGCCGACATGCCGGTGATCGATCACGAGTGGGCGTTCGAGGCGGGCCTGACCCTCATTGTGGACGGCCTGGCGCACCGCGCCGAGGCACAGGAGGCACCTGTCGGCAAAGGATCGAACCCGGGGTGACGCTCGAGGGTGCCGGCCAGGGGCGGCCCGCAGACGGTGGGGCGCGACACCCGGCCACTCGGCGCGCAGGCCGGCGGGCACACAGCCAGGGCCGACTGCTCCCGAGCCTCATGCCGGTTGGCCGCGCATTGTGTGCCTGTTAGGCAAGCAGACGGGCCCCGACCTGCGCCACGGGTCGGACGTGATCGCACCCCGCCTGCTGTCGGCGACTCTCTGGTCAGCTCCCCACATTTTCGAGCAGCTCGGAGCCCATGGGGACACCGTCGTCGGACGGCCGGGCGAGGACAGGGCCGTCCCACCGGTCGGGGGCCGGCACCGGATCGATCTGCACGCGGGCACGGTAGTCACGGGCGGCCGTGAGGCAGCTCCGCAGCACGAGCAGGGCGGCCGGATCGACGGCGCCGAGCATGACACTCCAGGTGCGGGTCCCCGGGTCGAAGGACGTCAGCGGGTTGAGCAGTTTCCGCTGCTTCTCCAGGTGCGCGACGGAGGGCGGGGCGCTGATGGTGACCCTCAGGACCCATCCGCCGGGTTCGGACCGCCCCAGGCCCCCTTCGGGCTGCTCCCTGGAGACGACCTCGCCGATCCTGCCGCCGGCGACCCTGAGCGCACGGCCGGCCGACGGGGCGGACGGGCGGGGAACGGCCGGAGCACCGGACCACTCTCGCTGAACTCCACTGAGAGCCCTCATGGTAAGTCCCATCGCTAAGCTTTGACTTTGTGCTCGATCAGTAGACAAATGGATCCCGAGCTGCACAAGTTGTCCTTTCAGGATTGAGCATTCTGCTCAAAACCGCATGGGAGAAGAGGTCTCGGATTGAACACCGTGAACAGCGAGCGGACCCTCGACATGACCGACGCCCGGATCCTGCTCGCCCTGACAACGGACCCGCGCGCCACGGTCGTCGCCCTGGCCGAACGCCTGGGGCTGTCCCGCAACACGGTCCAGGCGCGGCTGGGGAGGATGGAGCAGGGCGATGCGCTCGGCTCCTTCGAACGCCGTATCACCACCAAGGCGTTGGGGTATCCGCTCACCGCGTTCGTCACCGCGCGGGTGGACCAGCACAGGCTGGCGGAGGTGTCCGAGGAGCTGGGCGCGATCAACGAGGTCGTGGAGGTCTTCGGACTCAGCGGCGAGACCGACCTGCTCGTACGTGTCGTGGCCGCCGACGCCGAGGACCTGTACCGGATCGCCGGGCGTATCCTCGCCATCCCCGCCATCGAGCGCACCACGACGGCCCTGGCCATGCGTGAACTGGTCCCCCACCGACTGACCCCGCTACTGCTGCGGCGCGCCGCCGGAGACAAGGGGGCGCAGGGCGGTCGGTGATCTCCGAGCCCGGGGAACGAAGCGCGCAAGAAGCAACATTCCGTGCCATGTTCACACACTCTCCGCGAATGAGGCTCGGAAGGGGCGATCGGAGCCTATTGATAGCGATCGAAACTCTCGTATAGTGACTCCCGGTTGATCAATGACTACAGACTTCTGTGCACAATTTGCCCTCCAGGCTGACACAAGAGCCGCGTTTCGTGCGGCTCCCCAAGGATCTGAGCGATGACCGCGCGCGACTCTTCTGACGACCGATCCACCATTCGTTCACTGCTTCCTCTGCCACTGCTGACCGCTGCGCTTGCTGCGCTCGCCGTCCTATGGGCAGTCACTTCCGCACCTGCCTCAGCACAGACGACCCTGGGCTGGGGCGGTGCCACCGCCGCGGTCCTGCTCTGCGCGGCCGTCACAATTGCCGCGCACGCCCGGCGATCCGCACGAGTCACTCGGCTGGCGCTGCGGACGATGACAGCCGAAGCCGAGCGGGCCGGCCGGGAGCGGGACCTCCAAGCCGGACAATGGCGCCGCGAACACCAGCGGCACACCGACACCGCCGCCCACGAACGGGCCCGGCTTGCCGAGGACTTCGCACGGGAGCGCGCTGTGCGCGCCAAGGAGGCAGAGGCCGAACGGGCCCGGCTCTCGGCGGAGATACGCAGCCTCTCCGAGCAACTCGCCCGCGCGGTCGACGAGCGTGACACCGCCGTCGCCGCCACCGCCAACGCGGCGGCCCGCATGCAGGCCCTGGCCACCGGCATTCTGGCCGATCTACGTGCGATGGAGGAGCGGCACAGCGAGGAGGACGTCCTCGCCGACCTGCTGCACCTGGACCACCGCACCGCGCAGGCCGGCCGCCTCGCGGACTCCATCGCCGTGCTCAGCGGCGCGCGTTCGGGGCGCCGCTGGGCGCGTCCCATCTCCATGGAGTCGGTCCTGCGCGGTGCCATGGGCCGGATCAGCGGCTACCAGCGCATCCGCCTGCACTCCGTCAGCGATGTCGCGGTGGCCGGACACGCGGCCGAGGGAGTGATGCACGCGCTCGCCGAACTGCTCGACAACGCCGCCAACTTCTCGCCCCCCAACGCCGAAGTGCACGTCTACGTCGAGGAAGTGCCCGCCGGGGCCATCGTCTCGGTGGAGGACAGCGGGCTCGTCATGAGCGACATTCAGCTGCACCGCGCCGAACAGGCCGTGTCCGGCGCCGTGACCGGATTCGGCGGACTCACCGGCACCCGGCTCGGCTTGGCCGTCGTCGGACGTCTGTCTCACAAGCACGGTATGAAGGTGTCCTTCCGGCCCTCTGCCCGGGGCGGCACCGGGGTGCTCATTCTCATTCCCCAGGACATCCTCACCGCAGCGCCGTCCCCGGTACGGCTTCCGGCGGACCCCCGCCCGCACATCGCCCCGACCCGCGCCCCGAGCGCGGAGCACGGCACTCCCGCGTCCCTCGCACATGACACGTCCGCGGTACGGGCCCAGGAAGACGCCGACGCCGCCCCGCCGGCAGGCGGCCTGCCCAAGCGGCGGCGCGGCCGTACGCTGGCCGCCGCCGAGAGCGCGCGGGCCGCACAGGGCGCCCCGCGTCCCACGGCCCCGCCCGAGGACATCCGCGCCCGCGCCAGCCGCTTCGGCGCCTTCCGCCAGGCGGTCCGCACGGCCGGCCCGGCGGAGCGCACCGGCGGGCACCCGGCGCCGGCCGACACCGACGACCCGCACACCACGCCGTCTCCCCGCACACAGACGGTCCCCGCTCCCTCGCACCCGGAAGGCGACCCCACCTCATGACCGGCACGACCACCGCCGACGAGAAGCTCTCTTGGCTCATTGAAGGTCTCCTGGAACGCACCCCCGGTGCCCGGCACGCCCTCGTGCTCTCCCGCGACGGACTGAGGCTGTGCCGTACCCCGGAACTGACCGTCGACCAGGCCGACCAGCTCGCCGCCATCGCCGCCGGCATCCAGTCGCTGTCGCACGGCGCCTCGGTCGAGTTCGGTGACGGGAGCGGGGGTGTGCGCTCCTCGATGACCGAGTTCTACGGCGGCACGCTGTTCATCGTGGAGGCCGGAGAAGGCGCGCACCTGGCCGTGGTCACCGACGACGAGGCCGAACCCGGCCTCGTCGGGCACAACATGAGCGAGCTGGTGGAACAGCTTGGGGAGCATCTGACGGCCCAGCCTCGTACGGCATGAAACGGCCCGGCCGGGACGACGCCCCCGACCGGCTGTACACCCTCACCCAGGGACGCAGCCGGTCCGGGCCCGACAGTCCCTTCGACCTGGTGACGCTGGTGGTGGCCGAGAGCGACGCAACCCCCGGCATGCAGTCCGAGCACGCGGCGATCCTCGGACTGGCGAAGGCACCCACCGCCGTGGTGGAACTCGCCGCCGAACTGGGACTTCCCGTGAGCATCACCAAGATCCTGCTGTCCGACCTGCTTGCCGCGGGCCGGGTCAGTGCCCGCCATCCCCGCAGCTCGGTCCTTCCCGACCCCGACATCCTGGAACAGGTGCTCGTTGGACTCCGTAACCTCTGAGGCACGCACCCCCCTGGGTGCCTCCGCCGACAACGGTCTGAAGATCGTCGTCGTGGGCGGCTTCGGTGTCGGAAAGACGACCATGGTCCGCTCGGTCAGCGAGATCCGTCCCCTCAACACCGAGGAGACGATGACGAGTGCCGGTGAGACGGTCGACGACATCAGCGAGATACGCGGGAAGACCGCGACCACCGTGGCCTTCGACTTCGGCCGGATCACCCTCGACGCGCGCAACGTGCTGTACCTGTTCGGCGCGCCCGGCCAGGAACGCTTCTGGTTCCTGTGGGACCGGCTGTTCTCCGGCACTCTCGGCGCGGTCGTCCTGGTCGACACCCGGCGTATCGGTGACTCCTGGTACGCGATCGACCGGCTGGAGCGCCACGGTACGCCGTTCGTCGTGGCCTGCAACGACTTCGGCGGCCCCCACCACTCCCACGAGGAGGTCCGCGAGGCCCTCGACCTCGACCCGCAGGTGCCGCTGATCGACTGCGACGCCCGCTCCCGGGAGTCCAGCAGGCAGGTCCTCATCACCCTCGTGGAGTACGTCCAGAGCCGGTACGCCGGGCAGACGGCCCACACTGTCACGTCACCACGGGAGTTCGCGTGAACACCGACGCCGTTCCGCTCAGCGGGCCGCGCTTCCAGAACGAACCCGCCCGGCTGTACCGGGAGATGCGCGCGGAGCACGGTGCCGTCACGCCCGTCCTGCTGGACGGCGACGTCCCGGGCTGGCTCGTCCTCGGCTACCGCGAACTGCACCAGGTCACGGGCGACCCCGTCCTGTTCAGCCGTGACTCGGAACTGTGGAACCAGTGGGACACCATCCCCGGTGACTGGCCGCTGCTGCCGATGATCGGACGCAGACAGCCGTCGATCCTCTACACGGTCGGCGAGCGGCACCGCGAACGCGCCGCCATGATCAGCAATGCGCTGGAGGCGAGCGACGCCACTCAACTCCGCCGCCACGCCGAGCGGTTCGCCGACGAGCTGATCGACGCGGTCTGCGCCAAGGGAACAGCCGACCTCATCGGCCAGTACGCCATGCTGCTGCCCGTACGTGTGCTGGCACGGCTGTACGGCTTCTCCGACGAGGAGGGTCCGAGCCTGGTCGCCGCGCTGAACGATGTGGTCGACGGCCGGGAGGGCGCGCTCGCCGGCCAGCGCCATATCGCCGCCTCCATGACCGAGTTGCTCGCCGCCCGCCGGGTCGCGCCCGCCGACGACGTGGTCTCCCGCATGCTGGCCGACCCCCGCGGCTTCACCGACGAGGAGATCGCCCAGGACCTGATCGTGATGCTGGGGGCCGGGCACCAGCCCACCGCCGCCTGGATCGGCAACTCGCTGCGGCTGATGCTCACCGACGCCCGTTTCGCCGCCTCCCTCTTCGGCGGACGCAACAGCGTCGCGGAGGCCATGAACGAGGTGCTCTGGGAGGACACACCCACCTCGAACTTCGCCGGCCGCTGGGCCTCCCGGGACACCCACCTCGGCGGGCAGAACATCCGGGCCGGCGATCTGCTCATCCTCGGCCTCCAGGCCGCCAACTCCGACCCCCAGGTGCGTCCCGTCGGCGACGACCTCAGCGTCGGCAACAACGCCCACTTCTCCTTCGGCCACGGTGAGCACCGCTGTCCGTTCCCGGCCCAGGAGATTGCCGAGGTGATCGCCCGGACAGGCGTCGGGGTCGTCCTGGACCGACTGCCCGACATCGACCTCGCCGTCCCCGCAGAGTCCCTGAGCTGGCGCCCCTCGCCCTGGCTGCGAGGGCTGACGGAACTGCCCGTGCGGTTCACGCCGACCCCCGCTCTGGGCGGCAACTGATCCGGACGCCCTCGGAAGCGGGGTGGCGAAGCTGGTGGGCACGAAGGCGGTCGAAGAGAGCGCGCAATCGCTGCACGTCTCGCACCGACTGCACCTGACGGTCGGACTGCTCGAGGTCGCCGCCGCCGTCGGCTGCTGGTGGGGCCGTGGCGGCGACCACTGCAGTTCGCCGCAGCCGCCGGCCTGACGCTGCTCATGGCGGGCGCGGCCGTCTACCACGCCCGAGCCGGCGACTCCGCGAAGAACACGTCGGTTCCTGCCGTACTCGGCCTGCTGACGCTCGCCGCCGGCGCGGCGGCACTGATGGCATGAGACCCCGCGCCTGACTAGTGTGGCGAATTATTGACATACACGTCGAGCGGGGCTATCCCTGAAACATGACTGCTCGGCGCGTTCACATACTCGGCGGCGGACCCGCAGGCCTCTTCGCGGCCCGGCTCCTGGCCCTCCGATGCCCGGACTGGCACGTCCGCCTGTACGAGAGGAACCCTCCCGAGGAGACGTTCGGCTTCGCGGTCGGCCTCACCGGTGGACTGCTCAGGGCACTGCGGCAGGCCGACCCGGAGATGTACGACGACATCACCGGCGCCGCACACTCCTTCGCCTCCGGGGGCTTCCGGCTGCCGCAGGGCGATGTGCGGCTCGGCCGGTTCCACAGCGGTGCGATCAGCCGGACGCGGATGCTGCGGCTGTTGCTCAACGGGGCGCTCGACGCCGGCGTAAAGGTCGAGATCGGCAGGGAACGCGACGTCGTCGACCTACTCGACGACGCCGACCTCGTGATCGCCGCCGACGGCGTCTCCAGCGCCACCCGCAACCGCTTCCGGGAGGAGTTCGGCGCCGAGGTCACCCCCGGCCGCGGCCGGTACATCTGGTGCGGAGGTGTGGCCCGTCTCGACAGCACCGTCTTCCTGCCCGCGACGACCCAGGACGGATTGTTCGTCGCCCACGCCTACCCCTACGGCGAGACGCGCTCGACCTTCGTGATCGAGGCCTCCGCCGAAACCCTGGACCGAGCCGGGTTCGGCGACCGGCAGTGGTCCAGCAACGGTGAATCGGACGACGAGGCACTGAAGTACCTGTCCAAGGCGTTCTCCGAACTGCTGGACGGCGGCTCCTTCTCCGGCAACCGCTCCCGCTGGGGACGGTTCAACACCGTCCGCTGCGCCCGCTGGCACCACGACAAGATCGTCCTCCTCGGTGACGCCGCGGCCACCGCCCACCCGTCACTGGGCTCCGGCACGAAGATCGCCATGGAGAGCGCCATCGCACTCGCCGACGCGCTGGCGCCCCTCGAGGACGAGCCGGTCTCCATCGGCCTGGAACGGTTCGAGGCCTCCCGGCGCCCGCAGGTGGAACGGCTGCAGGAACGTGCCACGCGCAGTCAGCTGTGGTGGGAGTCGTTCGACATCCGCCGGCACCTCAGCCCCGCCCGCATGGCCGTGGCCTACCTCAGCCGCGCCGGGGCCGTGTCGCTCGACGACCTGCTCACCTCGGACCCGCAGCTGGTGACCCAGGCCCTGGCGGACTTCGCCGGAGTCACGCCGAGCGAGGTACCCGGCACGCAGCTCACGCACTGGGTCCTGAGCCGGCCCCTCGACACCCCACATCACCGCCACCGCCACCGCTTCCACAGCGGAGCCGGTTCCTCCACCCCCACCATCCACGTGAACTGCCCCGACGCCTGGGGTGCCACCGCCGACACACTCGTCCAGCAGGCACGGGAACTCGTCCGGCAAGGCGCCCACGTCATCCACCTCACCGGCGAGGACACCCGCAGTGCGCTGCTCGACCGCCTGGCCCTGGGAGAACGGATCCGAACCGAACTCCCCGCAGTCGTCGACGTCACCTCGAGTCCATCGCTCCTGCATCACGCCGCCGACGGCGTGGTCGCCGGCCGCACGGACCTCGTCCATGTGACGGAACGATCGTGAGGTCACCTTCGATCCGACATACTCGGCATCGTCGCCGCGTACGGAGACGAAGAACGGTTCTGGCCCTGGTTCCACGGCAGTTGCGAGGGCACGTCGTAGGGCGGAGGTAGAGGACAGGATGTGTCCTCTACTGCGGGGAAGATGGAGCTCATGCAGAAGACATCCTCCCGGCTGCTCGCGCTGCTCTCGCTGCTCCAAACGCACCGTGACTGGTCCGGCGAGGATCTCGCCGGACGTCTCGACATCACCTCGCGCACCGTGCGCCGTGACATCGGCCGCCTGCGCGAACTGGGCTACCTGATCACGACCGTCAAAGGACCGGCCGGCGGCTACCGCCTGGAGGCGGGCACCCACATGCCGCCGATGCTGTTCGACGACGGCCAGGCAGTCGCCCTGGCCGTCGCGCTACAGACCGCGGCAGCCGACACCACCGGCGCCGCCATCGCCGAAGACGCCACCCGCGCCCTGGCCACCATCCGCCAGGTCCTGCCACCCCGCCTCCGCCACCGCATCGACCTGCTGCGGATCACCGCCGTCCCACTGCCCGCGGCTCGCGACACCCCTCAGGTCGGCACGCAGATCCTGGTGGACCTGAGCCGCGTCATCCACGCGCGCGAGGAACTGCGCTTCGACTACCTCCCGGGCCCGAGCACCCCGGTCGACCGCCCCCGCCGCGTCCAACCCCACCACCTGGTCGCCTGGCGAGACCGCTGGTATCTCGTGGCCTGGGACCTCGACCGCGAGGACTGGCGCACCTTCCGCGTCGACCGCATCCGGCCCCGCACGCCCACCGGCCCCCGCTTCGCCCCCCGCGATCTCCCCGGCGGCAACGTCTCCACCTTCATCGCCGGCCGGTTCCGCGGCAACGACGGCACCACCACCGACTGGCCCTGCCGAGGCGAAGTCATCCTCCGCCTCCCGGCCGCCGACGTCGCCCCCTTCGCCCAGGACGCCATCGTGGAGGAACTGGGCCCCCGCCGCTGCCGACTCACCCTCGGCTCCTGGTCGTGGACCGGACTCGCCGCCGCCATCGGCCGCTTCGACACCGAAATCGAAGTCGTCGGCCCGCCCCCACTGGCCGCTGCGTTCGCCGACCTCGCCGCCCGCTACGCCCGCGCCGCACGCACCACAGGACCGGAGACAGGTCCGACGCCGTGAGAACAGGAGTCGCCGGCAGTCACGATTGTTCGCACGGCGGCCGGGCGGGCGTCAGGAGGTGACATCCACCAGGACCTTTCCGACGGCGCCGCTCTCCACCGCCCGGTGCGCGTCGGCGGTGCGCTCCAGCGGAAAGCGGACCAGCGGCAGACCGTGTTCCTCGCCGACCGGCAGCGCGCCGTCACGGACCGCGGCGGCCACGTCCTCGACTGCCGCGGCACGCGCCTGCGGTCCGGCCGTGTAGAGCACCAGGAACTGCAAGCGTGTGTTCAGCACCATGTTCCGCAGTACGTCCAGCTCGACCGGCTTGCCACCGTCGTTGGCGTAGGTCGCGATCGTGCCGCGTGACCGCAGCACGCTCAGGTCGAGTGCGAGGTTGGCGCCGAGCGCCACCTCGGCGACGATGTCGACACCGTCCGGGGCGATCCTGCGGATCTCGGCGGCCGGGTCGCCCTCGCGATAGTTGACCACGTGGTCGGCCCCGGCGGCGGTGGCCAGCCGGGCCTTCTCCGGGCTGCTGACCGTGCTGATCACGGTGGCACCGGCCCATCGGGCGAGCTGGATCACCGCGTGCCCGACCGCCCCTGCGCCGCCGGCCGCGAGCACCACCTTGCCGTCGAGCGCCCCGGGCCGCAGACGGCGCGGGGTGTCCTCGGCGACGGTGAGCGCGCGGTGCGCGGTGAGCGCGGGGACGCCGAGTGAGGCGCCGACGTCGAAAGCGGCGTCGTCGGGCAGCGGCACGGCCTGTCCGGCCGGTACGACGGTGAACTCGGCGGCGGTGCCGGTGGGCCGCCCGGCGGCGGCCATGAACAGCCAGACCCGCTGGCCGATCCGGCCGCGGTCGATCCCCTCACCGACGGCGTCGATCGTGCCGGCGCCGTCGAGGTGGGGGGTGACCTCGGGGAAGTGTTTGGGATGGGCGGGGCCGGAGCGGGCCTGCCAGTCGGTCGGGTTGACCCCGGACACGGCGACTCGGACGCGTACTTCGCCGGGGCCGGGTGCGGGCAGGGCACGGTCGACGAGCCGGAGAACGTCGGGGCCACCGTTGTCGCGGTAAATGATCGCTTTCATGATCCGTCCTGAGAGCTCGGTGAAAAGGAGGCCCCCGGCACGGCCGGGGTTCTCGTGCGGGTGTCCGGCGTGTTGCCGGGAGAGGGGTTTCGTCGGCTGTGGTCAGCCGATGGGGACCTCGTTGGAGCGGGACTCGACGGCGTCGAGGGCGGCGAGGGTCGCGGCGTCGAGGACGATCTCACCGACCGACATGTTGGCCTCGAGGTGGGCGGCGTCGGCGGTGCCGGGGATGAGCAGCACGTTCGGCGCGTGGTGCAGCAGCCAGGCGAGGCCGACCTGGGAGGGTGTGACGCCCAAGGACTCGGCCGCCGAGTGGACGGCAGGCTCCTCGGTGACTTTGGGCAGGCCCGAGAAGGAGCCGCCGAGCGGGAAGAACGGCACCCAGGCGATGCCCTCGGCCGCGCACAGCCGCAGCATGTCCTCGTCGTCGCGGGAGGCGAGACTGTAGGCGTTCTGCACGCAGGCGACGCCCGCCGGCAGGGCGCGGCGAAGCACATCGAGGGTGACGCCGCTCAGGCCGATGGCACCGATCTTGCCTTCGTCACGCAGGGCGGTCATCACGGCGAGCTGGTCATCGAGGTCGACGACCTGGTCGCCCTCGGGACGCAGGCCGGGGCCGGAATCGAGGCGGCGGAGGTTGACCACGGGGAGCTGGTCGGTGCCAAGGCTGCGCAGGTTGTCCTCGACGCTGGCGCGCAGCTGTTCGGGACGCTGGGCCAGACGCAACGGCAGGGGACCGCCCGGGTCGGGGTCGGCGCCGACCTTGGTGACGACCAGGACGCCGTCCTCGGGGCGGAGCACCTCGCGGATCACGGCGTTGGCGAAACCGAAGCCGTAGAACTCGGCAGTGTCGACATGGTCGACGCCCAGCCCGATCGCGCGTCGCAGCAGCGCGACGGCCTCGCCGCGGCGGTCGTGCAGGCGCTCGAGCTGCAACGCGCCGTAGCCGATCCGGAAAACGGTACGGCCGGCGAACGTGGCGGTCGGGGCGATCATGAGTCATTCTCCTCGGGCGGTGACTGCAAGGCGGTGTACAGCAGTTCGGCCTGGTAGAGCGCCATCACCCGGTGGGCCGCCGGGGCGGCCCGCTCCCGGGCCTCGGCCGGTTCGTGGTGTTCGACCTTGACCAGCCACGCGGTGACGCAGTCGTGCAGCATCGCGCGCATCCGGTCCGTCATGTCGACGACGATGTCGCGGATGGCCGGGTTGGTGGTCGCCTCGCCCCAGGTCTGCACGCCGACCCGGGCCTCGGCGGGGTCGATGGCGGCGATCAGGCGGGCGAGCAGTTCGTCGGGGCCGGGCGGGGTGTCGCTCGCGGCGTACCGGCCGAGGACGGCGGCACGCTCGGCGAGCACCTCGCGGGCGGCTGCCTGGATCAGGTCGGCCTTGTTGCGGTAGTGGGCGTAGATGGAGCCGGCCGAGAGTCCGGACTCGGCGGTGATGTCGGCGATCGAGGTCCGCTCCAGACCGTTGCGTCCGAAGCAGCGCACGGCGGCCTCTGTGATCTGGGCGCGCCGGAGTTCCTTGCGCGCGTCGGTGAGCCGGGGCATCACGGTCCTCCCTCAAAAAGAACAGCGGTTCTGCTTGTGGGTACTACCCTACAAGAAGAACCGCTGTTCTTTTTACGGTGGGGTAGGCAGGTGCCGCCGGGCCGGCGCGTTGGTCAGGTCAGCGACGGCGGATCCACCAGGCGCAGAACCCGGTCAGAGCGAGGGCGAGGCCGAGGTAGAGCCCGGTCTCGGCCCATTGGAGGGCCCAGAAGTTGCCGGCCGGCTGGTATGTCACCTGCTGCTTGTAGCCCTGGGCGCCGAGGTCGGCGATGCAGCGTTCGAACTCCTGCAGGGGGGACGCGCCCGGCTCGGCGTTCAGGCAGTCGGCGAAGGACGACGGCAGGGCGGCCGGCCGACCTGCGGCGTTCAGCGTCTGCTGGGAGGTGACCCAGGCACCGGGCATTTGGTCGAGGTGCACGACGATCCCCTTGGCGCCGTCCTGGATGCTGATGGGGGCACCGTCGGGCTCGATCGGCACGGTGGTCCGGTCCGTGGCGGCCAAATGGGGCCGGATCCACAACGGCACCACGATCTGTACCGCGGCGTAGACGGCGAGCGTGGTGGCCATCGCGGGCAGGGTGCGGCGGATGACCAGGCCGAGGGCGACGCCCAGGACGAACGCGAAGGCGGCATGGGCCACGGGGGCGACACCCCGTGCGACGAAGGCCACGGGGTCGAGCCGCGGGAAGTACGTGTCCGTCGCGCCACCGCCGTTGACGGCCCGGTCGATGGGGCTGCTCCACCAGCTCACCGCGAGTGAGGCCAGTCCGGCAGCGGTCATGGCGGCCGCCCCGCCGAGGCCCAGCTTGGTCGCCAGCCAGCGCGTGCGGGTGACGCCCTGGTTCCACGCGAGGTAGTGGGTGCCGGTCTCCAGTTCACGGGAGACCAGCGGCGCGCCCCAGAACATACCGATGACCGCCGGGACGGCGAGCACGGCGACCAGCCCGGTGTAGTAGACGGTCCGGTCCGAACCGGAGAGCTGGTCCAACAGGCCGCTGCCGACGGCTCGGTAGAGGTCGGCCAACTGCGGGCCGGTGACCGCGAGGGTGACGGCGAGGGCAGCCACCGCGGCAGAGACCACGGCGGCCTGGGTGCGGAACTGGCGCCAGGTCAGCCAGATCATCGGAGTACCTCCAGCGCGGGCCGGGTGTCACGAACCGCATCGGCGGGCCGGGCCATGTAGGCCAGGACGATGTCCTCCAGACCGAGCGGGCTCACGGTCCAGGACGGATCGTGGACCGCGGTGTCGGTGCGCACCAGGAGGGTGGTCTGCCGGTCGGTGTGGCTGGCGGTGACGACGTGCTGACCGGCCGGGAGCGTGTCCGGGTCCCGGCGCGGTCCGGTGAGCCGGTGGTGGCAGGCGACCAGGTCGTCGAGGTCACCGGCCACCTCCACCCGGGAGTCGACGAGGACGATGACGTAGTCGCAGGCCCGCTCCACGTCGGAGACCAGGTGGGAGGAGAGCACGACGCTCAGCTCGTGCTCGGCGACGGCCTCCATCAGGTCCTGCATGAACTCCCGGCGGGCGAGCGGGTCCAGCGCGGCGACCGGCTCGTCCAGGATGAGCAGCTCGGGCCGCTTGGCGATCCCCAGGGTGAGGGCGAGCTGTGCACGCTGGCCGCCGGACAGCTTGCCGGCCCGCTGCCCGGGATCCAGACCGAGGCGCCGGATCCGGTCCCGGGCCAGTGCGTCGTCCCAGCCCGGGTTGAGGCGGGCACCCAGCCTGAGGTGGTCGGCGATGCTCAGCGCGGCGTAGACCGGCGTGCCCTGCGCGACGAAACCGACCTTGGCGAGTTGCTCGGCGCCGGTGGCGGGCAGGCCTCCGCACACCTCGATCGTGCCCGTGGTCGGGGTCAGCATCCCCGAGGCCAGGTTGAGCAGGGTGGACTTGCCGGCGCCGTTGGGGCCGACGAGACCGACGACCCGCCCTGCGGGCACGTCCAGGTCGCAGTTCTGCAGCGCCCAGCGCTGCTTGTACCTCTTGCCCAGACCCTGGGCTCGTAAGACGGCGCTCATGCCACGTCCTTTCCGGCGGCGTCACGAAACGTGCTCAGGAACAGCGCCTCGATGCTCTCCTCGTCGAGCCCGGCCAGGCGAGCCTTGGTCAGCCAGCGCTGCAGGTCCTTGCGCAGCGGTCCGTGCGCGGCGAGCGTGCCGTCGGCCAGCGTCCGGGTCACGAACGTCCCGACGCCGGGACGGGCGGCCACCAGACCGTCGTGCTCCAGCTCCCGGTACGCCTTGAGCACCGTGTTGGGGTTGACCGCCATCTGCCTCGCCACATCCTTGACCGTCGGCAGCCTGTCCCCCTCGTTCAGCAGGCCCAGGCGCAGCGCATGCCGCACCTGCTGAACCAGCTGTTGGTACGGCGGCAGGCCGGACCGGCCGTTCAGGTGGAACTCAATCACCAGCTCCTCCATTTATCTAGTTGCCTAGTACTTTAGCCTCCTGGAGTGACGGTCGGTCAAGACGGGCATGGCGGAGCCGGCCGGAGCCGAGGTCGCGACGAGAAGGCGAACGGGATCGGCACCGAGCAGGCGGGTGGCACTGGTGAGTTGGGCAGGCGTCATGAGCCTGTGGGGCACGGCGGCTTGGCCGCGGCGTGAGGCGGCGGGTCATCAAGGTGACGGCGGCCCGGGCGATCTGCGATTCGCGTACCCGACGCGGTCGTTCGCGATCGCGGCAGTGGCGGCGGGCCCGCACGATCCAGGGCAGGCGCCGTTCCAGCGCGGACCCGAGGGGGCAGCACGACGAACCCGCCCGCGCCCGGCGGGCGGCGTACGGTCTTCAGGACGACGTCGAGGCGGCCCTCGGCTCAGGTAACCCGCGCAAAGCGGTGACGGCATGCCACGGAGGGACGAACCCCCAGGCCCGGGGCGCCGACCGCCGGTCGGTCCGACGACGGGCCGAGTACCGCGGGCGCACGCGGACCCGGCCGTGGGACTGCTACACGTTCCCCGCCCTGCCGGAGCGCCGGTCCGGCAGGGCGTACCCGCTGGTCCCCCGGTGCCGGACCGGCGGCTCGGCAGCGGCCTGTCACAGGGTCGCGGTCGTCTCCTGCCCCGACGCGCTGCCTGCGAGCCACTGGTCCCATCCCAGATTGAAGGCGGCGTAGCCGTTGTCGGCCGAGGCCTTGGCACGGGGCGAGCCGGTGATGGTGACGGGGTCGCCCTGCTTGACCTGCTCGTAGAACCACTTGGCGTCCGACATGGACAGGTGGACGCAGCCGTGCGAGCCACGGGCACTGCCGCTGCCCGGGTTGGGGTCGCCGGTGGAGTAGTGCACGTAGGTCCCGGACTGGGTCAGGTGGACGTCCCAGGGAAGCGTCAGGTCGTAGTAGTCCGAGCTGCCCTTGTCACAGCTGATGCCGACGCTGCAGGAGGTCATGTGGACCTTCTCCTGCTTGTCGATGACGGCCATCGTGCCGTTCCACGTCGGATACTGGGCGCTGCCGGCATTGATCGACAGGGTGCGCACCGCCTCGCCGTTCCGGGTCACCTTCATGGTGTGGCCGGTCACCGAGACATCCGCACGCACGTCGTCGCCGATCGTGAAGGTGTGCGTGTAACCGTGCACACCGTAGCGTCCGTTGCCGTTGCTCACGCCCGTCATGTCGGCGTCGATCTTCACCTTCGTACCCGAGGGCCAGTACGTCTTCGGTCGCCAGTCGGCGCGCTTGTCACCCATCCAGTGCCAGGCGCCGACCACCGGCTGCGAGGCGCTGACCTTCATGTGCTTCTCGACCGTGGCCCGTGCCTTCGCCGCCACCGGGTCCGTGAAGATCACCGAGATCGGCATGGCCACGCCGACCGTGGTTCCCGTCTGCGGGGTGATCGTCTCCAGCAGCATCGGGGGGCCCGCGGGCTTCGTGGGCGTGGGCGAGGCACTCGCGCTCTGCTTTCCCGACGCCTTCGCGTCACTCCCGCTCGCCTTGTCGCTGCCGCCCCCGCCGCAGGCGCTCAGGCCCACCAGCATCACGACCGAGCCGAGTGCGATTCCTATGCTGCCCTTGCGCCGTCCCACAGCCTGCCTCGCTCTTCTCTCGCTCCGGCCCTGACGGGCCCACTCCCTGTCAGACCACGACGGTCCGGGCGGAGGTTCCGGGTTGCACGTAAAACGTGCATCAAAACTCGGCGGAGCCTGCGAAACGGACTACCAGGAGTGGGCGACGTCCACCACGAGCTCGTCGGCCAGTCGGGTCACCTTGAAGGACCTTGCCCGGGTAGGTCACTTTCTGGTTCTCCATGTCGTACGACGCCGCCTGGACGCGGATCTCCAGGATCGCGCCGCCGGACACCGGGATCGGGTCCCCGCCGTCCTGAACTGCGGTCCCGGTTTTCCGTAGGCGTCCGGCGCTGGTGCCGACAACTACGCCAACTACCGTTGATATATGGGTACTTGACTGTAGGGTCGGTCGCGGCCCCTCAGCGGGAGGGTGCCCTGCAAGGGGGGAGAACCGTGCCAGAGATTTCCCGGAGAACCGTACTGGGCGCCGCCGGAACAGCCGCCGCGGCAGCGCTCGCCACCACGTCAGGAACGGCCCAGGCAGCCGACACCGCGGGCGGCCAGGGGGAAGCCACCCCGCACACCATGAACCAGGAGGCCGACACGCCCATGGCCGTCACCACCGAGGCGCAGAAGTACGAGGCCTTCGTGACCAACGACGAGGGGGAATGGGCGGCCCACGCCATCTTCGACGCGCAATCCGACGCCGGCGACATGTGGGCCTTCGTCGACGCGGCCCTCGCCCGGCTGCGGCAGACGTACCCGAACCTGACCTTCACCGGGAAGGTTCGCCGCTACGACCAGGTCATCACGGACATCGCACGCCCGTGACGACCCGCCCGCCGCGGGGCCGCACGGCGTGCCGCGGCCGGACTCACCCGCCGGATCCTCCGCCTGGTGCACCCCGCGGTCGCCTCAGCAAGTAGCGGCCCCGACCTCGCGAGCAGCGGCCCCGACCTCGCGAGCAGCGGCAAGATAGGCGAGAACCAGGGGCCGTTCGTCCTCCCGGCCCGCGGCCACCGCCAGCCGGGAGGGTGAAACACCCCGGACCGGCACCGCGATCACCCCGTCCCGGACGACCAGCGGGGCGTTGCCGGACGCCAGGAGCACCACACCCTGGCCTCCCGCGACCGCCTCGTGGGTCTCCTCCGCGCTGGCCACCACGCCGCCGATCCGCGGCCGGCGACCGCGCCGGGCGTCCAGGGCAAGCCAGTAGTCCCGCGGCGGGCCGGCTTCCTCAGGGAGGGCGAGGAAGGGCTCCTCCAGCAGGTCGGCGAAGTCCACTTTCCCCTCGGGGTCGGACGCGGCCCGTGCCGCCAAGGGGTGTCCATCGGGCAGCGCGACCAGCCGCGGTTCGTGAGCCACCACCGCGTACCGGTAACGGTCCTCGTCCGGCACCGGCAGCCAGACGAACGCGACGTCGGTGGATCCGTCGGCCAACCCGGCGCTGGGATCCGCCCAGTTGACCTGGCGCAGGACGGTCCGCGCGTCCGGATGCCGGGAGACGAGGCGGGCCCGCAGGGCGGGCAGCAGACCGCGGCCCGGGCTCGTGGACATGCCGATCACCAGAGTGCACCGTTCGGCGGCCTTCGCCTCCTCGACCGCTCCCTCCGCGGCCTGCCAGGCGGCCAGCACCTCGCGGGCGCGCGGCAACAAGGCTTCTCCCACCGAGGTCAACCGCACCTTCTGCCGGTCCCGTTCGAACAGGACCGCACCGAGCTGCCTTTCCAGCATCCGTATCTGTTTGCTCAGCGCCGGCTGGGAGACGAACAGTCGCTCGGCGGCACGGGTGAAGCTCAACTCCTCGGCGACCGCGGTGAAGTAGCGCAGATCACGCCCATGGACGTTCATAACTCATGGCTATCACAACAGGTCTTGGACGACGCCGCGGTGTCCGGCCAAGGATGGACCCGTCGGCCGGACGTCCCGGTCGGCACGTGACGCGGAGGAAGAAGATGGGCGAGAACGCCAAGGTGTGGCTGGTCACCGGTGCCGGCAGCGGTTTCGGGCGGGCCATCGCGAAGGCCGCGGTCGCCGCCGGTGACACGGTGATCGGCACGGCCCGGCGGACGGAGGCGCTGGACGACCTGGTCGCCGCGCACCCCGACCGTGTGGAGGCGATCAGCCTGGACGTCACCGACGGCGAGCGGATCGACGAGGTGGCCGCCGACGTCCTGGCCCGCTACGGCAGGGTGGACGTACTGGTCAACAACGCCGGCCGCACCCAGGTGGGGGCGTTCGAGGAGACCACGGACCTCGCGCTGCGCGACCTGTTCGAGCTGCACGTGTTCGGCCCGGCGCGGCTGACCCGGGCACTGCTGCCGCACATGAGGGAACGGGGCAGCGGATCGGTCGTCAACATCAGCAGCTTCGGCGGGCAGTTGTCCTTCGCCGGGTTCTCCGCCTACAGCGCGACCAAGGCGGCGCTGGAACAGCTTTCAGAGGGACTCGCCGACGAGGTGGCGCCGTTCGGCATCAAAGTGCTGATCGTGGAACCCGGGGCGTTCCGCACCAATCTGTTCGGCAAAGGCGCGGCCTACTTCTCCGAGGAGAACCCCGCCTACGCCGAGACGGTCGGCGCGACGCGGCGGATGGTCGAGAACGGCGACGGCAGCCAGCCCGGCGACCCGGACAAGGCCGCGGCGGCGATCCGGCTGGCTCTCGACGCCGAGAACACCCCGCTCCGCCTCGCGCTGGGCAACGACGCGGTCGACTTCCTCACCCGACACCTCGACTCCGTACGGGCCGAGCTCACCGCGTGGGAAAGCATCTCCCGGGGAACGGACTTCGACCCGCAGCACGCGGACCGGTAGAGGAACCGCGATCCACACCCGCTCCCTCCCCGTCCCGGGCGGCCGCGCGCGCCCGGCGACCCGGCCACGGCCGCGGCGGCGGTATCCAGCTCGGTCAGCTGATTGTAAAGAACCTTGACAGTTAACTGGTCTAGTCCAAACACTGTCCCTGTTCGTTCCGCGGTTCTGTCTTTCCGCTGTACCCGCCTGCCCCTTTCTCATGGGAGCGTCAGTGAGACGACCTGGTCCTCTTCCCACGCTGTTGTCCTGCCTGAGCGTCACCGCCGTGTCCGCCGGGCTCGCCGTCCTCGGCGGAGGTAGCGCGCTCGCCGCGCCGCACCCGCTCCCGGTCACCGGCAAGCCCATGCCGACCCACGTGGCGGCGCCCTACTTCGAAGCGTGGACCGGCGACAGCCCGGCCGCGCTCGCCGCCGCCTCCGGCAACAAGTACCTCACCATGGCCTTCCTCCAGACGGCCACGGCGGGATCGTGCACCGCGTACTGGAACGGCGAGGCCGACCAGCCGATCTCCCGGACCACCTTCGGCCGCGACATCGCCACGATCCAGGCGCGCGGTGGCAACGTCGTCCCGTCCTTCGGCGGCTGGACCGCGGACACCACCGGCACCGAACTGGCGGACAGTTGCACCGATGTCGACGCCATCGCCAAGGTGTACGAGAGCCTCGTCACGACGTACGGCATCACCCGGATCGACCTCGACGTCGAGGGTGACTCCATCGACAACGCCGCGGGAATCGACCGCCGGAACAAGGCGATCGCCGAGGTCCAGCACTGGGCCGACCACACCGGCCGCAGTGTGCAGTTCTCCTACACCCTGCCCACCTCGACGACCGGTCTCGAGGACAACGGTCTGGCCCTGCTGCGGAACGCCGTCGACAACGGCGCGCGGGTCGACGTCGTCAACCTCATGACGTTCGACTACTACGACGGCGCCACCCACGACATGGCCGCCGACACCGAGACGGCCGCCGCGGGGCTGCACGACCAACTGGCCGCGCTCTACCCGAAGAAGAGCTCCGCCAGGCTGTGGAACATGGTCGGCGTCATCGAGATGCCCGGCATCGACGACTACGGCCCCGAGGAGACCTTCACCACCGAGGACGCGGCCAAGGTGGAGAAGTGGGCCGCGGCCAAGAAGATCAACACACTCTCCTTCTGGGCGCTCCAGCGCGACAACGGCGGCTGTGTGGGCACCGGCGGCTCCGATTCGTGCTCCGGCATCGCCCAGGACACCTGGCAATTCAGCCACACCTTCGAACCGTTCACGAGCGGCGCCGCCCGCCCCTGACAGAGACATGCGGCACCGAAGGCCCGGTCGCGCCATGCGACCGGGCCTTCGCCACAGGGGCCGGTGCGGCCGAGACCCCTGACACCTCCTGGATACATCGGATCTATCCCTATGCGTTGACGCCTCTTCTCCTCGTCTCTATCTTGCATCGCTAGATAGCTCCGATGACTCAAGCAGCCGCGAACGAGCTCGCCTGGAGGCAACGTGTCCTGTCCCTCCGCGCCCGATCCGTCCAGGCGTGCCGTCCTCGCCACCGGATCCGCCCTGGGCGGCGCACTCCTGACGTCGGGCCTGGCCACGCCGGCGGCGGCGGATGTCCGGTCCTCGGCCGGCTCACTTCCCGCCGATCCATGGCGCACCGTCCTCGAGGACGCCGACCTGGTCTGGCAGCGGATGCCGACGACGTGGTCCGAAGGCCCGTTCCTCGGCAACGGGTTTCTCGGCTCCGGGGTGTACGCCGAGCCGGGCGCCGCGTCGACGGCCGTGCGCTTCAACGTCCAGCACTCCGAAGTGCAGGACCACCGGCCCGAGTTCGGTTCTCTCTTCGGGCTGGCCCGGCTGCCCATCGGGTACTTCACGCTGGAGCCGGTGGGCGCGATCACCGGTCTCGACTGGCGACTGTCCCTGCGCGAGGCCGAGTTGACCGGAACGCTCACCACGGAGAAGGGCACGCTGGCCCTGCGCGCCCTCGTCCACAACGACCGCTCGGTCCTCGCCGTGGATGTGACGCCGAGTGACGGCGAGCGGGACTTCCGGTGGGTGTTCCACCCCGCGGACGCCATCAGTCCGCGGGCCGCCTTCAAGCCGCTGCCGGACGGCTACGCGGGCAACCCGCCCGCCGAGGTCTCCGCCCACGGCGATGTGACCGCCGCCGTGCAACCGCTGCTGGCGGGTGGGCAGCACGTCACCGCGTGGCGGGAGCGGACCTGGGGCCGGACGCGGACCCTGTATGTGCACGTCGCCCACTCGTATCCGGGGACCACCGCCCTCGGCCGGGCCCTGCGGTCGGTCCGCGCCGCGGCCGCGCTGCCCTACTCCGCCCTTGCGGTGGCCCACCGCGCCTGGTGGCACGCCTACTACCGGCGGAGCTTCCTGTCCCTCCCCGACGCCCGTATCCAGCGCTTCTACTGGATCCAGCTCTACAAGACCGCCTCCGCCGCCCGCCGCGACGCCCCGGTGATGGCGACGTGCGGTCCCTGGCTCGAGCCCACGCCCTGGCCCAACACCTGGTGGAACCTCAACGCCCAGTTGGAGTACTGGCTCATCCACGGCTCCAACCACCTCGAACTCGACGCGATCACTAGGGCGTTGAGCGAGTTCCGCGACAACCTGGCCAAGGAGGTGCCGACGCCGTACCGCGCCGACTCCCTCGGCATCCCCCGCACCACCGACCCCCACCTCGTCAACGGCGCGGCCAGCGCCCTCATGGGGTACGGCGTCGGTATCCCCGGCCAGGACCCGCCGACCCCCGAAGTCGGCAATCTGACCTGGGCGTTGCACAACGTGTGGCTCAGCTACCGCCACACGATGGACGAGCGGATCCTCCGGGACGTCCTGTTCCCGCTGCTGCGCAAGGCGGTCAGCTACTATCTGCACTTCCTCGAAACCGGGCCGGACGGCAGACTCCATCTGCCCGCCACCTTCTCCCCCGAGTACGGCGGCGACTCCCGGGACTGCAACTACGACCTGATGCTGCTCACCTGGGGCTGCCGTACCCTTCTCGAGTCCGTCGAACTCCTCGGGATCGACGACGCGTCGGCACCCCGCTGGCGCGAGGTGCTGGCCAGGCGGGTGCCGTATCCGACGGACGCGAACGGTTTCATGATCGGCGCGGACATTCCCTTCGCGAAGTCCCACCGCCACTACTCCCACCTGCTCGCGGTCTACCCGCTGTACGAGGTGACCGGGCGCACCCCCGAAGAACGCTCCTTGATCGAGAAGTCCCTGGCGCACTGGGTGGGCTTCGAGGGCGCCCTCCAGGGATACACCTTCACGGGCGCCGCCTCGATGTCGGCCCTGCTCGGCAAGGGCGAGGACGCGCTGCGGTATCTCGGCGAGCTGATGACCCGGTTCATCCAGCCCAACACCATGTACCAGGAGTCCGGGCCCGTCATCGAGACACCCCTGTCGGCGGCCCAGTCACTGCACGACATGGTCTGCCAGTCGTGGGGCGGGGTCATCAGGGTGTTTCCCGCGCTGCCCGCCGCCTGGGCGGACCTGGAGGTGCACGACTTCCGCACCCAGGGCGCCTTCCTTCTCGGCGCACGCCGTCAGGGCGGCAGTACCCGCTGGGTGCGGCTGGTCAGCGAGGCGGGCGCCCCCTGCGTGGTACGGCACGGGATCACTGGACCGGTCGACGTACGGGACGGCCGGGGCCGCCCCATGCGGTACTCCGACGCCGGCGACGGCACGGTGGAACTCGGCCTCCGCAAGGGCGATTCGGCGCTGATCACCGCCAGGGGCGACCGGCCGGACCTGACGGTCACTCCCGTCCGCCCGAACGCGGACGCGCCCCGCTGGGGGCTGCCCGGCGCGTAGTGCCGACAAGGTGGTGCGCGGACCCTTTCACACCCGAGAACCTCGTGGCATGCTCACCCGTCGACGCACATCTGAACGTCGTTCACATCCATGAAATGTCCATGGGAAGGGCGAACGGTCATGAGAGACGCGCACAACGCCACCACAGGCATCAAAAATGTCATGAGCATGACTCGTCGAACCGTCCTGGGGAGCGCCGTCGTCCTGGCGGCCGGCGCCGGCCCCTCGACGGCAGCCGACTCGGGTACCTCGTCAGCCGAATCGCCGCTCCTCTGGCGGGAGTTCACACGCGCACCCTTCACCCACCCGCAGATCCCGTACATCGGCCGCGCCGGTTGCGACGGTGGGGCGGATCGTCTCCCCCGCCGGCCCGTGGTAGCCGACGTACGCGACTTCGGCGCCGTGAGGGACGGCACGACGGACTCCGCCCCCGCGATCAACCGGGCCATCGCCGCTGCCGGCAGGGCCGGCGGTGGCACGGTCACCGTCCCGCCCGGCACGTTCCGGATCGACGACGTGATCCGCCTGGGCTGGTCGAACGTGATCCTCAAGGGCGCCGGCAGCGGCCGTACGACCCTGTACGCGACGAAGAACCTCACCGAGCTGATCGGCGCGTACGGCTCCCGCTACGGCGGCGACAAGTCGGGCTGGTCCTGGGCGGGCGGTCTGGTCTGGCTCGCCCCCAGGGCCCGCTGGGCCTCTCTCGTCACCGCGATCAGGGCGAAGGCCTGGCCCTTCGAGGGCTGGACCGGCAACAACCGCGACGAGTGGCGCCGGCTCGCGACGGTCGCTCCGGAGCGGCGGGGCTCATGGACGATCACGGTGTCCGACGCGTCGTCGCTGCGCCCCGGCGCCCTCGTCCTCCTCCGCCTCGCCGACGACGCCGGCCACTCGCTCCTCGAGCACATGTGCGGCGGCGGCCCGGGACCGGAGGCCTATTCCTGGGACGACAAGACGAAACTGACCTCGTACGTCCCCTACGAATGGCCCGTCCGCATCTCCCGGGTCCACGGCCGGAAGGTCACCCTCGAACGCCCGCTCCCGCTCGACGTACGCCCCGAGTGGGACCCACAACTGACCACTCACGTACAGGCGTTGACCGGCTCGGGTGTCGAGGGACTGACCTTGGAGGCGACGGAGACCCCACAACAGCCGCACCTGCTGGACAAGGGCTACAACGGCGTCGTCCTCCAGTGCGCGTACGACTGCTGGGTGGACGACGTGACAGTCCGCCACGTCGACAACGGCTTCGGCCTCGTGGCCGCCTCCGCGTGCACCCTGCGCCGCACGCGCGTCACGGGCCGCGGCTCCCATCACCCCTATTTCTGCCGCGAGGGTTCGCACGACAACCTCATCGAGGACTTCACGATCGAGGAGCGCACCAGCCCCGCGCCCGCGAACACCCAACTGCACGGCATCAACGTCGAGGGGTTGTCCTCGTACAACGTCTGGTCCCGCGGTGACATGCGGATGGGCACGTTCGACAGCCACCGCGGCCTGCCCTTCGCCAATGTGCGCACCGACATCACCGTCAACAACAACGGCCGCCACGGTGGTGACGCGAGCGCCGGTCCCCTGTTCGGCGCCCGCTTCACGCACTGGAACATCCGCGTCACCAACGCCCGGGCGGGCCTGGTCAGACTCGACGCCCTGGCACCGTACTCCGCCACCGTCGGCATCGACGAGGTCGGGGACTTCGACCAGATCGACGTCCCCGACTTCACGGGTGATCTGCATACACGTCTGGAGCTGTACGGCAGGCCGCACGCGGTACGGCCGCGCAACCTCCACGTGGCGCAGCGCGACCTGTAGCCGGGTGCGGGCGCCGCCGTCAGGGACGGACCGTCAGCCAGTCCACGGCCGCGACCTGAGGGCCTCCCTTCGCCACGAGGTAGAGGGTGTGGACGCCGGTGAGGTGGTGGGACAGGCTGACCGACTGCTCCCGCCACATCGCCGCGGAGCCGGTGGCGCGCACGGGGAGGTGTGCGGCCACCGGGCCCTCCGGGGAGTCCACGCGGAGTTCGAGTGCGCAGCCGGTGGCGCAGGTGGAGGCCAGGCGTACGGCCAGACGGCCGCCGTTCACGCTCGTCCGCCGGTAACCGATCCAGTCGCCCGAGCCCAGCACGCCGGTGGCGGCCGTGCCGCGCCGGGTTCCGTGCACGGCGGTGGCCTGCTCGGCCTGGAGCGTGGCGGCGGCGTCGGGGCCCTCGCCGTACAGCCGCAGGTCGTTGACCACCCAGGGGACGGGGCCGCTCGCGGTGAGGGTGATCCGGACGTAGCGGGCCGTCCGGGTCGGGAAGGCCGCGTCCTGCGTGAAGGACCGGCCGGAGACCCGGGCGAGCGCGCCGCTCCACCGGGTTCCGTCGCGGCTGACGGACACCGCGAAGCCGTACGGCTGTCCGCCGGTGTCGCGTCCGGCGTCGAGGGAGATCCGGTCGAAGGTCTTCGTCTCGCCGAGGTCGACGGTGAGGGACTGGCCGGGGGACTGTGCGGCGGCGGCCGTCCAGCGGGTGTTGATGTCACCGTCGACGGTGGCGGAGGCGTCCGTGCCGTCGCTCGCGGCAGCGGTCCAGTCGCCGTGCCGGACGCCCTGCCGGCAGCCGGGGAGGGAGCAGCCGGTGGACCAGACCGGCTCGCCGTACTCGTATGCGCCGATGTCGGGGGCCGTGCCGCGTACGTCGGTGGTGATGCCGTCGATCGTCTCGCCCGCGTCGATGACCGGTGAGCCGGCTGTCGGCCACAGTTCGCCGTTCACCGGATCGGTGTAGCCGGGCTGTTCGCTGATCAGGTTGGAGCGGACCACCGGCAGCGGGTCACCGATCTGGGTCACGCTGACCGGCTTCGGCCCGACGATGTTGCTGATGTAGGAGCCGGAGGCGTCGGTCGCACCGCTCAGCAGCACCGAGTTGCCGTTGATGCCCACGCCGTAGCTGGAGTTGTGGTCCTGGTTGGCGAGGCTCGGGCCGGTGTGTCCGTTGAAGAAGGTGCCCCGGCTGCCGGCGTTCCAGGCGACGTTGTGGTGCAGCAGGAAGTTCCCGGAGTAGTTGTCGACGTAGTAGCCCACCTGGCCGTCGGCGTCGTGCGAGGTGTTGTGGTCGATGGAGGTGCCCGAACCGTTCAGGCTGCAGCAGACGTAGAAGGGCGAGCCGTCGCGCGAGGTGCGCATCGCTTCGGAGAGGTCGTTGTAGGCGATGCGGTTTCCGTGGAACTCGGTGCCGTTGAGCTGCCAGGCCGTGTCGATGGAGGCGCGTCCGGTGCGGCGGATCGTGTTGTGCGTGACCGTGTGGTCGTTGCCGTTGATCTCGATGCCGGGGGTGTAACTGCCCATCCAGCCGACGTCGTGGATGTAGTTGTCGGTCACCGTGTTTCCGGTGCCGCGCAACAGGACGCCGTCACCGGCGGACTGCGAGATCTCGCTGTTCTTCAGGGTGTTGCCGGTGCCGAGGATCTGCACACCCGAGTCCAGGATCCGGGAGGCGACGATGTGCCCCTCGAACGGAGGGATCGCGAGGTCGCTGTCCGGCGGCATGGGGAGGGTCGAGAACTCGGAGATGTAGGTGGCGTGCAGTCCGTCGACCACGACTCCCGTGCTCGACCTGCCGGTGCGCAGGGAGGTGCCCCACAGGTTCAGGCCGCGGACCGTGACGTGCGAGCTGTCGCTGAGGTCGACGCCCCAGAGGCGGTGCTTGGCGGTCACGGTGTGCCCGGTCATGCCGCCCTTCGGCGCAACCATGAACAGCCGGTGCGCGGTCTCGTCGTAGTACCACTCCCCCGGCTGGTCGAGGGCGGCCTTCGAGCCCACCAGGTAGTAGTTGCGGTAGTTCTGGTTGCCCATGCACAGGGGCGGGCAGCGGTAGTTGCCGCCCTTGAAGTCCAGCTTGCCGGGCGAGGCGGCGGTGACCGTGCCGGTCTGCTGGGCCCAGGGGTTGGAGCCCGCCCACAGATGCACGGTCGCGCCGGTCCAGTCGGTGTCGGGCAGGTCGGAGTCGTCGATGTGCTGGTCGGTGGAGGTGGAATCGGCCTCGGCCCAGGTGGTGTTGAGCGGGTCGGAGCCGGAGTTGGGCCAACGTCCCTCCGCCGCACGGTCGTTGTCCAGGAACACCGCGTTGAAGTCGGGGTCGAGGGGCAGGTTCGCGTCGGCGGCGACCAGTCCGCCGCCGGCGTCCTTCCAGCCGGTCACCGGCTCGGTGCCGTCGACGGTCACCGGGCCGTCGCCGTACGCGGCGAGGGTGATCGGGGCGTCCTCGGTGCCGGAGGGCGGGGTCACCTGTTCGCGGTAGGTGCCGCGGTGGATCAGGCAGGTGTCGCCGGGGCGGACGCGGGCGAGGCAGGCGCCGATGGTGCGCAGGGGGGCGGACCGGGAGCCGGGTGCGTGGTCGCTGCCCCAGGGGGCGATCTCATAGGTCCGGCCTGCGCCGGTCGCCTGTGCCTGCACCGGGAGCGCCAACAGCGCCGTCACGGCGGCCAGTACGGACAGGTGTTTCAGTCTCATGTCCCGTCTCCAGGTGTCGGGGGTTGCCGCCAGGCCGCCTCGGCCTCGGGGCCGTTGCCGGTCCCGAGCACCGCACATCTCAACCAGTGCTCGCCTGGCGGGAGTCGACCGGTCAGCAGGGGCAGTGCGGTGCGGCGGGCGAGGACGTTCGTACCGGGCAGGCAGTCGACGACCTCGCCCTCGCGCAGCCCGTCGAGGTCCCGGATGCCGGACAGGCCGGCGGTTGCGCCGGCCCGCGCGTGTCCGGTGCCGCTCGAGCGGTCCACGCCCGCGTCGCGGTCGACCGCGAAGGCGCCCTCCGCCGTGTGCAGCGCACGGGCGGTCCGGATGCGGTGCCGGCGCAGGTGCCAGGGCGGCGCGGCGGTCAGCCAGGTGGTGATCTCCACGTCGGGCCAGGGCCGCCAGGTGCTGCGGACGGTGTCGGCCATGGTCTCCGGGTCGACGGGCTCCTCGCGCACGCGGTGGTGCGCGCCGCCGTCGTCGCTCAGTGCGAGCATCGAGTCGTACGCGCCCTGCCGCAGCCCGAGCGTCCCGTTCGGCAGGCTGAAGCCGAAGCGCGAGGAGTAGGCGAACTTGGCGTACTTCTCCGCGCCGTGCCGCACCCAGGCGTGGTGCTGCCGTCCGGCGAGCAGGGTCACGTCGCCGCCGGCGCGCATCAGGATCGCGCCGGGGTGCGTCTGGGCACTGACCGCGGGCAGCGTCGGAGCGGGTTCCTCCCGGGCGGTCCAGAAGGGGTGTGCGGCGGGCAGGGCCAGGGGCAGGAACGCCTTCAGTGACCAGTACGGCGAGCCCGGCGCGTTGTACTGCTCGGCGAGCGCGGGCTGCGGATAGCCGTACCCGATGGACAGCAGTCCGTCGGGGCCGGTCACCGGGCGCCCCTGCCACCAGCGCAGATGCCGCAGCAGATACCCTTTGACCTCGCCCCACGGCAGCACGTCGACCCCGGCGAAGGGCAGCGCTCCCCAGAACGCGGCCTGCGCCCAGCGGTAGGTGAGGCTGCGGCCGTAGGGGACGGCGGCGCCGTCGTCGGCGAACCAGTGCCGGAAGTCGAGCGCGAAGCGGGCCGCGCGCTCGCGGAAGTGATCGCCCTTCCCGGTGAGCCGGGCATGGAGCAGGCCGTAGAAGTGCATGGCCCACGGCACGTAGTAGTCGCGGCGTTCGGTCGGTCCGTCGGAGTACCAGCCGTCGCCGAGCCAGAAGGTCTCCAGGCGGGCGAGGCGGGCGGCGACCGGCTCATGGTCGTACGTCACCCCGACCCGGTCGAGGCCGAGTCCGATCAGCACCGGGAAGAAGTGCCAGTTGTTGTCCGCGGTCTCGCGGGGCAGGGCGCTCAGCAGCCAGCGGGCGAGGCGGTCGCGTTCGGGGCCGGTGAGCGGGTCCCAGAACGTCCCGGGTGCGAGCGCCAGCGCGAAGCCGATCGCGGCCATCTCGACGATCCGCTGGTCGCGGTCGCCGGGTTCGCCCCAGTACTCGGGGTGGCCGGGATCGGTGCCCGCGGCGAGCCCCCGCTGCCAGAGTTCCGCGTGCGGGACCTCGCCCTCGCCCGCGGCGAGTGGGGCCAGGCCCCACAACGGGCGGGCGAAGGACTCCAGTTCGGCCGCGGTGTCGTCATGGATGGCGGTGTTGACGCCGAGTCGTACGCGGGCTCGTCCCGCACTGAAGCGCGGCACGAGGGGCGCCACCAACCGCTTTGCTTCTTCCTGTAGTTGCTGTCTCATCAGCCTTTCTCCGCTCCGGCCAGCAGGCCCGTCCGCAGGAAGCGCTGCGCGAGCACGAACCCGATGAGGAGGGGCGCGCCCGCGACCAGGCCTGCGAGCGCGGCTTCGGGCTGGTGGATGTCGAGGTCGGCGAAGCCGCTGGAGTTGTTCACCGCGCCGGTGGCCTGGAGCAGGGACATCAGGCCGAGTTGGAGGGTGAAGGTGCGGTCGTCGGAGAGCATCACGAAGGGGAGGAAGAAGTCGGTCCAGCAGCGGACGAACCCGAAGAAGGCGATGAGGGCGATGGCAGGGCGGGCCAGGGGCACCGCCACCGACCAGAACAGCCGCAGTTCGCTCGCGCCGTCGACGCGTCCGGCGTCCAGCAGGCTGTCCGGCAGGTTGGCCTGGAAGTGCAGGAAGGCGAGGTAGACGCCGAACGGGTAGAAGGAGAGCGGCAGGATCACCGCCCAGACCGTGCCCGTGAGGTCGACCGCCGACATCTCCAGGTACAGGGGCAGCACCAGTGCGGCCGGCGGCAGGATCATGGTCACGACCGAGAGGGTGAGCAGTGTGCGGCGGCCCGCGAAGTCGTGCTTGGCGAGCACATACCCGGCGGGCACGCACAGCAGCAGGGCGAGGACCACGCTGGCGCCCGCGTAGATGACGGAGTTGCCGATCCACAGGGTGATCTCGCCGTCGTTGTACGACGTCAGGTGCGACCACGCGTCGGCGACGTTGCCGAGCGCGCCGAAGCCGAGCGGTGCGCCGGTCGTCAGGTCGTCGGCGGTGCGGGTGGGCGCGAGCAGGAGCCAGAGCAGGGGCAGTCCGAAGAAGGCGGCGGCGCCGAGCAGGAACAGGGCGCGGGCGCCGCGGGAGAGAACGGTCATCGGCTCACTCACCGGGTGGCGTACATGCGGGTGCGGGTGATCACGGTCCAGGCGGCCAGCAGGCCGACCGCGAGCATGGCCAGCGACAGCGCGGCGGCCTTGCCGAAGTCGCCGTCCTGGGTGGCGTAGACGTAGGCGAGCTGGTTCACGGACCAGGTGGGGCTGATCTGGCCGGGGGCGCCGGTGCCGAGCACGGTGGGTTCCACGAACACCTGGCTGCCGGAGGCGAAGCTGGAGATCAGGACGAAGGCGACGTAGGTGCGGACCATGGGCAGCTTGACGTGCCACATGGTGCGCCAGGCCGAGGCGCCGTCGACCTGGGCGGCCTCCAGGACGTCCTTGGGCAGTGCGGTGAGCGCTCCGTACAGGACGACGATCCAGCCGCCCGCGTGCACCGCGACGCCCATCGCGGCGAGGACGGCGATCAGGCTGCCGCCGGAGAGCGCGTCCGTGGCGCTGCTGACGTCCAGCAGCTTCAGCAGCGGCCCGAACGGACTGTTTGCCGGGCTGACCATGAACAGCCACAGCAGGGCCGCCGCGGATCCGGTGACCGCGCCCGGCAGGTAGTAGACGAGCTGGATGGCGCCGGACGCCCGGCCCGGCCGGGCGTGCAGGGTGAAGGCGAGGGAGAGGACCGTCAGGAGCAGGACCGGCAGCCAGAGCAGGAGGTAGAGGGTGACGTTCTGGGCCGCCTGGCCGAGCCGGTAGTCGTCGAGGACGGCCGTCCAGTTGCGCCCGCCGGCGAAGGAGCCGTCGTGGACGAAGGAAGTCCACAGGGCGTATCCGGCGGGGGCGAGCCCGAAGACGGCGAGGAACAGGGTGTAGGGGCCGACGAGGATCCATACGGCGGTGGTGCGGCCGCGGCGCCGGGGCCGCACCGGTGCGGGTGCGGTGGTTGTCGTCCGGGGGCGGGGTGCGGTCAGTGTCATGGTCCGACCGTGTAGTCGCTGGTTCCGGCCGCCGCGTCCAGCTTGTCCTGCCAGCTCGGGAGGGCCTTCCTGAGGTCGCCGCCGGATTCGGCCGCCTTGCCGACGGTGTCGTTGAAGGTGGTCTGCCAGTCGGCCTCGAAGCGGACGGCGCCGAAGCCGGGGCGCAGCGCGTTCGCGGCCGCGCTGAGGGCGGGCATGGGATCGGAGGCGTAGTAGGGGTCCCGGGACTTGGTCTCGCCCCACTTCCGGGCGGCTGCCGTGAACGCGGGGTAGGTGGGCTGCGCGGCCTGCAGGGTGACATCGGTGGTCATCCAGCGGACGAGGTCCACCGCCTCCTTCGTACGGCCGCCCGCGTGCGCGGAGACGAGGAAGGCGCCGCCACCGACCTGCCCGGCGTACGACTTGGTCTCGCCGGGCCAGGTGGGCATGGCGGCCGCGGCGATCCGCCCCTTGGGGATCTTGAAGGCGGGCCCGAACATGAAGTCGCCGAACCAGGCGGGGCCCGGCAGCATGAGGATCTTGTTCTGAGTGCCGAGCTTGGCGAAGGCGGGGTCGGTGGGTACGACCATCGTGACCGCCTTGGCCTCGGCGAGCGGCTGGAGGAGGTCGGCGACCCGGGTGCAGCTCGGCTGGGTGAGGTCGATCCGGACCTTGGTGAGGCTGAGGGTGTCGCGGGTGGGGCAGCCGCTGCTGCCGAAGTAGACGCCCGCGCCGTACTTGCCGTTGATCGCTCCGACGACGGTGCCGGGGTGGTCCTCGGCCGCCTTCAGCCCCACCTGCCGGTACTCGGCCCAGGTCCTGGGGACGTCGTAGCCGTAACTCTTCATCAGCTTCGCGTCGTACCAGAGGACGGTCGGTGCGATGTCGTTGCGCAGACAGTACGTCTTGCCGCCGAAGGTGCAGGTGTCGAGGGAGCCGGGGGCGAACCCGTCGCGGACCGACTTCGGGACCAGGCCGTCGAGCGGGGCCGCGTAGCCGAACCTGTCGCTCGCGAGGGTCGCCGCCTCGGCCGGGTTGGCGAGGAAGACGACGTCGGGCCAGCCGCTCTTGCTGCGGTTGGCGAGCGACACCTTCGTGGGGACGTAGCCCGCGTCGGGCGGGATGGTGACGATGCGCATCTTCACGTCCGGATGCGCCTTCTCGTACTGCTGGGCCGCCGCGGTGCGGGTGTTGTCGACCCACACCAGCAACTCGCCCTTGCCGTCAGCCGAGTCGCCACCACCGGTGCCGCCGCAGCCGGCCAGCAGCAGCGCCGCGGTCGCAATGGCCAACGTCGGGGTGCGCCAACTCTGGGCCGGACGCCATCTCTTCATCGACAACCACCTGCCACCTCTACGCGGGAGGGTTGGATTGCGATAGTTTTCGCAATCCACGACCGCTTCGGAAACGTAGGAGATTCATCGGATGACGTCAACAGTCGGGACAGGATCCGGCGAACCGAGACGGCGCACCCTGGCCGAAATCGCCGAAGAGGCGGGCGTTTCCGTGTCCACCATCTCCAAGGTGCTGCACGACAGATCCGATGTCTCGGCGGGTACCAGGGCCAAGGTGCAGCGCCTGCTGGAGAAGCACGGCTACCTCGCGCGGCAGCGGCCCTCGGCCACCGCGGCTCCGCCCGGCGGGCTGATCGACCTGGTCATCAACGAGCTGGACAGCCCGTGGGCGGTGGAGCTGATCCGGGGCGCGGAGGACGTGCTGCACGAGGCGGGCATGGGTCTGGTCGTGTCGGCGACGCACGGCCGGCAGAAGCGGGCGCGCCAGTGGCTCGACTCGCTGGCCACGCGCCCGACGCGCGGCGCGATCCTGATCGTCCCCGAACTCACCCCGGAGCAGCAGGGGGACCTCGCGGGTCTCGGTATTCCGTACGCCCTGGTCGCGCCGATCGACGAACCCGCACCCGGCACGCCCTGGGTGGGTGCCACCAACTGGCCCGGCGGGCTGGCCGCGACCCGTCACCTCGTCGAGCTCGGTCACCGGCGCATCGCCGTGATCAGCGGTCCCGAACGCAGGCTGACCTCACGCGCCCGGGTGGACGGCTACCGCTCGGCGCTGACGGAGGCCGGGCTGCCCTTCGATCCGGAACTGGTCCGCTACGGCGACTTCACCCACGGTCTCGCCTACCGGCACGCCCTGGATCTGCTGGCGTTGCCCGACCGCCCCACCGCCGTCTTCGCGGGCAGTGACCACCAGGCGCTGGGCACCTACCGTGCGGCGGCCGAGCTGGGACTGCGCATCCCCCAGGAGGTGAGCGTGGTCGGCTTCGACGACCTGCCGTTCGCGGACTGGGTGACCCCGCGGCTGACGACCGTACGCACCCCTCTCGCCGACATGACCGCGCTCGCCGCCCGCATGGTGCTGCGGCTGCTGTCGGGGCAGGAACCGGAGACGACGCGGGTGGAGGTGGCCACGGAACTGGTCGTGCGCGAGAGCAGCGGACCGCCGGCGGGCTGACGGCCAACGGCTCGCTCGGACGTCCCGCGCAGGTGGGGGCGGCCCACCGGCAAGGCGACGGCCTGGACCCGGGCGGTCCATGGGCCGTCTGCGGCGGCAGCGGCGGGCGTCGTCTCCGCCCCGTCCACGCCGCAGCCGGGCGCCGGTGGGCTGATGCCCCGCCGAGAGGTCGCCCGGTCTCGTCCCCCAACTGTCCGGCCCGTCGGAGCGGCGAGCTCTAGGGCGTGTTTCGAAAGTGGCGTCGTCTGCCCGAAGGGCAGGCCTGGCGGCGTCGCGACGGGGCGAACGTTGCCTGCCGCGGCACTAGGCTGGCGTCGGAGGTGGTCAAGTGGTCGAGAAGGTCGCTGAGTTGGGCGGGTCATCGCAGTCCACGACCGTCGTGGTCATCGGCGCGGGCCCGGCCGGTCTGACGGTTGCCAACCTGCTGCGGTGCTGCGGGATCGACTGTGTCGTTCTGGAGCGCCGGAGTCGTGAGTATGTGGCGCAGCGCCAGCGGGCCGGCATCGTCGAGACCCGCGCGGTCCGGATGTTCGACTCCTGGGGGCTGGCCGACCGTGTCCTGGGCGGTGTGCCGTACGACGGCATCCTGGAGTTCCGGGTGGACGGTGAGACCCACCTCGTGTCCGACAGCGACGGCTCCGAGGGCCCCGCGGCCCGCCTGTGTCCGCAGCAGATCCTGGTGCAGAGGCTGACCGCCAACTACCTCGCCGAGGGTGGCGACCTCCGGTTCGAGGTCGCCGATGTCTCCCTGGACGGCCTGACCACCGACCGCCCGGTCGTCCGCTACCGCGCCGCCGACGGGGTCCTGCACACCATCACCTGCAGCTTCGTCGCCGGTTGCGACGGCGACCACGGCATCAGCCGCACCGCCGTCCCCGACGGGGTCCTCACCGCTCACGCCTTCGACCACGGCATCAGCTGGCTCACCGTCCTCGCCGACTCCCCGCCCCCGGCCCACCCCCTCTTCGCCGTCAGCCCGCAGGGCTTCGCCGCCCACTTCCCCCGCGGCCCGCACACCAGCCGCTACTACCTGCAGTGTCCGCCCGACGACCAGCCGGACGCCTGGCCCGACACCCGCGTCTGGGACGCACTGCGCAGCCGGCTCGCCGACCCCGCCCTCGTCTCCGGCCCGATCACCGACCGCGAGATGTTCCGGCTGCGCAGCCTCGTCCACGAACCCATGCAGTACGGCCGCCTCTTCCTCGTCGGCGACGCCGCGCACATCATCTCGCCCATGGGCGGCAAGGGCATGAACCTCGCCCTCTACGACGCCGACATCTTCGCCCGCGCCGTCCGGGACTTCGTACGCGACCGGGACGACACCGCCCTGCGCGCCTACTCGCAGCGTGCCCTGCGCCGCGTGTGGAACGATCAGGAGTTCTCCCACTGGCTGACCCGCGCGCTGCACGACGCCGGTGACGCAACCGGCTCCGGTTCGTACCTGCGCGGGGTGGCCCGCGCCCGTCTCGACCGGCTCTTCACTTCCCCCACCGCGGCCCGCGGCTTCGCGGAAATCATGACGGGAGTGGACCTCGGGTGAAGCGGGTTCGCCACAGGTCGCGGAGCAGCGCGATCTCGGCCATGTGGTGGATGAACTCGAGGTTGGCCCCCGCCAGCACGGTGATGAACGGGTCGTCGGGGTCGGAGCCGTAGGGGTACTGCGAGAAGCCGACCGTGTCGAGTTGCTCGTCGGTGACGGTGGCGACGCTGTCGCGCCAGCGGTCGATCACCGCCCAGAACCGCTCAAGGGTCAAGGCGGCGGAGGGGGTGAAGTCGACCATCAGCTTCGGATCCTGCCGCTTTTCACCGAACGCCCACTCCCATCCGCCCGCGAACTCGAAGTGCAGGTGGCCCAGCCGCCACGCGATGGTCGTGATCGGTGTCACGTCGGGCTCCGGCGCACCGTTGTGGGCGAGGACCTGCTCGACCCGCTCGACACTCACGTTCCAGTCCTCGGCGATCTTCGCGAGGGTCATCCCGTCGGCGGCCTGCCGGGCCACCTCGGCGTACTCGCTCGCGGGGATGTCCGGGGCGCCCAGGTCGAGCACCCAGTCTCCCGGTCCGAACGCCCTGGGTGTCACCGCCTCGCCCCGGCGCCGGAGCGACCAGCAACCGGGCACCGGCTCCCACAGGTACTCCTCGTCGCCGAGCCCTGTCAGCCGCACCTGGGCCATCTCCCTGGCCTTGTCGAACTGCTCGAGCAGTAAGCCCAGACGGTCCGTTCGCGCACCCTCGGTCTCCACGCGTGGCTCCCCTCGTCATCGCGTCGCGTATCTCACCGCGCCCAGGCGGAAGCTAACGGCTCAGTTCACGGGGCGCGACCGATTTCCCGGCCACGGTGATACCTGTCAGGCATCACAGCGCACCGGTTCGGTGTTGGATCACCGCTCGGGCGACGGGCCGGCAGCTGGACGACGTCCTTTTCATCCGCACGGCTGGGACCCTCACGACGCCGACCGGCGCGCAGGGCCGCGAGGGTCACAGCCGTGTGGCCGTGCGGATCAGTCCGGCGAGGGCGAGGGAGCGGCTGTGCGCGGGCCAGGCGATGTGGGTGACGACGGGGGGTGCGTCGGTGAGGGGGACGGCGGTGTGCTCGGCCCAGAGCCAGGCGCGGGCGGAGTCGGGGAAGACGGCCACGGTGCGTCCGAGGGCGATCAACTGGGCCAGCTGCGTCTGGTCGTGGATCTCGGGGCCCGGGCCGGGCGGATACGTGCCGTCGTGGGACCAGCGGGCGAGCGGAAGACCGGGGATGTCGCTGACGTCGGCCAGGGACAGGGTCCTGTGTGCGGCGAGGGGGTGCCCGGCGGGCAGGATGGCGATCTGCCCCTCGGTCAGCAGTTCCTCACTGTCGAATCCGGCGAGGGAGTTGAACGGCGCGTGCATGAGCGCCACATCGGCGCGGCCGTCGCGCAGCATCTCTCCCTGCTCGCACGTGCCGCTCGGCAGCACCTCGATCTCGGCGGCGTCGGGCTCGGCCGCGTAGGCGTCGAGGAGCTTGTGCAGCAGCTCGTGGGACGCGGCGGCCTTCACCGCCAGCACCAGTCGGTTGCGGGGGGCGCCCGCGCTGTCGGCGCCGCCGGCGCGACGGGTTCGGCGGGCGGCGGCGGTGGTCGCGTCGAGGGCCGCGCGGCCCTCGTGCAGCAGCATCTCTCCGGCGCCGGTCAGGGCGACGCCGCGGCGGTTGCGTTCCAGCAGGCGGACGCCGAGGCGCCGCTCGAGCTGCTGGATCGCCCGGGACAGCGGTGGCTGGGCCATGCCGAGGCGCTCGGCGGCGCGGCCGAAGTGCAGTTCCTCGGCGACGGCGACGAAGTACCTCAACTCGCGGGTCTCCAAGGTGTCCACGGCCACACCATACCCCGGTGATACCGGACGGGTATGACAGGGCACCAGGTCGGTATTGGATGCACCACTCGTCCGCGAGCGACCATCGACGGCAGGGGGGAAGCGAGGTCCGCGCCGGTGACCGGCACGGACGCGGGGTGCCGTCGACGAACGGCGCGCCAGGAGCGAACAGCCCTCCGCAGTATCCGGCTCAGCACGAAAGACACAGGCATGAACACACCCTCCACGTCACTGCCCGGCGGCACCTGGACCCTGGGCGATCTGACCGTCACCCGCTTCGGCTACGGCGCCATGCAGCTCGCCGGCCCCTGGGTCATGGGCCCGCCCGCCGACCCCGACGGTGCGCTCGCCGTCCTGCGCGAGGTCGCCGACCTCGGGATCACCCACATCGACACCTCCGGAGCCTACGGACCACGCGTCACCAACCAGCTGATCCGTGAAGCGCTGCAGCCCCGTCCGGCATCGCTGCACATCGTGACCAAGGTCGGCGCGGTCCGCGACCAGGAGGGCGGCTGGCCCCCTGCCCGGAAGCCCGAGGACCTGCGCCGCGCCGTCCGCGAGAACCTCGAGGACCTCGGCCTCGATGCGCTCGACGTGGTCAACCTCCGGCTCGGCGACGCCCAGGGCCCGCAGCCCGGCTCGCTCGCCGAGCCCTTCGAGACCCTCGTCGAACTCCAGCAGCAGGGCCTGATCCGGCACCTCGGAGTGAGCAACGCGACGGTGGAACAGGTCGCCGAGGCGCAGACGATCGCCCCGATCGTGTGCGTGCAGAACATGTACAACCTCGCCCACCGCCGCGACGACGACCTGATCGACGATCTCGTCGGCAAGGGCATCGCCTACGTGCCCTTCTTCCCGCTCGGCGGCTTCACCCCGCTGCAGTCCACGGCGCTTTCCGCCGTGGCCGCCCGGCTGGACGCGAGTCCGATGTCGGTCGCGCTGGCCTGGCTGCTGAAGCGGTCGCCGAACATCCTGCTCATCCCCGGCACCTCGTCGATGGCGCACCTGCGCGAGAACGTCGCCGGCGCGGGACTCCCGCTCTCCGCCGACGACCTCGCCGAGTTGGACAAGATCGGCCGCTAGGGTCCGGCCCCGGTTCGCGCACGGCCTCCGGGGACTGCGTGCCACGAGGGAGGGGCCGCCCGGCAGCCGGCCACCACGTCCCGCCGGGCGGCGACGGGCCGTGGTGGCCGGTCCAAGGTGCGCGCGCGGCGTGGGATCACGGCCTTCAGGGGTTGCCGACGACCTCGCCGGCGTCGTCGGCGCCGGCCGCGTCGTCCTTCGCCATGCGGAGGAAGCGCCGGATCGTTTCGACCGGCATGTCGAGCCCGTCGGACGCGCTCTTCTCGTCGCCGAACACCTGCACCGCCTCGGTGACCGCCACGGCCAGTTCTGCCTCCGCCTTGTGGACCTTGGCCTCGGCCTTGTCCACGGTGTCGACCACCGACAGCTGGCGGCGCTGCTTCTCCTGGAGTCTCTGTTTGCGGGAAAGCGTCTTGTCGGAGTTCTGCACAGTCATGACCAAGATCATAATCAGCGGGGTGCGCACCCACGAAATCCTCAACTCACGATTCCTGCTGTGAGTTCGGGCGTAAGGACTGGCGCGGCACCCGGCAGTTTCGATATGTCATGCCTCTGCCACCACCCGAAGTGCCGGAGTGAAAGGAACTCCCGTGCGTCTGCGCCCCCTGCGCGCCCTGTGCGGCACCGCCGCGCTCGCCCTGACCCTGCCCGTCCTGTCGGCCGGCCAGGCATCGGCCGCCGTCCCCGCCTACCCGGTCTATCTGCAGAACTACGCCACCGGCCTGAACGCGGCCGACAGCGGCGGCACCGTCGCCGCGCACAACCCGAAGGGCAACGAGGACCACCAGCAATGGACCCCGGCCGGCGTCGACGGCGGCTACCAGTTGCGGAACGCCGACGAGTCCGGCACCTGCCTCGGGCGCAGCGGCACGTCCGCGGTGACCGCCGCCTGCGGGGCGGAGGGCACCACCTGGACGATCACCGCCGGCGCGGACGGCACCTACACCGTGAGCGTCCCCGGCACTTCGCAGTACCTCTCCGCATCCTCGTCCGACTCCGGCGCCGTACAGCTCGGCTCATCCGGCGACCTCGCCCGCTGGTACCTCACCCCGGTGGCGTACGCGACGGCCCAGATGCCGTCCGCGGACGCCCGGACCCTGGACCAGGTCACGTTCCTCACCGCGCACAACGCCTTCGCCAACGGCGTCGACGGCGACTTCGCCTCGTTCCCGGTGAATCTGTTCCCCAACCAGAACTACGGCGTCAGCCGACAACTCGCCGACGGCGTCCGCGGTTTCATGCTCGACGACTACGCCGTCTCCGGACAGGCCGTGCTCTGCCACAACAGCTGTGACGGCGTGAGCAGCCCCGTCCCGCTCGCCACCGACCTGCAGCGCGTCGTCGACTTCCTCAAGGCCGACCCCGGGCGGTTCGTCACCGTGTTCCTCGAGGACTACGCCTCCTCCGACGTGCTGAAGTCCTCCCTGGCCTCCGTGAGCGGGCTGTACGACGTGCTGTACCGGCCCGACCAGGACGGCGTGGCGACCACCGGCTGGCCGACCATGGCCGACCTCGCCGCACGCGGAAAGCAGCTCCTGATCTTCAGCGACCGGACCCGGGCGAGCGACACCGCGAACGGCTGGACCACCCGGGACACCTTCGGCGTGATGTACCAGCGCGAGTGGACGGTCGAGAACTACTGGTCCATGGGCGGCGGGCTCGGCAACTCCGACTGGTCCTGCTACAGCCGCTGGGGCACCGGCCGGCCGCTGACCGTGGACTCGGCCGCCTTCCACCCGCTGTCCGTGATGAACCACTTCAGGGACTACACGATCGGCTCGACGGCCCAGACGGACAACGGCAAACTCCTCAACCGTGCGCAGAACTTCTGCACACCCGCCGCGCGCAAGAAGCCCAACTACCTCGCCGTGGACCGCTACGACCTGGGCTCCCCCACTCCGCTCAGCACGGTCGACACCCTCAACACCTACATCCTCACGCCCGGTCAGTGAGCGACGGCCCGCCCGCGAGTTCCCGGAGGGTCCGGGCCTCGCGGGCGAGGAGCCTCTCGTCGTCGTCCGGGACGAACTCCAGGAGGACGTCGAGGGCTCTGCCGTCCAGGCGTGCGAGGGCCGCGCGCCACAGGTCGGCGCGGGCGGCGAGGGGCTGGCGGGTCGTCCCGGGCCACCAGGAGAAGGCGTGCACGGCGGCCACCTGGTCGATCACCGTGTCGAGGCCGGCCAACGCCTCCGCGTCCGGGAGGTCGAGCGGCGGCTGCCAGTACGTGCGGACGTCGGGGCGTCCGACCTCCTCCAGCAGGCGGAGGGTGCGACCGGCGCCGTCGGTCAGGGTGTTCCGGTGGAACTCGTAGGCGAGTCGGATGCCCGCGTCGGCCGCGCGCCGCGCCGCCCGGCGGGTGTCCGCCACGACCGCCGCCCGCCGTTCCGGGCTCGTCGCCTCGGTGCCCGTGGCGCCCGCCCAGATGCGGACACGGGGCGCGCCCAGCCGTACGGCCGCGCGCAGCACCGGCCCGAACTCCGCCGGGTCGGAGTGTCCCGCACGGTAGTAGGAGCCGTACGACGCCACCGTCAGGCCCGCCGCCTCGGTGGCGTCCCGCACCCGCGCCGCGGTGTCCGTGTCGCCTGCCGGTACGTGGATGTCGGCGCCCCATTCCACACACTCCAGGCCCGCTTCCGCCGCCGCCTTCAGCACGTCTGCCACGTCGAGATGGCGCAGCGTGACGGAGCACAGGCCCAGGCGTGCCGTCATGCCCGCTCCTCGGTGACCTCGGGGCCGCCTTCACCGAGGCGGACGACCGTGCGGGTGCCGTCGGCCCAGCGGGCGGTGAGGACGAGGCCGTCGGCGCCGGCGGTGACCTGGCCGGCGAGCGGGGGCGGGTCGGGCTCGGCGGTGAGGGAGGCGAGCGCGGCGAACACCGTGCCGGCCTCGTCTTCGCCGACGGTTCCGGTGAGTTCGGGGACGAGGGCCCAGGGGCCGTACGCGGTGCCCTGCGGGGCGCGGACGGTGCGGTGCGTGTGCCAGCCGTGCAGACCGAGGAGCCGGCCGGTCACCTCGGGGCCGTCGAGGCGGATCTCCTCGGTCTCGGCGGGGGCGGCTTCCGGCGGCAGGGCGACCGCCCAGCCGGTGAGATGGACCGCTGTGCCCGGCGGCACCCCGACGGTTCGGTGGACGCGCAGTTCGAGGCTGCCGCGGGCCAGCGTCAGGCTCTCGATGCGGGCGGCGGGCAGGACGGGTCCGCCTTCGGGGAAGACCGGGCGGTGCCAGGAGGCGAGCCAGTCCGGGCCGGCGGCGAGGGGGTGGATGCGGACGCGGGCGCTGCGGGTGCCGCGGGCCTCCAGGGCGATGTGGTTGTCGGGGGTGTTGGCGGCGCTGGTGGGGCCGGTGCGGGTGGAGTAGGCCAGGCGGGCGTAGAGGGGGTTGCCCGGGGCCTGCTCCGGTTCGCTCGGGTGGAGTTTGCAGCTGCCGTGGTTGTGCAGGCGTACCAGGCCGTCGGCGGAGGTCGTCTGGACGAGCAGCCCGGGAGCGGGCAGCGCGAGCACCCGGTCGGCGGCCTCGGCGGGGGCGGGCTCCTCCGGTGCCGTCCACACCGGGTCCTCGGGCGGCAGGAGCAGGGCGAGGAAGGCCTTCGACGCCCAGTACGGGGAGCCGGGACCCGAGTAGCGCTGGAGGGTCGCCTCGTGCGGGCCGTACCAGCCGAGGGTGAGGACGCCGTCCGAGGTGAGGGCGCCCCGGTCGAGGAAGTGGCGCAGGGCTCCGCTGAGGATGCGGCGGGTGGCGCCGGGAGCAAGCGGGGTGTGGCCGGTGAGGGCACCGAGTCCCACCGCGGCGGTCGCGGCGAAGCGGTACGTCAGGGAGCGGCCGTGGTGGATCGGGGCGCCGTTCGCGTCGAAGAGGAGGGCGAAGCCGTCGAGGAACTCGCGCAGCCGGGCGCCGAGTCGGTCGAGCAGGGGGAGGTCCTGGGCGAGGTGGGCGTGCAGGAGGGGGTAGAGGTGCAGGGCCCAGCCGTTGTAGTGGTCGAAGGCGCGGCCGTCGCCGTCGGAGTACCAGCCCTGGCCGCGGTACCAGCCGTCCAGAAGACCGAGGCCCCGTTCGATCGCGCGGCTCGTGTCGGTGTCGCCGCGTCCGACGGACTCCAGGAAACCCGCGACCGTCAGCGGGAACAGGTACCAGTTGTTGGGCGCGGGGGTGTGGGTGAGCGCGCCGCGCAGCCAGCGTTCCACCCGGTCCTGGTCGGCGGCGGGCAGGGTGTCCCAGGTCCAGGGCCTGGTGAGCCGCAGGGCGAGGGCCACCGAGGCGGACTCCACCATGGGCTGGCCCTGGATGCCGTGGTGGCCGATCCCGGGCCAGGACTCGGTGTCTTCACGGCCGGGGGTGCGGGTGCCGTGGGCGATGCCGGCGGTGTAGCGCTCCAGGAAGCCGTGCGGGTCCTTGCCGGAGTCTCCGGCGGTGCGCAGGGCGGCCAGCAGGAACGTACGGGCGAAGCCTTCCAGGCCGTCGGAGCGGACGCCGGACTTCGAGGGCGGTCCGGGCAGGTCGACGAGGGCGTGGCCGGGCGTGGCGTAGCGGAGAGCGGCGGTGAGGAGGTGGTCGGCCGTCGCTTCCCAGTGGGCGCGGGTGTAGCCGGTACGGGGGCTGAGCGTGCGGTCCTCGGGCGGGAGGGGGAGCGGGAGTTCGGGCATGGCCGGGCCACGTCTCCTGTTCGTTTCGGGCTGCCTCAGGCGAGGCGGGCCAGGCGTTCGGGGCGGACCGGGTGGGCGAAGGGCCGGCCGAGGACGTACGACTCGACCTCGGCCAGGGCCAGTTCGGCGAGGCGGCGCAGCTCGCCGCCCTTGGAACCGGCGATGTGGGGGGTGAGCAGGACGTGCGGACAGTCGTAGAGCGGCGAGTCGGCGGGCAGCAGGTCCGGTTCGGTGACGTCCAGGACGGCGTGGATGCGGCCGGGGAGCACCTCGTCGACGAGGGCGTCCTGGTCGACGACGGCGCCGCGCGCGGTGTTGATCAGGGTCGATCCCGGGCGCATCCGTGCCAGCAGCTCCCGGCTGACCAGGCCGCGGGTCTCCGGCAGCAGCGGTGTGTGGACGCTGACGACGTCACCGCGCTCGAACAGCTCCGGGAGCGGGACGGGGTGCGTGCCGAGGGCGCGGGCCTCGGTGTCGGTGACGTAGGGGTCGTGGAGGAGGACCGTGAGGTCGTGCGGTCGGAGCAGTTCGATGACCCGGCGGCCGATGACCGAGGCGCTCAGGATGCCCACCGTGCGCCGGTAGTTGCCCGCGTCGGGGTGGCGTTCGTTCCAGTCGACGCGCCGGCGTTCGGCGCGGTAGACGCGGGCGGTCTCCAGGACGCGTTTGTTGGCGAGCAGGATCATGGCGAGGGTGTACTCGGCGACGGGGACCGCGTTGGCCGCGGCGGCCGACGACACCTGGAGTCCTCGGTCCCAGCAGGCGGGCGTGATGTGGTGGCGGACCGTGCCCGCGGTGTGCACGACCGCGCGCAGCCGGGGCGCGGCGTCCAGCACGGCCGTGTCGAGGGGCGGGCAGCCCCAGCCGGTGACGAGCAGTTCGGCGTCGGCGAGCGCGCGGTGCGCGGCGGGGGTGGTCAGATCGTCCAGGACGAGGTGCGGGTCGATGTCGGTGAGGTCCGCGAGGCGGGCCCGTATGTCGTCGTCGAGGACCTGGCGGGCGGTCTTCTGCGCCATGGCGAGGACGGCGCGGGGCCGGTGGGCGGGTCCGGGGCCGGTCACTTGACGCTCCCTGCGGTCAGGCCCGACCTCCAGTACCGCTGGAGCGTCACGAACGCGACGATCAGCGGGACGACGGCGAGCAGCGAGCCGATGACGACGAGCGGGTAGTACTCGGGCGAGACGGTGGCGGAGCTGTTCCAGGTGTAGAGGCCGAGGCTGAGCGGATACAGGTGTTCGTCGGAGAGCATCACCATCGGGAGGAAGAAGTTGTTCCAGATGGCGGTGAGCTGGAAGAGGAAGACGGTGACGAATCCGGGGCCGAGCATGCGCAGGCTGACCCGCACATAGGTCTGCAGCTCCCCCGCGCCGTCCACCCGGGAGGCCTCCAGCACCTCGTTCGGCACATAGCCGCTGCTGAGCAGGCGGGCCAGGTAGACGCCGAACGGGTTGAACAGCACCGGGACGAACACCGCCCAGAAGGTGTTCACCAGGCCGATGTTGGACGCGACCAGGTAGAGCGGCAGGGCGAGGACCGTGGGCGGGACCATGACGCCGGTGAGGACGAGCCCGAACAGCTTCTCCTTGTGCGGGAATTCGTACTTGTCGAAGGCGTATCCGGCGGCGACGCTGACGAACGAGCCGACGAAGGCGCCGACGACGGCGTACAGCAGGCTGTTGACGTACCAGCGGCCGTAGATGCCGTCCTCCATGGAGAACAGGTCGGTCAGGTTGCGCCCCAGGGAGAAGTCGCCGAAGGAGAGGATGTCGCTGCCGAACAGGGCGTCGGAGTTCTTGGTGGCGGCCAGCAGGAGCCACAGGCCGGGCAGCAGTGTGTAGAGGGCGGCCAGCAGGACGACCGCGTTGGCGACGCCACGGCTGGTCAGTCTGCCGCCGAGGGAGCGGGCGGGGGGCGGTGCGAGGGCGGTCATCGTGCGCTCCGTTCCCGGCGGCCCGCCCACCTGGTCACCGCGTACGACAGGGCGCAGGTGACGACGAGGAGGATGACGGAGGCGGCGGAGGCCAGGCCGTAGTTGTTGCGGCGGAAGGCGGCGTCGTAGATGTACATGTTGGGCGTGTAGCGGGAGTTGACCATCGGTGTGGCCTGGTTCATCAGGGTGGGCTCGGTGAACAGCTGGAGCGCGCCGATCAGCGCGAACATACACACCATCACGACGGATCCCCGGATGATGGGCACCTTCACCTGGAGCGCGGTGCGCAGACCGCCGGCGCCGTCGATGGTGGCCGCCTCGATCACCTCGCGCGGCAGCGCCTGGAGGGCGGCGTAGAAGATCACCATGTTGTAGCCGAGGCCGCTCCACAGGGCGATGTTGACCATGGAGGGCAGGACGGTGTGCAGGCCGAGGAAGTCGACCTGGACGTCCGCCCGGGCGAACAGCCTGACGACCGGGCTGAGGCCGGGGGTGTAGAGGTACAGCCAGATGACGGCGGCGATGATGCCCGGCACGGCGTGCGGCAGGTAGAGCATCATCTGCGCGGTGCGGCGCAGCCGCACGAGGCCGGAGTCGAGGAGCAGGGCGAGTGCGAGCGCGCCGGCCACGACCACCGGGACGAAGATCACGCAGTAGAGGGCGATCACCCCGAATCCGGAGCGGAAGCTGGGATCGCCGAGGACCGCGAGATAGCTGCGCAGGCCGGTGAAGACGGTGGTGCCGCCGCCGAAGCCGAGACCTTTGTGGTCCTCGGAGAAGAGGCTGAGGTAGATCGCGTAGCCGACGGGGACGAGGAACACGGCGACGAGCAGGGCCGTGAACGGGGCGAGGAGCGCGGCGCAGGCGAGGCCCTGCTGGCGGCGTCCGGCGCGACGGGGGCGGGGTGTGCGCGGGAGGGGCTTCGGGGTTCCCGTGCGTTCTTCCGGGGAGAGCACTGTGCTCACGGCTGCACCTCAGTTCGTAGTGACCGACAGGCCGAGGCTCTTGAGGTCGGGGAGGGTTCTGCGTTCCCCTTCGCGCAGCGCGCCGAGGATGCTGCCGCTGCCCGCTCCCGCCTTCGCGAACCCGTCCTCGACGGAGGTGATCGTGGACGTCATGCGCGGCCCCCATTCCCAGTTCGGGGAGATCAGCCCGGCGGACTGCTGGAAGAGGCCGAAGATGTCCTGGCCGGAGTAGTAGGCGGTGTCCATCTCCTTGCGGGCCACGGGGACCAGTGCCGGTACGGCGGGGAAGGCGCTGCTGATGCCGCTGGAGAGCTTGGCGCGCAGGGCGTCCGGGCTGGTCACCATCCAGGTGATGAACTCCAGGGCTTCCTTGGGGTGTTCGCTGTCCTTGGTGACGGCGAAGGTCGAGCCGCCCTGGGTGCCGAGGGAGGGGTGGGCGGGGTCCCACTGCGGGAGCGGGGCGATCGCCCACTTGCCCTTGCCGCCGGGTGTGGAGTTCATCAGCGAGCCGGCCGCCCAGGCGCCGGCCATGTAGCCGACGGTCTCGCCGCTCTGGAGGTGGGCCCGCCACTGCTGGCTGTCCACCGGTTCGACCCGCACCAGGTCCTGGTCGACCAGGCCCTGCCAGTACGCGGCGACCTTGCGGGTCGGGGCGTCCGTCATGGTGATGTGCCAGGTGTCGCCGGCGGTCCGGAACCAGCGGGCGCCGGCCTGCCAGGCGAATCCGGCGAGGTGCTGGGAGCCGTTGGTGAAGAAACTGGCCATCCGGGCGCCGGGGTCGGCCTCCTTGAGCTTGCGGGCCGAACTCTCGAACTCCGCCCAGGTCTTGGGGACCGGGATGCCGTACTTCGTGAAGACGTCCTTGCGGTAGAAGAACATCATCGGCTCGATGTCGACCGGCAGGGAGTAGATGCGGCCGTCGAGGGTGGTGAGGTCGAGGGCCTGCGGGAGGAACTTGCGGCGCACCGAGTCGGGCAGCAGGTCGGTGAGGTCGCGGGGCACGCCGTCTATGGCGTAGCCGGGCAACTGGGGGTACTCCATGGTGGCGACGTCGGGGGCGTTGCCGGCCCGGGCGGCGTTGCTGACCTTGGCCCAGCCGCCCTGGGGGCCGGAGGGGACCTGTTGGTAGTCGACCCGGATCCTGTCCTGGACGCGGTTGTACTCGTCCACGACCTGCTGGGTGCCGCGCAGAGCCGACCAGAAGGTGAGGTGCACGGGCCCGCTCCCGGCGGTGTCGCCGCCGCCCGAGGAGCAGCCCGCCAGGAGCAGGATGACGTTGGTGAACAGTGCGGCGGCGGCCAGGCGTGCGCGTCGTCGACCAGGCATGGACCCTCCCGCGTCTTCGCTGAGTCAGGGAAATCCTGTGCGCGAGACGAAAAAGGCGTCAAGAGACCGAACAGAAGAAACCAAATCGGTCAAACGAACAAACCGGTCTCAGGATGTGCCGAGGAGGGCCGTGGACTCCCGGACCACGAGCGCCGGGAGCAGTTCCACGTGGCGGGTCGGGCCGGGCCGCAGTCCCTCGCGGGCCGGGTCTAGCCGGCGCAGCAGCAGGCCGAGGGCCGTCCGGCCGAGCTCGGTCTTGGGCGGGGCCACGGCCGTCAGCGGCACCGGCGCCATGTCGGCGACCACGTCGTTGTACGCGACCACCGAGCAGTCGCCCGGCACGTCGATGCCGGCGGCCTGCAGTCGTCGCACCAGCACCAGCGCGTCCATGTCGCTGTGGATGAGCGCGGCCGTCGCGCCGGCCCGGCGCACCGCCTCCACCAGGTCCGCGGAGCGCGGGTCGGCGGCGGAGGGGTCCGGGCCCGCGGAGCGCGAGCTGAGGAGCGTGGGGCATCCCTCGGCCAGGCCGCGGGCGGCGGTCTGGGCGGCGAACTCGGCGCGGATCACCCGTGCGGTGGGGCTGTCGTCGCGTGCGGCCAGGACGATGCGCCGGTGGCCGAGCCCGGTGAGGTGTTCCAGCGCCAGGTGCACTCCGTAGGCGTGGTCGGAGCGGACGCAGTCCAGCGGGTAGATGGCGCTGGTGCGGGCCGGGCGCCGTTCCACGAGGACGACGGGGACTTCGAGGGCGGTGAGCCAGGAGTGGTCCGCGTCGGTCTCCTCCGCGCGGGTGCGCCAGTGCGGCGACAGCAGCAGACCGCGCGCGCCGCCGGCGAGCGCCTGGCGGACCGCCTCGCCCTCCGCGCCGTCGTCGTCGGCCGCGATGTGCAGCTCGAGCCGGAGCCCGGCCTTGCGGGCGGCTTCGCGGGCGCCCTGGACGGCCTCGGTGAGGTAGGTGTTCCGCTCGGGCACGATCATGGCGACCGCGTCGCCGTCCGGGGCGCTCTCGTCCGGCACCGGTCGCAGCGAACGCGCCACCCCGTGCCCCCGGCGCACCTCTCCGCGCTGGGCCAGCTCTTCGACGTCCCGGCGCACGGTGACGACGGAGACACCGAGTTCGTCGGCGAGATCGGTGATCCGCGCCACCCCACGCCCCCGCACCAGCTCCGCGATCCGGGACTGCCGCTTCTCCGCCGACTCCCGCATGCCCCACCGCTTTCGAACGAACGCCCGCGTCGCGTCCCATTCTACCGATCATTCGATCAAGCGATCAATCGGGGGGCGCCGGAGAGCGCGCCCCTGCCCACTCGGGGCAGGCCGTCACAGGCTTGCGAGGAGGGCGTCCAGCGGGGCGGGCACCTGGTCGGGGGCGAGGGCTTCGACCAGGAGGCGGCCATAGCGGATCTTGCGGCCCTTCTTCGTGCCGATGAAGCGCCGCAGCTGCTGGTGCCGGGGACGACCGTGCTGGGCGGGCTGCTGCACGAAGGTCTGCCAGGCGCGCAGCTCGCCCTCGGACCGGACGATCCGCTCGATCCGCGCCGGGCCCAGCGCACGGATGAGCTCGTCCTCCAGGTCCGCCGCGCAGACGAAGACACCCGGGCGGGGCGCCCGGTCCGGATCGAGGCTCCGGTCGAAGAAGGGCTTTTCGCGCTCGTCGCACAGACCGACCAGGCGCAGACCGAGACCGGACGGCCCGAGGAGCCCCGCGTAGCGGCCGACGCTCATCGCCCCGCCCATCGACACCGCGCACACCCCCTCGGCCGCCAGATCACGGCCCCGCCCCGAGGCCAGCGCCTCGACGGCGGCGAGATCGCTCAGCCCTTCCAGCAGGACCGCCGTGTGCACCCCCAGGACCTCCGCCAGCTCCCTCGCCCGCTCGCCGGAGCCACCGGCCGCCCAGCCTGCGACCTCGTCCCGGAACATGCCGATGTCGACCATGCCGGGGAGTCTGCTACGTCCGCCGACGGCGGCGCACGCGAAATTCGAGCGCGGGTGCCTCGGAGCCGGTGGGCCCGACCCCGAAGGCCCCGAGCGCTCGGGCGTGACTCGACCGATGATCCGGCGACGGCCCACGACGACCACCGTCCCGGGAAGGAGTCAGTCCGGCTGCCGACGGGCCTGCTTGACCTCGCGGTCGACCGCCCAGGCGTCGGCGACCGGCCCGAGGTGGGCGAGCTTGTCGGGGTTGATCACCGAGCGGATGGCCTGGATCTGCCCGTCGAGTACGTCGAGCGCCAGGGTGTGGAGCACTCTGCCGTCCCGGTCGCGGAAGACCGCGCCCGGCTGGCCGTTGATCTCCCGCGGCTCGAACGTCACGTCGATCCTGGCCATCCGGGGGAAGACGGAGGCCAGCAACCGGGCCACCTTGCCGGCCCCGACGACGGCACCGGCCAGCTGCGGCGCCTTGCCACCGCCGTCGCCGGCCATCGTCACATCGGCGGCGAGCAGGTCCCGCAGACCGGCGACGTCGCCTTCACGGAGGGCGTCGAAGAACCGCGACGCCAGTTCCTCCCGTTCTTCGCGGACCGTTTCGAAGCGGGGCCGCCCGGCCTGCATGTGCCGCCGCGCCCGCACCAGCAACTGCCGGCATGCCGGCTCCGCCCGCCCCACCGCCGCGGCGACCTCGTCGAACCCGAAGCCGAACACCTCCCGCAGCACGAACACCGCCCGCTCCAGCGGGCTGAGCCGCTCCAGCAGCAGCAGTGCCGCCATCGACACCGAGTCGGCCAGCTCCACCGACCGCGCCGGGTCCTGGTACGGGTCGCTCAGCAGCGGCTCGGGAAACCACGGGCCCACGTATTCCTCCCGCCGTACCCGGGCGGAGCGCAGCACATCGATCGAGACCCGGGTCACCACAGCCGACAGGAAGGCCCTCACCGACTCGGGCCGGGTGGACGAGCCGTCAAAGCGCAGCCAGGTCTCCTGCACCGCGTCCTCGGCCTCCGCCACACTGCCCAGAATCCGGTAGGCGATCGAGAACAGCAGTGGCCGCAGCTCCTCGAACTCCTCGACCTCGCTCACGCCGTTCAGTGGAACTGCCCGGCCTCGTAGCTGCCGGCCGGCTGACGGGTGATGATGTTCAGCCGGTTCACCGTGTTCATGAAGGAGACCAGAACCACCAGGGCGGTGAGCTGCTCCCCGTCGTAGTGCTTGGCGGCGTTCGCCCACACCTCGTCGCCGACCCCGCCGGCCGCGTCCGCGACCCGCGTCCCCTGCTCCGCCAGTTCCAGCGCGGCGCGCTCGGCCTCGGTGAAGACCGTGGCCTCCCGCCATGCCGCGACCAGGTTCAGCCGCACCGGGGTCTCGCCCGCGGCGGCGGCGTCCTTGGTGTGCATGTCGATACAGACGGCACAGCCGTTGATCTGGCTCACGCGAAGCGCCACGAGTTCCCGCGTCGCGGCGGGCAGCGCCGAGTCCCTGAGCGCCTTGCCCGCCGACATGAAGTACTTGAGGGCCCTGCCCGCGGTCGGGTCGGCGAAGTAGTCGAGTCGCGCGTCCATGGAGTGCTCCCTCTGCTGTCGTCGGTGTCTACACCCCTGAGACGAGGTGGCCCCGCGTCCTGTGACACGGCCGGTTCTCCGGCGTCCCGCAGAGGCTGAAAAGCGCGGTCCGGGCGGGTCGCCGTCAGCCGGTGGTGGGGCGCCAGGTGGTCTCGGCGTCCCGGGCCGTGGGATGGGTGGGGAACACCTGGTCCAGGCCGACGATGCGGAAGACGCGGCTGACGCGGTCGGGGACCGCTGCCAGGGCGATGCCCGCGTCGGCCGCCAGGGCGTGGTTGCGGGCGGCGATCAGCACGGTGATGCCGCTGGAGTCGCAGAAGGTGAGGCCGCCCAGGTCGAGGACGAGCTGCTGGCCGGCCCGCAGGCCGAGGCCGGGCAGCGCCGCGCGGAAGTCGCCGACGGTGTCGTGGTCCAGGTCCCCGACGAGTTCGATGACCACCCCGGCAGGGGTGGCCCGGGTGTGCAGGGTCAGGGACGGGGTCACGGCCGCTCTTCACTGGGGGGTCGGGGCACGTGGATGGCCAGGACGGCGGTGTCGTCGTCCACGCCGGTGCCGAAGGTGGCGAGCAGGTCACGGATCGCGCCCACCGTGTCCGCCGCGGTGGTGGGGGCCAGCGCGCGGGCGAACGCGAGGAGGGCGTCGTCGCCGTAGCGTTCGCCGTCCCCGGTGCGGGCGCTGATGTGGGCTTCGGTGAGCCCGTCGGTGTGCAGCAACAGCGTGTCGCCGGGCGCCAGATGGATCTTGGTGGTGGCGATCTGGGGATCGGGCAGGACGCCGATGAGCTGGCCGCCGGGGGTGGGCAGGTAGTCGGCCGTGCCGTCGGCGCGCAGCAGCAGGGCGGGAGGATGGCCGCCGCTGGCCAGAACGACGTGGAAGCCGCCCCGGTCGGCGTCGGGGGCGAGGTGGCCGAAGACGACGGTGCAGAAGCGGGGGTCGTCACCGTTGTACTCGTGGTTCAGGACCGTGTTCAGATTGCCGAGGACCGCGGCCGGGTCGGGGTCGTAGACGGCGGCGGCGCGCAGGGTGTAGCGGGTCAGGGAGGTGACGGCCGCGGCGGCGGCGCCTTTGCCGCACACATCGCCCAGGAACAGCGCCCAGGTACCGGCCGCCAGTGGGAACAGGTCGTAGAAGTCGCCGCCGACCTGGTCGGCGGAGGCGATGTGGTAATACGCGCAGACGTCGAGGCCGGGCACGTTCGCCAGGGTCGGCGGCAGCAGGGTCTTCTGCAGGGTGGTGGCCAGGCGCTGTAGGCGCTCCCGCTCCTCTTCGGCCGCCTTGCGGGCACGCAGCAGCTCGATTTCGTAGGCGCGGCGGTCGCGGGCGTCGAAGACCGTGCTGCGGATCAGCAGCGGCTGCCCGTCGCTGCTCGTCTTCACCGTCGAGGTCACCAGGACCGGCAGCCGGGAGCCGTCGGCGGCCATCAGCTCCAGCGCGATGGCGCGGACCTCGCCCTGCATCCGCAGCAGCGGGGCGAGGTGGGTCTCGTGGTAGAGCCGGCCACCGGCGGTCAGCAGGTCGGAGAAGTGCCTGCGGTCCACGAGGTCACCACGCCGGTAGCCGAGCCAGTCCAGCAGGGTGGTGTTGACCTTGGCGATCCGGCCGTCCGGCAGGGTCGACAGATAGCCGCAGGGCGCGTGTTCGTACAGGTCCTCGGCACTGTCCTCCAGCAGTGCGGAGAACTCCGCCTGCTCGTCCGCCGGCCCGTCGCCTCCTTGCGGGCCGCTGTCGTCCTCGTGGTGGGCCCTGCCCGTCACCGGACGTTCCCCGCGAACCCGGCGATGGCCGCGGCGGTCTCCTCGGGGGCGGCCAGATGTATCGCCCTGCGAGATTGGGGACAGTGCCCCGGGCGCCACATGTTCCGGTCGCACCCGAGACCGTGCGCCGGCATCACCACCGGCGCACCGGACCGCCCGGTCACCGTCACCTGGTTCCTGTGCCGCACGTCCATACGGCCCATCCTCGCAGACGGCACACCGACACCCCTGGCGGCACCGGTCACCGCCGCCGGACGGCGGCCCGGTCGGCGTCGCCGCCTGCACCCAGCAGGCCGGTGGGGCGCAACGGCTCCCCGGCCTCCAGGCGGGGCAGCGCGTGCCGGGTCAGCCGCAGGACGAGGGGCGGGAGCGCGGCCCGGGCCACCTGGGCCAGGCGCAGCGACGCGGGAACGTAGACGGCGGTGCGCCGGTGCTCCACGGCATGTGTCAGGCGGGCGGCAACGGCGTCGGCCGGGTGGACACGCCGGGCGGGCGGCGGCATGTGGGCACGCAGTTCCCGCAGCACCGGGTGGCGGCCCGCGTCGCGGATCATGTCCGTGTCGGTCCAGCTGAGATAGGCGATGCCCACGGCCACACCGAGGTGTGCCACCTCGGCGCGCAAGGAGTGCGCGAAGGCTTCCACGCCGGCTTTGGAGGCGCAGTAGGCACTCATCATGGGAGCGGCGCCGATCGAGGCCAGCGAGGCGATCTGGAGGTGATAGCCGGCGGTCAGCACGAGGTCCGGCAGGAATGCCCGGGCCGTCTGGGCGCTGCCGACCAGGTTCACGTCGATCACCCGGCGCCAGTTCGCGGGGTCCGACAGGGCGAAGGGGCCGCCTTCGGCGATTCCCGCGTTCGCCACGACGACCGAGGGCGGACCCAGGCGTCCGCGAATCTCTTCGGCGGCATCGCTCAGAGCCGTGCCGTCGGCGACATCGGCCGGGATGGCCAGTGCCGTGCCCGGCAGCTCGGCGGCCGCGGCCTCCAGTGCCGGTCCGTCGTGGTCGAGCAGGGCCAGCCGCGCACCTCGTCGGGCAAGTGCGTTCGCCAGCGCCGCTCCCACGCCGCGTGCCGCACCGGTCACCACGACGGTGCGGTCCTTGACGGGGCTGTCGTCCACGGCTCGTCCCTTCCGCTTCCCCTGCTTCCCCAGAACCCCACGCCTACGGCTCCGCCGGGTCGCAGAGAGGGCGTCAGCGGGGAAACCCTGGTCCCCCGCCTCGCTTCACAGCCAAGTGCCCATCGCGGAACGGACCAACCGGACACGCGCGCCGCCCGGCCCGGTCTCGCGGACAGGTCCTGTCGTCCGCTCGGTTCCCGTCAGCCGAGGTCGGGGAGCGGGCGGCGGGCGACGTCGTGGGCGTCCTGCGGTGGGACGCCCAGCATGCGCAGCAGCATCTCGGCGAGGTTCGAGGCGGCCTCGTCGCCGTCGAGTTCCGGGCGGGCGAACCGCAGCTCGACCAGCGCCAGCAGGGATCCGCCCAGGGCGGTCAGCGCGACGGTCGGGTCGGTGATGGTGAAGCGGCCGGTGGCGATGCCGGCCTCCAGGTCGCGGACGGCGCGCGGGGCCAGGCCCGAGTCGGCGTGGATGTGGCCGAGGCCGCGGTGGCGCAGGACCTGCATCAGTTCGGGCCGGGAGTCGGCCATGCGCGCGCTGAGGCGGAAGCCCGCCGCGACGAGCTCCGCGGGGTCGTCGATGCCCCGGAGGTGTTCGTCGAAGGCCTGGCCGAACTCTTCGAGGGCGTCCCGCACCGCCGCGTCGAACAGCTCCGCCTTGGACTCGAAGTGGTTGTAGAAGGAGCCGAAGCCGACGTCCGCGCGCTCGGCGATCGCCTGGATGCTGGCGCTGGTGTCCCCGCTCTCGGCGAGGATCTGCCGGGCCGCGCGGACCAGCGCCTGGCGGGTCTCGGCGCGCCGCCGTTCGAAGCGGTTGCGGGGCATGGCTGACGTCGACATGCCGGGGAGTCTAGCAACGGCAACATCAGCACTCCAATTCTGATGAATCGATCAGTACATCTCTGAGGAATTCATCAGCCACCTTGGCGTCGACTATTGACGATCGATGCGTCAAAGCTGATGATTTCATCATTAGTAATGTCGCTTGGAGGACCCCATGTCCAGAACCCGCGTCACCGCGGCCGACGCCACCGACGTCAGAACGGCCCATCAGGACCTCCACAGCGAGCGGGGCGCCCTGCGCGGCGAGCACCCCGGCCGGTCCCGGAACCCCGTGATCAAGGTGGCGGACCTGGCATGGCTGGAGTTCGAGAAGCCCGACCTGGCCCGGGCGGAGGTCTTCGCACTCGACTTCGGCTTCTCGGTGGCGGCCCGTACCGCGGACGCGCTGTGGCTGCGGGGCACCTTCGCGGGCTCGCCCTGCATGGTGATCCGCAGGGGCCGTCGGTCCCGCTTCATCGGGCCGGCGTTCCGCGCCGCCGACCCGGCCGACCTGGACCGGCTGGCCCGCGCCACCGGCACCGATGTGCGCAACGCCGACGTGCCCGGCGGCGGCCGTGCGGTCACCCTGCTCGACCCGTCGGGCTTCCCGGTCCGGGTCGTGCACTGCGCGCAACAGTTGCCGGAGCTGCCGGGACAGCAGCCGCTGCCGCTCAACTTCGGCACCGGTCACCGTCGTACGAATGCCGCTCAGCGCCCGCCGCGCGAACCGTCCCGGATCCAGCGGCTCGGCCACGTGGTACTGGAGACAAGGGTGTTCGGCCGTGCGCTGGACTGGTATCTGGACACGCTCGGGATGATCGTGTCCGACTTCCTGTTCCTGGACGGCCGGCGCGACCGCGGCCCGACGATGGCCTTCGTCCGGTGTGACCAGGGCGGCCTGGCCGTGGACCACCACACGCTGGCCATGCACCTGGGCCCGGGCAACGGCTATGTCCATTCCGCCTACCAGGTGACCGACCTGGACTCGATCGCCGCGGGCGGGGAGTACCTGGCCGAGCGCGGCTACAGGCGCAGTTGGGGCATCGGCCGGCACATCCAGGGCAGCCAGCTTTTCGACTACTGGCGCGACCCCGATCACCTGATGCTGGAGCACTTCGCCGACGGCGACCTGTTCTCCTGCGACCTCGAGCCCGGCTGGGCGCCCATGTCGGCCGGCGGCCTCGCCCAGTGGGGGCCGCCTGCCACCCGCGACTTCCTCGGCGCCGGCCCCTCTCCGCGGCGGATCCGCGACGTCGTCCAGGCCCTGCGCGGGGACAACGAAATGGATCCGGCGCGCCTGTTCGGCCTGCTCAAGGCCGCGAACTCCTGACCCCTTCGCGCACCCTCGCCCCTCCCCCCTCGCCCCTCCCCTCTCTGACGAAGGCACTGACATGAGCACCAACGTCCTGCGAACCGCCGACGGCTGGTGGGTGGTTCGCGACGCGCACGCCGTCCGCATCGACACCGAGGCCGTCACCACCGCCGAACTGCTGGCGGACCGAGCCGCCGTCGGCGAGGCCGCCGCCTCAGGGGAGGCGGGCACTCCCGTCGCCGACCTGGTCGCCCTCTCCCCCGTCACCACCCCCTGCCGTGTGGTCGCGCAGATGGTCAACTACCGCAGCCACGCCCGTGAGTCGGGCTTCACCGGCGACATCCCGCCCGCCTTCTTCCGCAAGGCGTCCGGCTCGGTGAGCGGCCCCGGCGACGCGATCGTGCGGCCGTCGCATGTGAAGTTCCTCGACTACGAGGTGGAACTGGGCCTGGTCATGGGGGCGCCGCTGCCCGTCGGCACCGTGGTCGAGGAGCGGGACCTGCCCTCGTACGTCGCCGGGCTCGTGATCACCAACGACGTCAGCGCGCGTGACGTACAGCTGACCAAGACGCAGTTCTACGAGAGCAAGTCGTACCCGACCTTCACACCCACCGGGCCGTACCTGGCCCTGCTCGAGCCGGCGGACTTCGCCCGTCTCCTCGACCTGCGGCTGAAGTTGAGCGTCAACGGCGATCCGCGCCAGGACCGCACCCTCGCCGACATGATCGTCCGTCCGGCGCGGGCACTGACGCTGCTGGCCCGCTTCCAGACCTTGGAGCCCGGCGATCTGCTGCTGACCGGCACCCCCGGCGGCACGGCCCTCAGGGCTCCGGCGAAGGCCGTCGAGAAGATCGGCTCGCTGCTGCCGCCCGCCCTGAAGTGGAAGGCGTTCTTCAAGAGCCAGGCCAGGAACCCGCACTACCTGCACGCGGGTGACGCGGTCACCGTCTCCATCGCCACCCCGGACGGGCGCATCGACCTCGGCGAGCAGCGCACCCCCGTGACCGACGCGAACCGACCGACGCGCACCGAGATCGAAGTGAGCCGCACATGACCGTCGAGCCCGCCTCGGCAGACGTACCCGTGTTGATCGTCGGCGCCGGCCCCGTGGGCGTGACCGCCGCCCTCCTGCTGGCCCGGCATGGGGTGAGGACCGCCGTCCTCGAACGCCACCGCGATCTCTATCCCCTGCCCCGCGCCGTCGCCACCGACGACGAGGTGCGCCGTATCCTCCAGGCCGCCGGCGTCCAGGAGGAGTTCGCCGCGATCGCCCGCCCCGCGCGCGGGCTGCGGCTGCTGGACGCCGGGCACCGGGTGATGGCCGAGTTCCCGCGCGCCGCCGAGGGCACCCACGGCTTCCCGCAGACCAGCATGTTCGACCAGCCCGAACTGGAACGGGTGCTGCGCGACGCCCTGGCCCGCACCCCCGAGTGCGAGCTGCGCGGCGGGGTGGAGGTCCTCGGCGTCCAGCAGGACGGCGACGGTCCGGTCCGGGTGACGTACCGCGACGCCGACGGTGAACATGTGCTGTGCGCGGACGCCGTCCTCGGGTGCGACGGCGCGGGCGGCGTCACCCGCGACGCCATCGGCACCGGGTGGGAGGATCTGCGCTTCGAAGAACGCTGGACGGTCGTCGACGTGCGCACCGGCCTCCCGGTCCGCTGCTGGGAAGGCGTCGAACAGATCTGTGACCCCGAGCGCCCGGCCACCTTCATGCGCATCGGGGAGGACCGCTACCGGTGGGAGTTCCGGCTCCGGGACGACGCGGAACTCGATCACGAGCGGCTGCGGGAGCTGATCGCGCCCTGGGCGGACCCCGGGCACGGCGCCGACTTCGAACTGGTGCGGCAGGCGCGGTACACCTTCCGCGCCCGCATCGCCGACCGCTGGCGTCGCGGTCGGGTCTTCCTCCTCGGCGACGCGGCGCACCTCACGCCACCGTTCATCGGACAGGGTCTGTGCGCCGGCCTGCGCGACGCCCACAACCTGACCTGGAAGCTCGCCCGCGTGCTCCGGCAGGGCGCAGACGAACGGCTGTTGGACACGTACGAGACCGAGCGCAAGCCGCATGCCCGGCACGTCATCCGGCTCGCGGTCGCCATGGGCTGGGCCATGACCGGCGGCCAGGACGGCGCGGCCTTCGTCCGCCGCGGTCTCCTGGGCGCGGCCGTCCGCATTCCCGGCCTCGGTGCGGCGGCCGCCCGCGACCTCAGTCCTGCGCTGACCGCCGGGCCGCTGGTCCCCCGTCGCCGCCGCTGGGGCGGCCGGCCTCTCGTGGGTGCCTTCTGTCCGCAGCCGTGGGTGAGCGTCGACGGACCGCGCACCCGCCTGGACGAGGTGCTCGGCGACTCCTTCGCCGTCCTGGCCGGCGTACCGCTCTCCCCCGCCCCGAAGGCGGTCGTCGACGGCCTCGGCGCCCGGATCCTGCCCGTGGCGGAGCTGGGTGACGACGGCCGGCTCGGCGACTGGCTGCGCGCGGGGCGGGCAGACGCCGTGCTGCTGCGGCCGGACCGCGTCGTCCTCGATGTCGTCCCCGCCGGCGGCCGCGACTTCACGGCCACGGCCGCCTGGGCCTCCCTGCTGCACACCACCCGAAGCCCTCTTCCCTCCCCACGGACCGCCCCGAAAGGCCTGTCGAGGAGCACGACCCGATGAACACGCCGTACCCCTGGGTCCGCGAGCACGTCGGCGAGCACGTCCTGCTCGCCTCCGTCAGCGGCGGCACCGACATCGTGTCCGGCTTCGCGGGCTCGGCGCCCACCACCCCGGTCTGGGCGGGCGAACTGTCCGCGCCGCACCTGGGAGTGACGCCGGCCGCCTACGACGCCGAGGGCCTCCCGGTCACCGGCCGGGTCGGCGAACTGGTCGTCACCCGCCCGATGCCGTCGATGCCCCTGTACTTCTGGGACGACCCCGACGGCACCCGCCACCGCGAGGCCTGCTTCTCCTCCTACCCCGGCACGGCGACTGGATCACGGTCCCGGACCACGGCTCGGTCATCGTGCACGGCCGCTCCGACTCCCCCCTCAACCGCAACGGCGTACGCCTGGGCAGCGCCGACATCCACGACGTCGTCGAACGGCTCCCCGAGATCGCCGAGGCGCTCGTCATCGGCGCCGAGGAGCCGGACGGCGGCTACTGGACACGCCTGGACACCGGCTGCGCCTCCGGCCGCTTCCGCGGGCCGGACGGCAAGGTCCACGGGGCGACCAGGGCAGGAAGGCGGACGTCAGGAAGGGCCGGTGTCTGCGGGGTTCGGCGGAGCTTCCGTGCCGCTCCACCGGAGGCTGACGTCCAGATGCGCGCTGGCGTGGGCGCTCGCGATCACCGCGCCGAGTCTGCCGTCCAGGACCACGCCGAAGCTGACCTCCACCTCGTCGGGGCGGCGGCTGAGGGAGCGGAACTCGTCGATCACCTCGGCCGCGGCGGAGGTGATCGGCGCCAGGGCCTGGCGCAGGGTTCTCTCCGCGCTCTCCAGACGGGTGCCGAGGCCGACCGCGCCCGTGCCGGCACGGGCGGGCGGTGCCACGAGGACGACGGTTCCGTCGGCGAGGGTGAACTGGACTGCGTCCGGCATGGGGCTCCTCGGTGGATCATGGAATCAGGCCAACTTGTCGATTCGTGAATGTGTCAACTTGTCAGCTTGGCGCAGAGCTTGTCGGCGGGTACGGGGGAATCCCCCAGCTTGTTCTGGACCTCGTCGAGATCGCCGAGGAGAGGGGTGGGGTCTTCCGTTCCGTCCGTCGCGTAGTCGAGGACGGCCCGGTAGAACGCGGCCGACACGTCGGGGGTCATCGCGTCGGCGGCGCCGAAACAGAGCGTGTAGCCCGAGCCCGGCCGGAGCATTCCGGCGATCCGCCGCTGAACGGCGTCGTCGTAGTGGGTGACCTTGCTGTCGGCGGAGAACGCGGACCCTTCGCCCTGGTTCACCCAGGACTGCTGGGCCTCCGTTCCCGCGAGGTATTCGATGAACGCCTCGGCGCTCGGGTTGTCGTCGGTGAACATGCCCACGAAGTCCGCGGAGACCTCCAGCCGATGGGTCGACGAGGACGGCACGTAGTCATGGCTCCGGCCCGCCCTGAACCCCATGGCGGACAGCGCGCCGTGCGCCTGGGAGCATCTGCGGGGCGTCGCGGTCATGCCCGAGGCCGCCTCGCCGAAGTTCCGGACGGCCGCGTCCTTGACGCTGGTCCCCACCAGGTTCCGCCAGGTGGTCCAGGCCTTCCTGAGCGGGGGCGAGTTCCAGTGCAAGGTGCCCGAGAGCCACTTCTGGTAGGCGTCCACGCCGTTCTGGGCGAGGAGTATGTCGGCGATCCAGTCGGCGCCCGGCCAGCCGGAGGTGGGCCCTGACTCCAGCCCCAGGCACCAGGTCCCGGGCTTGCCCGGGGCGGTCGGCGACGGCCGGCCGGTGACCGTGGGGTCGAACCAGACGAGGCTCTTGACATCCACCTTGACCGGCACGGCGTAGACCTCGCCCCGCACCTCCGTCAGCCCGCGGAACGGCTCCAGGTACGCGCCCGTGGGGACCTGGAGCGGCCGCAGCTTCCCGCCTCTTCCGGCCGCCCCGCCCGCGTATCTGTAGATGGCCCCCACACTCGGCAGCATGGCGAGATCGGGCGGCGCCCCGGCGGCCACCGCCGCGTCGAGCTGCTGGGTCAGGGCTCGGGTGACCTGTACGTCCACCTCGATGCCGGTGTCGTCCTCGAAGGACCTGAGCACCGAGTAGAACGCCTGGAACTCGTCGCCGGACCAGGGAATCATGATCGTCACCCGTTGGCGCCCCGGCCCGCCGCCGCACCCCGCCGCGGCCAGCAGCACGCACAGGACCAGGACACAGCGCGCGAGACGGGCCGTCAGCGTGCTCATCACCGCGGGAACCTGTACTCGGCGAGGCGGGGACGGTAGCCCAGGTGGGCGAGCACCAGGGCGGCCGCCAGGAGGCCCAGCGCGAGCGTCGTCGTCAGCCAGTGTCCGACCAGCGGGTCCTCGCTCAGCGCCCGCGCGTCGTGCCGGCACAGCAGGCTGGTGGTGATCCCGGACACCGCGGCGGCCGCCGATGCGGCCATCAGCCGCGGGCTGATCCGGCGGCGGAAATGGCGCGCGACGACACGGCGGGTGGCGAGGACGCAGAGGAGCATGACGGCCGTCGGCCCGACGAGCAGGGACCAGACGTAGGCGGGGTTGAGCCAGTACGACCGGCGCTGATCGTCGAGGGCCTGGCGCTGCATGTCCTCGAGGTCGGTCAGCGACGCCGTGAGGCCGCCCGTGCCGGGGATGGGGTGGCCCGTCCCGGGTTCCTTCGCGCGTGGGGCGGTCAGGGCCTGCCGGGCGGAGTCCAGACCCGCCCCGCCGCTGCGGGCGTCATCGCGCACCGCCGTGTTGGCGAGCCCCACGCAGGTGGTCAACTGGCCCTGGACGAACTGGAACTGGGTCCGTCCCCGGTTTCCGGCCGCGTTGCCCTCGACGGCCGAGGTGACGAGGGTGTTCACGCGCGCGGTGTCGTTGGCGAACTCCGTGCCCGTGCTGATCAGGGTGACCTGGCCGGTGTCGGCGGCCTTCGCGAGCGCCCTGTCCGCGGCGACGGCGGTGTCGTGTGCCTGGGCGATGTCCTCGATGGCGTCGTCGGTGCGGCGCGCCGCGTCCAGCTGCTCGCCGGCCCGCGTGGACACCAGCAGATACAGCAGCGCGGTGGCCAGCACCATGGTGAACACGATCGCTCTCAGCCAGCGCAGCACCCGCACCGGATGGATCGCGAGGACCCGGGTTCGCCAGCCTGTCACCGTCTCCCGGAGGGACCGCCGGGATGTCACGGCCGCCTCGCTCACGGGGCGTCCGCCGGTGCGCTGCCCGCGGCGGGTTCGTCGAAGCGGCCGCCGCACTCCTCGCAGAACCTGGCGGAGCGTGCCGAGGTCGTCGCGCCGCACCGGGGGCAGCTGCGTGTGGACGGGCCGTCGGCGGCCGGCAGGTCGCCCCCGCCGGCCGCGTCGATCGCGTCGACCGGCGGGGCCGCGGTCCTGGTCGACTCCAGCCCGAGCCGCTGCACCTCGCCCCGGGAGGCGTCGCGACGCATCCGCAGCCTGCCGTCGGGGCCGGTGACCGACACCGAGCGCAGCAGCCGCAGGCGCGCGATGTCCCGGAGATCCTCGGCGAGTCCCATCGCGATGCGCAGCTCACGGTCGGCGCGTTCGAAGTCCTTGCGCTGCTGCGCGTCGGCGCAGGCCCGCATGGCCATGCCGAGCTCGTGCTCGTTCTCGACGCGGGTGAGCTGGGGGGACTGCGGGATCCCGAAGCCGGGTGTCGCCCGCCGCCGTACGACCATGGCCCGGGGCTCGGAGCACGGGAGGCGTGTCCCGTCGGGCTGTTCGGCATACAGCGTGATCCGGGCGGCGCGCAGGTTCTCCTCCACGGTCAGCGTCTTGGGATCGAAGCGCAGCGACACCTGGTACTGGCGGGTTTCCGGCGGCCAGGAACCGAGCGGGACGTGGATCTCGCCGTCCTCGCGCGGGCGGGCGGTCAGTTCCGCCTCCACGGGACGTGTCTGGCGTACGAAGCCCAGCCGGAACCGGTGGTTGAGGCGCAGCCCCAGGTAGACGCGGGCCACCACGATGCGCTGCGCCTGCCGCATGATCCGGGTGAAGTCCTCCGTGAGGTCGGACACGGTGACGACGGCCTCGGCGCTGCCGTGCAGTGCCTCCGTGATCCGCAGCAGCTCCGCGTAGTTCCAGTCCTCGCCGAGTCCGCGCGCGTCGCACACGAACCGGTCGCTGCACGCCTCGAGGACGCCGCCCAGTTGTTCGGGCGTCTCGTGCTCGTCCTTGCCGTCCGTGTAGAGCACGGCGTGGCGCACGGTGCCGGGGGAGGTCACCGACGCGAAGAGCCGGTCGGCGCAGGCCAGCCACTGCCCGATCGCCGTGCCGCCCTCGGCCAGTTGGCCGACGATCCGCCTCTTGGCCTCCTGCCGGGCCGCGGCGTCGACCGTCGCGAGGCCGCCCGTGTCCGGGAAGACCACGTCGGCCTGGTGGTTGCCCGCGACGATCCCCAGCAGGGTCCCGTCCCGCAGGGTGTCGACGGCCGCGCACATCGCGCGTTTCGCCTCGTCCAGCTTGCCGCGGCCGGCCATGGACAGCGACTTGTCCATGATGAGGATCTCGGCGGTCCGCGTTCCCCGGGCCGCGTCGGCGGCGGACCGTGCCCTGACGGTGACGAGGGCGTCCGCGCGTGTCTCGTCGTAGGCCAGGTCCGACGGCGCGTCGACGTCCACTTCGAAGCTGAGCCCTGTGCCGAGTCCTGTACTGAGCCCTGTCAACGGCGGCCTGTCCCCCACCGGCACCACCCGACTGTGTCCCGTGTGTCGCTGCGCGTCCCCGGTCTGTCCCTGCGTAGCGGGTCAGGAGCTTAGCGTGTCGGGTGTGACTCCGAAACGGGAATGACGAGTTCGGCTGCGGCGCGCTCGCCACCTCGGTTCCAGCGCCGGGCGCAGCCGGTTGGCCAGGTCGACCAGTGCCACGTACTCCCGTTCGGTGGAGGCGTGCGCGCCGAGTCCCCGGACCGCCTCGGAGAGCCGCAGCCGGTCGTGGGTGCGCAGGAACTCGGCGTACTGGATCTCGGCCCCGAGCCCGGCGGCCGCGGCGTCGTCCGCGTGCAGGCCGTCCAGCGCGGCGCGGGCCCGGGCCAGGTCGTCCCGGGTGGGCTCGGCGGGGGCGGGCGCCGCGAGGACGGTGACGAGGAGTCGTACGGCGGCGACCCGTGCCTCGCGCTCGTAGCGGAATTCCTGGGTCAGGCGCTCGGCGGTGGCCACCGCTTCGGCGCGCCGGCCGGCCAGCAGGTGGACGCGGGCCAGGCCGAAGCCCGCCGCGCCGAGCGCGGGGGCGGTGTCGAGGACGGTGCCGTAGTGCGCGCGGGCGACCTCGCGGTCCTCGCGCCACTCGGCGCACAGGCCGAGCGCGAGCTGCGGGATCAGTTCGCCCGGCAGCGTCCGTCGCACCTCGGTGAAGTGGCCGGCGGCTCTGTGCACGTCGTCGCGTGCCAGCGCGATCAGGCCGGAGTACCAGGCGTGCAGCCAGTGCCAGTCGGGCAGGCCCGCCCGGGCGAGCGCCTGCGCGGCCCGTGGCACGTCGCTCCGGCGCAGGGCGAGCCGGCTCTCGGCCAGCGCGTTCCCGGCCGCGTCGCCGATGCGTGGATCGTCGGGATCGGAGAGGGGGGTGGGGAGTGCCGCCACCATGTCCCGCGGGCCGGGGCAGGAGAAGGGCGCGGGCATGGTCAGCCGTGCGTCCCCGGCCACGGCCGCCCGCACCCAGTGGTCGAGCGGGCGCGCCGTTCCCAGGCCGCCGTGCAGCGGATCGGTGATCGACCCGAACAGCGCCGACGGGCGGGCCACCTGACGGCGGGTGGGCGGGGCGGCCACGATCTGCCGGATCACTCCGCTGAGCTGCTCCCCGAACTGATGCGACGAGACGAAGCGCCGCTGGGGCACGGCGGTGTCGGTGGCGCGGTCCAGCAGCAGCATCAGCGAGTCGACGCCGGGTGCCGCCCGGTCGGTGCCGTGCGAGCGACACACCTCACGCAGCGTCATACCGAGTCCGTAGAGGTCGAAGCCGGGGGTGGGCCTCACGTGCTCCGGATCTTCCTCCGGGGGCGCGTAGGCCTTGGTGTACGCGACGATCGGTCCGGGTTCCCCCTGGGACCGCACGGCGCCGAAGTCGATGAGGCGTACCCGGTCGAGCGGGCGGGCGGCGCCCGCGGAGCCCTCCTCCCGGAACCGGATGATGTTCAGGGGTTTGACGTCGCAGTGCAGCAGGCCTCGGGCGTGCAGGTAGTCGAGCGCCTGGAGCACGCGGACGCCGTGCGCGAGGAGGGTCTCGAGCCGGTCGCCGTCCCGGGCCGAGAACGGCACGCCGGGGACGTACTCGAGCACGAGGTGCGGTCCCTCGGGTTCGTAGCCCAGGATGCGGACGATGCTGTCGTGCCGCAGCCCGACCAGGACGTCCCGCTCGTACTCGGCCGTCCTGGCCACCGACCGGTTCAGGGCCTTGAGGACCACGTGCGTCCTCAGGTTGCGGTCGTGCGCGAGGTACGCCGCCCCGTACGCCCCGGAGCCGAGGACGCGCTCGACGTCGTAGCGCCCTGCGATGGTGAGGCCCTGAGGCTGGGCGAAGTCGAAACGGGTGCCGCAGTGGGCGCAGTATCCGGCGGCCCTGCCGGGCTCGTCGCCGTGGCCCCTGCCGACGGGTTGCCCGCACACCGGGTTCGCGCAGAAGCGGTGTTCCTCGGGGACCGGCCCCACCGTGGGCGGCGGTACGTCGAGGGGTTCGGGGACGTCGCCGGAATCGACCAGGCCGAGTCCGTACCAGGGGTCCGGGCGCACCTGCGCCACGCCGACACCCACGCCGCGCACCGGACCGGCCGCGCCGCCGGGGGAGGCGGCACCCTGCCGTGGCAGCGGCTGCCGGTCGCAGGCCGGGCAGAATCCCTGCTCGTCGATCTCGTCCAGGCCGCAGTCGGGGCGGTTGCACATCGGCACGGCGTCACCCTTCGTCGATCCGGCGGTTGACCTCGTCGGTGTAGCTCCGGACCAGCGTGCGGGCGGCCGCGAGGTCGATGGGGACGGTCTGCAGCGCCCGGGCCGCGGGGGCGTGGAGCCCGGCGAGCCGCCGGTCCTCGTCGCCGAAGAACCGCGCGGCGCGCACCCGGTGCAGTTCCAGGCTCGTGCTGAGGTCCTCGTGGCTCGCGACCAGCCGCCGCAGGGCGCGGTCGAACCTGGCGACCTCGGCCCGGGCCTCCGTGGCGCGGTCGTGGACGGCGGTGAGTTCGGGGTTCGGCTCGGTGGTGCGGGCGACGGCCAGCCGGACCCGCAGGCGGGGGGCGACGCTGTGCGGCAGCCGCGGCGCGGCGAAGAACTTCTCTCCCCATCGCGTGCGCAGCCGGGCCGCCGCCTCCTCCTCGGCGGCGAGCTGTGCGACGACCGCCTGGGCCTGAGCCGAGGTCACGCTCCGGAAGGCCGACCCGCCGAGGGGCGCGGGGTCGAGGGACACGTCATGGACGAGGTCGGCGGGCGGCCGGTCCTCGAAGCCCAGGACGAGACGGAGGCCGCGGGAGCGGGCCCGGGCGGCGAGCGGCGCGAGCAGGTCCCGCAGGAGTGCGCCGGGGTCCGCGGCCCGGTCGACGCGGCCCACCACCAGGCAGGCGGGCGGTCTGCGGCGCACCAGCCGGCGGACCGCCTCGCGGTCGTTGTCCGCGCGGAGCCCGAACCGGCCCATCAGATAGCCGCGCACCTCGGCGACGGACCTGCCGCAGGCGTCGTAGGCCGCGTCGATGGAGCCGAGGCCGAGGACCGTGTCCCTGGGCGCCCCGGTCAGCTCGGCGTCGGAGACGGCCGCCCGGGCCGCCGGGTCGGCGGTGCGCACCAGTCGCACCAGCCACGAGGAGCCCGCCCCGACGGAGGCGTCCGTGCCGACGACGACGGTGCCCGACCAGCCGTCGTCGAGCAGCCGGGTGAGTTCCTGGGTCAGGGCGAGCCGCAGCGGGTCGCCCAGCACGTCCCGGGGCAGCCCGCCGCCGGACGGCCCCAGTTCGTCGGTGCGGTGGCCGCCGGTGAACTCCCTGATGCCGGGCAGGTAGGTCAGCAGGGTCTCGGTCGGCAGCATCCAGGCCGCCCTGGCGTCGCCGTCGACGTAGTCGGCCACGACGATGCCGATGACGCTCCCCTCGAACTCGCCGTCCAGCGCCACCACCCCGGCGCCCGAGTAGCCCTTCTCGATCCACGGGTCGCCGGCGCGGATCTGCCTCAGCAGCCCCCATTCGCCCTGCCGCCCGCCGGAACCCGCCAGCTCCGCGTCCGTGACCATGCCGTACGGCTCGGCCTGCGGGAAGCCGTACACCCGCACCCGGCCGCCGGAGATGGGTACCTTCCACAGCGTGGTCCTGGTTCCGCAGTCGACCGGGTCGTCGAGTGCCAGCAGTGCCACGTCACCTCGCCGGGTGCCGTGCTCGTGCACCCATGATCCGGGAACCACCTGCGCGGTGCGGGTCCACTCCGGACTGCACGCCACGCTCCTGATCCGCACCCGGGCGGCGGGGCCGTGCGGCTCCGCTCCGGCGTGCCGGACGACGTGCGCGCAGGTCAGAATGTGCCGGTCGTCGAGCAGCACCCCGGCGCCACACGGGGTTCCGCTCTCGTCGTCCACCCTCACCCGCCACGGGTTCTCGCTGTGGTGATGCAGCGCCATCCCTCCACAGTATGGCAACACCCGCCCCATTGGCCCGAGTTGCGGCCGACGACGACGGTCTCCTGCTGCGGTGGAGGGGGGACGACGTCCGCTGTGATCCGTGCGCTCGACGGCCCGGCGCTGTCGGGTCAGAGCGTGAGGAGTTCCTCGTGGAAGCCGCCGAACTCCCTTTGCCGGTCGATGAGATGGATCTCCAGGATCCAGTGGCAGCGACGCCCGGCCTTGTCCGTGCGCCGCAGCGGGGTGTCGTTGGCGGGGGTGATGTACGACTCCGTGTCCGCGCCGTCGATCCACTCGTGCGGGAACTCGCCGACCAGGTGGCCGGCGTGCCAGCCGCCCAGTTCCCAGCCGGCCTCGGCGGCAAGCCGCTCCACCTCGGCGTGGAGCTGCCGGCCGGTGATGTGGAGGTCGTCCTCGAAGAACCGCCTGCCGGCCGCGAAGACCTCGGGCAGGTCGTCCCGCAGGCGCTGTTTGACCGGGTCGTCGCCGAGGACGAAGGTCCGGCCGAAGTCGGCCTCGTACTCCTCGAAGATCGGCCCGAAGTCGGCGAACACGATGTCGTCCGCGCCGATCAGCCGGTCCGGCGGGTTCTCCTTGTAGGGCTTCAGGGTGTTCGGGCCGGAGCGCACGATCCGCTTGTGCCAGTGCCGGGTGGTGCCGAACAGTTCGTTGGCCAGGTCCCGGATCCGGTCGCTGACCGCCCGCTCGCCCTCCCCGGGGGCGACCAGCCCGCGTCGCTCGATCTCCGAGAAGAGCTGTTCGGCCTTCGCCTGGGCTTCCAGCAGTCGTGCCGCGCGTGTGGGTTCGTCGTCCGCCATGGGCCCGACCGTAATGAGCGGGATCGTTCGCGGCAACGTGATTCCGGTGACCGGAGGGCGGCCGCGCGGCGGGGGCCGGGCGGATGACGGTGTCCGGCGGCGCTGTCGCGGGCCGGCGTCAACCCGTGGGTGGAGGCCGGGAATCAACCCTAGGTCAACCCGGGAGCCGAGGCCGCGCGGCGCCGGGCACGACAAGCTCGTGGTCATGACGACGACTGACTACCTCATCTCCGCCGGACTGGTCCTGCTCGTGATTCCGCAGATGCTCGGCAGCCGCCTGACACTGCGGACCGTACTGCTGCCGGTGCTGGCCGTGGGTGCCGCGGCCGCGCACTACCTGAGGTCGTTCCCGACGCAGGGGCACGACGTCCGGCTGGATCTCGTCGGCGTCGCGGCCGGCGCCGCCCTGGGTGTCGCCAGCGGCCTGGCCACCCGCGTCAGCCGCACCGCGGACGGCGCCGGGTACGCCAAGGCGGGGGCGGTCGCCGCCCTGCTGTGGGTCATAGGCATGGGATCGCGCTCGGGATTCGTCTTCTGGGCCACGCACAGCGGCGCGTCCGCGGTCGCGCGGTTCAGCCGCGACAACCTGATCACCGGTACGGCCGCCTGGACCGCCGCGCTGTTGCTGATGGCCGTCACCCAGGTCCTGTGCCGCCTCGTCGTGGTGCGTGTCCGGGCACACCGGATCCCCGCTGCCGTCCCCGAGGCGATCGAGGCCGCCCCCGCCGTGACCGGAGCCTGAACCGTGCGGCAGCCGGGTCCGCCGCGTCCCGCGCCCAGGACCCCCACGTCGGCCCGGCCCCGTCAACGCGGGCCCGGGCCCGGGGGGTTGGGGCTCGGGGCGCGACTCGCCCCTATCCTTCAGAGCGTGACGGACACACCGGACGCTTCACCGGCCGTGGCCAGTCCGCGGCTGACCGCGGCGCTGGCCGACGCCCAGGCCCGGCGCGAGCGCAGGGGGCGACGCCTGCTGCCCGTTCTGTGGGGCACCCTGGTCGCGATCGCCGTCCAGTCACTGCACTCGACGCCCGCACCCGGCACGGCCGGGAAGCACCTCGCGGTCGCGCTCGTGCTCGCCGGCTGTCTGCTGCCGCTGGCCGCGGTCGCATCAGGTCTGTGGCGGTTGGCGACCGCCGTGCAGTGCGTGGTGTTCTGTGTGCTGGTCGACGGGTTCGGGTTCGCGCTGGGCATCGTCCAGCCCGGCTCGATGTCCACCCTGCCGCCGTCGGTGGCCGTACTGACCGCCTTTCTTCTGCTGAGACCGCTGATGGCCGCCGTGCTCAGTGGCGTGATGATGGCCGGTCTGGTCGGCGCCGCCGTCGCCGGGACGGACGGCGGCACGGAGAACCTGCTCCACCAGCTGCTGTTCTCCGTGGTCCTGGCGCTCATGGCGATCAGTCTGCGGCAGGCCGGCAGGAGCGAGGAGCGCGCCGAGCTGCTGCTCGCACAGCTGGAGGACGCCCGGGAGGCAGAGGCCGAGGCGGCTGCGCTGGCCGAGCGCACCCGTATCGCCCAGGACCTGCACGACGTCCTCGCACAGACCCTGTCCGGGCTGGCCGTCCAGGTGCAGGCCGCGCGCAGGATGGCTCGGCGCGAACAGGCGGGCGAGGAACTGCGGGAGTTGCTGGACCGCACCGGGAAGCTGGTCAAGGAAGGGCTGGGCGACGCCCGCCGGGCCGTGGGCGCGCTGCGCGGCGACCGCATGCCCTCGCTGGACCGGCTGCCCGAGCTGATCGAGCGCTACCGCGTGGACCTGGAACTCGACGTGACGCTGTCCGTCACCGGGCCGCGCCGCGACCTGCCGACCGAAGCGGGCCTCGCCCTGTACCGGGGCGCGCAGGAGGCGCTGACCAACGCGGTCCGCTACGCACGCGACGCGCGCACCACCGTGACGCTCTGCTACGAACCGCGGGCCACGGTCCTGACGGTCGAGGACCGGCGCACCGGGCCGGGCCCGGCCCCGGCGGCCCTGGCCGGCGGCTCCGGTCTCGGCCTGACCGGTATGCGCGAGCGGCTGGCCGAGGCCGGGGGCGGCGTCAGCGCCGGGCCGACCCCGGACGGATGGAAGGTAAGGATGGAGATCCCCACGTGAGCGAGCCCGACGAGACGAATCCGCAGGACAGCAGGATCAGAGTCCTGATCGCGGACGATCAGCACGTCGTCCGCAATGGGCTGGTCCTGCTGATCGGCATGCTGGACGGCATCGAGGTGGTCGGCGCGGCCCGTGACGGCGCCGAGGCGGTGGCCCTCGCCGAGCGGCTGCGGCCCGACGTGGTGCTGATGGATCTGAACATGCCGGTGCTCGACGGCGTCGCGGCCACCGCCGCCCTGCGGGAGCGCGTCCCGGACAGCGCGGTGCTCGTGCTGACGACCTACGCGGACGACGACTCCGTCTTCCCGGCGCTGCGGGCCGGTGCACGCGGCTATCTGACCAAGGACGCGGACGACGACGCGGTCGAGACGGCCATCCTCAACGTGCACAGCGGCCGCACCTGGCTCGATCCCGAGGTACAGGCCCGCCTGGTCACCGCCCTGCGGACCGGCGACACCCCGCCCGCGGCCGCCGCGCCCGTTCCGGGGCGACGCGCACCGGACCAGCTGCCCGACGGCCTCACCCCGCGTGAGACCGAGGTGCTCACGCTCATCGCCCAGGGCCTGTCCAACGCGCAGATCTGCGCCCGGCTCGTCGTCAGCCAGGCCACCGTGAAGACGCATGTCAACCGCATCTTCACGAAGATCGGCGCGAACGACCGCGCCCAGGCCGTGGGGTACGCCTACCGCAACAACCTGGTCGCCCCTCCCGGACCCACCCCGTAGCAGCGCGACCGAGGAGCCGTCGCGCCTGAGTCAGGCGGCCGGCATGGGGAACAGCATGCAGCTGCTGGTGGCGTGCGCCAGCAGTCGGTCCTCGGAGTCGAGCAGCCGGGCCTCGGCGAGTGCGGTGCGCCGGCCGCCGCTGAGGACGCCGCCGACAGCGCGGATCTTGCCCGTGTCGGCCGTGACCGGACGGAGGAACTTCACGGTGAGGTCGAGCGACGTGTAGCCCATGCCCTGCGGCAGGGTGGACTGGACCGCACAGCCGGCCGCCGAGTCGAGCATCGTCGCGTAGATCCCGCCGTGCATGCTGCCGATGGGGTTGTAGTGCTCCTCCCCCGGCACCAGGGAGAACACCACCCGTCCGTGCTCCACCTCTTCGAGCGCAAGGCCCACCGTGGCACCGATCGGCGCCGCGGGCAGCCGGCCGGCGAGGATGTCCCGGAGGAACTCCAGCCCCGAACCTTGCCCGACGGCGGCCGCCGAGACGGCCGGGTCCTCCCAGTCGTACGTACGTGACCGTTCCATGCGGCTGCGCATCCTCCTCGATCCCTGGCTCTGTTCGGTGAAGTTAGCTCCGCCGAGAGCTGGCTGTCAATGACAAAGCCAGATCGCCTCTCTACGATGACGGCATGAAGTGGCTCGAGATGGGCACCGAGAACTGCCCGGTCCAGCGCAGCCTCGAGGTGGTCGGCGAGAAGTGGACGCTGCTGATCCTGCGTGACGCCTTCAACGGGGTCCGCCGCTTCGACGACCTCCGCCGCCATGTCGGGCTCTCGGACGCGGTCCTCGCCGACCGGCTCCGCAAACTGGTCGCGGCCGGGATCCTGAAGACGGTCCCCTACCAGGAACAGGGCAGCAGGACCCGGCACGAGTACCGCCTGACCGGCAAGGGCCGGGATCTGTGGCCCGTCCTCCTGGCGCTGCGGCAGTGGGGCGAGACGTATGCCGGCGACCCGGTGGGACCCGTGCTGGACATCAGGCACGACACCTGCGGGTCCGCCGTGCGGGTGGTCGTCGAGTGCTGCGCAGAGCACACCGAGCTGACGTCGGCCGAGGTCACCGTCCGCCCGGGGCCCGCGGCGCGCCGGCACGACATCGCGCCGCACCCCTGACCGGCCCGGAGGAGCCGACGTCCGCGGCAGCCGGGCCGAGCGTCCCGGCGGTCGCCCGGCCCAAGCCTGCCTTCGTGTGCGCCGACGGCTGACCGTGCGCGGAGGCCGGCGGCACAGGCCTCGGCCCCGGCTACGGCACCGTCCCCCCGGGCGCCGCGAGCAGGGGCGGTGGTTTCCGGTCGGCGACGGCCTCGCGCAGGCGGCGTTGCGCGGCGGCCGGGGCGCCCGCGGTCAGGAGTGCCTCCCCCAGCGCGCCCGCGACCGGAGGTACGTCGAGGACCCGGGGCCGGGCGAGCGGGGCCTCGACGGCCAGCCGGGCCCGGATGTGGTCCCGCAGCAGGACCTGGTCGTTCTGCAGGGTGCCGCCGCCCAGCACCACCGGTGTGGGGGTGCGCAGGAGGCGCAGTCGGCGCAGCAACGCGGTCACCATGGCGGTGATCTCGTCGCCGAGGCGTTCCACGATGCCCCGGGCCACGGTGTCGCCGCCCGCGGCGGTGGCGAAGACCAGGGGTGCCAGGCCGTGCAGGGCGGTCACCGGTATGTCCCCGCTGCTGACCGCCAGCGCGACGGACTCCACGCTGTTCAGGCCGAAGTGCCCCGGCAGGTCCTGCCGCAGCCGGGTCGCCGGTCCGCGGCCGTCGCCCGCGCGGACCGCGGCGCCCAGGCCGGCCCGGGCGACGGCGAGCCCGCCGCCCCAGTCCCCCGTGATGTCGCCGAGGGAGAGGAAGCGGGCCGAGCGGCCCCCGGGATGGACCGCGGCCGCGTTGATCCCGGCGCCGGACACCACCGCCACGCCCCAGCCGTCCGGTGCGCCGGCCCGCAGCACGGCGAACGTGTCGTTGCGTACGACGGTCCGCCCGGCCACGCCCAGCCGGGTCAGCTGCCGCAGCGCCAGCCCCTCGTGCGCGCGACGGTCGACGTTGGCGAGGAAGTACGCGCCGACCGAGACGGGGGTGGTGCCGGCCAGGCCCGCCTCCGCGAGCGCGTGCCGGCCGAGGCGGGCGAGACGTTCGGTGGTGAGGTCCATGCCCTCGGTGTGCGGGCGGGTGCCCGCGCCCCGTACCCAGGACAGCAGGCGTCCCTCGGTGTCCGCGAGGACGAGATCGGTCTTGGAGTTCCCTCCGTCGACCCCCACCACGAGGTCAGGCATCGGCGGCCTCGCTCGCGGGGAACCGGGGCAGATGGCGGCGGTTGGCCTCCAGCAGCGCGTCGAGAAGTGCGTCCGCGACGGCCCATTCGCGGACGAGCGGGTTGGCCATGAGGGCACGCCGGGCCACCGTACGGTCACCGGTGAGAGCCGCCTCGACGGTGAGGGTCTCGTATGCCGTGACGGCCTGGACGAGCCCGAGCATCTCGGGCGGCAGGGGCGGAACGGGAACGGGGTGGGGTCCGGCGGTGTCGACGTGGGCCGGCACCTCGACCACGGCCTCGTCGGGCAGGCCGGGCAGGACTCCTTCGTTGCGTACGTTCACGTAGTGGTGGGCGCCGTCTCCGGTGAGCAGGCTGGTGACCAGGGCGGCGGCGGCCTCGCTGTAGTACGCCCCGCCGCGCTGCTCCAGCAGGCCGGGTTTGCGGTCCAGGCTCGGATCCGCGTACAGGGTGAGCAGCTCCCGCTCGATGGCGAGGACTTGGTCGGCACGGTGGGTTCCGGCCCGTTGGGTGCGGACCTCGTCCTCCGTGCAGTAGAAGTAGTGGAGGTAGTAGGAGGGGATGGCGCCGAGGTCGCGCAGGGCTCCGGCGGGGACCCGGGTCTGTGCGGCGAGTTCCTCCAGCGCGTCGCCGGTGAGGAGTTCCGGGAGGCGGTCCACTCCGTCGACGGTGACCGAGCGGATCCAGGACAGGTGGTTGAGGCCGGCGTGGCCGAGCCGTACGCGCTCGGGGTCGGTGCCCAGGCGGGCGGCCAGCTGCCGCTGGAACTTGATCGCCACGTTGCAGAGGCCGACCGCGCGATGGCCGGCGTCCAGCAGGGCGCGGGTGACGATGCCGACCGGGTTGGTGAAGTCGACGATCCAGGCGCCGGGCCGGGCCCGCCGGCGGACTTCGGCGGCGATGTCGAGGACCACCGGCACCGTGCGCAGGGCCTTGGCGAAACCTCCGGGGCCGGTGGTCTCCTGGCCCAGCAGTCCGAAGCGGTTCGGGAGGGTCTCGTCCACCAGGCGGGCCGCCTGTCCGCCCACGCGGAGCTGGACGAGCACCGCGTCCGCTCCGTCCACCGCCGCGGCGAGGTCGGTCGTGGTGGTCAGGCGGCCGGGGAAGCCGTGCCGGGCGAGGATGCGGCGGGCCAGGCCGCCGATCACGGTGAGGCGTTCGGTGTCGATGTCGTGCAGGACGAGTTCGTCGACCGGCAGCACGTCGGCGCGCCGGGCGAAGCCCTCGATCAGTTCGGGTGTGTAGGTGCTGCCACCGCCGACAACGGTGATCTTCATCGTGCTCCCATGGGTGTGTGCGGGCGCCGGGGCCGTAGGCGCGGTCTCAGCCCTTGACGCCGGTCAGCGCGATGCCCTCGACGAAGACCTTCTGTGCCAGGAAGAACAGCACCAGGACGGGCAGCAGGAACATCAGCGAGGCCGCCATCTGGAGCTCGTAGGCGTTCTGGTGCCCGTTCTTGGCGAGCTGGCTGAGGGCCACCGCGAGGGTCTGGCCGGTGTCGCTGTTCCCGGTGTAGAGCAGTGGGTTGTAGAAGTCGTTCCAGGCGTACAGGAAGGCGAACAGCCCCACCGCGGCGATCGCCGGCTTGGCCATCGGGATCAGTACCCGCCACAGGATGCGGAGTTCTCCCGCCCCGTCGACCCGTGCCGCCTCGGTGAACTCGTCGGGGATGGTGAGGAAGAACTGACGCAGCAGGAAGATGCTGAACGCGTCGCCGAAGAAGGACGGCACGATGAGCGGTTTCAGTGTGCCCACCCAGCCGATGTGCGCGTACATGACGTACAGGGGCAGGCTGGTGACCTGTGCCGGGATCATCATCGCGGCGAGGACGACCAGGAAGACGCCCTCCCGGCCGCGCCACCGCAGCCGCGCGAGCGCGTAGGCCACGGGCACCGAGGAGACGACGACGCCCACGGTGGAAAGCCCGGCGTACACCATGGTGTTGAGCAGGTCGCGGCCGAACGGCATGGCCGAGAAGACCTTGCGGAAGTTGCCGAACTCCCAGGGCGAGGGCCACAGCGAACCGGTGCCGGCCTGCTGCTGGGTCATGAACGCGGTGAGCACACCGATGGTCAGCGGCAGCAGGAAGCACAGGGCGATGGCGACGGCCGGCGCGTGCTCGGCCAGGAGGTACAACAGGCGTCGTCCGGGACGGGGTTGACGGGACTGACGCTCTGTCAGTTCGAGGGTGCTCATCGGCCACCGCCGGCGTGGTGCACGAAGCGGCGCGAGGCGCGGATGAACACCACGGTCGCCGCGAAGATGACCAGGAACAGCAGCCAGGCCATGGCGGAGGCGTAGCCGGTCTTGAAGTACCCGAAGCCCTGCCGGTACAGCTCCGTGGAGTAGAACAGCAGCGAGCCCGCGGGGTAGCCGATCAGGTCGTTGCTGGAGGAGGTGGCGTTCGCGGAACTGGAGGCGACGAACGCCTCGGTGAAGTACTGGAAGGTGTAGATCATCCCGGTGAGCAGGGCGAAGAAGATGACCGGGGAGATCGCCGGGAGGGTGACGCTGCGGAACTTCTGCAGTGTGCCGGCGCCGTCGAGTTCGGCTGCCTCGTACAGCTCGCGTGGTACGTCGAGCATGGCGGCGGAGAAGATGACCATCACGTTGCCGCTGGCCCACAGCGCCATCAGGACGAGGCTGGGCTTGGACCAGGCGGGGTCGGAGAACCATCCGGGGCCGCCCACGCCCACCAGGCCGAGCAGCCGGTTGAGCGGGCCGACCGGGTTGAGCAGCACGATGAACGACAGGGCGGCGGCCACCACCGGCACCATGGACGGCAGGAAGAACAGCGTGCGGTACACGGCCCTGCCGCGCTTGACCCGGATGATCACCCAGGCGGTGAGCATGGCCCAGGCGGTGCGCAGCGGCACCATGACGACGACCATCCACAACGTGTTGCGCACGGCCACCCAGAAGGTGTCGGACTGGGTGAACAGGGCGCGGTAGTTGCGCAGTCCGACGAACTGCACCGGCCGGTAGGAACCGGCCTGGAAGTCGGTGAGCGAGTAGTAGAGGGTGGCGGCCACGGGGTAGAGCACGAAGACGGCGAACCCGATGACGAACGGGGACAGGAAGGCGAGGACCACCCACCAGCGGGCCCTGCTCGGACGGCGCCGCCCGCCCCGGGCAGGGCGCGGATGCGCCGTGCCCGGGGCGTCGCCCACGGGGGCGAGAACGGTCGTCATCTCTACTGTCCGCTCTCGGAGTTGAGGCTGTCTATCTTCTTGCCGACGTCGGCGAGCCCGCTCGCGGCGTCCTTCACCTTGCCCTGTTCGTAGTCGAGCAGGAACGCGCGCCAGGTGTCCATGTCCTCGATGCCCGCCGGGGTGAGCGTCTTGTAGGAGGAGTGCGGGTTCTCGAAGACGTCGACCAGGGGCTTCCAGTGCGGGTCGTCGCGCTGGTCCCAGGCCTTGAGCGCGGCGAACGTGGTCGGGATGTTGTAGACGGTGTCGGCGAGGGTGTTCAGGAACGTGGTGTCGGTGGTGAGCTGCTGGAGCGCGAAGAACGCCTCCTGCTTGTGCTTCGAGCCGGCGGACATGTACGCCACGGTGCCCAGCGTGCTGCCCGCGCCGTAGGTGCCCGACGATCCGTCCAGGACCGGCATCGGCACCACGCCGTAGTCGAAGTCCTTCTTCTCCGAGGCGATCTCGCCGACGTGCCACTCGCCGTCGTACTCCATCGCCGCGGCGCCGGTGAGCAGCGGGTTGCCCGCGTCGTCGGCGTGCGGCTGGTAACGGCCGACGAACTTCTGGACGTTCGCCCCGCCGTAGTAGTCGATCAGGTCCTGGTCCCACTTCAGCAGCTGCTGCCACTTGGCGTCGGAGGCGAAGGTGGTCTTGCCGTCCTTGCCGTAGAAGTCGGTGCCGCTGTGCGCTCCGACATAGAGGTACCGGTTGACGTCGTAGTCGGAGCGGGGGACGAAGCCGTACGTCTTGATGGAGCCGTCCGCGTTCTTCACGGTCAGCTTCTTGGCGTCGGCGGTCAGTTCGGCGAGCGTCGTGGGGGGCTTGGTGATGCCGGCCGCGGCGAACATCTTCTTGTTGTAGTAGAGCGCGAAGGCATCGGTGAGCAGCGGCAGCGCGCACTGCTTGTCCTGGTAGCGGGTGTAGACGAGGGTCGCGGACGGGAAGGTCTTCGCGGTGTCGATCTTGGCCGAGGACAGATAGGGGCCGAGGTCGGCGACGGTGCCGTTGTAGCAGAACTTGGCCACGTTGTCGGGCGTGGAGCTGATGAACACGTCCGGCGGGTTCCCCGCGGCGACCGCCTTGGCGTAGGCGGCGTCATCCTTGTTGGACACGAACTTCACGGTCAGCCACGGGTACTTGGTGTGCAGCCGGTCCAGTGTCGCCTTGAATGCCGCCACCTCGTTGGGGAGGTGGTTGAACGTCCAGACCGTGACGGTGGTGGCCTGGTGCGAGGCGCCCGCCGAGATGGCGGAGCCGGGCTGGGAGGAGGCGGGTCCTGCGGAGGTACAGCCTGCCAGCAGCAGCACGCCGGCGGCCGTGACGGCCGCGGCCCCGGTGATAGGTTTGAACACTGATCGTCCTTCCTCGGAGACGGGATTCCCTGGGTGACGGATCGGTCGTAGGTCGATCGGGCGCGGCAACGCCCGGTGACCCCGAGCGGCGGCGCTGTCCGGCAAGACGGCGTCGCCGCGGTGTTTCAGGACAGAGTCGACGACGGCTCTGGCTGTGGGACGGGAGTGGTGGCGGCGGCGAAGGCGGCCTCGCGGGCCAGCTCCGCCGACATGGTGGTCGCTCCGGTGAGCACGGCGTCCTGGCCGAGGCCCGACGCGACGATGGGCGGCCGGAAAGTGCTGAAATCGGCCAGATGACGGGCGACCGGCTCCAGCAGCAGATCGCCGTTGGCGCCGATGGCGCCGCCCAGCACGATGAGTGCCGGGTCGATCAGGGGTACGACGCAGGCCACCACGTAGGCGACGCTGCGTGCGGTGTCGTCCACGATCTCCAGCGCGCCGGGGTCTCCGGCGCGGGCGAGTTCGAAGACGGTGCGCGGGCTGCCGTCACCGGGCAGTCCGAGCCGCTGGGCCTCCGCGCTGATGTGGCGCGCGCCCAGATGTTCCTGTACGAGGTCCCGGCGCTGCCCGACCGGCGCGACCATGCGGTCGCTGGGCAGATAGCCGGCCTCTCCGGCGACGCCGGTGGCGCCGCGCCGGACACGGCCGTCCACGACCAGTCCGAGGCCGAGTCCGACCCCCAGGCTGACCAGGACGAAGTCGTCGGTGTCGGTGCCGCGGCCATGGGTGCGCTCGGCCAGCGCCGCGAGATTGACGTCGTTCTCCAGGACCAGCGGCACCGGCATGGCCCGGCCGAGTGCCTCGCCGAACCCCCGCCCGGAGTCGGGCAGGCCGGTGGCGTACGACAGGTGGCGTCCGTCCGGGCCGACCGCGGCCGGCATTCCCGCGACGACCTGGGTGATCTCCCCCAGGGGGCGCCCCACCTGTCCGGCCAGGTCGACGCACATGTCCAGGATCTGTCCGACGAGTGCGTCCGCGTCCCGGGCTCCCCGCCGCTCGGACTCGGCCCGCCCGCGCACCCGGCCGGTGACGTCGGCGACCGCCGCGCGGATCTTCCGGTGTCCGACGTCCACGCCGATCGCGAAGGCGCAGTCGGCGTTCACCCCGTACTGCGCCGGCGCCGGACCCTTGCGGCCCGTGGCCGGCCCCACCTCGGTGATCACACCGCGCTCCAGCAGCAGCCCGACCGCGGCGGCCACGGTGGGGCGCGACAGCGGAATCCGACCGGCCAGGTCGGTGGTCGTGACCGGGCCCGCCTCGTCGATCGCCTCCAGAACGGCGCGACCGTTGAGCGAACGCAGCAATCGCTGCGGACCTGCTGGATACCGGCGGGTCACCGAGCCCTCATCTCGCCATCAGCGCGCCATCAGCACTCTGTAAGAAAGAAAGTTGCTTATTTATACGCGGGCGCATGACCGGAATCAACCCTTCGGCCCGACCGCCGGTCAGGCCCGGGGTGAGCGACAGGTCAGTCCACGGGGTGCCCGGGGGTGATGGTGAGGGTGTCCGCGAGCCGCAGCAGCGACCGGCCGTCGGCCTTCCCGTGCTCGCCGCACTGAACGGGCTCCAGGACGAAGCCGACGTGGTCGCCCCCGTCGATCCGCTCCCCGATCCCGCCGACGAACCAAGCGCACGCCTCCCGCAGGACGACGGCCCCGCCGTGGCCCTCGGTCCAGGCCGTGTGCGCGAACTTGTCCACCCGGTCACCGGTCTCGCCGCCGAACAGGGCGGCCAGTCCGTGCTGCTCCGGTGTCAGCAGGTGCACGGCGAGGAAGTCGGCGGCACGGGCCACCTCATAGGTCCGGTTCACCTTCGACAGCCACACCACGAACCGCACCGGCCGCATGGAGCACTGTGAGGCGAACCCCACCAGGCAGCCCGCCCGCTCGCCGCCGGCCGCGGCCGTCACCACGCACATGTCGGGGTTCAGCCGGTCGATGAACGCGTCCATGTCCACCATGCGAGTGCCCCTCAAGACCTGCGGCGGGACGGTGGGCGGGGAAGCGGCGTCGACCTCCCCAGGCGCTCCGCCGCTTCCCCACCGACACGGCGCGACTACCCAGGGAATCTTGTCCTACTCCTGCCTTCCCGTTCTCTGCGGCCGGTGACAAGGGCGGTCCCGGGCGCTGCGTTCTTGTGAGCACCGCCGGACCACGGGCTTTCGACGGCTCTACCGTCCGGCTATGAACACGAGTCGCAGCAGAGGAAGGACCTGGCGCAGCGCCGCGTTGGCGGTGCTGCTGACCTCGGGGGCGCTCACCGCAGCCGCCCCGGACGCCCAGGGCGCCGGCGCACGGACCGAGACGCCCGTGGCGTCCACGCACCCGGCCGACGGCGTGACCGAGACGACGGTGCGGGTGAAGGTGCCGTTGCCGCCGTCGTTCGGCACCCGTCCGGCGGCGTGCGACTGGCTGTCGTACCTGCGCTATCGCTCGGCCGGCGGACCGGAGGCGTCGGCCGACGCCGACCGGATCCTCGTGGCCCAGCCGGGCATCCTGGAGGGTGCGGGGGCGTTCGACAGCGTCGCGCGGCAGACCGTCGCCAAGGCCGCCGCCGAGGGTCGGCACATCGAGTTCTGGGCACTGGACCGGCGCTCCAACTGTCTGGAGGACCGGACCGGCATCGCCTCCGGCGACCAGCACACGGCCGTCGACTACTACTACCGGGGCAGGGCGGTCGACGGCCGGACCTTCGACGGGTTCGCCGGGAACGACCGGCTCGGGTGGATGGCGAAACTCGGGATCGAACAGACCGTGCGGGACGAGTACGACCTGCTCACCCGGGAGCTGCCCGACCAGGCGGCACGCCGGGAGAAGGTGCTGTGCGGCGGCCACTCGCTGGGCGGGGTGGTCACCGGGTTCTTCGCCGCGGCCGACTTCGACGGCGACCCCGCCACGACGGCGGACGCGGGACAGAACCAGTGCGCCGGGTACTTCGCCCTCGACACGACGATCTCCACCTCGCTGGCCGACCTGAGCGGCAGCATTCCGGACGACACCGGCCTGCCGGACGTCGGGCTCGGCTACGCGGCGGTGCAGGCGGGGCTGGACACCGGGGTGCTGCCCCGCTCGCTGTCCGCGCCGGTCCTGCTCAACCCGGCGACCATGACCCTGCTCGCCATCGCCGGCGTGGGCGCCCTCCAGGACCCGGAGGGCGAGGCGGACCTCCCGTCCTATCTGCCGTCCGACGTCAACATCGAGGCCACCAACCGGTTCCTGTTCTCCGAGGACACCGCCACGTTCCTCACCGGCTCGCCCGGCGTGAAGGACTTCCGGCTCACCAACGCCGCGGTGCTCGGGGCGCTGATGGACGACAACTCCGTCCCGCTGGCGTTCCTGCAGAGCAGCGTGGGGCTCTTCGACGGCGGGCCGATCACGGACAAGAACTTCCCCGCCGCCAACGGCAGTTCGCAGCCGACGCAGCTGTTCGGCGTCGAGTACAAGGCCATCCCCGCGCAACCGCACGGGCCGCTGTACACCTGGCGCGAGTACGACCGTGTCGGCGACGCCGACGACCCCGGGTACCGGTCCGCCGACGGCACGCCGTTCACCGCCGCGGGCAAGGAGGTCACCGACCTCCAGGAGCTGGCGCGCAGTCTGGTGGAGCAGCCGCTCGACTTCACCGAGCAGTACTTCCCGACCAAGCTGGTGACCGACATCGAACTGGCCACCTCGCCGCAGGTGCAGAGGCTCCTCGTGCATCCGGAGGGGCTGACGGCCCGGCCCACGCTCACGGTGCTCGCGGGCGACGGGCTGCTCGCCGGCCGTGTCCCGGCCGATCTGCACCCCGTGGTGGCCCCCGGCTACCAGCACCTCGACGTGCTGACCGCGGCGCCCGTGCAGAACGACGGCCGGCCCGAGCCCGTCTCCGGCAGCCTCGCCGCGTTCGCCAGGTCGCCCCAGTAGACCGGACCCGGCAGAAGGGGCCCGGGAGGAGACTCCTCCCGGGCCCCTTCCCCGTACGGCCGGTTCAGACCTTGCTCGCGGCGAATGTCGCCGCCGCGGTGGCGTCGGAGGTGTAGCCGAGGTGCGCCAGGACGTCGTCGCCGCCGTTCTCGCAGATGGGGTCGCCGGTGGCGCAGAAGTCGATGGTGCGGCTCTGGTAGGTGCCGGTGACGCTCTTGCCGAGGGCCCGGATCGGGTTGCCGAAGAGCAGCACGGCGGCGACCTTCGGCTCGACCGCCGCGGGCAGGGTCGCCACGATGGGGCTGCCGACGACCGCGCCCGCGCTGCTGATTCCGATGGAGTTGTCGACGACGTTCGCGCCCTGCGAATAGCCGACGAGAATGAAACGCTGACTCGGGCAGGCCGCCGCCTGCGTCCTGACATGGTTCACCAGGTCCGCGTTTCCCTGCGCGGCGGAGGTGAGGGAGAGGTCCGCGGGATAGTTCACCGCGTAGCTGGAAAGGTTTTTTCCCGTCAGTTTCTTCTGGAGCGCGGAGAACACCGGGTCGCCCACGATCAGGCCGAGGGTGCCCGGTTCGAAAGTGCCGCGGGCCGCCACGACGTCGATGTCCGAGCAGGTGGCGGCCGAGGCTGTGGGGGCCGGCAGGGTGGCCAGTCCGGCCCCGCCGACAAGCGAGAGCGCGGCGAGGCACAAGCGGATACGCATGGGGATCCTTTGCGGGTGGGGCGCGTGAAGCGCCTGATGAAAAGGACGGTCCCGAAGGTATTCGCGTATCCCGGACTGGTGTTATGGACGGGAATTCAGAAATCCCGCTCGTTATTGTTTCGAAGTTAGTGTCGGTGCGGCGGAGCGCAGGGCGATAATCAGGTCGAGGCGGGTGTCGGGGTCGTGCAGGGCGTCGCCGAAGAGCTTCTCCAGCTGGCGCAGGCGGTAGCGGACCGTCTGCGGGTGGATGTGGAGCCGGGCGGCGACATCGGGCACGTTGCTGCCGCTGAGCAGCCAGGCCAGCAGCGTCTCGGCCAGCCGGGCGCGCTGTCCCCCGGAAGCGGCGTCGAGGGGCGCGAGGGCGCGCGCCTGAACCCGGGCGAGCAGCTGCTCGTCGCTGTGCAGCAGCAGGGTGGACAGGTGGTCGGCGCAGCGCACCACGCCCTGCCGGGGCAGGATCCCGCGGCCCATCAGCCCCAGGGCACGCGTGGCCCAGCGCAGGGACTGGGCGGCCTCGGTGACGGGGACCGTCGGGCCGATCGCCGCGGGGCGGCCCTGGAGACCGAGGACGAACGATCGGCCGCCGAACCGGCCGGAGGCGTCCGGGTCCGGCAGCAGGACGCGCGGCGGCCGGGACTCCATGTCGGCCAGGGCGCCGGGAATCGCCGGCGGCCGCTCCCCCGTGTTCGGGTCCGCGGCGGCCGCCAGGGTGACGACGGCTACCCGCGCGGGCACCCGCCAGCGTGCGCCGTGCGCCAGGTCCTGCACCGCCTCCGGGGACACCGGCCCGTCGCCCAGCAGGAGATCCAGCAGGCGTCCGCGGCGCCGTTCCAGCTCGTCCGTGCTGTGCGACTGCGCCTCCGCGTAGCCCGCGGCGGCCGCCTCCGCGACCTCGTGCACGGTCCGGAACGCCAGTTCGCCGAGCGCGGCCACGACCGTCGAGTCCAGCCCGAGTTCCTCCGCCGTGCAGCCCATCAGCCGCCAGGCGTGCAGGCCGCCCACCCGTAACGCGGACTGCAGGGCGTCCAGGCTGCGGCCCTCGACGGCCTCGCCGCGCCCGAGTTCGTAGTAGGTCGCGGCGATGGCGGCCGACTGGCCGCGCGGGTCGGCTATGTGGTCGACGAACAGCGTGAGCGCCTGCACCACCCCGGCCCGCAGATTACGGCCGTAGGCCCCGTCGCCCGGCCGCGCGTACTCGGGGACCTGTCTGCGGACCTCCTCCTCCACCTCGTCGGCGACGCCCTCCAGCTGGGCGCGCAGCAGATCGGCGAGGTCCTTCGGAACAGAGGCGGCCGCGGAGTCGGTGGGCACGCCGCGCGGTGTGGGGCCGGCCACGACGGACACTCCTTTCACCCGGAGGCGGCTCGCCCACGCGCTGTTGCCCGTGGGACGAGGGGGACGTCCCGTGTTGGACGGACGGCCCCTGCGCTCCGTTCCGTGCCCCGGCTGCACCGGCGTCACTCCGCCACTCCCAGCGCACCGGCGAGCATCGGCCACGAGGCGGTGAACTCCCGCTTCCAGTAGGTCCAGCTGTGTCCTCCCCCCGTGTAGTAGTGCGTGGTGACCGGGATGCCCAGGAGTGCGAGGAAGTCGGTGAAGAGGTGCGCGGACGGCCAGAGGGTGCTCTCCAGCGCCCCGGGCAGCCAGTCGCCGAGGTCGCCGGGTATCCCGCTGCCGTTGGAGACGTACAGGGGTGTGCCGCGCAGTCCGGTGGCGCGGGCGCGCGGGTTGAAGTCGCGCCAGGTCAGGGCGTTGAGGACCGGGTTGCCCCAGAGGGAGAGAGGCAGCAGGTTCTCGCGGGCCACGATGGCGTCCACCAGGGTGGGCACACCGGGGGCGGTGGTGTCGAGGATGCCGCTGTAGGAGGCCGCCGCGGCGAACACGCCCGGATGGCGGGCCGCGTGCGCCATCGCGCCGTAGCCGCCGGTGGAGACCCCGGCGACGACCCGTACCCCGGACGCCCGGTAGTCGCGGGCCAGCAGCGCCGGGACCTCCTGAATCTGGAAGGTCTCGTAGTCGGGACCACTTCTCCAGGCGGTGGGGATGCCGGTGGGGCCCGCGTCGGGCATGGCCACGATGAGGTCGCGGCCCTCGGTGAACGCCTCGATGTCGGTCTCCCGGGTCCAGGACGTGTAGTCGTCGTGGGCGCCGTGCAGGAGGTACAGGACCGGGTAGGTCCGCGTCGGCCGGGCGTCGAAGTCCGACGGCAGGATCAGCCGGACCGGCGCGGTGCGTCCCAGGGCCGGGGAGGACACGGACACGTCGAAGGTGCGCGGTCCGACCTGGGTGGCGGCCCGGGCGCGTGCGGCGGCGCCGGCGCCGAGAAGGGCGGCAAGACCCGTGACCGCCGCCCTGGTGACGGCGCGTCGGGACATTCCGGGGGTGTGATGCGGCATGGCGGCTCCTCAGGATCCTCGGGCTCGTCGAACTCCTCGGTCGGCGCTGTCCGCCGCGGCGAGCGTGCGCCGCAGATGGGCGGCGAGCTCGTCGACGTGTGGCGGGTCGAGCAGCGACAGGTGGTGCCCCGGGACCGGTACGACCGTCAGGTCCTGGCACACCTCGTCCCAGCCGAGGGCCTCGTCGTCCCGTTCGTAGGCCGGGTCGCGCACGGTGTGCGGGGCCGGTTCGGTGGCCCGGTACAGGACCACCGGGCCGTCGTGGCGGCCGGGACGGTGGGCCTCGCCGACCCTGAGGTCCAGGTAGGAGGCACGCTGGTGCTCCAGCGCGGCGGCCGGTACGTCCACCACCCCGCTCAGGGCCCGCAGGACCAGGTCGATGCGCTCGGCGTCGTCCTGCGTCGCCACGAGTTCGTCGTACGGCAGCCGCAGTTCGACGCCGTACGTGTCGGCGATGTGACGGGCGAAGCCCGTGAGGTGCGCGCGGACGCGGTCGGGGCCGGGGAGGGGCCGTACGGAGTCGATGAGCACCACCAGCCGCACGTCTCGTCCGTCGGCGGTGAGACGGCGTGCCGTCTCCTGGGCGAGGAAGCCGCCGAAGGACCAGCCGCCCAGCAGCACGGGCCCGGTCGGGTGGGCGGCGGTGACGGCCTCGGCGTAGCGGCTCGCCTTCTCCGGCACGGTACGGGCGTCGTCCAGCCGTTCCAGTCCGTGCACCGGACGCTCGTCGCCCAGCCGTTCGGCGAGCGCGCGGTAGACGCTCGTGGGGCCGCCGGCCGCGTGGAACAGGAACAGCGGGGGCCGGGATCCGGTGGTGCGCAGGGCCCGCAGCGGGGAGGACGCGCCCGTCGTCCGTCGGATGCGGTCGGCGGCCTCGGCGACCGTGGCGGCGGTGAGCAGGTCGCGCAGCGGCAGTTCGATCCGGAAGTCGTGTTCCACGGCGGTGCGGACACGGACGGCCATCAGGGAGTCCAGACCGAGGTCGGACAGCGGTGTGGCGGGTGTGATGCGGGCCGCCGGATGGCCGGTGACGGCGGCGATGTGCCGGGTCAGACGGGCCGTGACCGAAGCGGAGACGCCGGCCGGCTCGGCGGGTTCGGCCCGTGGGTCCGGCTCCGTCCATCGGTCCGCCGTGGGCGTCGGAACGGCCGCCCGGCCGTCCGTCCACCAGTATCGGACGGGCCGCCAGCGCGGTACGGGCACGTCGACGACACGGCCGGACGGCGGCGGCAGGGGCAGGCCCGCGGCGTACAGGGCGCCCACCTCCGACAGGAACGCGGCGGACGTGTCCGCGGCGCGGCGGAGCGTGCCCACGGCGAGGGCGCCGGGCACGGTGTCGGTGATCGAACGGGCCAGGACCGGATGCGGCGAGATCTCGACGAAGGCGGTGTGGCCGTCGGCCGCGGCTGCCGCGAGGGCCCGGTCGAGGCGCACCGGGCGGCGCAGGTTGGCGGCCCAGTGCCCGGCGTCGAACGCGCAGTCGCCGCGCGGGTCGTCGAGGACGGTGGAGTAGACCGGGACACGCGGACGCCGGCCCCGGATGTCGGACAGGGCGCCGGTCAGTTCCGGCAGCAGCGGGTCCACCTGAGGGGAGTGTCCGGCGCCGACGACCCGCATGACCCGTGCGGTGCGCCCCCGCTCCTCGAGCCGGCCCACGAGCCGGGTGACGGCGGCCTCGTCGCCGGTGACGACCTTCTGCCGGGGCGAGGAGTGCACGGCGACCCGCACGCCCGGGAAGTCCCCTTCCAGGTGGTCGAGTTCGTCGTCGTCGAGGTCCACGACGGCCATCGCGCCGCCGTGCAGTCCGCTCAGCAGCCGGGCCCGTACGGCGACGACGCGGGCGGCGTCCGGCACGTCCAGGGCGCCCGCGCAGACGGCGGCGGCCACCTCGCCCAGGGAGTGGCCGATCACGGCGGCGGGTTCGGCGCCGTGGGCCCGCCACAACTCGGCCAGCGCCAACTGCAGCCCGAACAGGACGGGCTGGGCGACCTGAAGGCGGTCGAGGTCCCCGCCGGACGCCAGCCGGTCGTGGAAGGAGAAGCCGAACTCGTCGGCGAGCTGGGCGTCGAGCTTCTCCACGGCCGCGGCGAACTCCGGTTCCTCGGCCAGCAGACGCCGCCCCATGCCCGGCCACTGGCTGCCGTACCCGGAGAACACCCACACCGGGCCGCGTCCGATGCGGTCGCCGTCGCCGGTGGCCACCCGGGCGTCCGGCCGGCCTTGCGCCAACGCGCCCAGGGCGTCGGCCAGTTCGTCCCGGTCGCGCGCGACGACCGCGGCCCGCACGGTTCCCCGGCCGGTGCGCCCGGCAAGGGTGCGGGCCACGTCGGCCCGGCGGGCTCGGCCTCCTTCGGGCGTGCGCAGCCAGGCGGCGAGCCGGGCGGCGGTGTCCCGGACCCGCCCGGTGTCGACGTCGGAGAGGAGGTGCAGGCGCGCGGCCGGCTCCTCGACCGGGGGAGGCAGGACGTCGGGCCGCCATTCCTCCAGTACGGCATGGGCGTTGGTGCCGCCGAACCCGAATCCCGAGACCCCGGCGGTGGCCGTGCCGCCGTAGCGGGGCCACGGCTCGGGCTCGGTCACCACCCGCAGCCGTACGTCGTCCAGGGCGCTGCCGTGCGCGCAGTGCAGCGACGGCGGGACGAGGTCGTGGTGGAGCGCGAGGACCGTCTTCACCAGGCCGGCGAGGCCCGCCGCGGACTCCAGATGGCCGAGGTTGCCCTTGACGGATCCGAGCAGCAGCGGCTGGTCGGGGTCGCGTCCCGCGCCCAGGACCGCGCCGAGCGCGCCCGCCTCGATCGGGTCGCCGAGCGGGGTACCGGTGCCGTGCGCCTCGACGAGATCGAGGTGGGACGGGGCCAGTCCGGCCCGCGCGTAGGCCGTCCTCAACAGGGCTTGCTGGGCTGAGGGGTTGGGGGCCAGCAGACCGTTGGAGCGGCCGTCGGAGTTCACCGCGGTGGCGCGGACGACGGCAAGGACGCGGTCGCCGTCCCGCTCGGCGTCGGACAGCCGTTTGAGGAGTACGGCAGCGCAGCCCTCGCCGCGCCCGATGCCGTCGGCGGCCGTGGAGAACGGCTTGCAGTGCCCGTCGGGAGCCAGAGCGCCCGCCCGCTCGAACGCGGTTCCGACGACGGGCGACAGCAGCAGATTGACCCCCGCGGCGATCGCCGTGTCGCTCTCGCCGGTGCGCAGGCTGACACAGGCCTGGTGGACGGCGACGAGGGACGACGAACAGGCGGTGTCGACGGCCATGCACGGCCCGCGGGTGTCCAGGACGTAGGCCAGTCGGCCCGCGGCCACACTGAGCGCCGCGCCCGCCGGGGCCCACGGGTCGACGGCGGCCGCGTCGGCGCCGGTGAGCTGTCCGTACTCCGGGGCGGAGATCCCGACGAAGACACCGGTGGCCGAGCCGGCCAGGGCGGTGACCGGCACGGCGGCGTGGTCGAGGGTCTCGCGGACGACCTCCAGGAGGATCCGCTGCTGAGGGTCCATCACCGCGGCCTCGCGCGGGCTGATGCGGAAGAAGTCGGCGTCGAAGCCGGCGATGTCGTCGAGGTAGCCGCCGTACACGGGGGCGTCGGCGGGCGGGAAGGCGGTGAAGTCGCGCCAGCGGTCCCCGGGGACCCGTCCGATCGCGTCGACCCCGTCGACCAGCAGCCGCCAGTAGTCGGCCGGGCCGCGCACCCCGCCCGGCAGCCGGCAGCCGACCCCGATGACCGCGACGGGCTCGTCGGGCGCCGCCCGGACTTCGGGCACGGGCCGCTCCTCGGCGTCGCCGCACACATGCGCCACCAGCGCTTCCACCGTCGGCGCCGCCCAGAGCAGCGTCGCCGGCAGCTCACGTCCCGTCGCCGCCGACAGCTCCCCGGCCAGGACGACCGCGTCCCGCGAGGACATGCCGAGGTCGGCCAGCGGCACGTCCGTCGGTGCTTCGCCGCCGGTCCACCCGGCGATCCGTTCCGCGATCAGGCGCCGCAGCGCGTCCGCGTCCGCGGAGCTCATCGCGCGCCCTCCGCCGGGTAGGCGCCCGCCAGATACCGGGCCCGGGTCAGGGCACGCGACACCTTGCCGCTCGACGTCCGGGGCACGGTGCCCGGCGGTACGAGGACGACGTCGGCGAGCCGCAGCCCGTGCCGGACGGACACCGCCGCGCGCACGGCCCGCGCCAGGGCCGGTACGTCGATCTCGGCGAAGCGTGCGGCCCGGGTGTGCTCGGCGACGACGACCACGCGTTCACCGTCGTCGCCCGCCGTGCCGAAGGCGGCCAGCCGGTCGCGCCGCACCGCCGGATGCGCCTCCTGGACCGTGGCCTCCACATCCTGCGGGTAGTGGTTGCGGCCGTCGACGACGATGAGGTCCTTCAGCCGGCCGGTGACGATCAACTGACCGTCCAGCACCGTTCCCAGGTCACCGGTGCGCAGCCAGCCGCCCGAGTGCTCCCCGAAGTGCTCGCCGCCGTTCCAGTAGCCGCGCCCCACATTCGGCCCCCGCACCCGGATCTCGCCGACCTCCCCGTCGGACAGGACGGCGCAGGAGACGGGATCGACGACCCGGACCTCCTGTCCCGCAGGGGTGCCGCAGCCCGCCAGCGGCACGCCGTGGGGGTCGTCGGGTCGCGCGGGCAGGGCCTTGCCGGCGGCGAGGGCGTCGCGGTCGAGCGTGAACCGGCGCAGGGGCTCCCCGGGACGGGCCGCGCTCACGAAGACGGTGGCCTCGGCGAGCCCGTACGACGGACAGTGGGTGTCGGCGGCGAGCCCCTGGGCGGCGAACGCCGCGTGGAAGCGGTCGGCGGTGGCGGGCCGGACCGGTTCGCTGCCGTTGATCAGCGCGGCGACGCCGTCCAGCCGCAGGTCCGCCTTCTGCGCCTCGGTGACGGCGGCGGCGCAGTAGTCGTAGGCGAAGTTGGGCGCGGCACTCACCGTGCGCGGGTGCGCGGCGAGCAGCCGCAGCCAGCGGGCCGGCTCGTGCAGGAACGCGGCGGGGTCCATGAGGACCGACAGCAGCCCCCGTACGACGGGGGCGGCGACGCTCAGCACGAGGCCCATGTCGTGGTAGAGCGGCAGCCAGCCCACGCAGGTCACCGGATCCGTGTCGGCGCCGTAGGCGGTCAGCGCCTGGCGGGCGTTGGCGGCCACGTTGGCGTGGGTGATCTCCACGCCCGCCGGGGCACGGGTGGATCCGGAGGTGTACTGCAGATAGGCGGTCGTCCCGGGGTCCGGCACGGGCGCGGGCCGGTCCCGGGCGGCGCTGTCGGGGACCAGGTCCGCCGCGATCACGGCCACGTTCGCGCGTTCGCAGTGCTCCGCCACCTGCTCCAGGGCAGGGCTGGTGGTCACCACGGCGGCGGGACGGGCGTCGGCCAGCACCCCGACGAGCCGGTCCCCCTGCCCGGGCAGGCCGGGAGGATACAGCGGTACGGCGACCAGCCCGGCCGTCAGCGCCGCCAGGAAGCCGGTGACGTAGTCCAAACCCTGGGGGCACAGCAGTGCGACCCGCGCCCCGGGCTCGGCCTCCTCGGCGAGCCGCGCGGCGACCGCTCGTACCCTCTGGTCCAGGCGTCGCCAGGTCAGGGTGCGGTGGATGCCGCGTGCGTTCGGGACGGGGTGTTCGACAAACGTGAACGCCCGGCGGTCGGGGGTGGTTTCGGCCCAGTGCCGTACGTACTCGGGGAGAGTCCGGCTGTCGTCCATCGGGCGTTGCTCCTCACGTCACGGTGTCGGGCGGATCAGAGCGGGATGTTGCCGTGCCGGCGTTCCGGCATCGGGGCGCGTTTGCCGCGCAGGGCTCTCAGGGCGCGGCACAGCTGCGCGCGCGTGTCGCGGGGGGCGATGACGGCGTCGACGTAGCCGCGTTCGGCGGCGGGGTACGGCGTCCCGTGGGTGGCCTCGTACGCGGCGACCAGGCGGGCGCGCAGCGCCTCGGGGTCGTCGGCGGCGGCGAGTTCACGCCGGTGCAGTACTCCTACGGCACCCTCCGCGCCCATGACGGCGATGCGGGCGGTGGGCCAGGCGAGGTTGAGGTCGGCGCCGAGATGCTTGGAACCCATCACCGCGTACCCGCCGCCGTACGCCTTGCGGACCACCACCGTGATCTTGGGGACGGTCGCCTCGGCGTACGCGTAGAGGAGTTTGGCGCCGCGGCGGATGATGCCGGCCTGCTCCTGGCTGACGCCGGAGAGGTAGCCGGGGACGTCGGCGAAGGTCAGCAGCGGTATGCCGAACGCGTCGCAGAACCGTACGAACCGCGCGGCCTTCTCGGAGGCGTCGATGTCGAGGACACCGGCGGAGTGCAGCGGCTGATTGGCGACGACGCCGACGGTGGCGCCCTCGATCCGGGCCAGGGCGCAGATGATGTTCGGGGCGAACAGCTCCTGCACCTGGAGCAGTTCGCCGTCGTCGACGAGCGCGTGCAGGATGTCGCGCATGTCGTAGGCCTGCCCGGGCCGGTCGGGGACGACCCGGTCGAGGCGGTCGTCGGCGGGGGCGCCGCCGGGCGCGTACTCCGGCGGCCGCCCGAGGTTGTTGGCCGGGAGGTACGACAGCAGGTCGCGTACGGTGTCGAGAGCGTCCTCCTCGTCGGCGGCGAGGAAGTGGGCGTTGCCGTTGACGGAGTTGCTGGCGCGGGCGCCGCCCAGTTCCTCGGCGGTGGTGCGTTCGCCGGTGACGGCCTCGATGACGTCGGGCCCGGTGACGAACATGTGCGAGACGCCGTCCACCATCACGGTGAAGTCGGTGATGGCAGGCGAGTACGCGGCTCCGCCGGCGCAGGGGCCGAGGATCACCGAGATCTGCGGGACGACCCCGGACGCCCGCACATTGCGGCGGACCAGCTCGGCGTAGAGGGCCAGCGAGGCGACGCCCTCCTGGATGCGGGCGCCGCCGGAGTCGTTGAGACCGATGACGGGACAGCCGGTCTTCAGCGCGAGGTCCATGAGGGCCACGGTCTTCTCGCCGAACGCCTCGCCCATGCTGCCGCCGAAGACCGTGGAGTCCTGGGCGAACACACACACCGGCCGTCCGTCGACCGTGCCGTACCCGGTGACGACTCCGTCGCCATAGGGCCGGCGGCCGTCCTCCCCCGTGGGCCGGGCCCGGACGAACAGCCCGGTCTCCGTGAAGGAGCCCTCGTCCACCAGCCGTTCGATCCGCTCCCGGGCGCTCAGGGCCCCGGCTCTCCTCGGCGGGCCCGCCGCCACCGCCTGTGAGTGCCGGTTCGCCAGGTCCGCCAGGCGTGCGGCGGTGCGATCCGCCGTCTGTGTCGTCTGTGTCGTCCGCGCCGTCCGGGATGTCGTCGCCTCGCGCATCGCTGCCACCTCCGAAGTGGTTCTCGAATATGGCAGCGATGCGGGAGCGTCCCCAGGTGATCGCCGCTCTGTTTGCGGGAGATGAGTCCTGGGGGACGGAGGTTCGTCGTGACGTGACAAGGGACCGACGGCCGACGGGCGGACGGGACTGCGCTGACGGGACGGGTCAGGCCTCCGGCGCGGCTCCGAAGTCCGGGATCTCCAGTCGGGCCCCGCCCTGCCGCGCGGACTGGTGGGCGATGATGCCCGGCAGGGTGTAGCGGGCCGCCGTCCACGCGTTCACCGACGGCAGGGTGCGGGTGGTGACCGCGGTGACGAAGTCGTCCACCAGGAAGTGGTGGCTGCCCTCGTGCCCGTTGTGCAGGTTGTCGAACTCCCGGGGCAGCCGCGACCGGTCGTGCACGGGCGCAGAGCCGGAGGTGAAGGCGGCCCGCAGCTCCGGCGCGATGTGCTGGAGGGAGGGGTCGTCGGGCGCCATGGTGGGCTTGGGTTCGAGGAGCTCGCTTATGTCCTCGACCCCGTTCTTGTCCTGCCAGAGAGCGGCCGTGGCGAGTTGCTCCATGCTCGCCTCCGTGCCGAAGAACCGGAAGCGCGACTCCCGGATGTGCGAGGGGTAGCCCACCCGCCGGAACTCGTTCGTACGGAAGGCCCCGCCGCCCGCCACCTCGAACAGTGCCGTGGCGTTGGAGAAGTCGTTGTCGAACTGGCTGACCGACCGGTCGAAGACACCGTCACCCCGGTCGTCGGCCACCCCGATGGCCGACACGCTCACCGCGTGCGTCTGCCAGGCGCCCAGTACCCCGCCCACCGAGTGCGTCGGGTACAGCAGGGGCGGATAGCTGGCGGTCGCCTTCCAGTTGTCCCCGCCGCTGTACCGGTACGCCTCGTAGAACCCCAGGTCCATGTCGTGCACGTAGTCGCCCTCGGCGTAGAAGAGCCGTCCGAAGGCGCCCTTGGCGATCTGGTTGCGGGCGTGGACCGTGGCCGGGTTGTACTGGCTGGTCTCCCCCATCATGTACGTCAGTCCGGTCGCCTTGACCGCGTCGATGATCGCCGCGATCTCCTCCGTGGTGATCGCCATGGGGACCGCGGAGTACACGTGCTTGCCGGCGTTCAGGCCCTGGAGCACCAGGGGGCCGTGGGTCCAGCGCTGGGTGAAGACGGCCACCGCGTCGACCGCCGGTGACTCCAGCATCGCCTCGTACGAGGGGAAGGTGCCGGCCAGCCCCTGGGCCGAGGCGAGCTGCTCGGCCCGCTCCGGCAGCAGATCGGTGACGTACACGTCACCGACGCCGGGGTGGGCCTGGAACAGCGTGGCGAACTGGCCGGAGAACTGGCCGGCGCCGACGATGCCGATCGAGAACGTCATGGATGGCGTGCCCTTCAATTCAGTGGTCGAGTCACTGGTCGAGGATCAGGTTGATCTGGTCGTTGGTCTGGTCGAGGCTGCTCACGGGTTTGCCGTTGCCGTAGACGGCCTGCATGGCGGGGTGCATGAGGGCGTACACGTCAGCCGCGTAGTTGGTGATCGGGAAGGAGAAGGTGGTGAAGTCCTTCTTGTCGGCGACCGGGTCGGTGAACGCCGAGACGTCGTAGCCCTTCTTCCGGTACGCGGCCACGGCGGCCTCGGTGCCGGCCGGGGTGGCCGGGAAGACGATGCCGTAACTCCCGACCTTCTTCTGGCACTTGTCGGACGACAGGTACTTCACCCAGCGCAACGCACCTTGTTTGTTCCGGGCGTTCTTCGTGACGGAGTCGGCGAGTCCGTTCATCATCGTGGCGCGCCTGCCGGTGGGGCCGGCCGGCGTGACGGCGGTGCCGACCTTCAGGTCCTTGAAGCCGTAGTACGTCGAGATCATCCACGCCCCGTCGAGGGCGGTCGCCGCCTTGCCGGAGGCGAGCTGGGCGTTGGCCGGGTTGGCGCCCTCGCTGTAGTCCGTGAGCGGTGCCATGTACCCCTTCTTCGCCAGCCCGAAGAACCACTTGACGGTGGACTGGAAGGTCTTGCTGTCGTACCGGTACTCGGTGCCCCACCGCTTCTTGTCGGTGTAGGTCCAGCCCGCCGAGGCGGCGAAACTGCTCCAGGTCGTCTGTCCGTCGCCGTCGCCCCCGCCGCCGCTGGCGAGGCCGTAGACCTTGACGTGGTGCCTGTCGAAGCCGGGCTCGTCGCCGCGCTTGCCGTTGCGGTCGACCGTCAGATGCGCGACGGCCTTCTCGAAGGTGCCGCCGTCCTCGGGGTTCCAGCTCAGGTCGTCGAGCTGCCCGGCGGTCAGGCCGGCCTTCTCGGTCAGCTTCCGGTTGTAGAAGAGGGCGACGGTGTCCCAGTCCTTGGGCGCCCCGTACCGGTGGCCGTCCTGGCCGGTCCAGTTGTCGGCCAGCCCCGCCTGGTAGTCCGCCGGGTCGATGCCGAGGTCGTCCAGCGGCTCGAGCACCTTCAGGTCGGCGAACTGCCCGAACTTCTGGATGTGGTCGGTGAAGACGTCCGGCTGGGTGCCCGCGATGAAGCTCGCGGTCAGCTTGGTCCAGTAGTCGTTCCAGCCCATCTGGGTGATCTTCACCTTCAGGCCCGGGTTCTCCTTCTGGAAGCCCTTCGCGCAGGCCTGGTAGGCGGGCAGCTGGTTGGCGTCCCACAGCCAGTACGTCACCGTGTCCGCGCCCGCTCCGGCGGCCCCGCCCTGTGCGCAGCCGGCCGTCAGGGACAGCGCCAGAGTTCCGGTCAGCGCAATGACCGTACGCATACGAACTCGCATACCTGTCCCCTTACTTGATTCCGGTGAAGCTGATGGAGCCGACGATGCGGCGGGCGAAGACGCCGAACAGGACGAGCATCGGGAGCGCTGCGATCAGCGTGGCCGCCATCAGGCCCGACCAGTCGTAGCCGGTCTGCGGGGTCTGTGCCCGGAAGATGGCCAGTGCCACCGTCAGCACGCGCGAACTGTCGCTGTAGGACACCATCAGCGGCCAGAAGTAGTCGTTCCAGGAGGTGATGTACGTCAGCACGGCCAGGGTGAGGACGGGCGTGGACGCCATCGGCAGCATGACCCTGAAGAAGACCCGTACCTTCCCGGCGCCGTCCAGCAGGGCCGCCTCCTCGACCTCCCGGGGGATGTTCAGGAAGAACTGCCGCAGGAAGAACACGGCGAACGGCGTCATGAACATCGTCGGCAGGGCGATGCCCAACAGGGTGTCCACCAGGCCGAGTTGCTTGATGAGTACGAAGTTCGGCAGCAGGGTGAAGATCGCGGGTACCATCAGCCCGGCCAGGAACAGCCCGAACACCGTGTCCCGGCCGCGCCACCGCAGCCGCGCGAAGGCGTACGCGGCCATCGCGGAGAAGAGGATCTGGCAGACGGTGATCAGGGTCGAGACGACCACGGAGTTGAGCAGATAGCGCCAGAACTTCAGCCCGCCGCCCGAGCCGCCCTGGGCTATCGCCTCCTTGGTGGACTGCAGTCCCAGGGCCCGTTCGAAGCCGCCGGCCGTGAGGTCCACGGGCAAGGGGTCGCCGGGGTGGGCGGCGAGTGCGGTGTTGGTGGACAGCGCGGTGCGCAGGATCCAGTAGAACGGCAGCAGGGTGACCAGCACGATCGCGGTCATCACCGCCCAGGCCGCGATCCGGCCGATGGAGGGCCGGCGCCAGGTGGGCCGTACGGTCGTCGTCGTTGTCACGGCAGTCATGTCGGTCGCTCCCTTCCGTCAGCCGAGGTCGCTCTGGCCGGCCCGGGTGAGCCGGTACTGGACGAAGGTGATCGCGCTCAGCACGACGAGCAGGGCCACGGACATCGCCGAGGCGTAGCCGAACTGGAAACGGCCGAAGGCTGCGCCGTAGATGTAGAACTGGAGCACGTTGGTGGCGTTGGCCGGTCCGCCGGCGGTCGTCACGGCGACGGTGTCGAAGACCTGGAAGGAACCGATCACCGTCATGATCAGCACGACGGCGAGCACCGGTCGCAGCAGGGGCAGGGTGATCCGCCAGAACATCCGCCACTCGCCCGCGCCGTCCACCTTGGCGGCCTCGTAGAGCCCGGCCGGGATCGCCTGCAGACCGGCGAACAGCAGCAGTGCGGTGTAGCCGACGTGCCGCCAGACGTTGATCAGCGCGATGGTCGGGATGGCCCAGGTCTCGTCCGCCAGGAACGGGATCCGGTCGAACCCGAGCCCCGAGACGATCTCGTTGCCGATGCCGAGCTGGGTGTCCAGGATCCACAGCCAGACGACGCCGGCCACGACGTTCGACATCAGGTACGGGGTGAGCACGATGCCGCGCAGCAGCGCCGACCGGGTCAGCCGCTGCAGCAGCACCGCGACGGCCAGCGCCGCGGCCGTCTGGACACCGATGTTGATGACGACGTACTCGACGGTGACCTTCAACGAGTCCCAGAAGATGGGGTCGTTGACCATGCGGACGTAGTTGTCGAGGCCCACCCACTCGGCCGGCGTCAGCAGGTTGTAGCGGGTGAAGCTCAGGTAGATGCCCCGCAGCGTGGGCCAGAGCAGGAAGACCAGGAAGCCGAGCAGTGCCGGTGCGATGAACACCGCGGCGAGGCGTCCGTCCCCCCTGCTCTCTCCTGCCGCGGTACGGCGTGTCCTCGGCCTGCCCTTCGCCCCCTGGGCGCCGCTCAGCGGCAGGCGCGACGGAGGGCTGCTGGAGGCGATGGTCATGGGGCTACTCCCTCGCTTGCGGCGGCTCGTGCTCGGGTGGCACTTACTTTTGATGCGAAACAATCCAGCCGTCAAGGGGCGTGCAAACATCTTTCCCGGCCGCCGCGCGGCGATCTAGAGTGGCCTTGTTGTTTCCGTGTCGAAAAAAACCAGGAAAAAATCAGGGGAGCGACCGTCATGACCGCAGGTGCCGCCAGCTGGCTTCCCCTGAGCCCGGGCGAACGCTCCGTGGCGATCGAGGTGCTCGTCCACGGGCCGCTGTCGCGCACGGAACTCGCCCGGCGCCTCGGCCTGTCGGCCGGCAGCCTCACCCGGCTGACCAAGCCGCTGATCGAATCGGCCCTGCTGGTGGAGGTCCCCGAGGCGGGGACCTCCGCGGAGGCACGCCAGGGCCGCCCCTCCCAGCCGCTGGACGTCGTCGCCGACTCCCGCTCCTTCCTCGGCTTCAAGATCACCGAGGACATGGTCTACGGCGTCGTCACCACGCTCAGGAGTGACATCGTCGCCCGCCACGACCGTCCCCTCGCCACGCACGACCCCGCCGAGGTCGCCGATCTGCTGGCAGAGATGACCGCCGAACTGGCCCGCGTCCATCCGCGTCTCGCCGGAATCGGCATAGGGGTGGGCGGCCTGGTGCGGGGCCGCGCCGTGGTCGGCGAGTCGCCCTTCCTGCAGTGGCAGGACGTGCCGCTGGCCCAACTCGTCGAGGAGCGCACCGGGCTGCCGGTGGTCGTCGAGAACGACGTCGCCGCCCTGGTCGAGGCCGAGACGTGGTTCGGCGCCGGACGGGGCCTCGACCGCTTCGTGGTGCTCACCATCGGCGCGGGCATCGGCTACGGGCTCGTCCTCGGGGGCAGGCGGGTGCCCGCCCCCGAGGAGGACCGCGGCTTCGGCCGGCACTGGATCCTCGACCCCCAGGGCCCGCTCACCCCCGAGGGCCGGCGCGGCAGCGCGGTCTCCCTGCTGACCATCTCCAGCATCCGCTACCAGATCCACGCCGCGACCGGCCGCGAGACGAGCTACGAGGAGATCCTCCGGCTCGCCGTGGCCGGTGACCCCATGCCGGCCCGGGTGATCGACGAGGCCGCACGCGCCCTCGGCACGCTCGTGGCCCAGATCGCCAACTTCGCCATGCCGCAGAAGATCCTGCTCGCAGGGGAAGGGGTCGGTCTGATGGACGTGGCCGGGGAGACGGTCCGGGACACCATCCGCCGCAACCGGCACCCGCTGGCCGCGCCGGTCGACCTGGAGACGAAGGTCTCCGACTTCCACGACTGGGCCCGGGGTGCGGCGGTGCTGGCGATCCAGGTGCTGGTGCTGGGGTCGGCGAGCGCGTGAGCCGGGAGGCGGCCAGGCGGGCGGCCGCTCGGCGGCAGGCGACCATCCGACGGGCCTGTACCGCCCGGCCCTCCACGCGGCCCTGACGGCTCAGGCCACGGATGCCGCCGCAACCGTCACAGCTCGCCGTTCAGCAGCGCGTACATGAACATGTCCCGGCGCTCGTCGCCCACCTGCTGCCAACCCCGCAGCAGCCCCTCCAGCTGAAAACCCGCACGCTCGGCGGTCCGCACGGAGGCCGTGTTCCACGGCTCCACCCACAGCTCGAGCCGGGGGATCCGCAGCTCACGCAGGGCCCAGTCGACCACGGCCCGGACGGAGGCCACGGCCGCGCCCCGGCCACGCGCCGACTCGACGACCCAGTAGCCCAGCGACGCCCGGCCCTGTCGCAGGTTCCGCAGCCACAGCCCCACCTGCCCGACGGGCCGGCCGCCGGGGCTCACGATGACGAACGTATAGCCCGCCCTCGTGGTCGCACGAGCCCACTGCCGCTCGACGAATGCGACACCCTCCGCCTCGGACCAGGACGAAGGCACTGTCGTGATCAACGGGATGTAGGCGTCTTCCGACGCCTCACGGACAAGGTCGAGATCCGACAGGCGCCACGGCCGGAGCGTGTATCCCCCGGCGGCGAGGTCAGGTACGTCAAGCGGTTGTCCCATCGGCGCATCGTCCCGTGCCCGGCGACCGGCCCGCACCCGGGTTTCCGGTCTCGCACGGCGCACACTCAGCTCACGCACCGGGTTCTCATGGCTCTTCGAGAGAGGATCGGTGCATGTCTGGCGCCTCCGGTACCCGTGACGGCACGATTCGCGTGCTGATAGTCGACGACGAGCCCGAGCTCACCGAGTTGCTCTCCGCGGCCGTGACCGAGGCGGGGTGGCATTCCCTCGCGGCGGAGGACGGGCGCAGCGCGTTGCGCCTGGCGCGGGACTGCGCTCCGGACCTCGTCGTCCTGGACGGGATGCTGCCCGATGTCGACGGGGTGCAGGTCCTGCGCCGGCTGCGGAGCGAGAACGCCCGGCTGCCCGTGCTGATGCTCACGGCCCGCGACGCGCTCGAACACCGGCTCGACGGTCTGTCGGCCGGTGCGGACGACTATGTGACGAAGCCCTTCTCCCTGGAGGAGGTGATGCTGCGGCTGCGCGGTCTGCTGCGCCGATCGGGCCCCGCCGACACCTCCGACCGGGGCGGCGTACGGGTGCTGGGCGACCTCGTCCTGGCCGAGAACACCCGCGAGGTGCAGCGCGGCGGGACACCCGTCACGCTGACCACCAAGGAGTTCGACCTCCTGCAGTTCCTGATGGACCATCCGCACCAGGTGCTCAGCAAGGCGCAGATCCTCGACCACGTGTGGAACGCCTCCTTCGACGGTGAGGGCAACCTGGTCGAGGTGTACATCCACGGGCTGCGCGCGAAGATCGACAAGGGGCGGGCTCCGATGATCCGTACGGTGCGCGGGGTGGGGTACGCGATCAGAGCCGCGGACACCGGGGCGTGACGGGCCGACCGGGCCCCGCTCTGGGCTGGCGCTCGCTCCGTGTCCGACTGGTGCTCTTCGTCTCCGTGACCCTGGTCGTGGTGTGTACGGCGATGGCGCTGACCACGGTGTTCGTCCAACGCGTCTATCTGCTGGGCGATCTGGACCAGCGGGTCACCGACGCGGCGGAGCGCAGCCAGGGCGGGCTGCAGCGTCGGGCGGGCGGTGCGACGGATCTGGGCTTCCTCAACGAGCGCGGCCAGCCGACCGGCACGCTGGCGGCCCGGTTCGCCGCCGGGAAGGTCGTCGCCGCCGAGGTGGTGACCGAGGACGGCCACCAGCAGGTGCTGACCGCGGACCAGCGTGCCGCCCTGAAGGGCATCACCGCGAACGGGGAGCTGCACACCCGTACCGTCCCCGGCCTGGGCACGTACCGGGTGACCGCCATCGGCGGCGACGGCGTCCCGGTGCTGGCCGGACTGCCCATGGGGCACGTCCAGCGGGTGATCGACCGGCTGGTCGCCGTCGAAGCGGTGATCGCCTGCGCGGGCCTCGCCGCCGCGGCCTGCGCCTCCGCGGTGGTCATACGGCGCCAGCTGCGCCCCCTCGGCCGGGTCGCGGCCACCGCCGCCGAGGTCGCCCGGGTACCCCTGGACCGTGGCGAGGTCGCCCCGCTCACCCGTGTCGACGCGCGGGACACCGACCCCGGTACCGAGGCCGGCCAGGTCGGCGCGGTGCTCAACCGGCTCATCGAGCACGTCGAATCGTCCCTCGCCGAACGCCGCCGGACCGAGCAGCGCATGCGGCGTTTCCTCGCCGACGCCAGCCATGAACTGCGCACGCCGCTCGCCTCCATCGCGGGCTACGCCGAATACATGAGGGGCGACCACCGGACGATCGATCCGGAGCTGGCCTGGCACCGCGTCTGCGCCCAGTCGGCCCGGATGACCGATCTCGTCGAGGACCTGCTGCTGCTCGCCCGCCTCGACGAGGGACGGCCGCTGGAACTGACCGAGGTGAATCTCGCGACGCTGGTCGCCGAGGCGGTCTGGGACGCGCAGGCCGCGGGCGCCGGGCACGACTGGCAGCTCGCGCTGCGCCTCGACGGGCCGGTGTCGATCATCGCCGACGCGTCCCGGCTCCATCAGGTGGTGGCGAACCTCTTGGCCAACGCCCGTGTGCACACACCCGCGGGCACGAAGATCACGGTCGTCGTGGAGACGCTGGAGACGCTGGAGACCACGGAAGCGGCGGACTCCGTACCAGGGTGCGTGATCCGCGTACGGGACGACGGTCCCGGCATCCCGCCCGGCCTTCTCCCCGCCATCTTCGAGCGCTTCACCCGGGCCGACGTCTCCCGCTCCCGCACGGCGGGCAAGGCGGGCGGTTCGGGCCTGGGCCTGGCCATCGCCGCGGCGATCACCGAGGCGCACGGCGGCCGTATCGACGTCGAGAGCGAGCCCGGGCGCACCGAGTTCTCGGTGACGCTCCCGACCGGCGGATGACGCGGCGTCACCCTCTCCCAGACTCTAAGCGCTCTCACAGAACCGCAGCTCAGGCTGCCCGCACCCGGCACCCTCGCACGTCTTTCGACGGCCGTGCCGCCCTCCCCTAAGGCCTGGCTAAGTTCGCTCGTCCAGAGTGATCACCAGGCGGCCGTCCACCCCGGATGTGCCCATGACGAAGGGAACCCAGCGACGATGACCGAGCTCGACACCGGTGAGCCGACGGCCCGGGAACCGCAGTCCGAGTCCGCCGGCCGTGCTCACGCGAGCCGCCGCAACTTCATGCGCAAGGTCTTCTTCGCCAGCGGGGCCACGGCCGTGGCGACCATGGGAGGCGCCGGGGCCTGGGCCGCGATGGCCGACGACGCCACCCCCTCCGCCGACGCGTCCGCCACCCCGAGCGGTGCCCCCAGCGGGGCTCCCAGCGGTGGGCCGGGCGGCGGCACCGGCGGTCCCGGGAACCAGTCGATAACCGAGGACTTCTTCGGTCTCACCACCGACGGCAAGCGCGTGGACGACCTGTTCACCATCCACTCCACGGGCGTGGCCACCGCCCCCGTGATCGCCGCCGCGAACGCCTTCCTGGAGGGCCTCACCGACACCCAGAAGTCCTCGACGCAGTTCACGATCCACTCCACCGAGTGGCGGCTGTGGAGCAACATCGACTCCTACGCACGCCAGGGCGTCTCCCTCGCCGATCTGAGCGACGATCAGAAGAACCTGGGCACGGCCCTGTTGAAGTCCGCGCTCAGCGCCGACGGCCTGGAGACCACGGAGAAGATCCGCCGCATCAACCAGGCGGCCGGCGAGGCGATCGACAACACCACCTCCTTCAACGAGGACGCCTACTACTGGACCTTGATGGGCACCCCGTCCGAGACGGAGCCCTGGGGCTTCCAGTTCGACGGCCACCACCTCGTCATCAACTACTTCGTCCTCGGCGACCAGGTCGTCATGAGCCCCTGCTTCTGGGGTTCGGAACCGACCTCGATGGAGATCGACGGCGAGACCGTGACCGTCTGCCACGAGGAGGTCGTCGCGAGCCTGGCGTTCATCAACTCCCTCACCGAGGCCCAGCAGGCCGTCGCCGTCGAGTCGACGACCAAGTCCAACGAGTCGATGAAAGCGGGCGCGTTCTCCGACAACACCGTCCAGGAGTACACCGGGCTCTGCGGCAACGCCCTGACCGGCGCCCAGAAGACCAAGCTCCTCGGCATCGTCCAGGCCTTCACCGGCCGCGCCAAGGCCGACGTGGCGAAGGTGAGGCTCGCCGAGGTCCGCAAGCACCTCGCCGACACCTACGTCACCTGGGCCGGCGGGACCGGCGACGACGACGCCTTCTACGTCCGCGTCCACAGCCCCGTCGTATGGATCGAGGTCGACTGCCAGGCCCCGGGACCGCTCGCCGGTGCCTACGGCGCCACGCAGGGCAGCGGCGCCACCCAGAAGCACGTCCACTCCATCATCCGCACCCCCAACGGCAACGACTACGGCAAGGAACTCCTGCGCCAGCACTACCTCACGTCGCCGCACCACAAGTGACCAGGGCCGCCTGACCACCGCATGACCACCGGGCCGGGACCCCGTCATTCCGGCCCGGTCCCCGTCTCGGCCGCGGACGGCTCCCGGTGGAGGGGGGGCGATCCGCTCGGGCTCGGCCGCCTCCACGCCGGCGTCAGAAGATCTTGCCGGGGTTGAGGATGCCCGCGGGGTCGAGTGCGTCCTTGACGGCGCGGTGCAGGGCGAGCACGGCGGGGGGAAGCTCGGCCAGGAGACCGGGCCGCTTGAGGAGGCCGACGCCGTGCTCGCCGGTGACCGTGCCGCCGAGTGCGAGGGCGTCGGCGATGATGTCGTCGAACGCGGCCTGGGCCCGCACCCGCGCGGCCTCGTCGCCGGGTTCGGTGATGATCAGCGGGTGGAGGTTGCCGTCGCCGGCGTGGGCGATGTTGGCGATGGTGATGCGGTGCCGTTCGGCGGTCCGCTCGATGCGTTGCAGCATCCTCGGCACCTGCCCCTTCGGCACGCAGACGTCCTCGGTCAGGACCGGGCCCAGCCGTTCGAGCGCCGGGTAGGCGAGCCGTCGCGCGGCGAACAGCGCCTCCGCCTCGGTCTCGTCGGTGGAGCAGGCGGCCCAGGTGGCGCCGGCCTCCTCGAAGCAGCGGAGCGTCCGCTCGGCCGCGGTCTGCCCGGCCGCGCCGGGCTCGTCGAGCCGGGCCAGCAGAATCACGTCGGCGTCGACGGACAGGCCCATGTTCTTCCAGGCGTCCACGGCCCGCAGACAGTGCCGGTCCACGAGTTCGAGCGCGGCCGGAGTGAGCCCCGCCGCCGCGGTGAGGCGCACCGCCCGGCCGGCGTCGACGATCGAGGAGAAGTACCCGGCGACCGTGACCGCGGGCGGCGGCAGGGGACGCAGCCGGACGGTGACCTCCGTGACGACGCCCAGAGTGCCTTCCGAGCCCACCACCAGGCCGACCAGGTCGTAGCCGGCGACGCCCTTGGCCGTCCGCCTGCCGAGCCGGACGAGCTCACCGGTCCCGGTCACCATCTCCACGGCGAGGACGTAGTCACGCGTGACTCCGTACTTCACACAGCACAGGCCGCCCGCGTTGGTGGCGACGTTGCCGCCGATCGTCGACCACGGCGAACTCGCCGGGTCCGGCGGATACCACAGGCCGTGTTCGGACGCCGCCGCGCGGAGATGGTCGTTGACCACGCCCGGCTGGACGACGGCGAGCCGCTCGAGCGGATCGATCTCCACGATCCGGTCCATCCGGTCCAGCGCGACCACCACACAGCCGTCGACCGCGTTGGCCCCGCCGGACAGACCGGTGCCGGCGCCCCGCGCGACGACGGGCACTCCGTGCCGGTGGCAGGCCCGGACGACCTCCCGCACCTCGTCGCTCGACTCCGCCCGGACGACGGCGAGCGGCGCGCCGACCGGGGCCCACTCGGCCTCGTCGTGACTGAGCCCCGAGACGACCTCGGGATCACGCAGGATCCGATGGCCGGGCACGTGCGCGGCGATGTCGCCCAGCACGTCGGTCTTCTCCGTGTTCACAGGTCCTCCCAGCGGCAACTGGAAAGAACGCTAGCCGAGCCGACGGCCATCGCCCCGCAACGGACAGAACCCGGACCGGCCGGTGGGAGCGGCCCGATCCGGTCCTGCTTCCCTTGGGGGCGAGCGTCGCGCGCTACCCGGTGCGGCCGTCGGAGCGCCGGCGGTGGAGGGTGAACGTCTCGAACACCGACAGGTCGCCGTTCGGCTTGTTCACGTTGTAGTAGGTCACGTGCATGCGGGTGGTGTCCCCGGCGTGCCGGCCGGGGCCGACGGTGAAGGAGGCGAAGCCATAGGGGTGTTCGATGTCCCGGACACCCGTCCAGACCGCCTCCTCCTTGGTGCAGGTGGAGGTGCGCTTGCCATTGGCTCCCGCGGTCGCCGACACCGAGGTGATCACCTTGGCGGTGCCGTCGGTGAAGAACTTCTGGTTCGTGGTGCCCGAGACGCCACCGCCGCCGAGGATCATGTGCACGGTGCCGAGGCCGGCACGAGCCCGCCGCCGTCACTTCTTCGCCGACCGGGCTCGCTCGGTGCCCGACGTGACGCTCCTTCAGCGGGCGGTCGACGGCCGGCCCGGCCTGGTCGCCCGGCTCGACGGCGTCACGGTGTCGGTGCCCGCCTTCGACTTCGCGGGCGAGCGGATCAACCGGATCTGGGCGGTGCAACGCGGGTGTCAGCTCTGCTCGCCGGTGGCGGGCCGCCCGGCCAGGCCCGCCGTCCACTTCTCCTCGATCCGGCCGACCTTCCACACCACGAGGGCCAACGCCCAGGTGGCGAAGAACAGGCCGACGATGACGTATCCGACGATGTTGAGGTCGAGGCCGGAGACCCGGTCCCAGAACGGGCCGTGCAGACCGGCCTTCTCGGCGATCAGGCCCAGCAGCTCTACCGTGCCGATGATCAGGGCGACGGCGACGGACAGACCCGTGACGGTGAGGTTGTAGTAGACCTTGCGGACCGGCTTGGAGAACGCCCAGCCGTAGGCGAAGTTCATGAACGAACCGTCGATCGTGTCCAGCAGGGACATGCCGGCCGCGAACAGGACGGGAAGGCACAGGATCGCGTACCAGGGCAGGCCGGAGGCGGCGCCCGAGCCGGCCAGGACGAGGAGCGCGACCTCGGTCGCGGTGTCGAAGCCGAGGCCGAAGAGCAGGCCCAGGGGGTACATCTGCCAGGGCCGGGTCACCGACCTCGTCAGGCGTCCGAGGATCCGGTTCATGAAGCCGCGCTTGTTCAGCTGTTCCTCGAGGGCGTCCTCGTCGAAGTGGCCGGACCGCATGGCGCGGAAGACCTTCCAGATACCGGCCATGATCACGATGTTGATGATCGCGATGAGGTAGAGGAACGTCCCGGACACGGTCGTGCCGATCCAGCCGGTGACGCCGTGCAGCGTCGAGTCGTCGTTCGCGACCGGTCCTGCCAGCGCCTTCACGCCCAGGGACAGCAGGAGGGAGAGGCCGAAGACGACGGACGAGTGGCCCAGGGAGAACCAGAATCCGACCGACAGCGGCCGCTGCCCCTCCTGCATCAGCTTGCGCGTGGTGTTGTCGATGGCGGCGATGTGGTCGGCGTCGAACGCGTGCCGCATGCCCAGCGTGTAGGCGGTGACGCCGATGCCGATGCCGAAGGTCTTCGTGCCGAGGCTGTAGTGCTCGGGGGCGACGATCACCACGAGCGTGAACCAGCCGATGACGTGCAACGCCAGGATGAAGGCGGCCATACCACCGAGGTTCGCCCACTCCTTGCGGGTCATCGAGGTACGGATGCGCTGCCGAGGAGCCGTGGTCATGTGGGGGGCGGGCCTTACCTGTCGACGGACGGCCGTCTTCAGCCGCACACCCCATGTTTCTGCACATTGATTGCAAGTAAAAGAATGAGGCGGCAAAGTCCGTGCAAGATTTCAGTCAGCCAGGCGTTCGCGGACCCAGCCCGCCGCCTGCTCCGGGCCGGCCACGACGGGGACACCCTCGGGCACCGGGGGCCGGCGGACCACGACCACGGGCAGCCCGGCCTCCCGGGCGGCCGTCAGCTTCGGCGCGGTGGCCGCTCCCCCGCTGTCCTTCGTCACGACGACGTCGACGCGGTGGCGGCGCAGCAGTTCACGTTCCCCGCCCAGCGTGAACGGGCCGCGGTCGAGGAGCACTTCCATGCGGGACGGGTGCGGGGGCTCCGGCGCGTCGACGGACCGGACGAGGAACCACAGGTCGTCCGGCAGATCCGCGAAGGCGGCCAGGCTCGTCCGCCCCGTGGTGAGGAACACACGCCGGCCGAGACCGGGGAGCAGCGCGGCCGCCTCCGCCGGCGAGCCCGCCTCGTGCCAGCGGTCGCCCTCGACCGGGGACCAGCCGGGGCGGCGCAGGGCGAGCAGGGGCACATCCGTGGCGGCGGCGGCCCGCGCCGCGTGGAAGCCGATCGTCCCCGCGAAGGGATGGGTGGCGTCGACGAGCGCGTCGACCCGGTGCTCGCGCAGCCACGCCGTCAGCCCGTCGGCCCCGCCGAAGCCGCCGATCCGGACCTCGCCCGGGGGCAGCCGGGGAGCGGCCACTCGCCCGGCGAGCGAACTGGTCAGCTCCAGGCCGGGCGTGCCGTGCAGCAGTTCGGCGAGCCGGCGGGCCTCCGCGGTGCCGCCGAGGATCAGTACGCGCATGGGAGTCGGGGTCCGTTCGTGGTGAACCGGTTGCGCCATCGGGGTGAGTAAAACAGGCCTGCCGACAAAGTCACAGCTCCACCTTGAAAGTCTTTTGCCTTGGCAAAGGACTGTCGTGTCATCGCGGCTTTCCCTCGCACAGTGTGTTCAACCCTCAACTTTATTGGAGGAGTCGGACGTTGAGTTACGGCAACAAGCTGCGGGAGCAGATCGCCCGTCCCGGGACGACCCCGCTGATCGGCGTGTTCGACATGTACTCGGCCTCGATCGCCGCCGAGCACTACGACGGGATGTTCGTCTCCGGTTTCGGCTTCGCGGCCTCTCACTACGGGCTGCCGGACATCGGTTTCATCGCCTGGCCGGACATGGTGGCGTTCGCCCAGCGGCTGCGGGGCGCGTTCCCACGGCACCACCTGCTGGTGGACATCGACGACGGCTACGTCGACCCGGAGGTCGCCTGCCATGTGGTCGAGGGCCTGGAGCGGATCGGGGCCTCGGGCGTCATCCTGGAGGACCAGAAACGGCCGCGCCGCTGCGGCCATGCCGACGGCAAGCAGGTGCTGCCGCTGGAGGAGTACCTCGCCAAGCTGGACATGGTGCTGCGTACCCGGCGCGACCTGGTCGTCGTGGCCCGCACCGACGCCACCGACGAGGAGGACATCCTGCACCGCGCCGGGACGCTGGCCGCCACCGACGCGGACGTGGTCCTCGTCGACGGCGTACGCAGCGTCGAGTGGATCCGCCGCATCCGCTCCGTCGTCGGCGACAAGCCGCTGCTGTTCAACCAGATCGCCGGCGGCAAGTCCCCCCGGCTGTCGCTGAGCGAACTGACCGGCCTCGGCGTCGACGTGGCGATCTACAGCACCCCGTGCCTGTTCGCGGCGCACCGGGCGATGGACTCCGCACTGACCGACCTCAAACAGGCCGACGGCCGCCTGCCCGAGGTCGACGCGGACGCCGGGGTGGGGGTGCGCGCGGCGACCGCGCTGCTTGAACGCAACATCGCGCGCCTGCGCGCCGATCCCGAGCGGGTGGGCGTGTGAGGCACCGTCCTCCGCTGCTGCGCAGGACGGTGGACAGCGACCACGACGGCAGCGCCGTCGACATGACGGAGGCGCTCGTCGGCGGGGCGGACTCACGCGAGAAGGACTGAGCCGAGGTCCGGACGAGGATCACACGAGGACTGTGCCGGAGCACCGGACATGGACGTCCGCTGGTCCGGCACCGCTCGTACGGACACGGCGGCCGGCCGTCGGTCCGCGCGGAGGTCCCGCCGCGTCCCACTCACACCTGCCCGCGGTTCCCCACCGGCGTTCTTCCGTACGCGGATTCGAACGGGCGGACATGTCTTCGGGCGGAGCGGGCAGGAGACGCTCGTCCTGCACTCCAGCCAAGGCGGCACCGTGACGTCCTCCGTGAACGCCCGCGAAGCAACTGCCCTCACCCCGGAAGCAGAGGAAGCGACGGAAGCGACGCATGCAGCCGATGCGTCCGGGGGCTGTGTGACCGCTCTGCCGTGGATCGAGGACGGGAACAAGGTCGCGCCCACGGACGCGCGCAGGTTGTCCAGGCTGTTCCTGGACCGGCTGAAGGTCCTGGAGGAGGGCACACCCGAGTACCAGTACGCCCGCAACACGCTGATCGAGATGAACCTGTCCCTCGTGGTCTTCGCGGCCCGCCGGTTCCGCAACCGGGGCAGCGGCGAGATGGAGGACGTCATCCAGGTCGGCACGATCGGGCTGATCAAGGCCATCGACCGGTTCGACCTGTCCCGCGAGGTCGAGTTCACCTCGTTCGCGATCCCCTACATCGTCGGCGAGATCAAGCGGTTCTTCCGCGACACCACCTGGGCGGTGCACGTACCGAGGCGCCTGCAGGAACTGCGGGTCGTCCTCGCCAGGAGCCGGGAGACCCTCGCCACCACGCTGAACCGTCCGCCGACGGTGAAGGAACTCGCGGCGCATCTGGACCTCACCGAGGAAGAGGTCATCGAGGGCCTCGTGGCCGCGAACGGCTACACCGCCGGCTCCATCGACAACCCGGGCGGCGACGACGGTTCCGGCGACGACGGCCCCCGGTACACGGACACCCTGGGCGACGCCGACCCGGCCCTGGAGCTCGTCGAGGACCTGCACGCGCTCGGCCCGATGCTGCAGCGGCTCGACGAGCGGGAACGGACCATCCTCGAGATGCGCTTCGGCCAGGAGATGACCCAGGCGGACATCGGCCGCGAACTGAATCTTTCACAGATGCACATATCCCGCCTCCTCACCCGCACCCTCGGCAAGCTCCGCACCGGTCTCCTCGGCACATGAGGCCCCGCACTCCTGACGGGGACAGCGGTGTCACCCCAGGTAGGCGGGGGCGACGGCGGAGGTCATCAGTCTGCGGGCCGTACCGGTGCCGTCGGCGGGGACGGTCCACAGGTCCGATCCGTAGTCGCCGGGGAGCGCGTAGACCAGGGTGGAGTCGTCGGCCCACAGGGCCTGGTCGTCGATGTTGCGCCGCTCGGCGGTCGCCGTCTCCTTCATGGTGCGCAGGTCGAGGACGTACAGACGCCAAGGCGCGTCGGGCGAGGCGCCTTTGACGCGCTTCTTGTAGGCGAGCCGGGTGCCGTCGGGTGAGAGGGAGGGGCATTCGACGTTGCGGTGCAGGGTGGTGAGGGTGCGTGCGGTGACGTCGCCCCGGACGAGGTAGGTACGGCCGCCTGTCGCCAGCGTGGCGTAGAAGCGGGTGTCGTCGGCGAAGGTGACGCCCCAGATGTTGGTGTCCGCCGCGTGGTAGGGGCGGCCGTCCTTGACGACGTGGAAGGTCTCCAGGTTGTCGTCGATCGCCCAGGTGCGGGTGTCGACGATGGCGGTGCGGGTGGAGAAGTCGGTACCGGCGTAGGAGTCTCCGCTGACGAACACCGTCCAGGCCACCAGGTGCCCGGAGGGCGAGACCCGGGCCCGGGTGGGGATGCCCGCCGCCGGGAAGCGGTGCAGTTCGCGCAGGTGCGAGTCGAGGACGACCGCGCGGTAGGTGTCCTCCAGTGCGCCGTGCACGGCTTGCAGGCAGATGCCGGTGCCGGCCGCCGCGTGGAAGCGCAGACACTTGACGCCGGAGGCGGTGCGCGGGCCCTGCGGGTGGTCGGAGGGGACGGTGGCGATCTCGTCGCGGTGCGGGCCCCAGGCGAGGTTGCGCACCAGCAGGCGCCGGCCGCCGGTCGGCCGGAGCGAGACGGTACCGGTCCGCACGGTCGGCCCGTCGGCCTGCTGCCGGTCCCGCAGGCCCGCCCGGTGGGCTGCGTGCAGCACCGCACCGGTTCCGACGGTCCCCAGCAGCAGCACGGCGGCCAGCAGGAGCACGAGGCGGGTGGTTCTGGTCATGCGGGACACCTCACTGGTCATGCGCCACCTCGTCGGCGGGACGGAGGACGAACGAGGCGACGACGGCGCTGACGGCCAGCGCGACGGCGGTGACGGCGAGCGCGGTGTGGGCACCCCACAGGTTCCAGGCCGCGCCGAAGGCGAGCGAGCAGGCGAACCGTGCCAGCGCCTGCCCGGTGCCGACCAGCGCCTGCCCGGCCCCCTGGTGGCGCGCCGGGACGGCCCCCGCGGTGGCGGCCGCGAGGACCCCGTCGGTGGCGGCGTAGAAGGTGCCGTGCAGCACGAGGACGGCGATCACGGCCGGGACGCCGTGCGACGGGCTCAGCACCAGGCAGTAGCCGAGCAGCAGGACGCCGTGGCCGGCCAGGAAGAGCCGTCGGCGGCTGATGCGGTCGGCGAGCGCGCCGAGCGGGACGGCAAGGACCAGGAAGACGGCGGCGGTGCCCAGCGGCAGCAGCGGGAACAGGTGGGCGGGCAGCGCCTCTTCGCGCTGGAGCAGCAGGTACAGGAAGGAGTCGCTGACGGTGGTCAGGCCGAGCAGGGCCGCGCAAAGGGTGAGCCTGCGCAGGTACGGGCGGCGCAACAGCCCGAGGGCGTCCCGCAGCGTCGGCCGCTGCGTCGCGGGCGGCGGTACGGCCCCGGCGGGGGTGATGCGGCCGGGCACGAAGAGCACCAGCACCAGGACCCCGAGTAGGGCGACACATCCGCTGACCGCGAAGACCGCGTCGTAGCCGTCGACGGTGGCCCGCAGCACGGCGAAGGCGACGAGCGGGCCGAGCAGCGCGCCGGTGGTGTCCATGGCGCGGTGCACCCCGAACGCCCGCCCCCTGCGCCCGGGTTCGGTGGCGAGCGAGATCATCGCGTCGCGTGGAGCCGTACGCAGCCCTTTGCCGGTGCGGTCGACGGCGAGCACGGCACTGATCACCGGCAGGGTGTGCGCGAGGAGCAGCAGCGGCTTGCACAGCGCCGACAGGCCGTAGCCGAGACCCGCGACGACCTTGTGCCGGCGGCCTCCCCGGTCGGCGAGGTGTCCGCCGGCCAGCCGCACCAGCGCCCCGACGCCGTTGTTGATGCCGTCGAGCAGCCCGAACCCGAGCGGCGACAGGCCGAGACCCGCGACCACGTACAACGGCAGGACGGCGGTGACCATCTCCGAGGAGACGTCCGTGATCAGGCTGACCGCGCCCAGGGCCAGCACGGTGCCGGGCACGGCGGCCGGCCACCGCCCCGGACGGGAGTCCGGGACGACGGCGGCCTTGGTGCTGCGGGAGTCCGCGAGATACACCGGCGTCAGTTCCAGATGCCGGTGATGTCGGAGGCCGAGGCGGCATTGCCCGCGTGCGCGCTCAGACCGGCCAGGTCCTCCAGCGTGCGCAGCACGTTGTAGTGGTTGTAGGTGGTGGAGCTGGAGCTGCCGGGCGTGACGTGCTGCCCGTAGAAGAGGGTGGGGATGCGGTTGCCGGAGAGCTTGTTGTCCTCGTCGAAGGTGACGGCGAGGACGCTGTTGTGGGTCTTGGCCCAGGTGGCGTACGCGCCCAGGTTGTTCTTGATCCAGGTGTCGCCCGTGGAGACCGAGCAGTCGTGCATGTCACTGCACAGGTTCGGGGTGACGAAGGAGACCTTCGGCAGGGTCGTGTAGTCGGTGGGGAACTGCGCGAACGTCTTCGCGGTGCTCGTCGGCACGTTGGAGAAGCCGAACCACGGGTTGTGCTTCTGCGCGTAGTTGCCGCTGCTGCAGGTCGTCGAACCCTGGCTGGGCAGCGACTCGTTGTAGCTCGCCCACGTCTTCCCGGCGGCGATCAGCTCGGAGGCGAGGTTCGGCTGGCCGATGGAGCCGACGGTGACGCAACTGTCGTCGGTGCGGCCCTGGTTGGAGCCCGAGAACAGCATGTAGTAGTTCGGCTCGCTGGGGTGGGTGAGACCGTAGGACTGCGTGAGGCTCGCGCCGCCCGCCTTGAGGGTGTTGTTGAGGTAAGGGGCGCTGGAGCTGCCGATCACCTGCGAGTAGGCGTGGTTCTCCATCACCACGACCACCACGTGGTCGGGGGTGGGGAGCGTGGCGGCCTGCGCGGTGGTGGCCGTGGCGGCCCACACGCCCAGCGACGTGGCGGTGAGGGCGACGGCCCCGGCGAGGGCGGCGAGGGGGTGTCTGTTGCGCTTGGGAGCCTTGACGGCGGCCATGACTGTCCTCCGGACAGAAGCGACGGAAGTACGGGGAGCGGCGCCGCAACCCTAGAAGCCCCAGACCGGGCCTGTGTGAAGGACAGACGAACGGTGAACCCCGCTGGGCAAAGGTCCCCCCAGACAAAGGTAACGCACAGCAAAAGGCGCGGTCGGCGCTGTCCCGCCGGCGAGACCGCCACCATCCCGGTCAGGGGCCGATGTGCAGGTGGGAGGCCCAGAGGGAGGGACGGTCGGGCTCGCGGTCGCGGAGCCGGGCGACCGCGTGGTGCAGGGAGCCGGCCACCGTGACGTCGTCCTCCTGACTGGTCAGATGTTCGTAGAAGGCGCGCACCAGGTGGGTGTTGGCCTGGTCGGCGACCGGCCACAGACTGCCGACCAGGTGACTGAATCCGGCGAGCTGAAACGCCGTCAGCAGGTTCAGGGACTCGTCCGGGAGGTCGAGGCGGTTGCGGGCGGTGCCGCACGCGGACAGGAAGGCCAGGCCCGCCCGGCCGGTGCGGGCGGTCGCGATGTCGGTGAAGTGCAGCCGCCCGTCGTGCAGGACGAGGTGGCCCTCGTAGTGCCGGTGGGTGTCGTAGCCGGCATGACAGGCCACGTGGACGATGTCGTGGTCCGGCAGGGCCGTCGTCAGCCGCGCACGGGTGGCGGCGGGACCGCGGAGCACACGGGTGCCGGAGAACGAGCCGGCGACTTCGGCGGCCTCCTCGTCGGCGGCCGGGAGATCGGCGGCGCCGGGGGTGCGTGGCAGCGCCACGACCAGCGGACGGCTGTCCGGTCCCGGCCGCCAGGGGCGGGTGCGTCCGAGGGCGTGGACGGTGGGGGTGTAGGACGAGATCACCTGGTCGAAGGCGCTGCCCTCCTCCCTCCGCTCCGCCATGTGCAGCGGAAAGAGGGTGAGCGGGCCGGTGGGGCACCACCACAGACGGGGAAGGCCGGCGCCGGTGGGGTGGAGGTCGTCGCCGAGGGCTTCGAGGACGGGGCCCACGACGGCGTCCCAGAGGCCCGCCAGTCCGGTGCGGAGGGAGTACTCGCCCAGGCTCCGTCGGTCCGGGGAGACCGTGGGGTCGAGGGCGAGCTCGGTGCCGCCGAAGACGTCGCGGCCGAGCCGGCGCACCGCGTCGAAGGTGAGCCGGGGCAGCGGCAGGCGGCGGACGCGGTCCCGGGTGACGAGCAGCGCGTCGGAGCCGTAGCGGCCGAACATCGGAACGGCGACGGGACCGGCCCGGCAGGCGGCGAGGATCTCCTCGATGCGCGGCGGACTCAGGAAGTCCGCGAATCCGGGCACCCTTTTGATCTCCTCGATCAGCCGCCGCCGTTCGTCCGCCAGCCGGTGGCGCCGGTCGGCGTCCGGGGCGGACCGCAGCCGCTCCGGCAGTTCCTCCAGGCCGGTGGCGAGGTGCGGGGCCCGGGCGCGCAGCCGGTCCAGGTCGACCCGCACCGCCGCCACCTCCCCGTGCAGCACCCCGCGGCCCTGTTCCAGGAGTTCCAGCGCGCGGGCGGGAGCGCCGGCGGACAGGGCGCAGAAAGCGGCCAGCGTGGGCAGCGGCGCGTATGCGGGCAGCCGCCGCTCCCGGTCGCCTGCCTGCAACTGCCAGCCCGCGAGCTCCGGCAGCAGGCGTACGGCCAGGGCGAGGTCCTCGGCCGCGTTCGCCCAGTCCTCCAGGAGGATCTCCAGTTTGCCCGCGTACCAGGCGCTCTCCAGCCGTCGGTGGACGGTTCCCGTCTCAGCCCTGGCCACCTCGCGGAACAGGGCCGCCGCCTCGCGGGCGTCGGCCGTGTCGCCCTGGTCGACGAAGCGGTTGTTGAGTGTGACGCCGAGCAGGAAGCGGCAGGAGACCGCCCGGGCGGGGTCCCCCGCGGCGGCGGCTCCGTCCCGCAGGAGGCCGACGGCCTCGGCCAGCACCGCGGGGTCGCGGGTGCGGGCGTACTGCTCGGACAGGCTCTGGGCCAGGGCCTCCAGCGCCGCGCCCGCCGGGCGGTCCGCGACGCCCGTGTGGGCCTGCCGGGCGAGGCGGAGCGCCTCGGCGAGGTCGGCGTCGGGGTCGCGGCCGGAGCGGGGGTGCCGGGCGCGCTGTCTCAGCCAGCGGCTGAGGTTGGCGTGGACGGTCGTACGGAGTCCCGGGTCGACGCCCGGCGCGGTGCTGGCGGTGAGGGCGGCTCTGCCCAGGTCGATGATCTCGTCCAGCGCGGTCGCGTCCCCGCTGCCCCCGCTCTCCGGGTTCTCCCGGTTCTCCCGGTTCTCCGGGTTCTCCGGGTTCTCCGGGTTCTGCTCGTCGAGCCCGGACAGTGCCTCGAGGTCTACGGCGAGGTTGTTGAGCCGGCGGGCGCGGGCGGGATGGTCGGGTGGCAGCTCGTCGACCAGGGCACGGTTGAGGGCGACGGCCTCCCGCAGCGACTCCGAGTCACCGAAGTCGTCGTGGCGCAAGCGCAGCAGCCCGGCGAGGCTGGTCACCTCGTCGGGCCGGTGGGGGTGGCCTGGTGGCAGGGCGGCGAGCCCCTCGCGGGTCAGCTCGACGGCCTCGGCGAGTACCCCGGGCTCCCGGCCGAGCTCGTACGCATGGCGCAGGGCGTCGCGCAACCGGGCCAGGTGGTGGGCGTGTTCGGGGGTTCCGCGCGCGGACTCGGCCACCAGTCGGCGAGCCAGGGCGACGGCCGCCGCCAGGGCTTCCGAATCGGAGCGGCGCTCGTGCATCAGGAGCAGGGTGTGCACGGTGTTGCTGAGGCTGCGCAGCAGGTCCTGCCTCGTCTCGGCCATGACGATGCCCAGTTGCAGCACCGCGGCGGCGGCGAGCAGGGCGGTCCGGTCGTAGGGTCCCGCCCGCTCCAGCAGCAGGCCCGCGAAGTCGACCCAGGCGGCCACCTGAGGAGTGCCCGGTACGGTCGGCGGCGCGATCGACTCGGACACCGCCCTCGGCACGGACTCGGGCGCGGCGTCCCGGAGGGGAGCGAGGAGCGCCAGCGCGAGGGCCAGGTCCCGGTCGTGCAGCGGATCGTTTTCCGGGCCGGACAGAGCGCGGTTCCAGAACAGCAGGCCGGTGAGGTGCAGCAGACGCAGCCGGGGCTGCACATCGACACTGGACTCGCGGATGGCGGCGCGTACGCCTGTGTCGAGCAGCGCTGCCGCCTCCTGCTCGGCCTCGGCCTGGCACAGGACGCCGATGTCGCCGGTGGCCGAGTACGCCTGGATGCGGCGCGTGACGGGGTCGCCGTCCGCGCCCGCCGGCCCTCCGGGGGTCAGGCCCGGCGGCAACGGAACCACTCCTGCCTGCCGTCGTCCCACACGAGCGTGCGGCCCCGCAGCTCGGACCGGTCCATGGCGGTCAACTGCCGTACGGCTTCGGGAGGTACGGGGTCGGGGACGACAAGTTGGAGGTCTGTGTCGGGGTCGAGAATGCTGAGGTAGCCAGAGGCGGCGTGGGGTCCGGAGTCGGGTTCGGACTCGGGGTCGGGTTGGGGTTCGGGTTGGGGTTCGGGTTGGGGTTCGGGTTCGAGCGAGACGGTGACAGCCGGGTCGGGTTCGCTTCGTCCCGTCAGCCGGGCGCGCAGTCCGGTGTAGGCGTCGTCGGCGGATCTTCCGGCGACGGCCTGGACGAAGGGGACGATCATCGAGGTGGCGACTCCGCCGAGCACCAGCGAGACCCAGTCGGGCAGATCCCGCAGTACAGGGGAGCCGGACGGCGAGCGTCCGTGGCCGGCACCCGGGCCGTCGGCGATCGCGGCGGCGATCGCTTCGGTCGTCGCGGTGGCCGAAGAGGCGAAGGCCGCGCGGACGCGTTCGCCCCGGCCGTCCGGAGCGGAGACCTGCCAGTCGGCGTCCGCCTCGCTGTAGCGGACCAGGAGATCGTGGCTCTCGTCGGGGAACCGGCGGGGTTCGGCACACAGCCACAGCCAGCCCAGGCCACCGGTGCCGTCAGCGGCCTCGTCGTGATACACGTTCCGGCGTACGACGTTCAGGCCCTGCGCGCGCAGGGCCTCGGCCATGTCGCCGAGCCGCGTGTCCAAGGGGTGACGGCCGGTCTCTGCACTGTCGTCGAAGCCCGGCACGCCGTCCTCGCTCATGTCGGCATCACGTATCTCCTTGAGATCGGGGCCGGGGCCGCTCCCCGCGCAGCCCCGTTCACGCGCGGACTCCCCGACGGCCATCGGCGCGAACTGCCGTGCGGCGAGGACGAATCGGCTTTCCCACAGGGTCGCGTCGAGCACCCGGTCCACCCGCGGCCGGGGTATGTACGGGGCGGTGCCCCGGCTGTGCGGCGCGCGGGACACGCCGAGTTCGCCGTGCGGATCAGTGTCCGCGGCCGAGGGCGGTCCTTCCGGACGCCACGACGCCGGGATGCCGGGACCACCAGCAGCGCCCGGATCCGTCCGGCCCGCGTCCTGGCCAACTCCCCCATGCGAAGCCCCCCGTCGCTCGCGCCCTTCGCGCTTCACGGTAACTCGCGTGGCGTCGGAGAGCAGCGGCCGGACCGGTGTGCCGTCCCGGCCGGGCACCGTGTCGTCTCGCGGTCCTCCCGGGCGGGCACCCGGGGGCCGTCTGCAGCATGCCGTTCCCGCCCCGGCCCGGGGTGGTGCTCCCACGGATGCCCAGATGGAACAGGGTTCCAAACTTGTGCCAGGATGTGTGCATGGCCACCAGGACACGTCGTCCAGAGCGACGCGAGGAACCGCTCTCCCGCGGGCGCATCGTCCAGGCTGCCGTCGAGTTGCTCGACGCGGCCGGCGAGGGCGGGCTGACGTTTCGGGCGCTGAGCGAGCGCCTCGCCACCGGGCCCGGGGCGATCTATTGGCATGTGGCGAACAAGAGCGAACTGCTCGACGCCGCGACCGAAGCCGTCGTCGCGGCCGCGCTGGCCATGGAGCCCGCCGAGTCCCGGGACTCGCCGCAGGAGGAGATCCGCGCCGTCGCGCTCGGCCTGTTCGACGCGATCGACGAACACCCGTGGCTGGCCAAGCAGCTCGCCACGCAGCTCTCCCTAGGGCCCACCCGGTCGGTGACGCCGCGGATCTTCGAAAGCATCGGCCGACAGGTCCGCGCGCTGGGCGTGCCCGAGGCCGGCTGGTTCACGGCGACCTCCGCGTTGGTGCACTACGTCCTCGGCGCCGCCGGCCAGAACGCCGCGAACGCCGCGAACGCCGGCGCTCTCGGGCCCGATGTGGACCGCGCCGAGTTCCTCGACAGCGTGTCGACGGCATGGGAAGAGCTCGACCCCGACGACTACCCGTTCCTCAGAGCCGTCGCGCCCCGGATGCGCGAGCACGACGACCGGGAACAGTTCCTCGCAGGGATCGCTCTCATCCTCACCGGCATCACCGCGGCCCACCCGCCCACCACGTAGCAGCCTCGCCGGGGCACTCCGCCGACGATTCGGCCACGCCCGGCACTTGTGCCCGCCGATCTGCTCACGCCCCAATCAGCGGCGGAGGAGGGGGCGCAAGTCGGTGGGGCGTCGTGAGAGGCCGGTGGACCCTGAGGCGGGGCCGGTGCGGACCATGTCTGCGCCTTCACGCCGCAGCGCGGGGACCAACCTGCCGAACCGATGCGGGCTCAGCCCGGTGAACGGGGCCATCCACGGTGGCTCCGAAGCCGTGATCACAGCAGCCACGGAGATCGAATCGTGAGCGCATGCTGAGGAACCGTGAGCGGCTAGAGTGCGGCTGCGACGCGACAAGGGGGCACGGTGGCCAAGGTCAATATCAGTCTCGACGCCGAACTCGTGGTAGAAGTGATGGTCCTGGCGGGGATCGGCTCGCCCCAGGACGCGATCGAGGCGATCGTGCGGGACTACATCGCCCGCGGCCACCGCACGGAGGCCCGCACCGAGCTCAAGGACCAAAGTCTGCGCGAGCTCGACGCCAAGCCGCAGGAGCCGCAAGGCTGAGCCTCCTGCTCGGCCTGGTGGGTTCCTACAGCCCGCTCAGTCCGCGCCGGCGGACGGCACCTCGCTTCTGAGGAGAGGAGCGGGCGGGTCTGTCGCGGGTAGTTCCACGGTGATGCGGAGCCCGCCGGCGGAGCGCGGGGTGAGGGTGAGTGTGCCGTCGTGTGCCTGGGTGATGGTCTTGACGATCGCCAGGCCGAGGCCGACGCCTGCGTGGTCGGTGTGTATGCGCTTGGTGCCGCGCTGGAACGGTTCGGTGAGCGTCGACACCAGCTGCGGGGTGAGCCGCTCGCCGGTGTTCTCGACAGTGAGCACCACGCTGTCGGGGCGGACGCCGGTATTCACGTACACGATGCCCTGTTCGGGCAGATTGTGGACGATCGCGTTCTGCACGAGGTTCGTGGTCAGCTGCAGCAGGAGTGCGTGCGATCCGCTCGTGGGGGTGATGTCGCCGCAGGTCTCGATGGTGACGCCTCGCTTTTCCGCGAGGGGCAGAAGCGTTTCGGTGGCCTCTTCCGCCACGAGGGACAGATCGACGCGTTCTCGGGTGAAGGACCGCTGCTCAGCACGGCTGAGCAGGAGCAGCGCCTCAGTGAGGTCGATCGCCCGGGTGTTGACGGCGTGGAGGCGGTCGATGACTTCGCCGGTGTCGTGGTCCGGATCGGTGCGGGCCACCTCGAGAAGTGCCTTCGAGACCGCCAGTGGGGTGCGCAACTCGTGCGAGGCGTTGGCTGCGAATCTCCGCTGTTCGGCGACGTGTGCTTCGAGCCGTGCCAGCATCGTGTCGAAGGCGTCGGCGAGTTCGCGGAACTCGTCTTTGCGGCCCGGCAGCCGGACGCGGTGGGAGAGGGAGCCGTTCGAGGCCGTGCGTGTGGCGTCCGTGATCCGGGTCAGCGGGGCGAGCATCCGGCCGGCGAGGATCCACCCTCCCACGAGGCCGAACACCAGCAGGAACGCAAGTACCGCGGTCGCCCTCGGCGCGAAAACGTCCAGGAGGCCGGACCGGATGGGGAAAACACCATTCGTGTGGTCTTCGCGGTTGATGAGCGTGGCACGGTCGGGGACGTAACGCAGGAGGAAGACCCACACCGCCGCGAGTAGCAGGACGCCTGCGACCATGAGGAATCCGGCGTAGCTGAGGGTGAGTTTGAGGCGAACGCTCACCCCGGGTGCCCTATCCATGCCCGCCTCCCTCGTGTCCGGCCTCCGGTCGCGTGTCGATGCGGTAGCCGATGCCTGGCACGGTGGCGATGATCCAGGGTTCTCCGAGACGTTTGCGCAGTGCCGAGACGGTGATGCGTACGGCGTTGGTGAACGGGTCGGCGTTCTCGTCCCACGCGCGTTCCAGCAGTTCCTCGGCGCTGACGACACCGCCTTCGGCAGCGACGAGGACTTCGAGCACGGCGAACTGTTTCCTGGTCAGCGCGACGTAGCGGCCGTCCCGGTAGACCTCTCTGCGGAACGGGTCCAGCCGCAGGCCTGCGATCTCCCGCACAGGTGGCCTGTTGTGGGCACGTCTGCGGTCGAGTGCCCTGAGCCTGAGCGTGAGTTCCTGGAGTTCGAAGGGTTTCGTGAGGTAGTCGTCGGCGCCGAGTTCGAACCCGGAGGCCTTGTCGTCGAGACGGTCGGCTGCGGTGAGCATGAGGATCGGCATGCCGCTGCCGGAGGCGACGATGCGTTTGGCGATCTCGTCACCGGACGGTCCGGGGATGTCGCGGTCGAGGACGGCGATGTCGTAGGCGTTGATGTCCAGCAAGTCCAGAGCGGTGTCGCCGTCACCTGCGATGTCGGCCGCGATTGCTTCCAGGCGCAGGCCGTCGCGGATGGCTTCTGCCAGATAGGGCTCGTCCTCGACAATCAACACACGCATGCTCCGAGGCTACGAGCCGGCGCATATCGTCGGCATATCGAAAACCGCATACGGGCCGGCAACACCGTGCTGCCTTGACTGGCGGTATGACTCGAACCCCACCGTCAGCACGAACACCGACCCCCTCGATCCAGGTCCGCTCAAGGCCCTCCGCCGGGCGGCAACGGCTGCCGCGGACGGCGGAGTCGAGTCCCGCGTGCCGGGGGACGCCGTCGGCGTCGGGCACCCCGATGCGACGGCGTGGCCGTCCCAGCATGGTGGCGAGTACGGGCTGTGCCAGATCCGCAGGACCGAACCCTGACACCACGACCCGCGCAGCAGTGCGGTCGATCGTGGTTTGCCCGCGTAGGTGTGCCGACCCCGACCAGGACCCGAGGATGCAGCAGTGACCGGCAGCGAGCGAGGACAGACGATGGCGCAGGTGGACACGCCGGAGGCCGGACAGGGCGCCGTCGGCCGCCGGGACTCCGGCGCCGGGACCTGGCGCGCGGGCATCCGCCGGGCGATCCGCGTCGGCTCCCGGCCGGGGCCCTGGAAGCGCGGCCCGGTGCTCGCCGCACTGGCGCTGCTGCTCGGGCTGTTCATGCTGCTGCACGCGAAGATCCCGAACCGGATCGGGGGCCTCGGCAGCCTGGCGGAGACCTTCCTGCCGTGGTTCGGCCTGTTCGTCCCGGTGCTGCTGGCCGGCGCGCTGTGGCGCCGCTCCGCCTCCGCGATGGTCGCGTTACTGCTGCCGGTCGTGGTGTGGCTGAACCTCTTCGGCGGGCTGCTCGGCGACAAGTCCCACGCAGGCGGCGACCTCACCGTGGCCGAGCAGAACGTCAACGCCGACAACCCCGACCCGGTCGGCACCGCCCGCGACCTGGCCGCCTCCGGTGCGGACGTGCTGGCCTTGGTGGAGCTGACCCCGCGGGCCACGGGCACGTACGAAAGGGAGCTGGCGAAGACGTACCCCTACCACACGGTGCAGGGCACGGTCGGGCTGTGGAGCAGGCTGCCGCTGTCGGACACCCGGCCGATCGACATCATGGACTACGGGCCGCTGGCGGACACCGTGCCGGTCGACAAGAAGATGGCCTCGAACCGGGCGCTGCGCACCACGGTGGCCACGGACCACGGGCCGTTGACGGTGTATGTGGCCCACCTGGGTTCCGTGCGGGTGAATCCCGAGGCGGGCTTCTGGACGGCCTCACGGGACATAGGGGTGCGGGTGCTGGACAAGGCCGTCGCCACCGGTCCGCGTGGCCGGGTGGTGCTGCTCGGCGACCTGAACGGCACATTGGACGACCGCGCGTTCGCCGGCATCACCTCACAGTTGCGCTCGGCCCAGGACGCGGCCGGGGACGGCTTCGGCTTCACCTGGCCGGCGAAGTTCCCGGTGGCGCGGATCGACCAGATCCTGGTCCGCGGCGTGGAGCCGGACAGCTCATGGGTGCTCCCGGCCACCGGCAGCGACCATCTGCCGGTGGCGGCCGCAATCAGCTGGTGAACACGTGAACACCCAAGGGCCGGCGCTCCACCTGCTGCGGATGGCACTTGTCCGCGTCGACACGCTGATGATCCGGGAGTACGCCGTCATGTGGCTCGCCGCAACGCCACGAGCCTTTACGTTCACACGCGTGACCCGGGCCACGGTGGGCACCGATACTGCCAGGAGCGGCCTTCCGGAACCGACCGTCCCCCCTGCGACCCCGTCTGACGATCCGTCATCAACGTGAGCATCAAGTCAACATCAGTACCGTCACGGACCGCTTGCGACCGCCGCCGGCCGCCAAGATCGTCAACTGGCCCAACCCAGCCTGACCTGCAAAAATGGAGATCAGAGGCTCATCCACTAGTCTCACCGGGAGGTACCCGTGAAGATGTTGATCAATGTTGCGGAAAACGTGGTCGCCGACGCGTTGCGCGGGATGGCCGCCGCTCATCCCGAGCTGACCGTCGACGTCGAGAACCGGGTGATCGTGCGGCGGGACGCTCCGGTGGCCGGAAGGGTGGGCCTGGTGTCCGGCGGCGGGTCGGGGCACGAGCCGCTGCACGGGGGATTCGTCGGGCCGGGCATGCTCTCCGCGGCCTGTCCGGGCGAGGTGTTCACCTCCCCCGTTCCCGACCAGATGCTGCGGGCCGCCGCCGCCGTGAACAGCGGGGCCGGGGTGCTGTTCATCGTGAAGAACTACACCGGTGACGTGCTCAACTTCGACATGGCGGCCGAGCTCGCCGAGGACGAGGGCATCCGGATCGCCAAAGTGCTGGTCAATGACGACGTGGCCGTCACCGACAGTCTCTACACGGCCGGGCGGCGCGGTACGGGCGCCACGCTGTTCGTGGAGAAGATCGCGGGTGCCGCCGCCGACGAGGGACAGCCGCTGGAGCGGGTCGAGTCGCTGGCCCGGCAGGTGAACGAGAACTCCCGCACCTTCGGCGTCGCGCTCAGTGCGTGCACCACGCCCGCCAAGGGCAGCCCCACCTTCGACCTGCCGCCCGGCGAGCTGGAGCTCGGCATCGGCATCCACGGCGAGCCGGGCCGGGAACGGCGGGCGATGATGACGTCCGGCGAGATCGCCGACTTCGCCGTCCAGGCCATCCTGGATGACATGTCACCGCGCAATCCGGTGCTCGTCCTCGTCAACGGCATGGGAGCGACCCCGCTGCTGGAGCTGTACGGCTTCAACGCCGAGGTGCAGCGGGTACTGACCCAGCGCGGGGTGGCCGTCGCCCGGACGCTCGTGGGCAACTACGTGACCTCCCTCGACATGGCCGGCGCCTCGGTCACCCTGTGCCAGGTCGACGAGGAACTGCTGCGTCTGTGGGACGCTCCGGTGAAGACGCCGGGGCTGCGCTGGGGTGTCTGAGGCGGCCCCGTACCGACCACGCAAGGAGATCCAGTGCTCGACGCCGAGTTCTTCCGCCGTTGGATGACGGCGACCGCCGCGTCCGTCGACCGCGAGGCGGAGCGGCTGACGGCCCTCGACTCGCCCATCGGGGACGCCGACCACGGCAGCAACCTCCAGCGCGGGTTCAAGGCGGTGACCGCCGCGCTGGAGAAGGAGGGACCGCAGACACCGGGTGCCGTCCTCGTCCTCGCCGGCCGCCAGCTCATCTCGACCGTCGGCGGGGCCTCGGGACCGCTCTACGGCACTCTGCTGCGCCGTACCGGCAAGGCGCTCGGGGACGCGGCCGAGGTGAGCGAGGAGCAGTTCGCCGAGGCGCTGCGCGCGGGTGTGGACGCCGTGATGCAGCTCGGCGGTGCCGCGCCGGGCGACAAGACGATGATCGACGCGCTGGTTCCGGCCCTCGACGCGCTCGACGGCGGTTTCGACGCCGCCCGCGTCGCCGCCGAGCAGGGTGCCGAGGCGACCATTCCCCTGCAGGCGCGCAAGGGGCGGGCCAGCTACCTCGGGGAGCGGAGCATCGGGCACCAGGATCCGGGGGCCACGTCCTCGGCCCTGCTGATCGCGGGGCTCCTGGAGGCCCGCGGAGCCGACGGGAAGTGAGACGAAGGTGAGCGACGAGAAGCTGGTCGGGATCGTGCTGGTGTCCCACAGCGCGGCCGTGGCGACCGCCGTGGCCGAGCTGGCGCGCGGGCTCGCGGGCGGCGGCGCTGTCGTGCCGGTCGCCGCGGCGGGCGGTACCGAGGGCGGGGGTCTCGGCACCAGCGCCGAACTGGTCACCGCCGCTGCCGCCGCCGTGGACCGGGGTGCCGGAGTCGCCCTCCTGACCGATCTGGGCAGCGCCGTCCTCACGGTGAAGGCGCTGCTCGCCGAGGGTGACGAACTCCCGGACACCGCCCGTCTGGTGGACGCCCCGTTCGTGGAGGGAGCGGTGGCCGCGGTGGTCACGGCGGCGACCGGAGCCGACCTCGACGCGGTGGAGGCGGCGGCTGCGGAGGCGTACGGCTACCGGAAGGTGTGACGCCGGTTCCGTGCGTGGCAGGCCTGGTGCGCGGGAAGGGTCCGGCCCGGCACGGGGCAGGCCCGGTTCGGCGCGCGGAGAGGACTGGGCTCAGGTCAGTCCCTCCGAGACCACGGCGAGGGCCGCGTGGAGGGCCTCCGCCAGCTCGGCCCGTACCGCCGCCGGATCCGTCGCGGTGTCCGTGCCCCGCCACGCGTGCTGCTCCACGGCGGCACGCAGGGCCGCGTTGAACATGGCCGCCTGGATCGCCGGCCGCAGGCCGTCGGCCGGCAGTCCGGCGCGTTCCGCGCGTTCGGCGAGGGCGCGGGCGAACGCGGGCTCGGCCTCGTCGTAGGTCTGCAGCCAGACAGCGCGCAGGCCCGGTTCGGTGCGGGTCAGCCGGACGAGGGCGCCCACCGTGGTGGGCTCGGGGCCGACGACCAGGCGCTCGTCCGCCAGATTCCTGGCGAAGGTCTCACCGAGGGGGCGGCCCGGGCGCCACTCCCGCAGAGCGGCGGCGATCGCGTCGATACCTGCCGTCAGCAGCGGACGTACACAGCTCTCCTTGCTCGGGAAGTACCGCCAGACCGTCCGCGCGGACACCCCGACCGCCCGGCCGATCTGCTCGCCGGTGGTGGCGGCCACGCCCTGTTCCACGAAGAGGCCGACCGCGGCGCGGGCGATCTCCAGCCGGATCTGCGCCTTGCGCTCCTCGGTCAGGGGCGGCCGGCCCGTGCGTCCGTGGGTTGCGGTCATCCAGTCGGCCTCCGGTTCCGTCATCTCCGGCACGACAACACCGTGCGTCCGAGATTCTTCACCATTGATTTATGTCACTCGCAGACATTAAGTCGTAGGGTGGCGTCCGACATCGCGGGAACCGCACACTCGGGGAGCTGGGAGCACCACATGGCCACTGGGCTGGAAGGCCGTAGCGTCGTCGTCACCGGAGCGGGCTCGGGCATCGGGCGCGCCACGGCCATGGCCTTCGCCTCCGAGGGGGCACGGGTCCTGGTGGCCGACCTCAATCCGGACGGCGCGCAGGCCGTCGTCAAGGAGATCGAGGAGGCGGGGGGTACCGCCGTCGCCGTCACCGGCGACCTCAGCGAGCAGGCCGTCGTCGACGAGGTGGCCGCCACGGCGGTGGAGCGCTTCGGCGGCGTGGACGTGCTGGTCAACAATGCCGGGATCATGGACCGGATGTCGGCGCTGGCGGATGTCAGCGACGCGGAGTGGGAACGGGTCATCCGGGTCAACCTCACCGCACCCTTCCTCCTCACCCGCGCGGTGCTGCCGCACATGCTGGCCGCCGGCCGGGGAGCGATCGTCAACACCGCCTCCGAGGCGGGTCTGCGGGGGAGTGCGGCGGGCGCGGCGTACACCGCCTCGAAGCACGGGGTGGTCGGACTGACGAAGTCACTCGCGGTGATGTACCGGGGCAAGGGCATCCGGGCCAACGCGATCGCGCCGGGCGGCACGAAGACCGCGATCGTCGTGGAGGCCGACCAGGCGGCGCACGGCCCGGCCGCGCTCGGCCCGCACTTCGTCAACGTCGGCCGCCTCGCCGAGCCGGAGGAGCAGGCCGCCGCGATCGTGTTCCTCGCCTCGGACGCGGCGAGCAACATCAACGGCGTGGTCCTGCCTGTCGACGACGGCTGGTCGGCGGTCTGACACCCCGGACGCCGGACAGCACCGTACGCCACCGGGCTCCCCCTGTTCCTCTCCCGCCTCCCAGCCCTCCTCCCCCGCCTCGGCATCCGACGCCACCTGCTCCTCCTCCGCCTCCTCTGACTCCTCCGCCTCCCCAGCGGCCCCGGCTTCCTGTTCCTCCTGGTCCTCCTGGTCCTCCTGAGCCCCCTGGCTCTTGCCCGCCGCGGCTCCCTCGGACTCCGGCCTCTCGCCCGTCCGTGCCCCCGCGCCGTCGACGAACAGGCGGGCCAGCCGCTCCCCCTCCTGCGCCGCCGACGCGTGGCTCTCGATGGGGGTCGCACGGGAGTTCCGGAAGACGATGTACGTGACCCCGGAAGGTGCGCCGCCGCCTCCGGGGTCGGCGCGCATGCCGAGTTCCCTGGCGGTGGCGTACGACGCCTCGCCGATGATGTCGTACGGCCCGACGTCACCGACGACCGCGTACCGCACCAGGTCCCGGTAGACGACCGCCGCCACCGCGCCCCCGCGCACCCCGTGGTCCCGGTGGTTCCAGATGCCGCTCGCGTCGGGCACGACGATGTACGGCAGCGCCTCTGCGCTGAGGTAGCGGCCGTCGGACTGGGTGAAGGCCGTGGTGTCGGAGAACAGGGGGTCGGTGCGGCCGTTGCAGTTCGGGCCGGGGCGGCCGTCGCAGTCGATGTCCAGGTCGGCCGTCCAGTAGACCGCCTCCCGGGTGCCGCAGACCGGGACGGTGGCGGGTGCGCCGTCGTCGGTGCGGTAGCGGCCGCGGGAGACCGCGACGCAGCCCCGCACCCGGGCCAGCAGCTCGGCGGCGCGGACGGTGCCCTCCTGCCGTATCGCCGGTGCCCCGGGGCTGCCCTGGGTCTGCCGGGCGACGACGGAGGAGGCGGACGGGGCCAGCAGGACGAGGCCGGCCGCGGCCAGGGTCAGCGACTGGGCGCGCACGATGGGGGACCCTCTCGTGGGACGGTGACGGACACTCAGCCCAATGTGGTGCCGGTCGCGTTCGGGGGCCATTTCGAGGGGGCCGTACGGTGCAAGGCTTCTGACGGCCCGACAGGGCCCGGGGGCCGGCGCCGTGTCGGGCTCCGGCCCCCCGGCCACTGCGCCGGCGCGGGATCAGCGACGACAGCGGTCCGCGCCACCGGCCCGAACTCCACCACCCTCAGGGTGAGTTCGGCCGGGAGGAACTTCAGCATACGTAACTTTCCCGAGCGGTCGCGCAAGCGCCCATGCCCGCTCCGGCTCGCGGGCTTGCTGCGCTCGTACCCTCGCGCCATATTGGTCCGGACCATTGCCGTCACGCCGGGCCCCGGGAGGTGGAGCCGTGCGACGCGTACTGCTGTGCGGGTGGGTGCTGGCCGTCCTGTGCGGGTGCGCGGCCGGTGGGGACGACGAGGGGCGGACGCCCGGCGCGCCGACGGGCGTGACCGCGCACGCGGGGAGCGCGACCAGCGTGCACGTCATGTGGAACGCGGTCGCCGCGAGCCCCCGGGTCGGCGCGTACGAGATCTACCGGGGCACGGCCAGGGTCGGGGAGGTGCCCGGTTCCGCGCACATGCTGGACGTGGTCCGGCTCACGCCCGCCACCGCGTACGTCTTCACCGTGCGGGCCCGCGACACCGACGGGCGGCTCGGTCCGCCCAGCCGGGAGGTCCCGGCGGCCACCCCGGCGGCGGCCGCGGCGGACACCTCGGCCCCGACCCGGCCGGGCGCGGTGACCGGGCGCGCCGCCGGGAGCCGGGCGGTCCAGCTGTCCTGGTCGGCGTCCTCGGACGACCGGAAGGTGGTGTCGTACGACGTCTACCAGGGCGGGGCGAAGATCCACAGCGTCGGCGGCGCGCAGACGGCGACGGTGGTCACGGGGCTGCGGCCCGGCACCCGGTACTCCTTCACCGTCCGGGCGCGGGACGCGGCGGACAACCTCTCGCCGGCCGGTCCGCCCCTGCGCGTGCGGACCGCCTCCGGCGCGGCCGAGGGGCCGGACACCGCGCCCGCCGCGCTGCGGGCCACGACCCACCGCGCGGCCGACGGAGCGTTCTACATCGACCTGTCCTGGGTGGCACCGCGCGTGGACGGCACGGTGACGGAGTACGGCATCGAGCTGGACGGGCGGGCGGCGACCTCACTGGTGTGGGGCGGGACGCCGCCGCGAGGCCGGGCGGCATACAGCTTCTACGCGGGGACGGAGAAGGGGGTCGCGCACCGGGTGCGGCTGCGGGCGCGGCTGCCCGACGGGACGTGGGGCGCGTACTCGGCTCGGCGGACGGTGACCACGGGGGCGGGCGGCTGACACCTGGGGCCGTTGGGAGGAATCCGTCACCTGCCCGGCGGCCGTCCGGGTGCGCGGCGGTCCGGGGCCGCGTTGGCTGCGTCTGAGGCAGCACGGGCGTACCCGATCCTCGGCGGCGCAAGGGATGTACCGCCAACCGTGCCGCCGCCCGGAGGACATCCGATGCGCATTTCCCGTCTTCTTCTCCGCTCAGGACTGACCGTGACAGCGGCCGCCGCGCTGCCGATCGCCCTGACCGCCCAGCCGGCCGCCGCAGTCTCGGGAATCTCCGTGAGCACCACCGGCACCACCGTGTCCGTGGTGACCAGCGCGTGCACCCAGATCAACGGCAACTGGGGCACGGCGGCGCTGCTCACCAGCAGACAGGCGAGCTTCTCCCAGGGGCGCCAGGTGGCGCTCTCGGGGACGACCGTGAGCCAGTCCGCGGCCTGGACCAACATCTCCCCGGGGACGTACACCGTCATCGTCGTCTGCTCGAACGGCAACACCGCGGGCACCCAGTCCGTGATCCTGTCCGCCCCCTCCACCCCGACGATCTCCGCGACGACGTCCCCCTCGCCCTCCGGCGGGGTGATGGGCGGCCTCGGCGGCACGGCCCGCGACGTCGGCCCGGTCACCATGGCGGTGGGCGGCGGGCTGGTGGGCGCCGGTGTCATCGCGGCGGCCTGGTTCCTGCGCCGCCGCTCCAAGCCCTACCGCCTCTAGGCTCTCTCCCGTGCCGGGGCACTAGTCACCGCCGCTCGATCGCTCGATCACCGGCAGCTCTTCGAGGGCCTCGGTGAGCCACTGGGTCCAGAAGGTCTCCAGTTCGATGCCCGCGCGCAGGACCAGGTGCTGCAGCCTGGCCTGCGGGCCGGTGTCGCCGGGCGGGAAGTCGCGCCTCTGGATCTCCTCGTACTCGGCCAGCTGCCGCCGGTGCAGCTCGAGATGGCGGCGCAGGTCGGCTTGCAGGCCCGCCGTGCCGACGACGGCCGCGGCGCGCAGCCTGAGCAGCAGCGCGTCACGGTGCGGCTTGGGGTCCTGGGACGCGGACGTCCAGCGGGCCAGTTCGGCACGGCCCGCCGGCAGCACTTCGTAGGCCTTCTTCTGTCCCCGGGCGGGCTGCTCGGCGGGCAGCGCGCGGATATGGCCCTCGGCCTCCAGTTTTCCCAGCTCGCGATAGATCTGCTGATGCGTCGCCGACCAGAAGTAGCCGATCGACTTGTCGAACCGGCGGGTCAGATCCAGCCCCGACGAAGGCTTCTCGAGCAGGGCGGTGAGGATCGCGTGCGGGAGTGACATGGGGTCATCCTAGGGAGATGGTCAGAGACCGGCCGCGATCTCCGTTCCCTGCAGAATGGCCCGCTTGGCGTCCAGCTCGGCCGCCACGTCGGCGCCGCCGATGAGGTGTGCCTTCACGCCCGCGGCGAGCAGTTCGTCGTAGAGGTCGCGGCGCGGGTCCTGGCCGGTGCACAGCACGATGGTGTCGACGTCCAGGACCGTGCTCTCCTCGCCGACGGTGACGTGCAGTCCGGCGTCGTCGATACGGTCGTAGCGTGCGCCGGGGACCATCGTCACCCCCCGGTGCTTGAGTTCGGTGCGGTGGATCCAGCCGGTGGTCTTGCCGAGGCCGGCGCCGACCTTGCCGGTCTTGCGCTGCAGGAGGTGGACCGTGCGGGGCGGGGCCGGGCGCTTCGGGGCGGTGAGCCCGCCGGGTGTGGTGTGGTCCATGTCGACGCCCCACTGGCGGAAGTACGTCGCGGGGTCCTCGCTCGCCCGGTCGCCGCCGTCGGTCAGGAACTCGGCGACGTCGAAGCCGATGCCGCCCGCGCCGAGGATCGCGACCCGGTCGCCGACGGGGGCGTTGTCGCGCAGGACGTCGAGGTAGCCGACGACGCTCGGGTGGTCGACGCCCGGGATGTCGGGGGTGCGCGGGGTGACGCCAGTGGCGACCACGACCTCCTCGTAGTCCGCCAGGTCTGCTGCGGTGACAGGGGTGTTGAGGCGGACGTCCACGCCGTGGGCGTCGAGCTGGTGGCGGAAGTAGCGCAGCGTCTCGTCGAACTCCTGCTTGCCCGGGACCTTTCGGGCCACGTTCAACTGGCCGCCGATCTCCGCGGCCGCGTCGAACAGCGTGACCTCGTGGCCGCGTTCGGCGGCGCCGACCGCGCAGGCGAGACCCGCGGGGCCCGCGCCCACGACCGCGACGCGCTTGCGCGACCGCGTGGGGGACAGCACGAGTTCGGTCTCGTGGCAGGCGCGCGGGTTGACCAGGCAGGAGGTGATCTTTCCGCTGAAGGTGTGGTCGAGGCAGGCCTGGTTGCAGCCGATGCAGGTGTTGATGGCGTCCGGGGTGCCGGCGGCGGCCTTGGCGACGAAGTCCGGGTCGGCGAGCATCGGCCGGGCCATCGACACCATGTCGGCGCAGCCGTCCGCGAGCAACTGCTCGGCGAGTTCCGGGGTGTTGATGCGGTTGGTGGTGACGAGCGGGACGGAGACCGCGCCCATGAGCTTCTTCGTCACCCATGTGTAGGCGCCGCGCGGCACTGAGGTGGCGATGGTGGGGATGCGGGCCTCGTGCCAGCCGATGCCGGTGTTGATGATCGTGGCCCCCGCCTGCTCGACGGCCCGGGCGAGGGTGATCACCTCGTCGAGAGTCGAGCCGCCGGGTATCAGGTCCAGCATGGACAGCCGGTAGACGACGATGAAGTCCTCACCGACCGCCTCGCGCACCCGTCGCACGATCTCGACGGGGAAGCGCATCCGGTTCTCGTACGAGCCGCCCCAGCGGTCGGTGCGGTGGTTGGTCGGGGCGGCGATGAACTCGTTGATGAGGTAGCCCTCGGAGCCCATGATCTCCACACCGTCGTAGCCGGCCTCGCGGGCGAGGCCGGCGGTGCGGGCGTAGTCGTCGACGGTGCGCTCGACGTCGGCGTCGGTGAGCTCGCGGGGCGGGAAGGGGCTGATGGGCGCCTGGAGGGGGCTCGGGGCGACCAGGTCGCGGTGGTAGGCGTACCGGCCGAAGTGCAGGATCTGCAGTGCGATGCGGCCGCCCTCGCGGTGCACGGCCTCGGTGATCCGGCGGTGCTGTTCGGCCTCCGCGCCGGTGGTGAGCTTGGCACCGCCCTCGTAGGGGCGTCCCTCGTCGTTGGGGGCGATACCGCCGGTGACGATCAGGCCCACTCCCCCGCGGGCCCGGGCGGCGTAGAACTCGGCCATGCGCTCGAAGCCGCGCTCGGCCTCCTCCAGGCCGACGTGCATCGAGCCCATCAGGACGCGGTTGGGCAGTGTGGTGAAGCCCAGGTCGAGCGGGCTCAGCAGGTAGGGGTATCGGCTCATGGCGGCCTCCGTGCGCGGCGTTGGTCGCCCTCAGTTCTAGAGGACCGCGCACGGGTTATGCAACTAGTTGCACAATCGGATGCCGGACTGTGCCGCAGGTCACCGGCTTTCGAGCAGTACGTGCAGCTCGCGCTCCTGGTCCCCGGAGGCGGAGGAGAGGTCGCGCACCGCGAACAGGGAGTCCAGCGTGGCGCGCAGCCGCTCGATCGCCCAGTAGCCGCCCTGCGCGTCGGCCTCCACGGAGGACGAGAGCCGGGCGGGCGGCGGGCAGGCGCGGGCGTCGGTGACCTCGAACGTGCCGAGCCACACCATCGGCCGGGTCTCATGGAGCTGCTGCGGCGCCTCGTCGGGGCCCCGGTCGGACTCGAAGCACGTGTTCAGCACATCGAACACGATCCGGGCGTCCTCCTTGCTGCATCCACTGATCTCGAGGGAGACAGGCTCCTCGTGCTGACGCTCACGATCCATCGTGGTCGCTCCTCTCCTGGCGGTGGCGCGGCTGTGCGGGTTCCCCGCGAACCGCGCCACAACCCCAGAAAAGCACCCCTGACCACGGGGGACCAGCGAGGGCTCAGCTCTTGGTGAACCGGTACGTCTTGCTGTCCGTCAGCACGCAGATGCCGGGCGAGACGACGATCACGCGCAGGGTGCCGCTGCGCCGGTCGTAGTCGATGCCCTCCGCCTCGAAAGTGCCCGAGCAGGAGCTGCTCAGCGGCAGCTGGCGCAGGGCCGTGACATGGCCGGTGACGTCGGAGGTGCCGTTCGGTGCGGCGGACAGGTCGATCTGCAGGAGCGGCTTGGTGACGCCGAAGAGGGTGCCCGCGGGGTCGTCGGAGGAGCACAGCAGGGTGGTCGGGCCGGTGAAGTCGCAGCCCTGGACGTCGCGTACGGCGTGGTCGAGGCGGACGGTCGAGACCTGCGGCAGGTTCACCGAAGGCGCGGTGCTCGCGTTGGCGCCGGGGGTGGGGAAGACGAGGAAGCGGGTCATGGTGCCCCACTCGCCGGACAGCATCCACTGGCTGTCCGGGGTGATCGCCGACCAGGAGTTGTTGAGGGCCTCGCCCGAGCCGAGCGCGTGCACGTACTCGGACCAGGTGCCGTCCGGAGCCTGCACGCGGTACATCTTCGAGGTGCCCGAGTCGCTCTGGTAGGGCTCGACGTAGTAGCCGCCGTAGGAGGCGTCGGGGTCGCCGACGTGGTTCCAGCCCCGGACGGACACCGAGACCGGGATGGTGCCGATGCCGGTGTAGCGGTTGGCGCTGTTCGCGGGGACCTCGACCGAGGTGAGGCCCTGGCTCTCGGTCAGCGGGTCGGCGCGGTCGGAGCCGACCTCGGTCCACGTGTCGGCGGCGTGGGCGGGAGGTGCGGCGAAGAGGGCGGCGGCCGTCGCGGTGGTCAGCGCGACGAGTGCGGTGCGGACCGCGTGGCGGCGGGGCCGGGCGGGGCGCAGGGGCATGCGGGGGCTCCTCGACGGGGCGATGGGGGGTGCGGTCGGCGGTCAGTCTGGCGTTATTCGATGGTCATGTACAGACCAATCCAGGGGACGAGTCGGTGGACAGGTCCGGGACTTGAGGAGAACAGCGCCCGCCGTCGTACTGGGGGAGCATGGAGAAGGCGTCCGCGCGGTGTGAGAAAGGCGCCCGAGCCGTGGGAGAAAAGAGTTGAACACGGTAGAACTGGGGGAGCCGGCACGGGGGACGACGTGCCGCGTCGATGTACGGAGGCGGTGCGTGGCATGAGTGCAGCGGGATCGTCCGCGGCCGAGGGAGGTGGCACCGGCAGGCCCAGCGGGCTGCTGGACGTGCTGAACGTGGCCTCGGTGGTGCTCGACACCGAGGGACGCATCGTGCTGTGGAGCCCGCAGGCCGAGGAGCTGTTCGGCTACTCGGCTGCGGAGGCCCTCGGGAAGTACGCGGCCCGGGTCATGGTGGACGAACGCCACGTCGAGCTGGTGGTGAAGCTGTTCGCCGACGTCATGGCGACCGGCCAGAGCTGGGCGGGGGCGTTCCCCATCCGGTGCAAGGACGGCTCCACGCGGCTGGTGGAGTTCCGCAACATGCGGCTGCTGGACGACCGGGGCGACGTCTTCGCCCTGGGGCTCGCGGCGGACCAGTCGACGGTGCGCAGGCTGGAGCGGGACGTGGCGCTGTCCACGCGGGTGGTGGCGCAGTCCCCCATCGGCCTGGCCGTCCTGGACACCGACCTGCGGTACGTCTCCGTGAACCCGGCGCTGGAACGGCTCAACGGCATCCCCGCCAAGGAGCACATCGGCCGGACGGTCCGGGAACTGCTGCCCGGCATGGACACCGAGGCCGTCGAACACGCGATGCGCGAGGTGCTGCGGACCGGCCGGCCCCTCGTCGACCAGCTCACCGTGGGCCGGACCCCGGCCGATCCGGACGCCGAGCACGCCTGGGCCATCTCGCTCTACCGGCTGGAGGACACCGCGGGCTCGGTGCTCGGTCTGGCGGGCATGGCCGTGGACGTCACCGAGCAGCACCGGGCGGCCACCGCGGCGGAGGAGGCGCGGCGGCGCCTGACCCTGATCGCGGACGCCTCCGCCCGGATCGGCACCACCCTGGACCTGGAGCGCACGGCCCGCGAACTCGCCGACGTCGCCGTGCCGGAGCTCGCGGACGTGGCCGCCGTGGACCTGCTCGACGCGGTGGTGGCGGGCCGGCGCAGCCACCTCGGGCCCGCCGAGGAGGCCGTGATCCGCGCCCTGGCGGTCCGGGTCTACAACTCCCCCGACGCCCTCGCCGCCGCCGACCCGCCCGGGCAGATCGCCCGCTACGGGCCCGACCGGCTCGTCACCGAGTGCGTACGCACCGGGCAGCCGGTCATGGTCGCCGAGGTCCAGGAGGAGGACCTGCCGCGCATCGCCCGCTCCCCCGAGTCGGCCGAGCTGCTGGCCCGCGCGGGCGTCCACTCCTATCTGGCCGTGCCGCTCATCGCGCGCGGCGAGGTGCTGGGCGCCCTGGACCTCAAACGGATCCACAACCCGATGCCGTTCGGCCGGGACGACCTGCTGCTCGCCCGGGAACTGGCCGCCCGCGCGGCCGTGCAGATCGACAACGCCCGCTGGTACCAGAACGCCCGCACGACCGCGCTCACCCTCCAGCGCAGCCTGCTGCCCAGCCATCCCCCGGTCACGGGCGGCCTGGAGGTCGCCTCCCGCTACCAGCCGGCGGGCGCCACCACCGAGGTGGGCGGCGACTGGTTCGACGTGATCCCGCTCGAGGACGGCAAGACCGCGCTCGTCGTCGGCGACGTGATGGGCAGCGGGATCGACGCCGCCGCCACGATGGGCCGGCTGCGCACCGCGACGACCACGCTGGCCTCCCTCGATCTCGACCCGGCGGTCCTCCTGGAGCACCTGGACCGGATCACCCAGGGTCTGGACCACTCCATCGCCACCTGCGTGTACGCCGTCCACGACCCCCGGCTGGGCTGCTGCCGCATCGCCAACGCCGGGCACCTGCCGCCGGCCCGGGTGCGCCCGGGCACACCCCCCGAGCTGCTCGACCTGCCCACGGGCGCGCCGCTGGGCGTCGGCGGGGTGGCCTTCTCCACGACCGACGTCGACTTCGCGCCCGGCGACCAGCTCGTGCTCTACACGGACGGCCTCGTGGAGACGCGCGTGCACTCCCTCGACGAGCGCCTGGACGAACTGCTCGCGCTCCTCGACGACCCCACGCGCCCGCTGGAGGAACTGTGCGATCTCCTGCTGACCGCTCTGCACCACCCCGACAACCACGACGACGTGGCCCTGCTGGTGGCACGGGCACTGACCTGAGCGCGGCCCGATTCACAGGTCTTCGTTACCGGCCTTTTACCGCGCCCCGCGGACAATCGCAGTGAGGCGTGGCATCGGTGCCGCCGTCGCGGACGAGGAGGCTGAGCCGTGGTCGAGGAGCCGGAAGAGGTCGAGGTGTTCTCGGGGCCGGGCGACGAGGTGCTCTCGGGGCCGGGCGACCAGGAGAAGGAGCGTCCTTCGCTGCGCTCGGCGTGGGAACGCCGGTCGGCGCGCGGGCGGGCGGTGATCGCGGCGACGACCGTCGCGGTGCTGGCCCTCGGCGGCACGGTCGCGTACGCGGCCACGTCGGGCGGCTCGCCGGACGGTGCGGCGGCCGCGTCGCCCTCGTCGTCCTCGTCCCCTTCCGGAGGCCCGCGTGACGGCCACGGCCGAGGGGGCCAGTGGTCCGGTTTCGGGATGTTCGGTGACGCGGTGCACGGCGAGGCGACCGTCAAGGACCAGGACACCGGCAAGTGGGTCGTGCGGGTCTGGCAGCGGGGCACCGTGCAGAAGGTGGACGGCGACCGGGTCGGCGTCAAGAGCGACGACGGCACCACATGGACCTGGACGGTCGCGTCGGACACGTCCGTGACCGGCGACGGCACGTCCGGTTCCGGCGCCGCGGCACTGAAGAAGGGCGACACGGTGTTCGTCGTCGGCTCCCGCTCGGGCGACACCTACACGGCCACCCGCGTGATGTCCGGCAGCTTCGACGACCGTGGCCCGGGAGAGGGCGACCGCCACGGCGGCTTCCCGGGCCACGGCCCCTGGAACCGCGACGGCGCCCCCTCTCCCAGCCCCACGGGCAGCGGCGCCGCTACCTGACCCGGCTGCCGAGGACCACGTTGGCCAAGCGCTCCTCGTCCTCGGCGTGCCGCGCCGTCAGGCTGGCGCGGGTGAAGGCCCCGAGGGCGTCCGCGGCCTGCCGCTCGCTCGTCTCCACCAGGAGGATCCCGCCGGGTGCCAGCCAGCCGGGGGCCTCGCCCGCGACCCTGCGCAGTACGTCGAGACCGTCGCCGCCGCCGTCGAGGGCGGTGAGCGGCTCGTGCTCACGGGCCTCGGCCGGCAGCAGCGGGACCTCGCCGGTGGGGACGTACGGCACGTTGGCGGCCAGGATGTCGACCCGCCCCCGCAGGTGACCGGGGAGCGCCTCGAACAGGTCGCCCTCGTGGGCGTGGCCGCCGTGCGCGGCGATGTTGTCGCGGGCGCAGCGCACGGCCGCGGGGTCGATGTCGGCGGCGTGCAGTTCGACGGGGCCGAGGGCGGCGGCGAGAGCGGCACCCACCGCGCCCGAGCCGCAGCACAGGTCGACGACGACGCGGGCGTGCGGCGCGTGCGCGAGGGCCCGCTCGACCAGGAACTCGGTGCGGCGGCGGGGCACGAAGACACCGGGTTCGACGGTGATCCGCAGACCACGGAACTCGGCCCAGCCGACGACGAGTTCGAGGGGATGGCCGGCCACCCGGCGGGCCACCATGCCATCGAGTTCGCCGGGCGTTCGGGCGGCGGCGAGGATCAACTCCGCCTCGTCCTCGGCGAAGACGCACCCGGCGCCGCGCAACGCGGCGACGACGGCGTCATGGCAGGACGAGGCCCCGGAAGGGGAGGACGAAGCGGACGAGGGGGGAATGGGCATGGGAAGCCGAGAGCCTTTCGGAAGTCGAAGGGCGCTCCCGCGCGGCGCCTACGGGCGGCGATCCGCGCCGCTCCGAGGGGGAAGCACCCGACTTGACACTGCGTTGATGGGTCCCACCTCCTCGCCTAGCCGGCGGCCGGGAACCTCCGCGGCCGGGTGATCACCCTACCGCAGCCCCGACCGCCGAGTTGTACTATGCAACCAGGTACGTGAGGGAGCATGCGTGGACACAGCGGAGGCCGTGGAGACCATCCAGCGGGAGATGACGGTCTTCGCCCGGCGGGCCCGTGCCGCGGCCGGCCGGCTGCATCCCGAACTGTCTCTGGTGTCGTACACGCTGCTCGGTCATCTGGAGGAGAGCGGCGGCTGCCGGGCCACCGACCTGGCGGCGCACCACGCCCTGGACAAGTCGACGGTCAGCCGCCAGGTCGCGGCCCTGGAGCGGGCGGACCTGATCGAACGGCGCCCCGATCCCGAGGACCATCGCGTCCAGGTCCTCCACCTCACCGACGCGGGCCGCGACATCCTGGCCCAGGTCACCGAGAGCCGCCGGGACGCGTTCCGGGAGCGGCTGTCCGGGTGGCCCGAGGAGGACCTGGAGCGGTTCGCGGGGTATCTGGTGCGGTACAACGCGGGGAATCCCGTCCCGTGAGTTCGCGGCGCGCCGGCGGTCCCGCACCGGCGCGCCGCCCGACCCCGCTACGGCACCAGCGCCGCCGGCCGCTCCGGCACCCGGACCGCCAGGAAGGCCACTGTGCGACGCAGCCGGAATCCCAGGGACTCGTAGAGGCGGATGGCGTTCGTGTTGCCGGCGCCGGTGTGCAGGAAGGGCGTCTCGCCGCGTTCGCGGATGCCGTGGGCGACGGCGCGGATCAGCCGGGTGGCGAGTCCCTCGCCGCGGAAGGCGGGGTCCGTGCAGACCGCGCTGATCTCGGTCCAGCCCGGCGGGTGGAGGCGCTCGCCGGCCATGGCGATCAGGGCGCCGTCACGGCGGATTCCGAGGTAGGTGCCGAGTTCGACCGTACGCCGCTCGAACGGGCCGGGCTGGGTGCGGGAGATCAGGTCCAGGATCTCGGGGACGTCGGCGGGGCCGAGGAGGACCGCCTCCGGCTCGGGCGCGGCGGCCAGTCCGTCGTCGACGAACTGCACGCCCTCCATGTGGAAGGTGATCTCCCAGCCCTCGGGCAGCTCGCCCCCGAAACCGGGCAGCAGGACCTCCGCACCGGGTCCGGCGAGCGCGGCGACGTCCGCCCAGTCCTGGGCGTCCGGCTCGTCCGGCAGGGCCAGCCAGGGCGACACGTCGACCGGGTAGCGCAGCACGCGGCCGCTGCGCTCGGCGAAGTGGGCGTGCGGTCCGGTGAGCGAGGCGAGGGCGGGGTTGTCCAGGACGTGCGCGGTCATATCGCGGCTCCGAACTCGATCACGATCTTGCCCTGGGCGTGCCCGTCCTCGACGGTGCGCAGGGCCTCGCCCGCCTGCTCCAGCGGGAAGACGCGGGTGATGTGCGGGTCCAGGTCGCCGCGCACGACCAGGGCCGCCACCGCTTCGAGCACGGACGACTCGCGGACCCGGGCGACCCGGGCTCCGCCGAGGGACTCGACCTCGTCCGCCGGGGCCGCCGCGGTGATCAGCTTCGAGCGGTCCGCCGGCAGAACGGCCGCCCGGTGCAGCACCTCGCCGCCGACGAGGTCGTAGACGCCGTCGACGCCGTCCGGGGCCGCTGCGCGGGCCCGCTCGTCCCAGTCGGGGCGTGAGGGCACGTGGATCGCCCCCAAGGACTCCAGCAGCTCCTTCTTGCCCTCGCTCGCGACGCCCACGACCCGCACGCCGAGCGCCCGGGCGATCTGCACGGCGGCCACGCCGACACCGCCGCCCGCGCCGGTGATCAGGAGCGTCGCCCCGGCGGGCAGCGCGAGCTGGTGGACGCCGTCGTAGGCGGTCGCGGCGGCCACGGGGAGGGTGGCCGCCTCGGCGAAGGACAGGGCGGCGGGCTTGCGGGCCGCGAACCCCGTGGTGAGCAGCGCGTACTCGGCGTAGCCGCCCGTGACCGCGGTGCCGAACACCTCGTCGCCGGGCGCGAACCCGGTGACGCCCTCACCGGTCTCCTCGACCACGCCCGCGACCTCGCTGCCCAGCACGGCGGGGAAGACGCGTTCACCGGTGTCGCCGGGGCGGCGGTAGCCCGCGCGCAGCTTCCAGTCGACGGGGTTCACCCCGGCCGCGCGCACCGCGACCAGCAGTTGGCCGGGTCCGGGGACCGGACGGTCCAGATCCACGAACGCCTCGGTCTCCGGTCCGCCGTACCGCGTGAAGACGTACGCCTTGGGCATCTTCTTCCTCACTCTCCTCGTGCCGCCGGGGCACCGCCTCGGCATTCAGCGCCAAGGAGCGGCGCCGGGCGACTATTCCCGGACGGGTGCGATGTTCATACGGCCGCAATGATCGGGGCGCCGACCAGGGAGGCAGCAGGTGGAGCGACGGCATCCGACTGCGGCAGGCAGGTACCCCCGGGGGGCACCGCCCCCCGATCGCCGCACCGCCGGGCCGAACACCGGACGGGTCGTCGCTCGTGTTGGCGGTCGTCCTCCGATGGGGGTACGACTGGCATGTGGGCACTCGCTTCACGCGAGGAGGTCCGACATGGGAGACCGGGTGCGCGGCTGGCGCTGGCGGAAGAACCCGCTGCGGCGCCGGTCGGACGTCGTGGAGGCGTGGACGGCGCTGGCCGTCGCGATACTGCTGCTCGTCGCCGTCCCGCTGACCGGGGTCGTCGCCGGCCGCTGGGCGCACGACGAGGCCCAGCGGATCGCGCAGCAGCAGAGCGCGGAGCGCCACCGGGTGCGGGCGCAGGTCGTCGGCGGGGTGCCGGACAGTCTGCCCTCGGCCGACGGGGTCCGGGCGCGGACGTACCGCGTGACCGTGCGCTGGACACCACCCGGTGCCGGTGAGAAGCCCCGGACGGCCACGGCGCGGGTGCCCGAGGGCACGCACCGCGGTGACGTCGTGGACGTCTGGTTCGACACACGGGGGCGGAGCGTTCCGCCGCCGGCGGCCACGACGGTGGTGTGGCAGCACACGCTCACCATGGGCGTGTGCGCGGCCGGCGGTGCGGGCGCGGTGGTGCTGCTCGGGTACGGCGTGGTCCGCCGGGTGGCGATGCGGCACCGGCTCGGCGAGTGGGACCGGGAGTGGGCGCGCACCGAGCCGGAGTGGACGCGGCGCAGGCCTGCCTGAGGACTCCGACGGGGTCTGGCGAGGGCTCCGCGGGTCCACGTACGGTGTGATCATTCGTATGGCCCGTTGACAAAAGCAGGCGACGGCAAAGCGCTCGGCGATCACGCACGCGACGAAAAGGCGGTCCTTCATGGCCCTGTTCGACCTGTCCCTCGAGGAGCTCCACGCCTACCGCAGCGCTTCCGTCGCGCCGGAGGATTTCGACGCGTTCTGGTCGAAGACCCTGACGGAGGCCCGCGAGCACGACCTGGACGCCCGCTTCGAGCCGGTCGACACGGGCCTGACCACGGTCGAGGTCTTCGACGTGACGTTCGCCGGGTACGGGGGCCACCCGGTCAAGGGCTGGCTGAAGGTGCCGGCCGGCGCACAGGGACCGCTGCCGCTGGTCGTGGAGTTCATCGGCTACGGCGGGGGCCGCGGGCTGCCGCACGAGAACCTGCTGTGGGCGTCGACGGGCCGCGCCCACTTCGTGATGGACACCCGCGGCCAGGGCAGCGCCTGGGGCGGCGGCGGTGGCACGGCGGACCCGGTGGGCGGCGCGCCCTCGTACCCCGGTTTCATGACCAGGGGTATCGACGCACCCGAGAACTACTACTACCGCCGGGTGTTCACGGACGCGGTGCGCGCGGTGGAGGCGGCCCGTTCGCACCCGCTGACCGACGCGAGCCGGACGGTGGCGCTCGGGTCCAGCCAGGGCGGCGGCATCACGATCGCCGTGGGCGGTCTGGTGCCGGACCTGGTGGCGATCGCGCCGGACGTGCCGTTCCTGTGCGACTTTCCGCGTGCGGCGGTGCTGACGGACCGTCACCCCTACCGTGAGATCGGCCTGTTCCTCAAGACGCACCGCGGGCGCACGGAGGACGCGCTGCGCACCCTGTCCTACTTCGACGGCGTCCACTTCGCCTGCCGCGGCACGGCGCCCGCCCTCTTCTCGGCGGCTCTGGAGGACCAGACCTGCCCGCCGTCGACCGTGTTCGCCGCCTTCAACGCCTGGGCGCACGCGGACAAGGCGATCGAGGTGTACGACTTCAACGACCACGAGGGCGGCGGCCCCTACCAGGAGGCGGCCAAGCTGCGCTGGCTGCGCTCGTACGCCTGAGAGGTGTGCCGTGGAGACACGCGCCGCCGCCGAGCGGTTCGTCGGGGTGTGGGAGCGGGCCTGGGCCGCGCACGATGTCGACGCGCTGCTGGAGCTGTACGCCCAGAACTGCGTCCACCGGTCGATGCCGTTCCGTGAACCACACCGGGGGCGGGGCGAACTGGCCGACTACCTGCGCTGGTCGTTCGACGCGGAGCGGGTGACGGAGGTGCGGTTCTCGGCGCCGGTCGTGGGCGCGGACGGGGTGGCGGTGGCGGAGTTCCGGGTGCTGTCGGAGGAGGACGGGGAGCCGGGCACGCTGGCCGGATGCGTGTTCGTACGGTTCGACGCCTCGGGGCTCGTCGTCGAGTCACGGGACTACTGGCACACCGCCGAGGGACATCGGGAGCCGGCCGGGGACCTGTTCTTCCTGTGACCCCGCGGCGGGCGAGGAACTTCCCTCCGGTCCGACCAGTCGGTATGTTCGGGGAGCCCGGGTCGCAGCGTCGCGGTCCGGGGTTCCGGAGGACCACGGAGGACCCATGTCCGAGCACGTGCCACAGGTTCACGGCCACTGCGACCCGCGTTTCGCGGCGGTGCGCACGGCGTTCGAGGAGAACTTCCGGGACCGGGGCGAACTGGGCGCCGCCGTGGCCGTCACGGTCGACGGGGTGACGGTGGCGGACCTGTGGGGCGGCTGGGCCGACGCGGCGCGCACACGCGCGTGGGAGCGGGACACGCTGGTCAACGTGTGGTCGACGTCCAAGGGCCCGACGGCCCTGTGCGCACACGTCCTGGCCGACCGCGGACTGCTCGACCTGGACGCGCCGGTGGCCGCGTACTGGCCCGAGTTCGCGGCGGCCGGCAAGGAGAACGTACTCGTACGGCACCTGCTGTCGCACCGCGCCGGGCTGTCCGGCCTGCGCATCCCGCACTCGCTGGAGCAGCTCTACGACTGGGAGCTGACGACCGCACGCCTCGCGGCCACGGAGCCCTGGTGGGAGCCGGGCACCCGGTCCGGGTATCACGCGTTCACGTACGGCTTCCTGGTCGGGGAGGTCGTGCGGCGGGTGTCGGGGCTCATGCCGGGGGCCTTCCTGGAACGGGAGGTGACCGGGCCGCTGGGGATCGACTTCCGTATCGGGCTGCCGGAGAAGGAGGTGGACCGGGCGGCCGAGCTGGTGCATCCGCCGGCCGCGCCGTCCAGCGAACAGGCCGCCGTCTTCGCCCAGTTGGCTCCAGCGGCCATCGCCGCCCTGACCAACCCCGTGGTCGGCGCCGCCGAGGCGAACTCGCCCGGATGGCGGGCCGCGGAGATTCCGGCCGCGAACGGCCACGGCACGGCCCGGGCGGTGGCCGCGCTGTACGGGATCGTCACCGGAGGCGGTTCCCACGGCGGTCACCGCGTCCTGTCCCCCGAGGCGGCCGAGCGGGTGCGCGAGGGGCAGGGCGGCTGCCGGGACCTGGTGCTGGGCGCCGGGTTCGAGCACGAGACGGAGGTCGCGCTGGGCCTGTGGCTCAGCGGCGCCGACGGCTCCTACGGGCCCAACCCGCGCGCGGTCGGACACGACGGCTTCGGCGGCTCCTGCGGGCTCGCCGACCCCGAGGCCGGGGTGTCGCTCGGATACGTCATGAACCGCATGGGGCCGCGGATCGCGAACGATCCGCGGAAGATGGCCCTGGTCGAGGCGCTCTACAGCGTGGTGTGACCGCGCCTGGAGGGGGTCAGACCGCCCGGTGCGCCTCGACCATACGGACCCGCGGGCTTCCGTCGCTCCTCTCGCCGAACTCGGGCAGCGCCCGCAGGTCCACCCGGAAGCCCGCGCGTTCGAGGTCGCGCCGCACCTCGCCGAGGCGGAACGCCCGGTAGTACATGACGAACGGCGGCCGCCACACCGCGTTGCGCACCCGCATCACGGTGTCGAAGCCGAGGAGCATCCAGAAGGCGGGGGACGACGGGCGCGGCGGGGCGAGCACCGGGAACGCGAAGCGTCCGCCGGGCCGCAGCACGCCGTGCACCTGGGCGAACAGGCCCGGCAGCTCCCGGGGCAGGAAGTGCCCGAACGCGCCGAAGCTGACGACGAGGTCGAAGGCCGCTGTGAACGGCAGGGCGCGGGCATCGGCCCGTACCCAGGACAGACGGGGCCCGTCGGGGTGCGACCGCCGGCGGGCCTCGTCGAGCATGCCCGCGCTGAAGTCCACCCCGGTCGCACTGCGCGTGCAGAGCGTCGCGAGGACGTCCAGCCCGGCACCGGTCCCGCAGCACAGGTCGAGGCCGTCGTCGTAGGGGCCGGACTCCTTCAGCGCGGCGGCGACCGCGGTCAGCACGGAGTCCGGGGTGCGGAACGGCGTGTGGTCGAACTTGGGCGCGAGGAGGTCGTAGCCGTGCTCGACGGACGACAGCGCCTGGACGGCGAGTTCGCGCAGCGTGGGGCCTTCGGGACTGAACATCTCCCTCAGCCTACGGCGGCGCGGCGCTCGAGGAGCAGGAGTGCGCGCTCGCACCAGCGCGCGTTCTCCTCCTCGAAGGCGATGCCGGCCGACAGGGTGAGGTACGGCCCGATCCGGTCTGCCTCCCTCAGGTACTCGTCCTCGGTGCGGCCGGCGAGCAGTCGCTCGCGGACCCGCTCGTAGCGGGCGAGTTTGCCACGGGACCAGCCGAGGCGTTCCTCGATGAGCGCCCGGCTCACCTCGGGGGCCACGCCGTCCGCGGCCTGGATCTTGATGAGGAGTTCGTCGCGGATCGCGGTGGGCCTGCGGGGCGGGGCGGCGGCGAACGCGTCCAGGTCCGCGCGGCCGGCCTCGGTGAGGGTGAACATCCGTTTGTCGGGCCGGCGCTCCTGCCGCACCACCCGTGCCGCGATCAGTCCGTCCTGCGCGAGGCGCTCCAGCTCCCGGTAGAGCTGCTGCGGGGTCGCGGGCCAGAAGTTCGCGAGGGAGACGTCGAAGACCTTCGACAGCTCGTAGCCCGAGGCCTCGCCCTCCAGCAGGGCGGCCAGGACGGCGTACTTGAGGGACATGTGGACACGGTAACAGCGGTTGATTATTGTCATCCGCACTTAATCAACAAATTGAGTATGTGGTCTCCGGATCTCCGGGGTGCTCATGTCTCTGTGGGGTGATCCGATGCGCGCGTTCCGTGAGGCGGTCGAGGCCGGCGATCTCGAGGCCGTCGAGGCGCTGCTGGCCGAGGACGTGGTGTTCAGCAGCCCGGTCGTATTCAAGCCGTACCCGGGCAAGGCCATCACCGCGGCGATCCTGCGCGCGGTGTCCCAGGTCTTCGAGGACTTCCGGTACGAGCGGGAGCTCGCCGGGGGCGAGGGGCGCGACCACGCGCTGGTGTTCACGGCCAGGGTGGGCGACCGGGCACTGACCGGCTGCGACTTCATCCACCTGGACGAGGAGGGACTGATCGACGAACTGACCGTGATGGTCCGGCCGCTGTCGGGCGCACAGGCGCTCGCGGCGGCCATGGGCGCACGGTTCGACGAGATCGTGAAGGAGGCGGAGGCCCGGTCGGCCTCCGCCTCCTGAACCGTCCTCCCGGGGTCAGGAGATGGTGAGCGCGAGGGCTTCACGACGACGCTCGCGCCGTCGTCGGCGATGACGCCGGTGCGTACGACGCCCTTGTTGCCGGTCGACCCCGGTGCCGTCGGCGTGGAGGGCCTGCCGGAAGGGGAAGGTGAGGGTCTCGTAGGTGACGTCGCGGGCGAGCGCCACGGTGAGGACGACGTCACCGCGGCAGGTGCCGGGGCGCACGGCGGTGGCGGGGGGGGCTCACGAGGGGGCGATCATCCCCGCCGACAGGTCGATGTCCGCCCCGCACAGGCCGGGCATCGCGAGCATCGCCAACAGGGCCCGGGCGACCTCGGTCTCCTCGACGAGACGGCCGAGGGCCGCGCGGGAGGCGAAGTCGTGTTCGGCCTCCTCGACGGTGCAGCCGGTGAGTTCGGCGGTGAGACGGAAGTTGCGGTCCATCCGCGGTCCCCGGACAGGGCCGGGAGAAAGGGAGTTGACCGCGACGCCGCGCGGGCCGACCTCGCCCGCCAGCGTGCGGGTCAGACCCAGCAGGGCCATCTTGGAAGCGGTGTACGGGGTCCGGTTCAGCAGCGGCCGTTTGCCGCTCACGGAGGCGATGTTGACCACGTCACCGCGGCCGGCCGCCAGCATCGGCGGGAGGAAGGCCCGGCACATCAGATACACCCCGCGGACGTTGACCGCGAAGACCTCGTCCCAGTCGTCGGGCTCGACGTCGACCAACGGGCGGACCGGGCCCGCCACGCCCGCGTTGTTCACGAGCAACGACACGTCCTCGTCGGCCAGTTCGGCGGCGAGGGCGGTCACGGAGGCCGGGTCGGAGACATCGCACGGTGCGGTGCGGACCGCGCCGCCCTCCTTCTCGACGTGCCGCGCCGCCTCCGCCAGGGCGCCCGGCGAGCGGCCGGCCAGAATCACCCGCGCTCCCGCGCCGGCGAGCGCGAGGGCGAAGGCCCGGCCGAGCGGTCCTCCCCCGCCCGTCACCAGCGCCGTCCGCCCGTCGAGCCTCACGGCTTGTTCCACGGCAGCTCGTCGCCCGCCGCCCGGGCGGCCCGTACGTCCCCGGAGCGCGCGTGGCCCTCGAACAGCTCCACCCGGGAGGCCCGGCCGCACAGCCGGCCCAGCAGCGCCTGGGACCCGGTGTCGGTGACCTCCTGGTAGGTGACCGTCTTGAGGTACTTCCCCACCCACAGGCCGCCGGTGTAGCGGGCGGCACCCCGCGTCGGCAGGACGTGGTTGGTGCCGATGACCTTGTCGCCGAAGGACACGCAGGTGCCCTCACCGAGGAAGAGCGCCCCGTACTGGGTCATCCGCCGCAACGCGAGACGCGGCTCGGCCGTGAGCACCTCCACATGCTCGAACGCGAACTCGTCGGCCAGCTCGTAGAGTTCGTCGAGCGAGTCGACGACGTGCACCTGCCCGTGATCGCGCCAGGCGGGTTCCGCGAAGTCCCGCGTCGGCATGCCGGGCAGCAGGCGTTCGACCTCGGCGATCGTCCGCTCGGCGACCTCGCGGGAGGTGGTGATGAGGACGGCCGGCGAGTCGGGGCCGTGCTCGGCCTGGGACAACAGGTCGACGGCGCACACGAACGGGTCCGCGGCGTCGTCGGCGAGGACGAGGATCTCGGTGGGGCCGGCGAACAGGTCGATGCCGATCTCGCCGAAGAGCTGCCGCTTGGCCTCGGCGACGTACGCGTTGCCGGGCCCGGCGATCAGGTTGACCGGCTCCATGGTGTCCGTGCCGACGGCCATCGCCGCCACCGCCTGCACCCCGCCCAGCAGCCAGATCTCGTCCGCGCCCGCGAGGTGCATCGCGGCGACGGTCGCCGCCGGGATCTCGCCCCGGCTCGGCGGCGTGCACGCCACGACCCGCTCCACGCCCGCCACCTTCGCGGTCACGACCGTCATGTGCGCGGAGGCGGTGAGCGGGTAACGGCCGCCGGGGATGTAGGCACCGGCGGCCCGCACGGGGACGTGCTTCTGTCCCAGCCGCACCCCGGGCAGCGTCTCCACCTCGAACTCCTTCAGGGAGTCCAGCTGATGGCGGGCGAACGCGCGCACCTGCTCCTGGACGAAACGGATGTCGTCGATGACCTGCTGGGGCACCGAGGCGACGATCTTCTCGACCTCCTCCTCGGAGAGACGGAAGGAGTCCGGGCTCCAGTTGTCGAACTTCTCGGAGTACTCGCGCACGGCCTCGTCGCCCCGCACGCGGATGTCGGCGATGACGCCTGCCACGGTCGTCCGCACCTGGTCCAGGGAGGCGGTGACCTCGGCCTTCGGCACGGCGTTCTTCAGGATCTCTGCCACAACTGCGGCCTTTCTCGAAGGGTTGCGGAGCCGGGTCAGACGGGCGGCGCTTCGAACAGCACGTCGGGATCGTTGAACTGCTCCTTGGCGACCGACTCGCTCATCGGGTCGGCGGTCCCCCACTGGTCCTGCGTCATCGGGTCGTCGACGTCATGGTGGCCGGGATGCCACAGGTCCTCTTCGAGGACGGCGAGTTCGGTGGTGTACTCCACGGTGTTGCCGTGCGGATCGTGGAAGTAGGAGAAGGTGTTGTCGCCCGCGAGATGCCGGCCGGGTCCCCAGGTCAGCCGGGTCCCCGCGCGCAGCGCGCGGCCGGTGCCGCGCATGTACTCCTCGACCCCCCGCATCTCGAACGAGGCGTGGTGCAGGGAGACATGGGGGCCGCGCGCGATGGCGAACGAGTGGTGCAGAGGGCTGCATCGCAGGAAGTACATGAGGTCGCCCATGTGTGCGGAGTACAGGGTGTCGGTGAGCCGGAAGCCGAGGTGCTTCACGTAGAAGTCCCTGAGGCCCTCCGGGTCACGGGAGTTGACCACGCAGTGCGAGAGGCGCACCGGGATCGCCTCGCGTTCCTCGATCCTCCGGTGGGCGCGGACGGCGACGTCGGCCGACACTTCGACGACCCGCCCCTCCGGATCGAAGAAGCGGATACCGTAGCCGCCGCCCGGAGTGTCCAACGCCCTTGGTTCATGCACGAGTCGGACCCCGGCCCGCCCGAGCCGCACGGCCAGCTCGTCGACCGCGTCCGCGGAGGCGGCCCCGAACGCCACCAGGTCCATCCGCTTGCGCTCGTCGGCGCGGATCCGCACGACGTACTGCTCGGGGCTGCCCTCGGCGGCGAAGAAGGCGAGTCCCCCGTCGTTCGCGACCTCGGTCAGGCCCCAGGTACCGCCGTAGAAGGCGCGCTGCCGGGCGAAGTCGGGGACGGCCAGGTCGACATGGCGGAGGTGGGTGATGAGGTCGGTCACAGTGCGCTCCTGACGGTGTTGCGCTGCCGGCCCAGGCCCGTGATCTGCGACTCCAGCACGTCACCGGGCTTCAGGAAGACGCCCCAGTGCGCGCCGTTGCCGGCCGGGGAGCCGGTGAGCAGCAGGTCGCCGGGGCGCAGGGTGGTGGTCGTGGAGACGTACGCGATCAGGCGTGGGATGTCGAAGATCATGTCCTTGGTCGACTCGTCCTGCCGGACGATCCCGTTGTGCCGCAGGGTGATCCGCAGGTCGTTCGGGTCGCCGACGAAGTCGGCGGGCACGAGGAAGGGGCCGGTCGGCAGGAAGGTGTCGGCGTTCTTGGCGGTGAACCAGTCGGTGCCGATGGCCTTCAGGTCCGGCCGGTAGAGGCGGTCGCGGGTGGTGAGGTCGTTGCAGATGGTGTAGCCGGCGACGTGCGCCATCGCCTCCTCGGCGGGGATGTTCCGGCCCGGCTTCCCGATGACGAGGGCGAGTTCGAGTTCCCAGTCGTGCTGTGCGCCGAGGGCGGGGAGCACGATGTCGTCGTAGGGGCCGCACATCGCGCGCGGGGAGCCGAGGAAGACGTACGGCACTCCGCTGCGGATCCGCTCGTCCATCATCGTCTCGGCGTCCGCGCGGGCCTCCTGCGGGGTCGCCCCGTGCACGCTCTCCTTCTCGGCGGCGACCAGATCGACCACGTGCTTGCGGTAGTTGGCGCCGCTCTGCAGGATCTGGCCGGGCTCGGCCGGGGCGAGGACCTCGAGGCCGGAGAGGTCGTGCCAGGTGCCGTCGGTGCCCTCCACGAGGGCGTGCAGCCGGGGCAGCCAGGAGTCCCAGTCCTCGACCAGGGCGCGCACCGACGGTGCCAGGTCCGACAGGTCGCGGACCCGGGCGCCGGTGACCAGGCCCGGGAAGGGCCCGGAGCCGTCGCGGAACGTGCCGAGCGCGAAGGGGCCGGCGTGTGAGGGCAGGGGATCGTCGGGCACGGCGGCTCTCCTCGGTCGTCGGGCACGGGCGGCTCTCCCCGTACCGTTCGGGGCTTGCCGTCGACGCTAGGCAGCCGGGGCCGGGGGCGGAAATGGCCGTTGGCGATGCCTGCCATCACCGGCGCCCGTGCGGCGGGTCCATCGCCGTAAGGGATGGATGACGTCCCCCTTGCCGATGCCTCGATCCGTTGACCTGCACCGACCCGCCCACCAGGCTCGGAGCACCCCAGCACCGTCAGGAGGGCCCCATGGTGGTCGAGCATGCCGAGCTGGCCGTCGAGGCCGGCCGCGAGGCGGAGTTCGAGCAGGCCTTCGGCGCGGCCCGCGAGGTACTGGCCGAGGCCGACGGCTTCCGCTGGGCCGAGCTGCTGCGCTGCGAGGAGCGGCCCCGGACGTACCTCCTGCTCGTCGGCTGGGAATCGGTCGAGGCACACACGGTCGGCTTCCGCGGGTCCGAGCGCTTCGGGCGCTGGCGCGCCCTCGTCGGCCCCTTCTTCACCGGGCCGCCGGCCGTCGAGCACTACCACGAGCTCGGCCCGCGTCTCCTCGGCTGACCTCTCACCGGCTTCTACGTTCGCAAGGATCGCCCATGCCCGTACAGAAGGTGCTCGTCGTCGGCGGCGGCATCACCGGAAGCGTGCTGTCCGTCGCGCTCGCCCAGCGCGGCGTCGAGGTCGAGCTCGTCGAGATCTCCCCGCGCTGGTTCGGCGTGGGACACGGCATCACCCTCCAGGGGAACGCGCTGAAGGCGCTGCGGACCGTCGGGGTGCTGGATCGGGTCCTCGAGCGGGCCGTGCCGTTCGACGTGCTGCGGCTGCTGCAGGCCGACGGCCGACTGATCGCGGAGCTGCCCACTCCGCACACCGGGGGGCCCGACCTGCCGTCGACCGCGGGTGCGCTGCGGTCGGACCTGCAGGACGCACTGTGTGACGCCGTGCTCGCGCACGGCGTCACCGTGCGCCTCGGCCTCAGTGTTGACCGGATGGATCAGTCTCTTGACCATGTGGACGTCACCTTCACGGACGGTACGACGGGCCGCTACGACTTGATGGTGGGTGCCGACGGGATCAACTCGCGCATGCGTCCGTTGATCGGCATCGACACCCTGCCGACGCCGGTCGGGATGTCCATCTTCCGGGTGGTCGCTCAACGTCCTCCCGAGATGGTCTGCCACGAGGTGTACTACGGCGGTCCGCGCTTCAAGGCCGGCTACAGCCCGATCTCCGCCGACCGGTGCTACGCCTACCTCCTGGACGAGAACCTGGACGCCGCGCTCATCGGCCCGCGTGCCCCGCTGGCGCTGATGCGGGAGCGGGGGGCGGGCTACGGCGGCCTGTGGGGGCGGATCGTCGCCGCGCTGCCGGAGGACACCGCGGTCGACTACCGCTGGATCGAGGCGGTGCTCGTCGACGAGCCCTGGTACCGCGGCCGGGCCGTGGTCGTCGGGGACGCGGCGCACGCCTGTCCGCCGCTGATCGCGCAGGGCGCCGCCATGTGCATGGAGGACGCGGTGCTCCTGGCCGAACTGGTCTGCGGGGAGGAGCCGCTGCAGAAGGCGCTGGAGCACTTCATGGCCCGGCGGTCGCCGCGGGTGCGGATGGTGCTGGAGAACTCGCTCCGGCTGGCCGAATGGGAGATCCACCCGGGCACGCCGGGCGCCGACCCCGCACGGATCATGTCGGAGACCCTGGACTCACTGACGGCGGCCGCGTGAGCGCGCCGCGGAACGGGCAGCACAGGTCCGGCCCGCCCGTGGTGGACTTCCACGGCCATCTCGCCGTCCCCGCCGCCGACGCCCTCGTCGCGGGAACGCCCGGATTCGCCGCCGAACTGGCCGCCGAGCAGCGCGCCCACTCGCCGGCGTCCCTCGCCGTCAACCGGGCCCAGCTGGACCGGCTGAGGCCGAAGTTGACAGACGTGTCGGAGCGGCTGGCCGATCTGGACGCGATGGGCGTCGACATCCAGGTGGTGGGTCCGATGCCCATGCACCACTACTGGACCGGCCGGGCGACGGCCGTGCGGCTGGCCCGGACCGTCAACGAGGCGGTCGCCGGACACCGTGCCCTGGCGCCCGAGCGGCTGTACGGGCTCGGCACGGTGCCGCTCCAGCATCCCGACGCGGCGGTCACGGCGCTGGAGGAGGCGGTCGGGGAGTACGGGCTGCACGGGATCAGCGTCTCCACCAGCGTGAACGGACGGGAGCTGGCCGACCGGGCGCACGATCCGGTGTGGGCGGCGGCCGAGGAGCTGGGGGCGGTCGTGTTCGTGCATCCGTGGGGGTGCTCGCTGGGCGAGCGGCTCGCCACGCACTATCTGGGCAACACGGTCGGACAGCCGGTGGAGACGGCCGTCGCCCTGTCGCACCTGATCTTCACCGGTGTCCTGGACCGCTTCCCCCGGCTGAAGCTGGTGGCCGCACACGGAGGCGGCTATCTGCCGACGTACATCGGGCGCTCCGACCACGCCTGGCGGGTGCGGGAGGACGCACGCGGCTGCGCGGAGCCGCCGAGCGCCTATCTGCGACGGATGTGGTTCGACGCGCTCGTCTACACCCCGCGCGCGTTGCGCCATCTGGTGGCGGAGGTGGGCGCGGACCGGGTCGTGCTCGGTACGGACCACCCCTTCGACATGGGTGTCGACGATCCGCTGGCCCGGCTGGACGCCGCCGGCCTCGCCCCGCCCGACCGGGCCGCGATCGCCGGGGGCAACGCCCTCGACCTGCTGCTGAAAGGACGCACGCGATGACTCTGGGGCCCATCGAGGAAGAGCTCGCCAAAGCCCGTGCCGCCTACCGCAACTGGGGCCGCTGGGGCGAGGACGACGTGCTGGGCACGCTCAACTTCATCGACGACGCGATCCGCGCCCACGCCGCCGGGCTGGTCCGGCGGGGCCGTTCCCTGTCCCTCGCGCTGGAGTTCAACGAGTCGGGGCCGCAACGCGGATTCCGGGGCCGGATCAACCCGGTGCACTACATGAAGGACACCGGGTCGGACGCGGCGGCCGGCACCCAGGGCTTCCCGCACGGTTTCGGCGGCGCGGACGACCATGTGGTGATGCCCCTTCAGGCCTCCACGCAGTGGGACGGGTTGGGCCACATCTACGACAACAAGCAGGCGTGGAACGGCCGTCCGTGCACGATCGTCGACGGCAACGGCGACTCGGTGACCGGCATCGAGCACATGCGGGACGCCTTCACCGGGCGGGGCGTCCTGCTGGACGTCGGGCGGTCGGTCGGGGACGAGCTCGGTGAACTCCCGGACGGGTTCCCCATCCTGGAGGAGCACCTGCGCGCCACCATCGAGGCGCAGGGAGCGACCTCGACGGTCCGGCGCGGGGACATCGTCCTCGTCCGCACCGGGCAGCTGGGACGGGTCCGGCGGCTGGGCGGGTGGGGCGGCTACGCGGCGGGGGACGCGCCGGGGCTGTCCTTCACGTCGCTCGGCTGGCTGCACCGCACGGAGATCGCCGCCGTCGCCTCCGACACCTGGGGCCTGGAGGTGCGGCCGTACGAGTTCGACGGGCCGGCGATGTCCCCGCTGCACCAGATCGCCATCCCCAACATGGGGCTGCCGCTGGGCGAGATGTGGGATCTGGAGGCGCTCGCCGAGGACTGCGCGGCCGACGGAGTGTACGAGTTCCTGCTGGTGGCGGCGCCGCTGCCGGTGACGGGTGCGGTCGGCGCCCCCGTCAACCCCATCGCGGTCAAGTGAGGACACCCGCCATGAACACGGACCGGTTCTCGGGCACGCTGCGCTTCCCGGGCGAGGACGGCTTCGACGAGGCCTGTTTCGGCCGGGTCTTCAACGCCCGCCGTCCCTCGGACCGTAGGCCGGCGGCCGTCCTGGAGGCCGTCTGCGAGCGGGACGTCGTCGAGGGGGTACGGCTCGCGCTGGAGCGTGGCTGGCAGGTCGCCGTCCGTTCCGGCGGGCACAGCTGGGCCGCCTGGTCGGTGCGCGACGACGCACTGCTGATCGACCTCGGGGGCTTCCGGGAGCTGGCCTACGACCCGGACACCGGGATCGTGACCGCCACTCCCAGCGTCAAGGGCGGCGACGAACTCAACCCGTACCTGGGTGAGTTCGGGCGCTTCTTCAACGGCGGGCACTGCCCCTCGGTGGGTATCGGCGGCTTCCTGCTCCAGGGCGGGCAGGGCTGGAACGCGCGCGGCTGGGGCTGGGCGGCGGAGAACATCGTGGCGATCGACGTCGTCACCGCCGAGGGCGAGCCGGTACGCGCCGACGAGGAGCACCACAGCGACCTGTTCTGGGCGGCGCGCGGCGCGGGCCCGGGATTCTTCGGCGTGGTCACCCGCTTCCACCTGCGCACCCGCCCGCTCCCCCGGCACCTCGCGCACACGGTCCACGCCTACCCGCTGGACCTCTTCGACGAGGTCATGACCTGGCTGCACGGTATGCACCACACGGTGTCGGACCTGGTGGAGATCGTCGCGCTCACCCAGACCCCGCCCGGCTCCACGACGCCCGTGCTGCTGGTCACGGGCGTCTCGATGACGGACACCCCGGAGCAGGCCGCCGAGGCGCTCGCCCCGCTGCACGCGGGCCCGTACGCGGGCCGGGCCCTGTTCCGCGTGGAGGCCCGGCCCACCACCCTCGCCGAACAGCTGGACAACCAGCGGACGGCCAACCCGGAGGGACACCGCTACCTCGTGGACAACGCCTGGCTGACCGGGACGGCGGATCAGGTCGTCCCCGCGATCCGCAAGGCGTTCACCGAGCACCCCACACCGGGCACCTTCACCATCTGGTTCTCGATGGCACCTCTGCGCCGGCTGCCGGACATGGCCTTCTCGTTGCAGTCCGAGATCTACTGCGCCACATACGTCGTCCATGACGACCCGGCGCGGGACGCCGAGCTGCGGGCCTGGCTGGACTCGGCGATGGCGGACATGCAGCCGGTGACCGTGGGCCAGTACCTCGGCGACTCCGACTTCACGGTCCGGCAGTTGAGGTTCATGGGGGACGCGCAATGGGGGCGGCTGCGGGAGATCCGGGCCGCCCGCGACCCGAAAGGCGTGTTCGCGGGCTATCTCAGCGCCGGAGCTGTCACCAACACCAACCACTGGGAGAGTTGAGCGATGCGTTTCGCGGCGTACGAGTACGAGGGCATGGAGCGTGCCGGGGCGGTCCGGGACGGGGTCGTCCACCCGCTGCCCGAGGGCATGACGGTGCTGACGCTCCTCGAGGAGGAGCGGCTTCACGAGGCAGGCGCCGAAGCACTGGCTCTCGCCAGTGAACTGACGGTCGATCAGGTACGACTGCTGCCACCGCTGAAGCCGCCGTCCATCCGGGACTTCGTCGGTTTCGAGGCACACATCGAGGGGGTCTCGAAGTCGCTGGACGGACTCGAGCACGTACCCGAGGAGTGGTACCGGGCACCGAACTTCTACTTCACCAACCCGCACGCCGGGCACGGCGCCCATGACGACGTGCGCGTCCCGGCGGGCTGCTCGGTGCTGGACTTCGAGCTGGAGGTCGGGGCGGTCATCGGGCGCGCCGGGCGGGACCTCACGCCCGAACGGGCACGCGAGCACATCGCCGGCTATCTCGTCTTCAACGACTGGTCGGCCCGTGACCTGCAGAAACCGGAGAAGAACCTGGGCCTGGGCTTCTCCAAGGGCAAGGATTTCGCGAACACCCTGGGCCCGTACCTCGTGACCGCCGAGGAGGTCGAGGACCGGCGCGATCCCGACGGCTTCCTGGACCTGGAGATGACGGTCACCCTCAACGGGAAGCTGATCGGCCGCGACAGCCTCGCCAACGCCTCCTGGACCTTCGAGGAGATGGTCGCCTACGCCTCCCGGGACACCTGGGTGCGGCCCGGGGACGTCCTGGGATCGGGGACCTGCGGGTGGGGTGCGCTGGCCGAGCACTGGGGCCGGCTCGGCGAGCGCACCCCACCGCCGCTCACGCCCGGCGACGAGGTGGAGCTGACCGTGGAGCGGCTGGGCACCCTGCGCAACCGGATCGTGCCGGGGCGGACGGACGCCTACCTCCCGCGGGCCCGCAAGCGGGGCCGCACGCCCCGCCCGTAGCGGGCTTTGACCTGCGGGTATCCAGCAGTCCGATGGCTGTCATCGGATCCCTGTGAGTTGCGTCCCGGAGTCTTCCCCGCCTCGGCCGCACTGGTTACCCTCCGATGCAGCCGAGCTTCAAGGACGCGGCGCGGCCGGAAGGGGACACACGTGGGTCTCGGAGCGATCGACCTCAATCTTCTGGTGGCGCTGGAAGCGCTGCTGGAGGAGAAGAACGTCACCCACGCGGGTGTGCGCCTGTCGACCAGCCAGTCCGCGATGAGCGGTTCGCTGGCCCGGCTGCGTCGTCACTTCAACGACGAGCTGCTGGTCCGGGTCGGCCGCGAGTACGAGCTGACGCCGCTGGCCGAACGGCTGCTGCCCGTCGTGCAGGCCTCCCTGCACAAAGCGGAGGAGGCCCTGTCGCTGACCCGCCACTTCGATCCGCAGCGCAGCAGGCAGCGGTTCTCCGTGGTGATGTCCGACTACGTGATGACGGTGTTCGTGGAGCCGCTGCTGCGGGTCATCGCGGCGGAGGCGCCGGGGGTGCGCATCGACTTCCATCCGATCGTCGACGGTCAGCTGGAGACGGAGACCCATCTGCGCTGCCACGACCTGATGATCGTGCCGCTCGGCTATCAGCTGCCCGGCGTCAGCGAGGCGGTCATGCACGACCGGTTCGTCTGTCTGGTCGACCCCGGCAATCCGCGGGTCGTGGACGGGCGGCTCGGGCTGCGCGACCTGGCGGAGATGCCGCACGCGGCGTGCGCCATCGGCAAGAGCCTCACACCGGCCGACCGGCAGCTGGAGACCCTCGGCATCATGCCGAAGGTGCAGGTCAGCACGCCGGGCTTCAGTGTTCTGCCGTTCCTCGTGAGCGGGACCGACCTGGTGGCCCTCGTGCCGGAGCGGCTGGCGCGGCGCTACGAGGGTTTCGCGCGCTGTGCCGTCGTGGAGCCGCCCTTCCCGGACGTACCGCTGGTGGAGGCCATGTACTGGCACCACAACCGGCACGCGGACCCGGCGCACCGCTGGCTGCGGGAGACCGTGCGCAGGGTCGGTGCCTGTCTGGACGAGCCGGAGATCGCCGGCGCGGATGACAGCCATGGGGAACGCGCGTTTCCGGAGCTGACCGCGGCTTCCTAGCGTGGAGGGGAGAGCCCGAGAGTCCCCTACGCACTGGAGGAGCCGTGAGCCGTACGCGCCTGGCGGGCCGTACCGTCGTCGTCACCGGAGCAGCGCAGGGCCAGGGGGCCGCGGAGGTGGCGGCGGCCGCCCGGGAGGGCGCGGCGGTGGTCGCGACCGACGTCCTGGACGAGGCCGGCGAGAAGCTCGCGGCGGGCCTGCGTGCCGACGGCCTGGACGTGCGCTACCGGCATCTGGACGTCTCCTCACCGGACGAGTGGGCCGCCCTCGCGGGCGGGCTGGACGTCGTGCACGGTCTGGTGAACAACGCGGGCATCCCGATGCGGGCCCGCCTCGGCGAGGTTGAACTCGCCGACTGGGAACGGGCGTTCGCGGTGAACGCGACGGGTGCGCTGCTGGGCATCCAGGCCCTCGCGCCGCTGATGCCGGCCGGCTCTGCCATCGTCAATGTGGGGTCGGTCGCCGCTCTGACCGCCCATCACGCGGTGGCGTACACGGCGAGCAAGTGGGCGCTGCGGGGTCTGTCGAAGGTGGCCGCGCTGGAGCTGGCGCCGCGCGGCATCCGGACGAACCTGGTGCATCCCGGGTACATCGAGACTCCGCTGATGGCCACCGCGAACCCGGTGTTCGTCGCGGCGCACCTGGCGATGACGCCCCAGGGCCGGGCCGGTTCGGTGGAGGAGGTCGCCCCGCTCGTGGTGTATCTGCTCTCGGACGAGGCGTCGTACGTCAACGGCGCGGAGATCACCGTGGACGGCGGGTACGCGGCGCACGGCGGGGTGAAGGCGATCACGAACGCGCTGGACGCACCGGCGGCCGGCCACTGAGGTGGGTCCGGCCGCCGTGTCGTGGTGCGCTCGCCGGGATCTCAGTCCCTGAGGTCCCCGAGCGTCGTCCGCGTGTCCGCCTTCAGCCAGTCCGACACCTCGTCGAGGGTCGGCGGGTCCGTGTCGTCGTCGTACGAGGAGTAGTAGGCGCTGTAGGTCATCGTGTACGTCACCCAGCCGTCGCGTACGGCGAGTGTGGCGTACATGGAACCGCTCGACGAACCGGACGTGGTGTCGTCGCTGACCAGATAGGCCTCGTCGCCGATCCCCGTGACGACGTCGACGTCGTAACCCGTGTGACTGTCACCGTAGTTCTTCCAGTTCGCGGTGAACTCCGGCCCGGGGTCGGTCTTCTTGTGCCGGTCCAGCTGGAGGTAGAGGTACGCGTCCGCGTAGCTCGACGAGGACTTCTTCAGGCTGAGGTTGCACAGCCCCTCGTCGAGGGCGTCGTCCTCGAGGGTGTTGTGGGTCGGGGCGGTGTCGTTGTCCGGGTACTCCTCGCGGAAGGACGAGTAGTCGGCTGCGTTGCACAGGTTCGAGGGCGCCGAGTAACCGCGGAGGTCCGGGTCGGATCCGGTGCCGAGCAGGAAGACACCGGCCGCCCAGCCGGCTGAGGCCACCAGCGCGCCCACGGCGGCCCACAGGACTGCTCTGCCGGCGCCGCCGCCTCTCGGGGGCGGCGGCGGGCCGACCACGGGGTACGGGCCCTGCTGGAGGTACGGGTTGACCGGCTGGGGCTGTCCCGGCTGACCGGGCTGGGCGGGCACACCGACCAGGGTCGGCTGGGCATGAGTGTTCTGCTGGCCCGCCTGGGGCACGGGCGCGGCCGGCGGGAATCCCATCGGCCCGCCGGGGCCGGGCGACTGCGGATGCGGATACGGGTAGGCGCTCGGCTGGGCCGTAGCGTCGGACGGCTGCTGCGGAGGCTCAGGCGGCGTGGACATGGCGTGAAGATAGTGCACTGAAGGCGGTCAAGTCCCTTGACGTCACGGATCGTTACCCTCTGGGGACATCTGAGGTAAACCTCGAAGAGGCCGGATTTTTCACCCGGCCCCTTCTGTGGCGAAACCCTGACGAACCGGTTGTCCGGAGTCGTGCCGGAGCGGTTATGCGTTCGCCGCCTGCACCGGTGCGGGCACCGCCGCCCGGGCGGTGTTCCTGTGCACCAGCAGCAGGGTGACCAGCGCGCCCAGCAGGGAGGCGCAGCCGCAGATCACCACACCGACCGCCATACCGTGGGCCAGGGCGGTCTGGGCGGCGGCGCGGGCGCTGTCACTGCCGGCGTTGACGACGGCGAGAGGCCCTGCCGCGGCCTCCATCCCGGCGTCGGGGCCGCTCAGCTTGCCGACCAGCGCGGAGGACGCGGCGCTCATGGCGACCGTGCTGATGACGGCGGGGCCGAGGCCCTGCCCGAACTCCCGCACCAGGCTGGTCGCCCCGCTCGCCATGCCGGTCATGTGGATCGGTACGGCGTTCACGGCGGCGGAGGTGAGCGAGGAGACGACGCAGATGAAGCCGACGCCGAGCAGCAGTACCGGGCCGATGAACGCGGCGAGGGAGGTGGTCGTGATGGGCAGGGCGGCGATCCAGAACTGGCCCACGGCCATCGGCAGCAGGCCGCCCATGAGGAGCCAGCGGGGTTCGACGCGGGTGAGCATCCGGCTCAGGACGGGCGCCAGGAGCAGTGGCACGAGCTGGAGGATCACGAAGGGCATGCCGGCCCGCAGCGGGCTGAGGTGCATGACGGCACCGAGGCGGATCGAGACGCAGTAGGCGGTGCCGATGAAGCCGAACATGCCGGCCAGGGCGACCACCGCGGCCGCGGCGAAGGAGGGGATCTTCAGCAGGTCGAGGTTGAACATGGGTGAGGCGGAGCGCTTCTCGGCGGCCACGAAGGCGATCAGTGCCACGGCGGCGAGAGTGAGGGAGCCGACGATGGCCGGGCTGCTCCAGCCGCGTTCGCCGCCCTCGATGATGCCCCAGAGCAGGGCGGTGAGGCCGACGGCGACGGTGATCTGGCCGGGCCAGTCCAGCGTTCGGCCCTCGGGGGCCTTGGAGTCGGTGACGAGGAGGCGGCTGGTGACGGCGACGGCCAGTCCGAGGATCACCGGCGGCACGAACGCCCAGCGGAAATCGGCGACGGTGGCGAGCAGACCGGACGAGAGCGGGCCCGCGGCCGAGGCGAGGGAGATGCTCAGCGCCCAGGTGGAGACGGCCTTGGCGCGGTCCTTCTCGTCCGGGGTGGCGGCCGCGATGACGGCGAGGGAGCTCGGGAAGAGCGCGGCCGCGCCGATGCCCGCGAGGGCCTGGCCGATCCAGAGCATGGTGAGGTTCTGGGAGGTGGCGTTGAGGAGTTCACCGAGCGCGAGGACGAGTCCGCCGAGCACCAGCAGGCGCTTTCGGCCGAAGAGGTCGCCCACCACGCCGAAATTCAGCTCGAGAATGGCGGTGGGCAGAATGAACGCCAAGGTGGCCCAGGCGACCTGGGAACCCGAGGCGCCGAATGCCGCCTGGATCTCTCCGTTGATGGGAGAGGGGACGGTGATGCACAACTGTGCGGCGGCAACGGCCAGACAGCAGGCAATGAGTGTTCCTCTGTCGAGCCTTTTCAGAACGCTTGTCATTCCGTACTCCGTCGCTCTATGAGTTCGATGAGATTTCCCTCGGGGTCGGTGACCCAGGCCATGCGCACACCCGGCTCGGGGGAGGGTCCGGGTGCGAGGGCCTCGCCCGCTCCGCCGGCCAGCAGGGCCGCGTGGACGGGGTCGAGTGCGGGAGTGGTGACCGCGAAGTGGCCGTATCCCTCGGTGAGGGCCGCGGTCACCGGGTCCGGGGCCCGCAGGCCGGGTGTGGAGCCGGCTCGGGCGAGCAGTTCGAGGCGCCAGCCGTCCGGATGGGCCAGGACGACGCCACTGAGGCCGGGCCCGTCGAGCCGGAACTCGAAGACGGTCTCCAGCCCGAACGCGCCCTTGTACCAGGCGGTCTGGGCCGCGAGGTCCCGGACGTTGACGCCCACGTGGTCGAGTCGCGTGGTCACGTCCGCTCAGCCCGCCATCGCGCTGTCGCCGCCGTCGACCATGAGGTTGGCGCCGTTGACGAAGGCCGCCTCGTCGGAGCAGAGGAAGGCGGCGACCCGGGCGATGTCCTCCGGCTCGGCGACCCGGCCGGCCGGGATCCGCGCCTCCAGCCGCGCCCTGGGCCCCTCGGGGTCGTCGAGGAAGGGGGCGGTGGCCGAGGTGCGGGTCATACCGGGGGCGATGGTGTTGACCCGGATACGATGCGGGGCGCCCGCCGCGCACAGGTGCTTGCTCATCGCCAGCACCCCGCCCTTGGCGGCGCCGTGCGGCACCATCGGCAGGAACGGGGCACCGCGTACGGCGGCCACGGATGCGACGTTGAGGACGGCGCCGCCGCCGCGCGCGACCAGGTGCGGCCAGGCGGCGCGGGTACAGAGGTAGGGGATGTCCAGCTCGTTGCGGAGGGTGAAGTACCAGTCCTCCACGGGCTGGGTGTCGAAGGGTCCGTTCCGCAGCGCGGAGGCGTTGTTGTAGAGGATGTCGATCCCGCCGTACTCGGCGATTCCGGCCTCGACCCACTCCCCCGCGCCCGATTCCGTGGACAGGTCGACCGGTGCCCCGGAGCGCATCACTCCCCCGGCCTTCTCCACCAGTTCCACGGTTTCCGCGTCTTTGTCGGAGTCGATGTCGCAGCCGAATACCCGGGCGCCTTCTGCGGCGAATATCTGCGCCGCGGCCCGTCCTATTCCGGCTCCCGTGCCGCTGATGAAGGCGATTTTCCCGGCCAGTCGACCCATGATTGCCCAAGCCCCTTGTTCGTGCCGCCGGAGTGCGGTGGTGGCAGCGTAGGGAGGGCCTTTGGCCGGAACAAGAAATGTGTCAGTGCGGGGGCATCGGGGGTTCGTATGGCTGGTATGCGGCGGGCGCCGCGAGCCGGGCCGTACGGCCTCTGATTCCGCCCGCTCACAGATGGCCGCGCAGCACCTCCGCGAATCCCTTCGGGTGAGTGATGTTGCCGTTGTGGCCGCCGGGGAAGTGGGTGAGCGCGGCGCCGAGTCCGGCGGCAAGCTGCTCGGCGCAGCGGTAGTCGAAGACGGTCCGGGGGGTGGTGTGCCCCGCGGCCGGCACTATGCGGACCGGCCCGGCCTTGAGGGCGTCGAGTTCGGCCGGAGTCAGGTCGGCGTGGCGCATGGTGAGGGCGTCGTGGCGGATGAAGAAGTCGAAGTTCGCCTCGCGGGAGGCGTCCAGCGGGGCGAGCCGGGCGCCGGGCTCGGTCTCCTGCCGGGCGGGATCGATGCCGAGCAGTTCCCCGATCCGCTTCACGCCCGCGATCCAGCCGTCCCGCTCGAAGACGGCCCGCATCTCGTCCAGCTCGGCCCGTGTGCGGAGCCGTTCGGCTTCGGGCAGCAGGCCGGGGATGGCGGGTTCGTGCGCGACGAGCGTGGCGAGCTGTCCCGGGTGCCGGGCGGCGAGCCGCAGGCCGATGACGGCTCCCATGCTGCAGCCGAGCATCAGCGCGGGGCGGTCGGTGACTTCGGCGAGCAGGCGGTGCACGTCGTCCACGTGCTCGTCGAGGGTGGCGCCGGCGCCGGGTTCGCCGAGCACGCTCCGAGACAGGCCACGGCGGTCGTACGTCACCACGGTGTACGTGTCCACGAGGTGGTCGACCATCGCGTCACTGCGGTTGGCATCGCCCTCGCCGCTCTGCGCGACGAGCAACAGGGGTCCGCTGCCGCGGAGTTCGTAGTACAGGGTCGCGCCGGGGACGGCCAGGGTGGCCTGCATGGGGACTCCTCGATGAATGCCGACGGACTGACGGGCTGACATCCATCAGGCTATTGCATCATTTCTGATACATCAAGACTGATGCATCAGATCGGATGTAACCTGTGGCCATGAACGGAGTGGAACTCTTCCTGCTGGGCCGCACCCTGATGAAGATCGGCGAGGAGGCCATCCCCACCGAGGGCGTCGGCACCCACTCGACCAGCACACGTTCCGTGCTGATCGTGATGCTCGACGTCTACGCGCACCCGGGCACCACCGTCGGCGAGATCACCACCCGCACGGGCCTGCCGCAGAGCGCGGTGTCCGGGTGCGTGGCCCGGCTGAAGGAGGTCGGGTCGGTGCTCACCGCCCCGGATCCCGCCGACCGCCGCCGCACCCTGCTGCGCCGCAACCCGGAGGTCTCGGGTCGCCGCGCCCAGGTCGCGGCGACCCCCGTCGAAGCCGCGCTCGGGGCGGCACTGGGCACGTCGGACGACGACGAGATCGCGCGGACGGTCACGCTCCTGGAAGAGCTCGCCGAACGCCTCTCGCCGGAGGTGCTGGGCCGGCTGCGACAAGGCTCCTGACCACTCCTGCCCGTACGGCCCCTCTCCATTGCCCTCGGGTACCTGGTCCCCGTGCCCCTCATCGCGTAAGCAGGGAGCGTCGCGTCAGTTCCCACACCCGAAGAGGACCCGTGCACGCCCAGGACAACGCCCGACAGCCCGAGGCCGACAGTGGGCGGGCCCCGGCCCGCCCGCCGGCCAGAGTCGGCGCACCGCGCCCGGGTCTTCTCGCTCTGCAATGCACCGCGGGGAACACGGCCGTCGTCCAGCTGCTCCGCCAGGCCGGGCACCCCGGGGCCCAGGAGCGCCACGAACACGGCCCGGATTGCGGACACCAGGAGCAGCCGGCCGTGCAGCGCTCGGCCGTCCATGACGTCCTGCACAGCGGGGGCCGGCCGCTCGACGACGCCACCCGCACCGACATGGAGGCACGTCTGGACGCCGACTTCTCCGACGTCCGCATCCACGACGACAGTGCCGCGCGGTCCTCGGCGGCCGAGGTGGGGGCCCGCGCCTTCACCTCCGGGAACCACATCGTGATCGGCGAGGGCGGGGCGGACCGGCACACCCTCGCCCACGAGTTGACGCATGTCGTCCAGCAGCGCCAGGGGCCCGTCGCCGGTACCGACAACGGCGCGGGACTGAGGATCTCCGACCCCTCGGACCGGTTCGAGCGGGAGGCGGAGTCCAACGCCGCGCGCGTGCTGCGAGGCGAGGCACCGGTGCAGCGCCGACCGTCGGACCGGAATCCGACGGCGCCCGGCACCGCCGGGACGCCCTCGGTCCAGCGGATGAGGGCGACCACGGAGGACGAGGGCCCGGCTCCGGCCCCGGCCCCGGCGAAGCCCGAGCCCGCTGTGGCGATCGTCCAGCCGGGCTATGCCTCCGGCGACCAGTTCGCCATCGCCGCGATGCTGATCCACGACAGGACGCGGCACGTCTACCTCACCGCCACGCCGAGGGAGTCCGGGGCCGCCGACAGGATCCGGGATTTCTACGTCGAATCAGGAATCGAGGATGCCCGGATCCACCTTGTCGCAGCCGACGAAAAGGCGAGGAACAAGGTCGTGGAGCAGTACAAGCAGGACTTCGCGCATGCGGACGGGAAGGAGATCTCCGCCACGGAAGCCAGGAAGAACCTCATCTCCGTCGGTGACGCGACGAAGTACGTGGGCGAGAGGTTCGACGACGGCATGCGCGGGAAGGTCCGGGCCGGCTGGGGCATGCAGGAGGACAGGACCGCCGGGCATGCGAAGGACGAGGAGATCGCGAACTGGCTGGCGGGCAAGGGCGTGAAGACAGGAGGGACGGTCGCGATCCTCTGGTCCAGGTTCAGCGGCAAGAAGGGCGAGGTCCACATCGAGCACGATTCCAGCTACCTGGGGATGGCTCAGATCATCGCCGGGCTGAGCGCTGTGGACACGGTGGTCATCGTGGGCGACGCCGGGCCGAAGGAGAAGACCAGGCCCAAGGAGGAGAAGAAGAAGTACGAGGTCATGGCGGACGCCTACCGGCGCGAGGGCGAGGAAGACCACCGGAGGAAGGTCGAGGCCGGCGAGTTGAAGGTGCCGGACTTCAAGGCCAACGTGGTCGACCTCACCGAGTTCTGGAAGGACGGGGAGGCCAAGAAGTGGGGCGGCGACAGTCGCACCGGCCAGTTCCTGGTGTTCGACTTCCTGCACCGCACCGCGACCACCCGCCACCTGGGCTTCCGCAGCGGAAACCTCGAGGCGATGGCCCTCATGGGCTTCAACGTCATGTACATGGAGGAGCCGCACAGCGTCATGGGCGGCAGCCGCATGGAGGCGTGGCACGCGGCCGACGGGACCCGGACCGGCGCCGACGGCATGGCGCCGGGCTACGAACGCCTCCTGGTCAGCTCACCGCCGACCCGCTCCGGCAACTACCAGAAGTCACTCCCCCTCAAGGAGCAGAAGGGGGACCAGAAACACGCGGACTGGCACCGCGCCGACAAGGAGCAGTACAGGCACCTGAAGAGGGCGGGGCAGGATCCGAACGGAAGCTTTCTTCCCAGGGGGTTCGCCGACGAGGACCTCGCGAACATCGACGCCTACCTGGTCCATGGAGACGCCGGACAGGGACTCGCGCCCGAGCTGGTCGAACAGGTCAAGAACATCGCCTCGACCTGCGGGCCGGCCGCGGAGGAGCTGACCAAGGCCGGGGAGGCGGCCGAGAAGGCGACGGACGCCTGCCTCGCCGTGGCACAGGATCCCCAGAAGTCGACCGCCGCGGCGCGTCGGCGGGATCAGGCGATCGCGGCCGAGAACGCCGCCATCGCCCGGTGCCGACCGGTCGTCGACGGGGAGGCACAGCGCTTCCGGAACCTGTGCGCCCGGTACGGCACGCTGGACGCGCTGCGGGCGCGGAACCTCCACGCCCAGAAGGTCGCCCACCTCCTCCTGCCCTCCTGACACGGCGTCGTCGCGTCGTCGGCCGCCAACCGGCCATGGGTGGGGACCAGTTGGCCCCCGCCCGCCGAGTCGACTCCTACGCCCGCCACCGCGGAACCCCTCGGCGGAAACCGGTCCTTCGTTTGCGTCACGGCTCACCGTGGTACTGTGCAGTCAGTACTCGTGCACGCCCAGCAGTAGGGCGCCGGTACCAGTTCACTCTCACTCTGCCCATCCGCCCACCGTTTCGCTCGGTCGGCGCAGTGGCTTTCCCGCACCACCTCACCAGCGGCGCAGTACTACCGCACCCGAGGTGCTGTTTCCCGCCGCCCGAGGCGCGCTCCGCGCCCTCCCTTCGCGGCCGTGACCCCCTTCTTCCGCATGTCCCATGCCTTCCGTCCGTGAAAGGACCGACCACCATGACCACCACACTCGAACACCCCCCTCTCCACCAGCAGCCTCCGGCCCGGGTCGCCGCCGGTGTCCTCGACATCGACGCGAGCGGGAAGGGGCACCTGCGGGCCGCAAACCTGCTGCCCACCCCGGCGGACCTCCAGGTCCCGGCCGCGCTCATCCGCCGTCACGGCCTGCGCAAAGGTGACCTCGTCGAAGGGGTGCGCGGCACCCAGCGCGCCCTGACCGAGGTGGCGCGCGTCGACGGCCGCACCCCCGAGGCCCTGCGGAATCGCCGGCACTTCCGTGACCTCACCCCCCTGCACCCTCATCAGCGGCTGCGCCTCGAACACCCCGCGTCCGGTCTCGCCGGGCGGGTCACCGACCTGCTCGCACCCGTCGGCAAGGGACAGCGCGGGCTGATCGTCGCGCCGCCCAAGACCGGCAAGACGGTACTGCTCCAGCAGATCGCCGCCGCGGTCGCCGGCAACCACCCCGACGCCCGGCTGATGGTGCTGCTGCTCGACGAACGCCCCGAGGAAGTCACCGACATGCGGCGCTCGGTGCGCGGCGAGGTGTACGCCTCCACCTTCGACCAGGCGCCCCGGCAGCACATCGCCCTCGCCGAACTCGTCGTCGAGCGGGCCAGGCGGCTCGTCGAAGCCGGCGAGGACGTCGTGATCCTCCTGGACTCGCTGACCCGGCTGTGCCGGGCGCACAACAACGCGGCCGCCGCCGGGGGCCGCACCCTCAGCGGAGGCGTGGACGCGACCGCGCTGATCGGCCCCAAGCGGTTCTTCGGCGCCGCACGGGCTGCCGAGGAGGGCGGCTCGCTGACCATCCTCGCCACCGCCCTCGTCGAGACCGGTTCACGGGCCGACGACTACTTCTTCGAGGAGCTGAAGGGCACCGGCAACATGGAGCTCCGCCTCGACCGCGAACCGGCCTCGCGGCGCGTCTTCCCGGCCCTCGACATCAACACCTCCGGCACCCGCCGCGAAGAACTCCTGCTCTCCCCGGGCGAGTTGGCCACCATGCACGGACTGCGCCGGGCCCTGCAGACCCGGGACGGCCAGGGGAACCTGGAAACGCTCCTGGAGCGGATGCGCGAGACCCCGGACAACGCCACGTTCCTGCGCCGGATCCAGCCGACGCTGCCCTCCGCCCAGTAGGGCGTGTGGCATCCGGGTGCTCGCGGCCCCGTCCACGGCACGGGCAGCACGGGGAAGACCGAGTCAATTCCTACGTTGATCATATGAAATTCGGAATCCCCTCTCGGGTCGCCCTGTCGGCCTGCGCCCTCTGTGCGGCAGGCGCCCTGACCCTCGGACCCACCACGGCCGCCACCCCGGCCGGAGCGGACCCCGGTCCGACGGACGGACCCGGCACCGCACGGACCCACCTCCCGCGGCCCTCCCTCCTGCACCGCCCCGGTACGCAGGTCAGGCCCCATCGGGGCGCACCCGAGGTCCCCGACGTCTCGGCGCTGTCCTGGCTGGTCGCCGACGCCCGCACCGGCGAGGTGCTCGCCGCGTCGAACGCGCACCGCAGACTGCCGCCCGCCAGCACCCTCAAAACCCTGTTCGCGCTCACGGTTCTGCCGGCCCTGCCCGGCGGGATCCGGCACGAGGTCAGCGAGGAGGAACTGAGCGGCATCGGGGCCGGCAGCAGTCTGGTCGGGGTCGCCGAGGGGCGGACGTACTCGGTGACCGACCTGTGGCGCGGGGTGTTCCTCAACTCCGGCAACGACGCCGTGCACGTCCTGGCCGCCCTCAACGGCGGCTGGCGCGCGACGACCGAGCAGATGCAGACGAAGGCACGCGCGCTCGGCGCCCTGGACACCCAGGTCCGCTCCCCCGACGGCTACGACTCCCCCGGCCAGGTGTCGTCGGCCTACGACCTGGCGGTGTTCGGCCGGGCCGGCCTGCGCCGGGCCGACTTCACGCGGTACTGCGGCACGGCGGAGGCACGGTTCCCCGGCGACGCGGGACGGCCGTACGACATCGCGAACACCAACCGGCTGCTGACCGGAAACGACGGCGTCGAACCCTATCCGGGCCTGATCGGGGTCAAGAACGGCTACACGACCAACGCAGGCAACACCCTGGTCGCCGCAGCCCACCGGGGCTCGCGCACCCTCGTGGTGACGGTGATGAACCCTCAGGCGGGCGGCGTGTTCGCCGTCTACGAGGAGGCGCGCGCACTGCTGGACTGGGGTTTCGAGGCCGTCGGCCGGGTCGATCCGGTGGGTTCGCTGGACGCGTTGCGGGCCCGCCCCAGGCCCGCTCCCGGAGCGGCCGCGGAGCCGGTGGCGGTGCCCGTCACCGCGTCCGGGGAAGAGGGTCCGGGCTGGTCGGAGGCCGGGGTGATCGGGGGTGCGGCCCTGCTGGGCGGGGCCGCCGTCGCACTGGCGCTGTGGCCGGCCGGCCGCCGTCCGGTGGAGGGATGACCGACCGGCAGGAACAGCAGCAGACCGAGCGTGACCCACGTGTAGGTGTTGCTGCCCAGGAAGCCGTCGATGCCGGACGCGTCGTCGAACCACAGCCACACCACGCTGGTGCACAGCACCGCGTACAGGGCGCCCGCGACGCGCGGTTGCCCGGCGCGGATCAGGACCGCGAAGGACGGGAGCAGCCACACCAGGTGGTGCACCCATGTGACGGGGCTGACCAGGCAGGCGGCGGCACCGGTGAGGGCGAAGGCCGCCTGCCAGTCCCCCGCGCCCACCGCCCGGCGCGCCCGCCGCGCCCACACGGACAGCACCACCACGACGAGCGCCGCCCACACGGCCTTGCTCTCCAGGCCGAGCCGGGCCAGGACACCCTGGAGGGACTGGTTCGAGACATAGTCGAGCCTGCCCACACGGCCCGTGTCCCACAACGCGCGTGTCCAGTAGAAGCGGGACGCGTCGGGGGCGACGAGGGCCGCCAGCGCCGTGGCGGCCAGCGCGACGCCGGTGGCGACGGCGGCCGCGCGCCACCGCCGGGCGACTAGCAGCAGGCCGATGAAGACCGCGGGCGTGAGTTTCACGGCCGCCGCGAGCCCGATGCCGACACCGGCCCAGCGGCCCCGGCCGCTCGCCAGCAGCCGGCCGTCGGTCAGCACCAGGGCCAGCAGGAGCAGATTGACCTGGCCGAAGCTGAACGTGTCCCGGAGTGGTTCGAACAGCGCGAGGACACAGGCACCCAGGACGACGCCGTACCAGCCGTGCCGCCGCCAGCCGGGCCCGGCGAGGACGCGCACGACGACGGCTAGCGCCGCCAGGTTCAGCAGCAGGGCGGCCGCGATCGCCGTCCGCAGGCCGACCAGCGCCATCGGCAGCATGATGACGGCCGCGAACGGCGGGTAGGTGAAGCCGTACGGCGTGCCCGGCACCCGGTAGTCGTAGACGCGGCCGCCGTGGTGGATCCAGCTGTCGACGGTGCCGTAGTAGACCCGCAGGTCGAACCAGTCCCGAAGCAGCGGGACCGTCGCGGTGAAGAGGGTGACGGCGGTGACGAGACAGCCGAGCAGCAGTAGCCGGCCACGGTCGGTGGCGGGTGCTCTCATGCCGTACGCCCCACCGCGACCGGGGCCTCGGACGCGAGCCGGGCCTGCCACAGGACGACCACCGCGAGCGCGCCGCCGGAGACCGCCAGGAGCAGGCGGCCGGTGTCGGCCGGGCCGCCGTCGGGCAGCACGGCGAGGGCGAGGACGCCCGCCACCGCCGCCATACGATGCCGTACGGAGGTGTCCGGGGCCGCGGCGGCGATGAGGAAGAGGCCCCACAGGGCGTACCAGGGGCGGATCGCGGGGCCGAACGCGGCCACCGTGGCGAGGCTCAGCCCGAGCGCGTACACCGGGCGCGGGCGCAGCCGCCACCATATGGCGACCAGGACCACGGCGGTGACCGCGAGCCCGAAGGCGTGCCAGGCGGGGACCGCCAGCGGGGCCAGGTCGCTGCCGAGGTGTTCCAGCAGAGCGCCGGTGGCCCGCCCGAGGAGGCTGGTGAGGGCCCAGTTCTGCGACGAGACCGGGGTGTTCAGGGCGGCTATCCAGCCGTAGCCGGTGCCCGCGACGGCGGTCGCGGCGACCGTGGTGGCGGCGCAGGCGGCCGCGGTCGTCAGGACGGCCCGCGCGGGGCGGTGGCCCGCTCGCACGGCCAGCACCACGACGGCGGCGAGGCCGAGTATCGCGGGCGCCTTGACCAGGGCGGCGAGGGTGACGAGGACGGCGGCCGGTATCGGACGGCGGCCGAGCGCGGCGACCAGCCCCACCCCGAGCAGGCCCAGCATGATCGCGTCGTTGTGGGCGCCCGCCACCAGGTGCACCAGCACCAGCGGGTTGAGGACGCCCAGCCACAGCGCGGCGGCCGGGTCGGCGCCGCTGTGCCGGGCCAGTCGGGGCAGCGCGGCCGCCATCAGCGCCACCCCGCACAGCGCGACCAGCCGCATGCCGAGCAGCCCGGCGGGCAGCTCGCCGTGCGTCAGCCCGGACAGCGCGGCCGCGACGGCCATGAAGACCGGGCCGTACGGCGCTCCCGTGTGCCGCCACAGCGGGGCGACCTCGGCCGCGAGCGGGCCGCCGAGGTGGGCGGGGCCGTGCGCGTACACGTCCATGTGCGCGTCGACCATGGCGCCCTGGGCGAGGTAGCTGTAGACGTCCCGGCTGAACAGCGGCGGTCCGATCAGCAGCGGCGCAGCCCAGACGGCAAGGACCAGGACCAGGGCACGCGGGGTCGGCGGATCCGAGCCGCGGACCAGGCGGCCGAGGAGGATCCAGGCCGCGGTCAGCACCACCAGCCCGAAGTACACGCCGATGAGGCCCAGCACGGCATGCACGGACGACGGGGCCAGGAGTTCCCGCGCGGGCAGGGCGCCGGCGCTCTCGCCGCCCAGCGCGAGACAGGCCGTTCCGGCCAGGCCCAGGACCTGGCAGCGGCGGAGATCGACAGGGAAAGCCATGGCCAACACTCGGTCAGCGTGTCAACGCCGGGTGGCCGGAACCTGACGTGCCGCCCTCCGGGCGGGGGCCTGCGCGTGACCGGTATGTGATCCCGCGGCCCGGCCGATGAGCGATGAGGTCCGCTCCCTCGACCACTCCTCGCCCCGGATCCCGGGCACTTCTGTCAGAACACCGACACCCCGGTCAGGGTCGTGAAGCGCTCCAGGGCAGCCACGCCCGCCACCGAGTTGCCGCGCTCGTCCAGCCCGGGGCTCCATACGCACAGGGTGCAGCGGCCCGGTACGACGGCGATGATGCCGCCGCCGACCCCGCTCTTGCCGGGCAGCCCCACCCGGTAGGCGAACTCTCCGGCCGCGTCGTACGTCCCGCAGGTCAGCATCACCGCGTTGACCTGCTTGGCCTGGCTGCGGGTGAGCAGTCGCCCGCCTTCGGCGCGGACGCCGTGCCGGGCAAGGAAGGAGGTGGCGAGCGCGAGGTCGGCGCAGGACGCGGTCAGCGAGCACTGGCGGAAGTACTGTTCGAGCAGCACCGGTACCGGGTTGTCGATGTTGCCGTAGGACGCCATGAAATGGGCGAGGGCGGCGTTGCGGTCGCCGTGCGCGGCCTCGGAGGCGGCGACCTCGGCGTCGAAGTGGAGCGCGGGGTTGCCGCTCTCGGCGCGCAGGAACGCGAGGAGTTCACCGGCCGCGTCCGAAGTGCGGCTGTGAAGACGGTCGGTGACGACCAGGGCGCCGGCGTTGATGAAGGGGTTGCGCGGGATGCCCTGCTCGTACTCCAGCTGGACCAGCGAGTTGAAGGGGTTGCCCGACGGTTCGCGGCCCACGTGCTCCCAGAGCTCGTCGCCCTCGCATGCCAGGTCCAGGGCGAGGGTGAAGACCTTGGTGATGGACTGCGTGGAGAACGGCTCGCGCCAGTCCCCCACGCCGTACACCGTGCCGTCCAGTTCGGCGACGGCCATGCCGAAGCTGCCCGGATCGCGGGCGGCGAGCGCCGGGATGTAGTCGGCGGGGCGGCCGCGGCCGGGCGTGCGCTCCATCTCCTCGGCTATGCGTTCCAGGACCGGCTGGAAGGTGCGGGACGACCTCGTTGTCATGATCACTATTGTGCCTCCGCGCCGGTCCTGGCGTGTCGCCGCAGGTGAGAGGTGCGTCAGACGAGGGGTGCTCCGCTGCCCGCCACGACCTCGGGGCGGAGCAGGCCGGCGAGCCGGTCGGCGGGCAGCAGGCCCTTCTCGAGGACGAGTTCGGCGACCCCGCGGCCGGTGACGAGGGCCTCCTTGGCGATGTCGGTGGCCGCCGTGTACCCGATGTACGGGTTGAGGGCGGTGACCAGGCCGATGGAGTTCTCGACGCTCGCGCGCAGCGCTTCCGTGTTGGCGGTGATGCCGTCCACACAGCGCTCGGCGAGGGTGAGGCAGGCGGCGCGCAGGTGGGTGATGGACTCCGACAGGGAGTGCAGGATGATCGGCTCGAAGGCGTTGAGCTGCAGCTGTCCGGCCTCGGCGGCCATGGTGATGGTGACGTCGTTGCCGATCACCTCGAAGGCGACCTGGTTGACGACCTCGGGGATCACCGGGTTGACCTTGCCGGGCATGATGGACGATCCGGCCTGCACCGGCGGGAGGTTGATCTCGCCGAGTCCGGCGCGCGGCCCGGAGGACAGCAGCCGCAGGTCGTTGCAGCTCTTGCTGAGCTTGACGGCGATGCGCTTGAGCACGCCGGACATCTGGACGAACGCGCCGCAGTCCTGGGTGGCCTCGACGAGGTTGGCGGCGGTGACGAGCGGCAGGCCGGTGATCTCGGCGAGGTGTCGGCGGGCCGACTCCGCGTATCCGGCGGGAGCGTTGAGTCCGGTGCCGATGGCCGTGGCACCCAGGTTGATCTCATGGATCAACTGGACGGCCTCGTCAAGACGATTGCGGTCCTCGTCAATCATGACGGCATAGGCCGAGAACTCTTGACCGAGCGTCATGGGGACCGCGTCCTGCAACTGTGTACGGCCCATCTTGAGCACATCGCGGAACTCGACGGCCTTGCGGGCGAATGAGTCCTGCAGTACAGCCATCGCCTTGAGCAGTCCACGTACCGCGAAGACCGTCGCTGTCTTGACGGCGGTCGGGTAGACGTCATTGGTCGACTGCCCGAGGTTGACGTCCTCGTTGGGGTGAAGGTACTGGTACTGCCCCTTCTCGTACCCCAGCAGTTCCAGCGCCCGGTTGGCGATCACCTCGTTGGCGTTCATGTTGGTCGAGGTGCCGGCGCCGCCCTGGATGACGTCGACGACGAACTGTCCGTGCAGTCCGCCCGCGCGGATCTCACGGCAGGCGGCGACGATCGCGGCGGCCTTCTCCGGCGCCAGCAGCCCGAGTTCCTCGTTGGCGAGGGCGGCGGCCTCCTTGACGGCGGCGAGCGCGTCGACGAGGTGCGGGTAGGCGGAGATCGTGGTGCCGGTGATCGGGAAGTTCTCCGTGGCGCGCAGGGTGTGGATGCCCCAGTACGCGTCGGCGGGGACGTCCCGGTCGCCGAGCAGATCGTGTTCGCTGCGGGTGGCGGCGGCGGTCATGAGGGTGCGGCCTCTTTCTGAAGGTGGGGGTGGGGAGCGGGTGACGTCCGATGGGGGTGGTGCCGGCTCGGGCGGTGCGGGATGACGCCCGCCCGAGCCGGTCGGGCACCGGCCCGGTGGTGACCGGGCCGGCGGTAAGGGGGCCGGACGGATCCGGCGGTCCGCCGGTGGCCACCGCGCACACTCGGTGGCCACCGGAGCCTGTCAGGCGCAGGCCCGGACGATGACGGGGTCCAGGGCCCGCGCCGGGCGGACGGAGCCGACCGGTTCACCCCCGCCGAGCAGGGGCTCGCCCGCGAACTCGGTCAGCAGGGCGGGGTTCACGCCGGCCCGGGCGAGGGCGGCCGCGGTGACCGGGACGCGAGCCCGGTTCGCGCCGTCGGAGATCTTGACGGCGACGGCCCTGCCGTCCGGGAGTGCGGCGACCTCTACGCCCTCGAAGCCGTCCTTGGCGAGCAGGCCGGGAACGGCCCGCATCAGGGCGGCCACGTCCCGGCCGGCGCCGGAGGCCATCTCGGCGTGGTCGCGCATGGCGTCCGCGACCCGGGCCTCCGGGGTACCGGGGGCCGCGGTGGTGATGCGGGCGGCGGCCCGGGCGAGGCCGTGCAGGGAGATGGAGAAGAGGGGCGCGCCGCACCCGTCAACGGTGACCTGGGCGATCCGCTGTCCGGTGAGGTCCTCGACGATCTCGGCGATCGCCTGCTGGAGCGGGTGCTCCGGATCGAGGTAGTCGTCGAGGGACCAGCCGTTGAGCTTGCAGGTGTACAGCATGGCCGCGTGCTTGCCGGAGCAGTTCTGGGCGAGGCGGGAGGGCCCGCGGCCCTCGCGTACCCAGGTGTCGCGGACCTCCGGGTCGTACGGCATGTCCTCGACGTTGCGCAGGTCGTCCTCGGTGACGCCGGCCAGCTCGAGGATCTTCCGGGTGCCGGCGAGGTGGCGTTCCTCGCCGGAATGGCTGGCGGCGGCGAGCGAGAGCAGCTCGCCGTCGAGCGGCAGCCCGGCCCGCAGCATGGCGACGGCCTGGACGGGCTTGAGCGCCGAACGCGGGTAGAAGGCCGCCTCGATGTCGCCGAGCTGGAACGCGACCTCACCGCCCGTGCCGAGGACGACGACGGAGCCGTAGTGGATGCCCTCGGTCACCCCGCCGCGGACGAGGTGGGCGACGGGTGCGTGGAGGGGTTCGCGGATCGACGGGGCGTGGGCGAGGGAACTGCTGTACATCACTGCCTGATCACTTGGGGGTTGTCGTGGGCCGGCGCGGGGGTCATGCGTCGGCCTTGGCCGAGGTGCGCGCGAGGCGGCCGCGGATGGCGTACCAGCCCGCTACGAGCGCTGCGCCGATCAGCGGCAGGCACAGCACGGTGGTGCGTCCGGCGCCGCCGTCGGCGTACATGAGGACCAGGACCGAGGCGAGGAAGAACAGGGTGACGAGTTCGGTCCAGGGAGAGCCCGGCAGCCGGTAGGAGGGCCGGGTCAGTTCGCCCTTCTGGGTCTTCTGCCAGAAAAGCAGGTGACAGATCATGATCATGCCCCAGGTGGAGAGGATGCCGATCGCCGCGAAGTTCAGGACGATCTCGAAGGCGTCCGCCGGGACGACGAAGTTCAGGCCGACACCCAGAACACACATACCGCTGGTGAGGAGGATTCCGCCGTACGGGACCTGACTGCGGCTCATCCTCGCGGTGAACCGCGGGGCGGAGCCGTTCACGGCCATGGAGCGCAGGATGCGGCCGGTGGAGTACAGGCCCGAGTTCAGCGACGACATCGCCGCCGTCAGGACCACCAGGTTCATCACGCCGCCCGCCGCCGGGACGCCGATGTTGGACAGGACCGTCACGAAGGGGCTCTCACCGGCCGTGTACTTGTTCCACGGGAGCAGCATCGACAGCAGGACCACCGAGCCGACGTAGAACAGGCCCACGCGCCACATGATGGAGTTGATCGCCTTCGGCATGATCTTCTCGGGGTTCTCGGTCTCGCCGGCCGCGACACCGACCAGTTCGACCGAGGCGTACGCGAAGACGACGCCCTGGATGATCAGCAGCATGGGCAGCAGGCCGTTGGGGAAGACGCCGCCGTTGTCGGTGATCAGGGAGGGGCCGGGGGTGGCGCCGTCCACGGGATGCTGGGTGACCAGCAGGTAGATGCCGATGCACATGAAGATCACCAGGGCGCTGACCTTGACGATGGCGAACCAGAACTCCAGTTCGCCGAAGATCTTCACGGAGATCAGGTTCACCGTGAGGACCACGGCCAGCGCGATCAGCGCGATCACCCACTGGGGGATGTCGGAGAACATGCCCCAGTAGTGGGTGTAGGTGGCCACCGCGGTGATGTCCGCGATGCCGGTGGTGGCCCAGTTCAGGAAGTACATCCAGCCCGCGGTGTACGCGCCCTTCTCGCCGAGGAACTCCCGGGCGTACGACACGAAGGCGCCGGAGGACGGGCGGTACAGGACGAGTTCGCCCAGGGCGCGTACGACCAGGAAGGCGAAGACGCCGCAGACGGCGTACGCGACGAAGAGGGAGGGCCCGGCGTCGGCGAGCCGGCCGCCGGCGCCGAGGAAGAGGCCGGTGCCTATGGCACCGCCGATGGCGATCATGTTGACGTGCCGGTGCTTCAGCGACTTGCTGTAGCCGTGGTCGCCGGCGTCGACGTGACGGGACGAGGGGCGCGTCTCGTCTTTGAGGTGCTGTTCGCTCACGCCTCGGGTCCGCCTTCCAGGGGGGTGCTCGTGCCGGGGGTGCGCACGATGTGGGTGAGGGTCGTCTCGACGCGGTCGAGGTGATGGCTCATCGCCTCCACCGCGTCGGTCTCGGAACCGTCGATCAGCGCTTCGACGATGGCCCGGTGCTCGCGGTTGGACTGCTCGCGGCGGCCGCCCAGCTCGTTGAGGAAGGCCGACTGGCGCGCCAGTGCGTCGCGGATCTCCTCGATGACCCGGCGGAACACCGGGTTCTGGGCGGCCTCGGCGACGGCCAGGTGGAAGAGCGTGTCCATCGCGACCCACGCGGTGGTGTCCGTCTCCCGCTCCATGCGCTCGAGCAGATGGGCCAGGTGGTCCAGGTTCTCCGGGGTGCGGCGCTGTGCCGCGTACCCGGCGACCGGGACCTCGACATGGCGGCGCACCTCCAGCAGGTCGCTGGCCGCGTAGTCGCCGAAGGTGGGGTCCTCGACGGTGTTCGCGATCACGAAGGTGCCCTTGCCGGTCTTGGCGACGGTCAGGCCCATGGTCTGCAGGGCGCGCAGGGCTTCCCGCAGCACGGGCCGGGACACCTCGAGGGTGCGGCAGAGCTCCGCCTCGGAGGGGAGCTTGTCGCCGATGGCGTAGTCACCGCGCTCGATGGCGCCGCGGAGGTGGCCGAGCACCGCCTCCATGGCGCTGACGCGCCGCGGGGCCGAACCAGCTGTCTGGCTGTCTGACAGGTTCACGAGAGTGATGTTCCGGGTGCCGGGCGGGTGATGTCAAGAGCGGTGTAATGAGAAATTCAACGGGCGGGAAGCCTGAATGCAGACTTCCCGCCCGGCGCGGCGACGAGGACCGTCAGCTGTTCAGGGCTCCGGTGCTCAGCAGCCCGAGCAGCAGCACACCGACGACGAGCCGGTAGGCCACGAACGCGTTGAAGGAGTGCTTGGCGACGAACTTCAGCAGCCAGGCGATGGAGCCGTACGCCACCACGAACGACACGACGGTGCCGACGACCAGCGGGGCGGCGCCCACACCCGCGCCGAGGGCGTCCTTGAGCTCGAACAGGCCGGCGCCGGTGAGGGCCGGGATGCCCAGGAAGAACGACAGCCGGGTTGCGGCGACACGGTCCAGGTCGAGGATGAGCGCGGTGGACATGGTGGCGCCGGAGCGGGAGAAACCGGGGAAGAGCAGCGCGAGGATCTGGGAGCTGCCGACCAGCATCGCGTCCTTGAACGTGGTGTCGTCCTCGCCGCGCTTGTGGCGGCCCATCTGGTCGGCCGCCCACATCACACCGCTGCCGACGATCAGCGAGCCCGCCACCACCCAAAGGGAGGCCAGCGGCCCCTCGATGAGCTTCTTGGCGCCGAGGCCGACGACGACGATCGGGATCGTCGCGTAGATCACCCACCAGGCGAACTTGTAGTCGTGGTGGTGGCGCTCCTCCTTGTTCCGCAGTCCGCGGCCCCAGGCGGAGACGATCCGCACGATGTCCTTGAAGAAGTACACGAGGACGGCCGCGATCGCGCCGACCTGGATGACGGCCGAGAACGCCACGACGGCGTCGTCGTCGACCGGGATGCTCATCAGGCCCTCGGTGATCTTCAGGTGGCCGGTGGAGGAGACGGGGAGGAACTCGGTCACTCCCTCGACGGCTCCGAGGACGACGGCTTGACCGACGGAGATGGCGCTCATGGAATCCAGTTCTGGGTGGTCGACAACTGCGGTGGACAGTCCTACCAGTCGAGGGCCTGCGGGCGCGGACGCGCCATACCGGTCACGGCCACAGCGCCTGACCGGTCGCCACTCCGGCGAACGCGGCCCCGAGACCCGCCAGCACGCTCCCGACGGCATTGACGGCAGCGTAGAGGCCCGCGCCGGCCTCGGTCAGCCGCAGGGTCTCGTAGGAGAACGTGGAGTACGTCGTCAGCGCCCCGCAGAAGCCCGTTCCCAGGAACAATCGCAGGTCGGGGGCTACGTGGGCGGCTCCGGTGAGGATGCCGAGGACCAGACAGCCGACGACGTTCACGGCGAAGGTGCCCCAGGGAAGGACCGAGTCGTGCCGGGACTGCACCGCGCGGTCGGTGAGATAGCGCAGCGGGGCGCCGATCATGCCGCCCGCGACGACCACCAGCCAGTTCACAACGAGTTCTTACCCTTCGTGTCCGGTTCGCCCGGGTTTCCTCCGCGGCCCGCATACCGGATGACCTGGCATTCGTCGAGGACGACGAGTCCTTCGGTGACGAGTTCGTCGAGCTGGGGCAGGAAGGCGCGGACGCGCTCCTCGGTGTCGACGACGACGACGGCGACCGGCAGGTCCTCGCTGAGCGAGAGCAGCCGGGAGGTGTGGATCAAGGAGGAAGCGCCGAAGCCCTCGATGCCCCGGAAGACACTGGCACCGGCGAGACCGGCCGCGTGGGCCCGGTGGACGATCTCCGTGTAGAGGGGCCTGTGGTGCCAGATGTCGTTCTCGCCGACGAGGACGGTCAGCCGCAGGGCACCGCCGGTCAGTCTGGTCATCGCTGCCTCCCGCCGAACAGGCGGCGGGTCGCGAGGGCCGCGAGCCACACCGCCGCGAGTGCCGCGCACAGGGTCGCGGCGAGGTACGCCAGGGCGGTGCCGGCCCGGCCCGCGTCGGCCAGCCGCTGGATGTCGACGGCGTAGGTCGAGAAGGTGGTGAAGCCGCCGAGGACACCGGTGCCGAAGAAGGGCCGCACCAGCCGGTGTGTGGTGCGGACCTCGGTGACCAGCACCAGGAAGACGCCGATCACCGCGCAGCCGACGACATTCACCCAGAAGGTCGTCCACGGGAAGCCCCCGGCCTCCGTGGGCCACCACAGGGAGGCCGCGTAGCGGGCGACGGCGCCGATCGCCCCGCCTGCGGCGACCACGGCGACCACCGGGACCTGACTGGTCCCGGCGTTCCTGCGCGGGGCGCCGGTACGGAGGCTCTCGGCCTCCGGGGCTGTCATGTCGTAGGTCTCCTGCCCGGCCCTGGATCACGGCTGGGCACCAGGGTAGGCCTTGTCCGCCCGGGCCGTCCTATCCGGTCACCGGCGCCTCGCAGACCGCGAGGCCGCGCTCCCACAGGCTGCCCAGGACCAGCCGGCCGCCGGTCTCGCAGACGCTGGTGACCATGCGGTAGCCGGAGCGGCGGCGGGTGAGGTGCCGGGTGATCCGGCCGTCGTCGTCGACCGCGAGCACCCCGGTCGTCCCCGAGGGACGGAAGGGGGCGCGCAGGGCGAGCCGGGCGGCGCGGCGGCGTACGGCGGGGGTGGCGCGGTGGAGGAGGTCGAGGGGCGGGACGCGCGGGCCCGCCAGGGCGACCCACACGGGCCCGTCGGGGGCTCCGCGCCACAGGTTGTCCGGGAAGCCGGGCAGGTTCTCGACGAAGGGCTCGGCCTGTCCGGCCCGGGGACCCCTCAGGTGGAAGCGGGTGAGGCGGCGGGCGCCGGTCTCGGCGACGATCAGGAACGAGTCGTCGGCGCTGCGGGCGATTCCGTTCGCGAACTGCAGCCCGTCCAAGAGGACTTCGGCCTGGGCGGCACCTGCTTCGAGGCGCAACAGGCGTCCCGTGCCGGTGTGTTCGACGATGTCGCCCATCCAGTCCTCGAGCGGGTGGATACGGCTGGAGGTGGTGAAGTAGACCGTGCCGTCGGGCAGCGCGACGACGTTGCTGCAGAACCGCAGCCGCTCCCCCGCCGCCGAGTCGGTCAGGACCCGGACGTTCCCGGTGCCGCCCTCGGGGTCGACGCGCAGCAGGGCACCGTCGGCGTCGCACACCAACAGGTCGCCGTCCGGCAGGAGTTCGAGGCCCAGCGGGCGGCCGCCGATCTCGGCGATGTGCTCCACCCGGGCCGTGGGCGGGTCGTCCAGCCCGTGGATCCGCAGGATCCGTCCGTCCGACACCCCGGTCAGAACGCGCCCTCCGGGATCGGCCACGACGTCTTCGGGCCCGTGCCCGGGAAGAGTGAGGTACCTGATCGGGACGAGGGCCGTCCGACGGTCCATGGGGGGGTCCGCCCTTCCTCGAGGAGAAGGCCATCCTCGCAGACAGGGTCGGAGGAATTATGTCGCGTTCATGGTCTTGTGCCGGGTTTTTTCCGGAAACTGCTCTGCCGGTTTCTCCTGGTTTCTCCTCGTTTCCCCTCTCGCTGTCCGCGGTTCTCCGCCGCTCCGGCCCGCCGCCCGTCACCAGCCTTTCTCGAACATCCGCGCCACCTCGGCGATACGGATCTCGTCTCGCCGGTAGTACACACGCCGCTTGACGCGCTTGACGCGCAGCAGGCCGATGCGGGTGAGCAGGGCGAGGTGGGTGTCGGCCACCCGGCGGCGCACCCCGAGTTTCGCCGCGACGGCGTCCGCCGTGACGCCGTCCTCGACGAGGTCGCCGTGGCGCTGGGGCGGGAAGTGCCGGGCGGGGTCCTTCAGCCACTCCAGGATGTCCAGTCGTCTCTCACCAACGGGAGCCCTCAGCATCGTCGTTCCCCTCCGTCCGGTCCTCCTCGTACCGTGTCTTCCCACTCTTCCGCAGTCGGGGGCGCCGTGTCCCGGACTCTGTGAGGTCGCCCCGGCGAACGGTCCCGCCGGACAAGGATGTCCGCTGCACACGGAGGCCCGGCCGCGTGGTGCGGCCGGGCCTCCGGTTCACACGGCCGGGATCAGCGGTGGCTGAACCACGCCATCGAGGAAAGCGCCTTGTCGTCGTAGCCGAACAGGGCCTGGTTCTCCCATCCGTTGCCGGAGGTGGCGTCGGCCGGGTCCCAGCCGTTGCCGGAGACGGCGGTCCAGGTCGCCTCCCAGTAGAAGACGCCGAGACCGCGGCCGTTCGGGACGGCCTCCACGATGTTCGCGACGGCGTTCATCCAGGCGAGCTGCCCCGCGGCGGTCGCCGGGTAGCCGGTGACCAGTTCGCCGGTGGTGTCGATCTGGTTGACGAGCGAGTCGTCGCTGTCGAGCCGGAAGGGGTAGGCCGTCTCGGCGATGAAGACCGGCTTGCCGTACCGGGAGGCCACGTCGTCGAGGGTGGTCTGGGCGGCGGCCGGCGAGCCGTGCCAGTAGCCGTAGTACGACAGGCCGATCAGGTCGTAGTTGATGCCGTACGTCTTGGCGTTGTCGAACCACCAGCGGACGGTGGAGTCGTCACCCGCGTTGGCGAGGTGCAGCGCGACCTGCGTGCCGGAGGAGACCGCCTTGACGGCGCTGTAGCCGGAGTTGATGAGGCCGGCGAGCTGCGCCCAGTTGTCGGTGGAGCCCTCGGACCACAGCATGCCGCCGTTGATCTCGTTGCCGACCTGGGCCATGTCCGCCGTGGTGCCCTGGGACTTGAGGGCATTGAGGACGTCGTAGGTGTGGTTGTAGACGTCCGTCTTCAGCTGGCTGTACGAGTGGCCGGACCAGGCGGCCGGCTTCGTCTGCTTGCCCGGGTCGGCCCAGGTGTCCGAGTAGTGGAAGTCGACCAGCAGCTTCATGCCGGCGGCCTTGATCCGCTTGGCCATGGCCAGCACGCGCGTCTTGTTGTTGTAGCCGTCGGCGGGGTTCACCCACACCTTCAGGCGCGCGTAGTTCATACCGGCGTTCTTCAGAATGGTGACCGCGTCGCCGGCGGTACCGGAGCTGGTCCTGTATACACCGCCGAGAGCCTCGCTCTTGGCGAGCGACGAGATGTCGGCACCCTTGATGGACAGGCCGGTCGAGCCCGACGCGAAGGTCAGGTCGTCGACATTGATCCAGTTGCCAGCTTTCGCGTCACTGTTGATGCTGATCGTGCACTGGTTGTTCGTCACATTGACCGACGTGACGATCCGGACCCAGCTGCTGGTGGACACCGGCAGGGCCGTGCGCTGTTCCGAACTTCCGCAGTTCTTCAGGGCTATGTAGGCGGAGTTCTGGCCGCCGCCGGAACGGACCCAGGCGGTGAGCGTGTAGGTGCCGTTGGTCAATCCGGACAGGTACTGGTACGTCTCCACCTTGTAGGCGGAGGACGAGTAGTGGCTCAGGCGGTAGCTCCCGCCGTGTCCACCGGACTCGGTGTACGAGGCGCCGGTGTCGCCGTACTCCGACCAGCCGGTGGGCGAGCCCACGCCCGCGCCGTCGGCTTCGAAGCCGCCGTTGGTGAGCGTGGCGGCCGCCCGGGCGGTCTGCGCGGGCAGCGCGGTGAGGGCGAGCCCGGCCAGGAGCGGGAGCAGCAGGGCTCTGAGAGTGCGTCTGGGATGGAACATCGTCGTCCGTCGTCCCTTCGACGTGATGGGGGTGGGTTCCCTCGGGGAGGGCCCCTCCGCCCGCGGCTCGCGGCTCCACGGGCGGAGGGGAGTCGGCTCAGCCGTCGAGTCGGACGACCCGGACGGCTCCCGCCGGGACCGCGAGGCGGCCGGCGGCACGTTCGCCCGTCAGCAGTTCGGTGCCGGACGTGTCCAGCGGCACCTTGGCGTCGGTGGCGGTGTGGTTGATCGCGAACAGATAGCTGCCGCTCTCGCCGGAGCGGCGGACGACCTCGACGTCGTGGGGCAGATCGGCGCGCGGGGCGAGGCGCGCGTCCTCGGCGGCCCAGCCGAGCAGGGCGTCCAGCCCCTCGTGGCCGAGGCGGGTGGAGACGTACCAGGCGGTGCCCTCGCCGAGGCGGTGCCGGGTGACGGCCGGGTGGCCCGCGGTGAGGCCGTCGGCGTACGTCCAGACGGTCTCGGCGCCGTGCGGCACCACGAACTCGCTCCACACGTCGCCGCTCAGCTCGGAGCCGTCCGGCCCGGTGAGCCGGATGGCCTCGCCGGGGAGGAGCGGCGAGAACTCCTCGACGGTCAGGCCGAGGACATCCCGCAGCGCGCCCGGGTAGGCGCCCTCGTGGACGGCGTCGTGCTCGTCGACGATGCCGGAGAAGTACGACACGACGAGGGTGCCGCCGTTCTCGACGTACTCCCTGACGTTGTTCCCGGCCGCCTCCGTCATCAGGTACAGGGCGGGCACCACGACCAGCGGATACGACGACAGGTCGGACTCCGGGTGGGCGAAGTCGACGGTGAGGTGGCGGTCGTGGAGGACCTCGTAGAAGGAGTCGGCGCGCTCGCGGGCGTCGTGGTCCTCGCTGGGCCGCCAGGAGAGGTTCTGCGCCCACCAGGAGTGCCAGTCCCAGAGCACGGCGACGTCGGCCTCCGTGCGGGTGCCGCGGATCGGGCTCAGCGAGTCCAGGGAGGCGCCGAGTTCGACCACCTCGCGCCACACGCGCGTGTCGGTGCCGCCGTGCGGGAGCATCGCCGAGTGGAACTTCTCGGCGCCCCGCCGGGACTGCCGCCACTGGAAGAACATCGCGCCCTCGGAGCCGCGGGCCACATGGCCGAGGGAGTTGCGGGCCATCTGGCCGGGGGCCTTGGCCGGGTTGCGCGGCTGCCAGTTGACGCCCGAGGTGGAGTGCTCCAGGAGGATCCAGGGGGCGCCGCCGGCGACGGAGCGGGTGAGGTCGGCGGCCATCGCGAGGTTGACGTGGGTGCGGCGGCCGTCGGTGATCAGGTAGTGGTCGTTGGTGACGATGTCGACCTCGCGGCCCCAGGCCCAGTAGTCGACGGAGTCGCACTGGCTGAGGGCCGTCATGAAATTGGTGGTGACCGGGACACCGGGGGCGAGGCGGTGCAGGATGTCCCGCTCCGCCACGAAGTTCTCGCGCATGGTGGCGTCGGCGAAGCGCTTGTAGTCGAGCGCCTGGCCCGGGTTGCCCACGGTGGGCGTGGCGCGCGGCGGGTTGACGTCCTCGAAGCTCGCGTAGCGCTGGCCCCAGAAGGCGGTGCCCCAGGCCTCGTTCACCGCGTCGACGGTGCCGTACGTGGTCTCGAGCCAGCGGCGGAAGTGGGCGGCGCAGGAGTCGCAGTAGCAGGCGGAGACGGGCACGCCGTACTCGTTGTGCACATGCCACATGGCGAGCGCCGGGTGGTCGCCATAGCGCTCGGCCAGCCTGGTGGTGATGTCCGCCGCCGCGGCGCGGTAGTCGGCGTTGCTGTGGCAGATGGCCCCGCGCGAGCCGAACTCGTAGCGGACGCCCTCGGGGGTCACGGGCAGCGCCTCGGGGTGGTTGCGGAAGAACCAGACCGGCGGGACGACGGTGGGGGTGCCCAGGTCGACTCGGATGCCGTTCTCGTGCAGCAGGCCGATGATCCGGTCCAGCCAGCCGAAGTCGTGCACCCCCGGCGAGGGCTCCAGGAGGGCCCAGGAGAAGATTCCGAGACTCACCATCGTGACGCCGGCCTCGCGCATCAGCCGGACGTCCTCCTGCCAGACGCTTTCCGGCCACTGCTCGGGGTTGTAGTCCCCACCGAAGGCGAGCCTGGTGAGGCCCCTGGGGGTGGTCTCCGGCATGGATTTTCTCCCGTTTGATCGAACATTTGGGAACGTGCACACATCACGGTGGCGGTGCTGGCCCCACATAACCGCACAGCAACAACCATTGACAAGTGTCCGGGATGTTTCTCTACTGTGAACGCTCACAGAGAGCATGACGGGGCCTCGCGACGGGCGGGGACCCAGGTCGTGCCATTCGCATGGCAGGTTTCCGCATCCGGCGGGGACCCAGGTCAGGGGAGAGATCCATGCCCATCACGAAGCGCCGTCGGTTCCTTGGATACGCAGCAACCGCTGTTGCCGTCGCCCTCGGCAGCACCGCCCTCACCGCCTGCGGCTCGTCCGACGACGACAGCGGTGCCCAGTCCGGTCCGGTCTCGCTGACGTACTGGACCTGGACGCCCGGCATGGACAAGGTCGTCGACCTCTGGAACAAGGGCCAGGGCAAGAAGGACCAGATCACCGTCACGGTGAAGAAGCAGGCGTCCGGCGACACGCTGGTCACCAAGATCCTCACCGCGCACAAGGCCGGCAAGGCGCCCGACCTGGTCCAGGCCGAGTACCAGGCTCTGCCGACGCTGGTCAGCAACGACGCGCTGGCGGACATAGCCAAGAACGTCGGCGACGCGAAGAGCAGGTTCGCCGACGGCGTCTGGCAGCAGACGACGCTGGGCACGGACGCGGTGTACGCGGTGCCGCAGGACATCGGCCCGATGATGTTCTACTACCGCGCCGACCTCTTCAAGAAGTACGGCCTGACGGTCCCCACGACCTGGGAGCAGTTCGCGCAGACAGCCCGCGCGCTGAAGAAGAAGGCCCCCGACAAGGACCTGACCACGTTCTCCGCCAACGACTCCGGTCTGTTCGCGGGTCTCGCCCAGCAGGCCGGCGCCAAGTGGTGGACCACCTCCGGCGACAAGTGGAAGGTCGGCATCGACGACGCGGCGACCAAGAAGGTCGCCGACTTCTGGGGCGGCCTCGTCAAGGAGGGCGCCATCGACAACCAGCCGATGTACACCCCGGCCTGGAACAAGGCGCTGGACACCGGCCAGCAGATCGCCTGGGTCTCCGCCGTGTGGGCACCCGGCACCCTGACCACCGCCGCACCCGACACCAAGGGCAAGTGGGCGATGGCCCCGCTCCCCCAGTGGTCGGCCGGTGAGAACGTGACCGGCAGCTGGGGCGGGTCCTCCACGGCCGTGACGACGGACTCGAAGCACAAGGAGGCCGCCGCGAAGTTCGCCGCCTGGCTGAACACCGACGGTACGGCCCTGCAGGCGCTGGCCAAGGAGAGCGGCATCTACCCGGCGGCCACGAACGCCCAGACCAGCGGCGCGTTCGCCACCCCGCCGGACTACTTCTCGAACCAGGCGGACTTCTACACCAAGGCCGCGGAGATCGCGAAGACGACGGCGCCCTCGGCCTGGGGTCCGAACGTGAACGTCGCCTACACGACCTTCAACGACGCCTTCGGCGCCGCCGCGAAGAACAAGTCGGACTTCTCCGCCGCCCTGGCCAAGATGCAGCAGGCCACGGTCAACGATCTGAAGAAGCAGGGCTTCGAGGTCTCCGAGTGACCAGCGCCCGCCGGACGTCGTACGGGGTCAAAGGGGCCCCGTACGGTTTCCTCCTCCCCGCGACGATCCTCTTCGCCCTGTTCTTCGCACTGCCCATCGGGTACGCGGTCTGGCTCAGCTTCCACAAGGTGAAGGTGTCCGGGCTCGGCCTGGGCGCGGGCGCCCGGAAAGAGATCTGGGCCGGCATCGAGAACTACACCGACGCCTTCACCGACAGCGAGCTGCTGGACGGCACGCTGCGTGTGCTGGGATACGGCTGCATCGTGGTCCCGGTGATGCTGGGTCTCGCCCTGCTGTTCGCGCTGACCCTGGACTCCGAGAAGGTGCGGCTCGCGCCGTTCACCCGGCTCGCGATCTTCCTGCCGTACGCCATTCCCGGTGTGGTGGCGGCGCTGCTGTGGGGCTTTCTGTACCTGCCGTCCGTCAGCCCCTTCTTCTTCGTGCTGGACAAGCTGGGCCTGCCGCAGCCGGACCTGCTCAGCGGCGGCCCCCTCTACCTCGCACTGTCGAACATCGCGGTCTGGGGCGGCACCGGCTTCAACATGATCGTCATCTACACCTCGCTGCAGGCCATCCCGGCCGAGGTGTACGAGGCGGCGAAGCTCGACGGCGCCACCCCGTTGCAGATCGCGCTGCGGATCAAGATCCCGATGGTGGCGCCCTCGCTGGTGCTGACCTTCTTCTTCTCGATCATCGCCACGCTCCAGGTGTTCAACGAGCCGATGACCCTCAAACCGCTCACCAACTCGGTGTCCACGACGTGGAGTCCGCTGATGAAGGTGTACCGGGACGCGTTCGGCACGGGCGACATCTACCAGGCGGCCGCCGAGGCCGTGATCATCGCCCTCGCCACGCTGGTGCTGTCCTTCGGCTTCCTGCGGGCGGCCAATCGTCGCAACAGGCAGGAGGCAGCGAGATGAGTTCTCTTGCCGTACAGAAGATTCCGTCGGCGGCCGGTGCGGCCGGCACGGCGCAGGGCCGTCCGCCGCTTCGCAGTCGGATCGCACTGGTCCCGACGGTCACGCTGCTCCTCGGCGCGCTCTACTGCCTCCTGCCGGTGGCGTGGGTGGTGATCGCGTCCACCAAGTCCGGCAGCGAGCTGTTCTCCACGTTCACCTTCCTGCCGGGCACGGGCTTCACCGACAACGTCAAGGAGCTCAGCGCCTACCGCGACGGCGTCTACTGGAAGTGGATGGGCAACTCGGCCCTGTACGCCGGTCTCGGCGCGCTGCTGTCGACGTGTGTGTCGGCCGTCAGCGGCTACGCGCTGGCCACCTACCGCTTCCGCGGCCGTGAGTCGATCTTCAACGTCCTGCTCGCGGGCGTGCTGATGCCGCCGATCATCCTGGCCGTCCCGCAGTACCTGCTGATGGCGAAGGCCGACCTCACGGACTCCTACTGGGCCGTGCTGCTGCCGCAGATCCTCTCCCCGTACGGCGTCTATCTCTCGCGCATCTACGCGGCCGCGGCCGTGCCCGGTGACGTGGTCGAGGCCGGGCGGATGGACGGGGCGGGCGAGTGGCGGATCTTCACCCGGATCGCGCTGCCGATGATGATCCCCGGACTGGTGACGGTGTTCCTGTTCCAGTTCGTGGCGGTGTGGAACAACTTCCTGCTGCCGTACATCATGCTGAGCGACGACGAGAAGTTCCCGATCACGCTGGGTCTGTTCACGCTGCTGGAACAGGGCTCGAACCAGCCCGCGCTGTACACGCTGGTGATCACCGGCGCGTTTCTGGCCGTGATCCCGCTGGTGGCGCTCTTCCTGGTCGTTCAGCGGTTCTGGAGCCTGGATCTGCTGTCCGGAGCCGTAAAGTCATGACCATGAACAATGGTGCGGGGGGCCGCCGCAAACCGCCGACCATCCACGACGTCGCCCGCGAGGCAGGGGTCTCACGGGGCACCGTCTCGAGGGTGCTCAACGGCGGGCACTACGTCAGCCCGAGTGCGGCGGAGGCGGTCAATGCGGCCATCCGCAAGACGGGTTACGTCGTGAACCGGCACGCGCGCTCCCTGATCACCGGCCGCTCGGACTCCGTGGGTTTTCTGCTGACCGAGCCGCAGGAGCGGTTCTTCGAGGACCCGAACTTCAATGTGCTGCTCAGCGGCTGCACCCAGGCGCTGGCGGCGCACGACATCCCGCTGCTGTTGATGCTGGCGGGCACCAAGGACGAGCGGCGGCGCATAACGCGCTACATCACGGCCGGTCACGTCGACGGAGTGCTGCTGGTCTCCAGCCACTCCGGCGACCCGGTCGCGGAGCAGCTGCGTGAGGCGGGGGTGCCCCTCGTCCAGTGCGGCAAGCCCATGGGGCCCGGCTCGAAGGTGAGCTATGTGGCGGCGGACGACCGGGACGGCGCCCGTGACATGGTGCGCCATCTGCTGTCGCTGGGCCGCCGCCGGATCGGCATGGTGAGCGGCCCGCTGGACACGCCGGGCGGCGTCGACCGCCTCGCCGGCTACAAGGAGGTGCTCACGGAGGCGGGCGTCGAGATCGACGAGCGGCTCATCGCCTCGGGCGACTACAGCCGGGCCAGCGGCGAGGCGGGCATCGAACGTCTGCTGGAGCGGGCCCCCGACATGGACGCCGTGTTCGTGGCCTCCGACCTGATGGCGCAGGGCGCTCTCACAGCGTTGCGCCGGGCGGGCCGCCGGGTCCCCGAGGACGTGTCCGTGGGCGGCTTCGACGACTCCGTCGCGGCGATCGAGGCCACCCCCGCGCTCACCACGATCCGCCAGCCCTACGACCGCATCAGCAACGAGATGGTGCGGGTGCTGCTCGCCCAGATCGGGGGCGAGGACCCGGCGGCGGTGATCCTGCCGACGGAGCTGGTGAAACGGGACTCCACGTGAGGACCGCACCGGTCAGGATCGGAGAAGCGGTCGCGGGGTGTTCGGGCCTAGCGTGAAACCACCGGCGCATCCCGCCGGACCACGCGAGGACCGAGGAGTGACCACGATGACCACCACGGGCGTTCAGACCGTCATCTACCCCGTCAAGGACGTCGACCGGGCGAAGGCGCTGTTCAGCGCGCTGCTCGAGGTCGAGCCGTACGCCGACGAGCCCTACTACGTCGGTTTCAGGGCCGCCGGCCAGGACGTCGGCCTCAACCCGCACGGCCATGCCCAGGGGCTGACCGGGCCGGTTCCCTACTGGCACGTCTCCGACCTCCGCGGGCGGCTCGCGGCCCTGGTGGAGGCGGGGGCAGAGGTGCTCCAGGACGTGCAGGACGTCGGCAACGGCCGACTGATCGCCGCCGTGAAGGATGCGGACGGCAACCTGGTCGGGCTGCTCCAGGACCCCTCGTAGAAAAGTGCTTGCAACCACACTAGTTGCACTGTAAACAAACGGCGCAACGGTGTTAACGTGCGGGTATGGCAGTGAAGACGGCCGACGCGGGCCTTGAGGAGCGGTGGCGGGACATCCTGTCGGTGCACGCGCGCACGATGTGCGAGATCGACCGCGCGCTGCACCCGCACGGCCTCGGCGCGAGCGACTTCGAGGTGCTCGACGTCCTTGCCACGGAGGTTCCCCGGCAGGGCGATCAGTGCCGGGTACAGGACCTGGTCGGGCGGGTCCATCTCAGCCAGAGCGCGCTGTCCCGGCTGATCGGCCGGCTGGAGAAGGACGGCCTGGTGGAACGGGCGGTCTGCCTGGAGGACCGGCGCGGGGTGTACGTCACCCTCACCCGCAAGGGCCGTGACCTGCACACCGACGTGCTGCCACTGCAGCGTGCGGTGCTCGAGCGGATGCTGGGCAGCGCCTAGGGCTGCCTCTCGCCCGGTCTGCGGTCCGCCGGCCGATATGGCGGGATCGGGGTGGACGGGAAGTCCCGTGGGCCCGTCCACAGGGCGGGGACCGCGTCGCAGCGGCGGCACAGTTCGTAGCCGACCGCCTCGTAGTTGACCCGCCAGCCCCTGAAGTGCGCCCAGGCCTCCTCGGTGCCTCGTTCGGCGGAGAAGCCCGCGGACTCCAGCATCGACACGGCCGCGTCGAACTCGACGAAGGTGAGCCGGATCGGGGCGTCCGGTGAGGGGTCGGCGTCGAACGGGAAACGCAGGGCGCGGGCGATGTCCCGCAGGGCGGTGAAGCCGGCCCGGAGTACGAGCCGGGCCTCCGGCGGGGCCGAGCGCGGGGCCAGCGCGAGCTGCATGGCCGCCGCGTCCATCACGGCGATGAGCCCCACCAGCCAGCTGCGGTGGGGGCGCGGCGAGCGGAACGCCAGCAGGGCCGGGTACGTCGAATGGCTCTCCCCCATGTCCGCGGCGAGCCGCTCCCAGGCCCGGTACAGCTGGGGCAGCGCGCTCTCGGTGTCGACCAGCCACTGCCGGGCCAGGATCTCCGGGCCCCAGGCGGGTTCGCCGGCCCGGGACTGGAGCAGGGTGACCTCCAGCTCCCGGCGGTTGTAGGCGGCGTAGAGCGTGGGGAGATAGGCGATCTGCAGGGCGATGACCACGGGCCCGGTGGCCGCGGCGGCGAAGTCGAGGGCGGACAGCCTGATCCGGGCGCCGCCGGCGAAGCCGAGGGTGAAGAGGCTGGAGCCGGCCTCCCGGAAGGACGTCGTCCAGTCGAGCGGGGACAGGGCGTACAGCAGCAGGCCGTAGCCGGTCAGGGCGCCGCCGAGCCAGATGGCCAGCATGCCGACCAGCATCAGCGGGGCGAGCCAGGCCTGCCACCGGTCGATGGCCTCGTAGCCGCGGCGCAGCGCCAGCAGGTGCAGCAGGCCGCGCAGGGCCGACCACAGCCGGTACACGACCAGTGAGTACAGACCGCGCGGGACGACCAGGGTGCGCAGGATGCTGCCGAGGACCAGCGCCAGCACGAGTGCGCCGGCCGCACCGGAGAGCCAGATCATGCCGTCATTCTGGATCACCCGTGCGGAGCGGTGTGTGCTCTCGGTGCAGGAGTTCGCGTACGGCGCCGAAGGCCGCCTCGACCGTCGCCGGATCCGCGCCCGGGCGGGCCAGCGCGCTCATCGGGATCGGGGGCACGGCGGGCAGGTCGGTGCACGGCGTGAGGCCGTCGGGGGCCGGGCCGACGGCGGCCAGCAGCGCCACGCCCTGACCGGTGCGGGCGATGTCGAGGACGCCCGCGAGATAGCCGGCGTCGCCGACGACCGTGGCGGGCACACCGTGCTCGGCGAGGGTGACGATGGCACGGCGGCGGATCGCGCACGGGTCCTCGACGGCGACCAGCGGCACGGGCACGGGGGCGGGCGGGGGCCGCCAGCCCGGGGTGGCGTGCCAGGTGAGCGGCAGTCCGCCGACGGGGGTGCCCTCGGTGGCGGCGGCTTCGGTGACGTAGACCGCGACGTCGACACTGCCGCGCTGGACGGCCTCGACCAGGCGGGCGGAGCGGTCGATGCGGTAGCGGACCCGGCAGCCGGGGCGCACCTCCTGCACGGCGGCGGTGAGCCGCGGCAGGAACTGGTCGGCGGCGTGTTCGGTGGAGCCGATGGTGACGGTGTCGCCGTCGACGTCGAGCAGGACGCGGACGGCCTCGTCGTGGACGGCGAGGACACGGCGCGCCTGTTCGAGCAGGAGGCGTCCGGCCGGGGTGAACCGGGTGCCGCGGCCCTCCCGTTCGACGACCGGCCTGCCCAGGGTCTTCTCCAGTTTGCGCACGTGCTGGCTGATCGCGGACTGGCTCAGGGCGAGGGCCCGGGCGGCGCGGTGGAAGCCGCCGCAGTCGGCTATCGCGGTCAGGCTGCGCAGGGCCACGATGTCGAGTACGGGTCGGGGCATGGCGGTGACGGTAGTCGCTCCGCCGTTCGATCGCGATACCTGATCGGTTTCGATGCGGAATCATCGTTGGACGCACCCGGTCACGGTCGGTCATGATGAGCGCATGGTGCACGCGACCGCTTCTGCTGCCTTTCTGACGCAGCGCCGAGTCATCGACTTCGGCGTGGCGTGCAGCGCGCGCTGTCGCTGACCTCTTCCGCCGTTCCCGGCGCTCTTTCCCTCTCCTCGGCCCTCGCTGATCACTGACACGTGACAGCCGTCGCGGCCTGCCCTTTCCCCTGCCCTCACATGGGAGTTGCCCCCTCATGCCCTCCTTCTCCTGGGACGAACCCGAAGGCCTCGCTCCACGCGGCACGCTGATCGTGCTGGCCGGGCGCGGTGAACACGGCGGTGTGTACGAGCGGTTCGGCCGCCGGCTCGCCTTCGACGCCTACCGTGTGCGCGCCCTCGGCGACCCGTCCGCCGACCCGTCCGTGCTGGACGAGGCGGCCAAGCTCCTCGCCGACGAGACGCTGCCGGGGCCCAAGGTGCTCGTGGGCTCCGACACGGGTGCCTCGTACGCCGCCCGGCTCGCCGCCGAGCGGACCGCGGGCGTGGACGCTCTGATCCTGGCCGGACTGCCCACCGGCGCGTGGGCCGCGGGGAGTTGGGAGGAGGAGGTCGAGGCGCGGACCGCCTGCCCGACGCACCGGGGTCGGCTGACGAACGACCCGGCCTTCCGGCGCGGCGCTCTCGCCGAGGCTCCGGTCACGCACTCCCTGGGCCTGGTACGGATTCCGGTACTCGCACTGCACGGCGCGGACGACACGGTGAGCCCCGTGGACTCGGCCTACGCGGGCACGTCGGTCCGCCCGGTGATCCTCCACGGCGGCCGGCACGACGTCCTCAACGACGCCCTGCACCGCACGGTCGCCGCGACGGTCGTGCTGTTCCTGGAGCGGCTGCGGCTCTCGCCGGAGCTGCCGGTGATCGCGGAGGGTCTCGCATGAGCGTGACGATCACGGTCGAGGAACTTCGTGCGCGGTCGGCCGCGGACCGCCCGCCGGTGGTCCTGGACGTCCGCTGGGCGCTGGGCGACCCGCACGGCCGCGACCACTACGCCGAGGGGCACATCCCGGGTGCGGTCTACGTCGACCTGGACCGCGAACTGGCCGCGTCGCCCGGCGAAGACGGCGGCCGGCATCCGCTGCCGGACGTCGCCGACCTGCAGCGGGCGGCCCGTCGCTGGGGCATCGGCGAGGACCGGTCCGTCGTGGTGTACGACGACCTCGGCAACACGGCCGCGGCGCGGGCCTGGTGGCTCCTGCGACACGCGGGTGTCGGTGAAGTGACCCTGCTCGACGGGGCCTTGGGTGCCTGGCGGGCAGCCGGACTGCCCCTCGAGTCCGGGATCCCGGCGGATCCGGTGCCCGGCGACGTCGTACTGCGGTATGGCGGGCTGCCGGTCACCGACGCCGACGGTGCCGCCGAACTCGCGGTCAGCGGGCTGTTGTTGGACGCCCGGGCCGCCGAGCGCTTCCGAGGCGAGGTGGAGCCGGTGGACCCGCGTGCCGGGCACATCCCGGGTGCCGTGTCCGCGCCGACCGGGGAGAACCTCGCGGCGGACGGACGGTTCCTGCCGGCCGGGGAACTGCGCAAGCGGTTCGAGAAGAAGGGGGCGGGCGCCGCTTCGGTGATCGGCGTGTACTGCGGCTCCGGTGTCACCGCCGCCCACCAGATCGCCGCCCTGGAGCTCGCCGGGTTCGAGGCCGTCCTCTTCCCCGGCTCCTGGTCCGCCTGGTCCGCCGATCCCGACCGTCCGGCCGCGAAGGGAAGCCGCCCATGACGACGAAACCACTGGACGCGAGGGTGCTGCCGCAGCAGGCGGTGCCCGCGGGCAAGGCTCCTGCCCCGTCCGCCCGCGTCACCATCCGCGGCACCGCCAGGACGGACCGCCGCTTCACCGTCCCCCGTTCCGTGCGCCGGGCCGCGGGTCCCGTGGGCCTCGTCCTCCTGTGGTTCCTTGGTTCGGCCACCGGCGTGCTCCCGGAATCCGTACTGGCCTCCCCCGTGGACGTCGTCCATCAGGCGATCGAGCTCACCGGGAACGGCGAACTCCCCAGTGCGGTCGCCGCGTCGGGCCGCCGGGCCGCCACCGGCTTTCTGATCGGCGCCGCCATCGCGCTGAGCCTCTCGCTGCTGGCCGGGCTGTTCCGGCTCGGCGAGGACGTCATCGACTCCTCGATGGGCATGTTCCGGGCGATCCCCTGGGTGGGTCTGATCCCGCTGTTCATCGTCTGGTTCGGCATCGAGGAGACCCCGAAGATCGCCCTGGTCGCGCTCGGGGTGACGTACCCGCTGTACTTCAACATCTACGGCGGGATCCGCTCGACCGACGCCCAACTCGTCGAGGCGGCACGCATGATGGGCCTCGGCAGGCTCGGTCTGATCAGGTACGTGATCCTGCCGAGCGCCCTGCCCGGCGCCCTCGTGGGCCTGCGGTACGCGCTCTCCACCGCCTGGCTGGCCCTGGTCTTCGCCGAGCAGATCAACGCGGACGCGGGCCTCGGCTATCTGATGAGCAACGCCCAGCAGTACTTCCGTACGGACGTCATCGTGCTCTGTCTCGTCGTCTACGCCCTGCTCGGTCTCGCCTGCGACTTCGCCGTACGGATCCTGTCGCGGCGGCTCTTGACCTGGCGGGCCAACTTCGAGGGTGAGGCGTGAGCGTCATGGCCAACAGTGTGGAGATACGCGGACTCGTCCGGGCCTTCGACGGCAACACCGTCCTGCACGATCTCGATCTCGACATCCGTGAGGGCGAGTTCGTCGCCCTGCTCGGGCACAGCGGCTGCGGAAAGTCGACGCTGCTGAGGATCCTGGCCGGGCTGGACGAGGAGATCGGCGGCGAGGTGACCGTACCCGCGCGGCGCAGTGCCGCGTTCCAGTCGCCGCGGCTGCTGCCCTGGCTGAAGGTGTGGCGCAACGTCGTGCTCGGGCTGCCCGGGCGGCCCGACAGGGCACTGGCCCGCCGGGCGCTCGACGAGGTGGGCATCGCGGAGCGGGCCGAGGTCTGGCCCAAGACCCTGTCCGGCGGCCAGGCCCAGCGGGTGTCGCTGGCCCGCGCTCTGGTCCGCGAACCCGAACTCCTGCTGCTCGACGAGCCGTTCGGCGCGCTGGACGCCCTCACCCGCGGCAAGGTGCAGCAACTCGTCGCCGAACTCTGGCGGTTGCACGGCTGCGCGATCCTCCTGGTCACCCATGACGTGGAGGAGGCGCTGCTGCTCGCCGACCGGGTCCTGGTGATGGACGAGGGCCGTATCGCGCACGAACTCACCGTCGATCTGCCCCGTCCCCGTGACCTCACCACCCCCGACTTCGTGTCCCTGCGCGCCCGCCTCCTCGGCTGGCTCGGCGTCACCCGCACCCTGGAAGGAACCTCCTCGTGACCCCCCTTGTGATCCGCAGGCTCAGCCCCGCCGCGCTCGGCCTCACCGTCCTGCTTGCGCTGGCCGGTTGCGGCGCGGACTCCTCCGCCGACGCCTCCGCCAAGGGCCAGGTCACGCTCACCATCGGAGACCAGGCCAAGACGCTCCAGACGATCCTCGCCGCGTCGGACGCCCTGAAGGGCGCCGGCTACAAGGTGAAGTGGGCCGAGTTCGAGGGCGCGGCCCCGCTGTACCAGGCCGTGCAGGCGGGCGCCGCCGACACCACGTACTCCGCGGACCTGCCGGCGCTCCAGGCGCTGAGCGGGGGCGTGCGGTTCAAGAACGTGGCAGCGCTCAAGAACGACGGGACGCATGTCGGCATCGTCGTCCGGAAGGACTCCGGTATCGACGGCGTCGAGGACCTCAAGGGGCAGAAGGTCGTCGTCTCGTCGGCCAAGGGCAGCGTCTCCGAGTACCTGCTCGCCAATGTGCTCCAGCAGAACGGGCTGAAGTACTCCGACGTCAAGGTGCAGTACCTGCTGCCGACCGACGCACAGGCGGCGTTCGCCTCGGGCAGGATCAAGGCCTGGGCCACCTTCGGGGTCTACCAGGCGGTGGGTCTGGAGCAGGGCGGCAGGCTGCTGGTCGACGGCGCCGACGGCCGGGTCAGCGGTTACGGCTTCATCGGCGCCTCGGACAAGGTACTCGCCGACAGCGCGAAGAAGACCGCGCTCGGCGACTTCCTGAAGCGTCTCGGTACGGCCCTGGAGTGGACCAGCACCCACCAGGACGCGTACGCCAAGGCCATCGAGACCCGCAACGGCGCCGACGCCTCCGTCGCGAAGACGCTCGCCTCGGCCGCGTACAGCAAGGTGCTGCCGATCAACGGCGACGTGAACACGACCGTGCAGGACGTGGCCGACCTCATGAACGGCATCGGCGTCCTCGACCCGAACGTCGACGTGGCGAAGTCGGCCGACACATCCGTCCTCAAGTAGGCGTTCTCAGAAGGAGTTGCTCATGCCTGTCGAGTTCATCAGCGCCGTCCACACCGACTCCGCCGCCTCCGGGCCGGCCGCCTCGAGCCGCACCGGCCTCGATGTCCGCCATCTCCGCAAGTACGCCCGCGCGCTGGACGACGGGGGCTTCGACCACACCCTGGTCGCCTACCACTCGGCCTCGCCCGACGCCTTCCAGATCGCTCAGTTCGTCGCCACGCACACCGAGCGGGTCCGTCCGATCCTGGCGCACCGGCCGGGGGTGATCTTCCCGACGCACGCGGCCCGGGCGCTGGCCACACTCGACCGGATCAGCGACGGCCGGCTGACCCTGCACATCATTTCCGGCGGCAGTGACGAGGAGCAGCGCCGCGAGGGCGACTATCTCGACAAGGCGGAGCGGTACGAGCGTTCGGACGAATACATCCAGATCCTCAGGAAGGTGTGGCAGGCCGAGGGTCCCGTCTCGCACGAGGGGAAGTACTTCCGCTTCGAGGGCTACCACTCCGACGTGAAGCCGGTGAACGGACTGGTGCCGATCTCGGTCGGCGGCTCCTCGCAGGACGCCTACCGGGTGGGCGGGCAGCAGGGCGACATCTTCGGGCTGTGGGGTGAGCCGCTGAAGGAGACGGCGGAGCAGATCGCCGCCGTCAACGCGGTCGCGGACGCCGCCGGCCGTCCCCGCCCCCGTATCTGGGTGTCGTTCCGGCCGATCATCGCGCCCACCGACGAGCTGGCCTGGGAGAAGGCGCACCGCACGCTGGGTGTGCTCAGGGACCGGACACGCAACACCGAGTTGCTGCGGCACTACAGGACCACCGGCCGCCCGGCGAACGTCGGTTCCCAGCGGCTGCTGGACATCGCCGAGCGCGGGGAGGTCCACGACCGCTGCCTGTGGACCGCCCCGGCGGTCGCCACCAACGCGGCCGGTGCCTCCACCGCGCTCGTCGGCTCGCCGGAGACGGTCGCCAAGGCACTGCTCGACTACGTCGACATCGGCTGTGACCTGCTGTCGATCCGGGGCTACGACCCGCTGAACGACGCCATCGACTACGCCCGTCACATCCTGCCGCTGGTCCGGCAGGAGCTCGCCCACCGCGCCACCACCCACGCAGCCTGATGGAGATCCCGTGTTGTTCCGCCGTTCCCTGCGCACGTCCGCCGCCGTGCTCGCCCTGCTCCTGCCGTTCGCGGCGGCCTGCGGCGGCGACGCGCAGGCCGACTCCCCGGCCGATGTCACCCTGCACGTCGGTGCCACCGGGTGGAAGGTCGAGGAGGCGGTGCTGAAGTTCGCCCACCTCGACGACACCCCTTACACCGTGAAGTGGAGCGTGTTCCAGGGAGGCGACCAGCAGCTCCAGGCCGTCCGTGCCGGGGCGCTCGACCTGGCCTCCTCCAGCGAGATCCCGCCCGTCTTCGCGGCCGCCGACGGCAGGCCGAACTTCAAGGTGGTCGCCGTGCAGCGGGCCGCCACCCTCAACCAGGAGGTGGTCGTCCCGAAGGGCTCGAAGATCACCGGCATCGCCGGCCTGAAGGGCAGGAAGGTCGGCTACGTCCAGAACACCACCGCCCACTACTTCCTCTACGAGTTGCTGAAGCGGGCGGGTCTGAAGTGGTCCGACATCGACGCGAAGCCGCTCCTGCCCAACGACGGGCTGGCCGCCCTGGGCGGCGGTTCCATCGACGCCTTCGCCTCCTACGGCACCTCGGTCATCACCGCCCACCAGCAGGGCGCGACGACGATCGGCTCGGGTGCGGACATCCTGTCGGGCAACTTCCTGTGGTCCGCCAGGGACAGCGTCCTGAAGAGCGATGCGCGGAAGGCGGCCGCGGCGGATCTCATCGCCCGGATCACGAAGGCGTACGCGTACGTCCGTGCCGGACACGAGACGGAGTTCGCGAAAGTGATCGCCCGGAACACCCACCAGCCGCTCGCCCAGGCCGAGTCGGATCTCGTCGCGCAGCAGAAGCAGCGGCCGACGAAGGCCCAGCCGGTCACCGACGCGGCAGCCGCCTCGCAGCAGCGGGTCGCGGACGCCTTCACCGAACTCGGGGCGCTGAAGTCCCGGCTCGACGTGAAGTCGTTCTGGACGAACACCCTCGACGCCGACCTGAGGAAAGCCCTGTGACCGCCCACACCGTGACCGCCCGGATCGCCGGACTGGCCGCCGGGTACGACCGCTCGGGCGCCTTCCCCGAGGAGTCGCTCCGCCTCGCGCACGAGGCGGGACTGCTCACCCCGACCATCGGCGAGCAGTACGGCGGCCGGGGCGCCGGGGTCGAGGAGTCGGCGCGGATCCTGCACCGGCTGGGCCGGCTCGACCCCTCCGTCGCGCTCATCACGGCGATGACCCTGGCCACCCACGCCCGTCAGGCGGCGCAGCCGCACTGGCCGGCGGAGCTGTACGCGCGCGTGGTGAAGGAGTCCTTCGCCCGGCCCGTTCTGATCAACCACGCGCGTGTGGAGCCCGAACTCGGCTCCCCCGCCCGTGGCGGGCTGCCCGCGACCCGCGCCCGGCGCACCGCGGACGGCTGGGCGCTCAGCGGCACGAAACGTTTCGTGACCGGCGCGGACGGACTGGACTGGTTCCTGGTGTGGGCCACCACCGACGAACCCGAGCCCCGCGTCGGCACGTTCCTGGTGCCCGGCGGCTCCCCCGGCGTCGAGGTCACCGGCCGCTGGGACCAGCTGGGCCTGCGCGCGAGCGGCAGTCACGACGTGACCTTCTCCGCGGTGGAGGTGCCGTACGAGCATGTGATCGGACTCGGGCCGTACGGTCCCGCCGCCGAACAGGACAACCGGGCGGGCGCCTCCCTGCATCTGCCGCTCGCCGCGCTGTACCTGGGCGTGGCACGGGCGGCGCAGTCGGCCTTCCACGCCTTCGCCCACACGCGCGTGCCCGCCAACCTCGGTCATGCCGTGGCCCGTACGGAACGGTTCCGGCGGACGGCCGGGGAGATCGAGGTGCTGCTCGCGGGCGCGGAGCAGCTGGTGTTCGGCGGGGCGGGGCGCATCGACGCACGGGATGCCTCGTACACGCCGGAGCAGGCGCTCGGCGCGCGTGTGCTGGCCGACCGGCACGGGGTGCGGGCCGTGGAGCTGGCCGTACGGCTGCTGGGCAATCCGGGCCTGGCCCGCGGCCAGGCGCTGGAGCGGCACTGGCGCGACATCCAGTGCGCGCCCGTGCACGCGCCCCAGGAGGACGTCTCCCTGCTCGCGATCGGCACGAAGGCCCTCACGGCGGACGACCCGGCCGAGGTCCCCGAGACGAAGGCGCCGGCGCTGTGACCCTCGTACTCCCCACCACCGCCCGCCTCCTCGGCCTCCTCGCCCGGGACCTGCCGCCCGACCGGCTGGCCACCGACCCGCGCGTGCTGGCCGCGCACGCCGCCGACCGCTCGGGCACGCCCCCCGAGGGGCTGCCGCTCGCGGTGGTGCACGCCCGGCGCACGGAGGAGGTGACGGTCACGCTCCGGCACGCGCACGCCCTGCGTGTCCCGGTGGTGCCCCGGGGCGCGGGCACCGGTCTGTCGGGCGGGGCGACGGCCGGCGAGGGCACGCTGGTCCTGGACCTGTCCCGGATGGACCGGATCCACGAGCTGTCCGCCGAGGACCAGCTCGCCGTGGTCGGCCCCGGTGTCGTCACCGCCGACCTGGACCGGGCGGCCGCCGCGCACGGGCTGCGCTACGCGCCCGACCCGGCGAGTGCCGCCTGGTCGACGATCGGCGGGAACATCGCGACCAACGCGGGCGGTCTGCGGTGCGCGAAATACGGGGTGACCCGGGACAGCGTCCTCGGTCTGGAGGCCGTTCTCGCCGACGGCACGGTGGTGCGCACGGGCCGCCGTACCGTGAAGGGAGTCACCGGATACGACCTGACGGCGCTGCTCACCGGTTCCGAGGGGACGCTCGCGGTGATCACCTCGGCGACGCTGCGGCTGCGGCCCGTGCCGGTGGCGACGGCCACGGTCGCCGCGTACTTCGCCACCTTCGAGGCGGCCGCCGAGGCCTCGTACGCGATCGGGCGCGCGGGGGTCGTGCCCGCGCTGGCCGAGCTGGTCGACGGGCCGGTGCTGGAGGCCGTGGACCCGGCGCTGCGGGCCCGGGGTGCGGCGTTGCTGATCGTGCAGTGCGACGGGGCCGGGGCGGCCGTGGAGGCGGCGGCGGTCGCCGCCCTGCTGGCGCCGACGGCCGCGCGCCTGGAGACGACGGAGGATCCCGCGGAGGCGGAGACGCTGCTCGCGGCCCGGCGGCTCGCACTGCCCGCCCTGGAGCGGCTGGGGCGGCCGCTGATAGAGGACATCGCGGTGCCCCGCTCCCGGCTGGCGGAGGCCGCCGCGGGGATCCGGGCGATCTCCGCCCGCCACGACGTGCCCGTGTTCACGATCGCACACGCAGCGGACGGCAACCTGCATCCGATCGTCGTGGTGGATCCGGCGCAGGACGGACTGCCCGACGCCGTCTGGGAGGCGGCCGGGGAGATCTTCGCGCTGGCCCTGCGGCTGGGCGGCACACTCACCGGTGAGCACGGGGTGGGCGTGCTCAAGCGGCAGTGGGTCGCCGAGGAACTGGGACCCGCGGCGCACGCGCTCCAGCGCAGGCTGAAGGACGCGTTCGATCCCCGCGGGATCCTCAATCCCGGCAAAGGCCTGTGACGTGCTCGTTCAGCGGGCCAGCAGGGTGCGGACACCTTCCGAGGTGAGCGTGAGCGGGTGGTCGCCGGCCGCGTCGATGGCCAGCGACAGTTCTCCGGTCGGCCACTGGGCGGCGAGCGCGCCGAGGGGCACCAGACGGTAGCGGTCGACGCCCGGCAGCAGTCCGGCCATCTCCGGTTCGGAGGTGAACACGGGCACGACGGGCGCGCCGCCGGGGTTCTCCAGGACCGGCAGCGCCACGGTGGCGGGGTCGGTCACGTCCTCGTCGGTGGCGTCGTCGGGCACCGGCACGAGCACGTCGCAGTGCGCGAGCGTGTCCAGTGCCGCGGTGTCCTCGGTGTCCAGGGCCAGCGCGTCCAGCGCCCACCGGGCGGGGTTGGCGTTGCGGTCGTGGGCGGGTGTCTCCATGACGGGTCTCCTCGTCGCGGTCGCAGGCGGCCCGCTCCGGAATCCTTCCCTCCAGGCGGGGTCCGGCCTCGCGTACCCGGTCGGGCGAGGATCAATCCCCACCTGCCTCGGCGTTTCCCCTGCGTCCGGGGCGGCGGGCCCACGAAAGCGGCGCACCCCACTCAGTCGAGACAGAACTCGTTGCCCTCGATGTCCTGCATGCGGAGACACGACTCGTTGAATCCATCGGCGACCAGTAGCCGCACCCGTGTCGCGCCCAGCGCGACCAGGCGTGCGCACTCGGCCTCGAGCGCGGCCACGCGCTCTTCGCCCACGAGCCCGGTGCCGACCCGTACATCAAGATGCAGCCGATTCTTGACGATCTTGCCTTCGGGAACGCGCTGGAAGAACAGTCGCGGGCCGACACCCGAGGGATCGATGCAGGCGAACGCCGAGCCCTGACGCTCCGGCGGCAGTGTGCGATCGAAATCGCCCCAAGCGGCAAACCCCTCCGGTGGCGGCGGTACGACGTATCCCAGCACCTCGCACCAGAAACGAGCCACGCGCTCAGGTTCTGCGCAGTCGAAGGTGACCTGGACCTTCTTGATCGACGCCATCGGTCCATCGTAGGGGTCTGTCGTCGTCGCCACGGGCCCCGCCCCTGGCCAGGGCCACTCGGACCGTCCACGGCGCGGATCCGCGCTCGGGGCCGCCGAGCCGGTCGCCGGTCTGCCGGCCGCGGGGCAGCCGCCAGGACCATGACGCGCGGATCAGCACGGCAACCGCACCAGGAACACCGTCTCCACGTGCGGCCGGCTGACCACGGAGACATCTCCGCCGTGTGCCCGCACCAGCTGTCTGACGATGGACAGCCCCAGCCCGCTGCCTCCGGTCCGCCTGCTGCGGGACTGTTCGGCCCGCCAGAAGCGGTCGAAGACCCGGGGCAGGTCCTCCTCACGGATGCCGCTGCCCGTGTCCTTCACCTCGATGGCGACGGCGCCTGCCACACGGCGGGCGCTGAGGGTGACGCGGCCGTCCGGCGGGGTGTGGCGTATCGCGTTGGACAGAAGGTTGCCCAGGACCTGGCGGAGGCGGACCGGGTCGGCGTGGATCAAGAGGCCGTCCGGGGCATGGACGGCGGTCTCGACACCGCCGGCGTGTGCGGTCGCCCGGTGCGCGCCGATGGTCTGCTCGATCAGCTCCCGGAGGTCGAGCTCCTGTGGACGCAGACGCAGGGTGCCGGCGTCGGCGGCGGCGAGCACCTGGAGGTCGTCCACGATGTGCTGGAGCAGGCCCGCCTCCTCCTGGAGCGAGGCGAGGAGCGCCGAGTCGGGCTCTGCCAGGCCGTCCTGTGCCGCGTCCAGCCAGCCGCGGATGTTGGTGAGGGGCGTGCGCAGTTCGTGGGCGATGTCGCTGACCATGACCCGGCGCTGCTCGTCTGTGCGTTCGCGGCGTTCCGACAGGTCGTTGAGGGCGGCGGCCAGATATCCGGTCTCGTCCTTGGCGGTGACGGGGATACGGAGGTGCCGGCCAGAGGGGGCGCGGGCCGCGTTGGTCAGCGCGCGCAGCGGACGTACCAGCCTGATCGCGATGACGGCGGTCACGGCGATGGTCGCGGCCAGGACCAGACCGGTGGTGGCCAGGATCCGGAGGGTACCGGCCGGTGACAGGTCGAAGGCGGCGGTGGCCGTGCGGGGCGGGCTGGTGACGAACAGGAGGGCAGCGGGGGCGACATACGCCGCCAACTGCTCCCGCCGGCCTTCCTCCACACAGTCGTCGACAGCGGCGGAACCCTCCGCGGAGTCGTCGCCCTCCACCCGGAAGTCCACGGTGATGGTCAGCGGGTCGGGCAGGCGTACGTGGTTGCGCTCGGCGCAGTCACGGACGAGTCCGGCGAGTTCGGCGAGGGCCGTGGCCTCGGTCGGGGTGGGTACCAGCAGAAGCTTGGTCGCGCAGACCGGGATGAAGTCCACCGGGTTGGTGGCCGTGCGCAGGGCGGGTCTGCCGCTGGCCTCCTCGACGACGTACGGGCGTATTCGCGTCTGGTCGTAGATGCACTTGGCCTCGTCGCGGGCGACCCTTCGCAGCTTCGCCCGCTCCTCGGCGGGCAGGCGGTAGGGGCCGACGGCGCGTGGGTCGATGCGGGAGGCCTGCTCCGTCTCGCCGACACCCTGATCCTTGGACGGAGCGAGGTGCAGCGGATCGATCACCGCGCTCTCGTTGAGGGGCAGCCGTTGCGCGGCCGACCGCTGCGACGCGGCGATGACCCGGCGCGCCCGCGTGGTCAGGATGATGGTGCGCCCCGTCGACCGGGAGAGATCGAGGACGGTGCGCTCGACACCGTCCCAGTCTCGGTGCGTCGCGGCGAAGCCCTCCAGCTGCTCCTGGATGGTGGCGTCGTCCGCGAGGACCTGGCCCCGCTCCTGCTCGATGGCGACGGTGGTGCCGCGTACCGTCAGCCAGGCCGTGGCCCCGATGGACACCAGGGAGATCAGCACGGAGGTGACCAGCAGCCGGAACAGCAGGCTGTTGCGGAGCGGGACTTCAGACGTCACGGCGGCCTCGGGACAGTTTGTAGCCGATGCCGTGGACGGTCAGCAGGAACTCCGGTCTGCGCGGCGAGGTCTCGATCTTCTTCCGCAGGTTCACTATGTGCATGTCCACGGTGCGTTCGGTGACCACTCGGCCGTGGTCGGTGATGCAGTGCAGCAGCTGAGCCCGGGTGAAGACCCGCTCGGGTGCGGCCGCCAACGTGCTGAGCAGGCGGAATTCGCCGGGAGTGCAGTTCACCGGACGGCCGTTGACGGACACCTCGTGCCGGTCCGGGGCCAGGGTCAGCGGTCCGGCCTTGAGCAGCACTTCCTCCGTTTGCTCCTGGTGCCGGGTGCGCCGCAGCAGGGTCCTGATGCGGGCCACCAGTTCGCGCGGCCTGAACGGCTTGGTCATGTAGTCGTCCGCCCCGATGTCCAGGCCGAGGAGCAGATCGTCCTCTGTGGAGCGAGCGGTGAGCATCAGAATGGGCATATCGCCCGTGGCCCGTATACGTCGGCATATCTCCAGCCCGTCGAGACCGGGCAGCATCCAGTCGAGAACGAGCAGGTCGGGTGGCCGCCGGGTGGCTGCATCGAGGGCTGTCGGACCGTCGTGCACCACGGTTACGGCATGGCCGTCGTGCACCAGGTAACGACGGATCAGTTCTGCCTGCTTTTCGTCGTCTTCGGCCACCAGTACGTATGCGGACATGGCCCGATGATAAACCTGCGGAGCGCGGAGTGAACGACGGAACTCTCGGCTCAATTCTCTGACAACTTCTTGACAATCGCGTGAAGGGTTCGGCGGGAGGGAAGGGTTGACATCTTTCTGACAAAGCCTTGGCACGCTTCCCGGCATGCGAAACAAGAAGAACCTCTTTGTCCCCTGCGCCGTGCTGGCGGTGACACTGATCACCGGCTGCTCCTCAGGGGGAGACGCCGAGGGCAAGGACGACGGGGTCGTCTCCGTCGCGGAGTCCGACGGAGGTGGAAAGAGCACGGCGACGAAGAGTCCGGCGGCCGACGATTCCGAGTCCGGCGCTCCCCAGATTCGGCTGGACACCACAGAAGTCGAGCAAATACGCATGTTCCAGGGCTACCTGCGCTGCCTCAAGGATCACGGAGTGCCCATTTCGGGGCCGGGGAACAAAATGCCGGAAGCCGCCCCCGGAACATTGTGGTTCCCCGGTATAGACGTGGCCAAAGAGCGTCCCGACGCGGAAAAGGCATGTCACGGCAAGAGGCCGCTGCCGCCCCCGGAGCTGGACCCGAAGACAAACCCCGACTACATGGACGATTACACCAAGTGGATCGAGTGCGACAACCGAAGAGGGCTCAAGGTGAACCCCCTTCCTGACGGAGGCGGCTGGAACTACAAGGCCGGTGCGACTCAGCCCAGGAACGAGGACCAGATCGACAAGGAATGCATGATAGAGGCGTTCAGTGGTAAGTGAGCGCGACTCCGGGGACACCATGGCCCTGCGGGTGACGGTCCAGGAAGGGACGGACCCCCGTGAGCCGAGGGCGGGCCGCCGGAAGAAGAAGGCCCTGTATCTCGCCCTCGTCGCCGTGCTGCTGGCAGGAGGAACGGGCGCCGGTCTGCTGTGGGCCGGCCGGGGCGGGAACGGCTCCGAACCCGAGTCCGGCCCGAAGGTCAAACAGATCGCCGTGGTCAGGACGGATCTGTCGGGCAGCAGAGAGATGGACGGCACGCTCGGCTATGACTCCCCGCGCACGATCCGCAGTGCCGGCGAAGGACGGATCACCTGGCTTGCGAACCGGGGTGCGACGGTCAAGCGCGGCGGGCAGCTGTACCGCGTCGACGAGCGTCCCGCCGTGGTCTTCTACGGCAGCACACCGCTGTATCGCAGGCTCGACACCCCCGGCAGCGTCGGACGTGACATACGGGTCGTCGCCGACAACCTCAAGGCTCTCGGCTACGACATCGGTGTACAGCCGGCGCCGGGCGCGGTCGTCCGGCAGCAGACCCCCGCGGGCGACCCCGCACCCACGACAACGGCCCCTGGGCAGGGGGAGACCACACCCCCGGCCGGCCAGTCCTCGCCGCCGGACGGCGGAAGCGGCCAGGCAACCGATGCGCCACAGGAACAGCCGGCGAGCCCGAGTCCGTCGCAGTCCACGGTCAGGGAGGGTGACGGTGTGCTCACCACGTCCCTGATGTCCGCGATCAAGCGCTGGCAGAAGGCCGTGGGCATGGACCAGACCGGCATCCTCGACGTCTCCGACGTGGTCGTGACGAAGTCGGCGGTGCGGGTCTCGGACGTCCTCGCCCAGCCGGGGGACGACGCGTCGAGGGACCTGATGACGGTGACCTCCACCACCAAGTCCGTGACCGTGCCGGTGGGGTCGCTCGACATGGGGTCCATCAAGTCGGGCCAACAGGTCACCGTGGTGCTGCCCGACCGGTCCACCGCCACGGGCCGGGTCTCCGCGATCGGCTCCGTCGTGCAGGCAAGCCAGGATGCCGCCGGCGACACGGGGCAGACCAAGACCAACGTCACCGTGTCGCTGGACGACCCGCAGGCCGTCAAGGGCATCGACTCCGCTCCCGTACAGGCCCAGTTCCAGGGAGAGTCGAAGAAGGGCGTACTCGCCGTCCCGGTCGGCGCCCTGCTCGCCCTGCGCGAGGGAGGGTACGCGGTCCGGCTCTCCGGCGGCAGGCTCGTCCCGGTCGACACGGGCATGTTCGCCAAGGGGCTGGTCGAGATCAGCGGCCAGGGCGTCAGCGAGGGCATGAAGGTGGAGACCACGGCATGACCCAGGTCATCAGCGTGCACGAGGCGAGCGTGACCTATCCCCCCGCGGTGAGAGCCCTCGACCGGGTCTCCCTGACCGTCGCGCAGGGCGAACTGCTGGCCATCGTCGGCCCTTCCGGCTCCGGCAAGTCCACGCTGCTCAACATCATGGGCACACTGGCCTCGCCCACCAGCGGCAGCGTGGTCATCGAGGGGCAGGACGTGGCGGAGCTGTCCGACCGTCAACTGTCCGCCCTGCGGGGGCGGCGCCTGGGTTTCGTCTTCCAGCACTTCCATCTGACGGACGGACTCACCGCCGCTGAGAACGTGGCGACCGGCCTGCTGTACGCCGGTGTGCCCAGGAAGCACCGCAAGAAGCTGGCCGAGGAGGCCCTGGCCCGGGTCGGGCTCGCCCGCCGGGCCGACCACCTGCCAGGGCAGCTTTCCGGAGGAGAGCGCCAGCGGGTCGCGATAGCCCGCGCGGTCGTCCATGAGCCGGCTCTGGTCCTCGCCGACGAGCCGACCGGCGCACTCGACACCGCCAACGGCGTCGCGGCGCTCGCCCTGTTGACCGAACTCAACGCGGCGGGCACCACGATCGCGATCATCACCCACGACCGTGACATCGCCAACCAGCTGCCACGCAGGGTCAGCATGCGTGACGGCCGCCTGGTCGCGGACACCGCACTGATCGAGAGCCCGTCATGAGCGCCCCCGCCAAGCCGTCACGCGCCGCGCTGCGACGCTCTCGCCGGCGTGCCGAAGAGAGGATCAAGCCGGTACGTCTCGCCTTTCTCGACCTGTTGGGCCTGGGACTCCTCGGCCTGCGCACCCGGAAGCTGCGCGCCGCGCTGTCGGCGCTCGGTATCTCGATCGGCGTCGCCACGATGGTGGTGGTGACCGGGATCCCGGCCTCCAGCCAGCGGGCGCTGATGGACGAGATATCGGCGCTGGGGTCCAACATGCTGCGGGTGCAGCCGTATTCGGGACAGAACGAGCCCGTTCTGCTGCCCGAGGAATCGGTCGACATGGTGCGTCGCATCAAACCGGTCACCGAGGTGAGCGCGGTGGCCAACACCCATGCCGAGGTCCGGCGTTCCGACCTCATCGGTGACGACGACTTCTCCGGTGCGGGACTCAGCGTGCTCGCGGCACGACGCGATCTGCTGAGCGTGGTGGGCGGAAAGGTGTTCTCGGGAAGGTTCTTCAGCGCCGCCGACGAACAGTTCCCCACGGCCGTACTGGGCTACCGGGCCGCCGGCCAACTCGGCATCGGGGAAATCCCCGAGAACGACCCGGCTCCACAGATACAGATCAACAAGTCGTGGTTCACCGTGATCGGCATCCTGCACTCGATACCGCTGGCCAACGACCTCGACAACGCCGTGCTGACGGGATGGCCGGCCGCCAAGAAGACACTGCGCTTCGAGGGAAACCCCACGGTGATCTACGTCAAGGCACGGGAGACCTATCTGGAGGACGTACGGAGCGTACTTCCCGCCACCGTGTTCCCGGAGCAGCCCGGTCAGGTCCAGGTCAGCCGCCCGTCCGACGCCCTGGCGGCCAAGCGCGCCACGCAGAACACCTTCTCCTCCCTCTTCCTCGGCCTGGCCGGTGTCGCCCTGCTGGTCGGTGGAATCGGCGTGGCGAACACCATGGTCATCTCGGTCCTGGAGCGCCGAAAGGACATCGGGCTCCGCCGGGCGCTGGGCGCGACCCGCGGTCAGATACGCGTCCAGTTCCTCACGGAGTCCGTGGGACTGTCGCTGCTCGGCGCCGTCGCCGGAACCCTGTTCGGCGTCCTGGCCGACATCGGCTACGCGGCCTACCAGGGCTGGCCGACGGTGATCCCCCTGCTCTCGGTCGCGGGCGGATGCCTCGGCGCGGTGCTGATCGGCATGGCGGCCGGCGTCTATCCCTCGGTCCGCGCGGCACGCCTTCCTCCTACGGAGGCACTGGCGTCGACGTGAGCGGCGAGCGGCGGTACCACCCGCCGACGCCGTCGGGCGCGAGAGTGCCGTGGACGGCGGTGCGGCCCTCGTGGCGGACCTCGGTGAGGCACCGTCATTTCTGTGGGGTTCGGCCGTCAGGTCGTGTGGCGGTGTGCCGACTCGTTCTCCTGGGCCATGCGCCGCAGGGCCATCAGCGCGGGTTCCAGGAGGACGGTCAGCAGCAGGGCGCGTTCGGCGGTCTCCAACGGGTCTTCGAGCCCCTTGAGCTGGTCGAGATCGAGGACCGCGGTGCGCTCGGCGAGGTGCGCGTACGGCAGGAGGGTCCGCCAGTCGAGCGGGACACCCAGGGCGCGCAGTGAGCGCAGGGTCTCGGCGAGGGTGGTGCGGGCGGGCGCCTTCTCATGCACGTCCCAGCCCAACTCCTCGACGAGGGCGTCGACTTCGGCCGACTCAGGGGCGTCCTCGGCGGGCTGGTCCCCCACCCGGACCGAGCCCAGGGCGAGACCCAGCAGTCGGTGGGTGTCGCCGGTGTGCTCGGCGAGGGCGTCCAGCACCTCACGGGTGGTGCTGACGGACAGGCCCCGTACGCCGGTCAGGGCGCGAATCAGGCGGAGCCGGCGCAGATGCTGGTCGTCGTACTCGGCCTGGGTGGCGGCCGTCTGGCGGCCGGGCGGGAGCAGGCCCTCGCGGAGGTAGTACTTGATCGTCGTCACGGAGACGCCGCTGCGGCGGCTCAACTCGGAGATGCGCATTCGGTTCCGCTCCGACTTCGTTCGGCCCCGCACTTGAAAACTGGATACCTCTACTGTCTAACATAGATAGTAGAGGTATCCAATATTTCCCCGTGTCTTCGGAGAGAAGGCCGCAGCCATGCCCACCCTGCGCTGGACCACTGTCAGCACCCCCGCATCCGACACCGACGCGTTCGCCATGGCGTCCCGGTTCGAGGTCCGCTCGCTCGACGACGTGCCACGTGTCTTCCTGAAGTCCCTGCTCGCGTGGAAGCAGGTGTCCGGCGCGCCGGGCGCGTACGGCGCCTCGCTGATCGCCCAGCCCCTCGAGCGCACCTTCACCTTCTGGCAGGTCCCCGCGGCGGACCTGCCGATCGACCGGGAGGACACCCGGCGGCGCCTCGCGGAGCAGGAACGCGCCGGTGCCTGACACCCCTCACCCGAGAGAGACCCTCACCATGACGCTGTCCGAAGAGAACCCCGTCCTCGACGGGGCGGCCGCCTCCACCCCGTCCACCGAGGGCCGCCGGGCACCCCTCTGGCCGGCGATCGTCGCGGCGAGCGTGCCCATGTTCATGGTCGCGCTCGACAACCTCGTCGTCTCCACGGCCCTGCACACGCTGGCCGTCGACCTGAAGGCGAACACGCAGGAACTGCAGTGGTTCGTCAACGCGTACGTCCTGAGCTTCGCCTGTCTGCTGATGACCGGGGCCGCGCTCGGCGACCGGTTCGGGCGGCGACTGGTGTTCGTGCTCGGGATCGCCCTGTTCACGCTGGCCTCGATCGGCTGCGGCCTCGCCGACACCAGCACCCAGCTGATCACCTTCCGTGCCGTCCAGGGCTTCGGCGCGGCCGCCGTGATGCCGCTGTCCCTGACCCTGCTCTCGCAGGCGGTGCCCGAGCGGCTGCGCGGCATGGCGCTCGGCGTGTGGTCCGGCGTGAGCGGTCTGGCCGTGGCGATGGGCCCCGTGGTCGGCGGCGCCGTCCTGGACGGCCTGGACTGGCGGTGGATCTTCTGGATCAACGTGCCGGTGTGTGTGATCGCCATCCCGCTGGTGCTGTTCGCGCTCCGCGAGAGCTCGCTGCCCGGCGTCCGGCTGGACCTGGTCGGCATGGCGCTGGCGGCGACCGGTCTGTGCGCGGTGGTCTGGGCGATCGTGCACGGCGAGGCGGACGGCTGGACCTCGGGCAAGGTGCTGGGCGCGTTCGCGGCGGGCACGGTACTGCTGGCGGTGTTCGTCGCCTGGGAGGCCCGGGTGTCCGAGCCGATGCTGCCGCTGTCCTTCTACAAGGTGCGCTCCTTCACCCTCACCAACATCGTGTCCGCGACGATGTACTTCGGCGTCTTCGGCTCACTGTTCCTGCTCGCCCAGTTCCTCCAGATCGTGCCTGCGCGCACCCCACTGGAGGCGGGGGTGCGCACTCTCGCCTGGACCCTGATGCCGATGTTCGTCGCCCCCGTCGCCGGCCTGCTCACCGACAAGGTCGGCGGCGGCCGGCTGATGGCACTCGGGCTCTTCCTGCAGGGCGTCGGCCTGGGCTGGATCAACCTGGCCGCCGACGTCGACACGGCGTACTCGTCCCTGGTCGGGCCCATGATCGTGGCCGGTACCGGCATGGGCTTCGTGTTCGCACCGACGGCCGCGGTCGTGCTCGGCTCGGTCGCCAGGGAACACGCGGGCAAGGCGTCCGGCGCCAACACCACGGTCCGCGAGATCGGCGGCGCGCTCGGGATCGCCGTGCTGAGCACGGTGTTCGTGGCGTACGGCAGCACCGAGAGCCCGCAGCAGTTCGTCGACGGCCTGCACCCGGCGGTGTGGATCGGTGTCGCGGTGGTCTTCGCCGGCGCGCTGTGCGCCCTGGCCGTCCCGCGCCGGCAGCGGGCGCCCGAGGAGGCCTGACCCCACAGCCCCGCCCTCCCCCGACCGGAGACCGGGGCGGACGCCTCCGCCCTCCCCCGCCGAGGCGTCCGTTCCGGCCCCCTGCACACCTGAGCGGACCCCCGCTTGAATGATCAAATGACCATCGGGTTAGCATCTGAGCGCCACCTAGCTCGAAAGATAGGCCCGTGACGCTCAACGACGACTCGTTCACCAACTGGAAGAACCGCGAGGAGATCGCGGAGTCGATGATCCCGATGATCGGGAAGCTGCACCGCGAGCGGGACGTGACGATCCTGCTGCACAGCCGCTCCCTGGTGAACAGGTCGGTGGTCAGCATCCTCAAGACCCACCGGTTCGCCCGGCAGATCGCGGGCGAGGAACTCTCGGTCACCGAGACCCTGCCGTTCCTCGAGGCCCTCACCACCCTCGACCTCGGCCCCTCGCAGATCGACATCGGCATCCTCGCCGAGGCCCACCGGGCCGACGACCGCGGTCTGTCGGTGCTGGAGTTCACCGCCGAGGCCGTCGCCGGCGCCACGGGCGCGAACAAGATCGACCGCCGCGAGCCGCGCGACGTCGTCCTGTACGGCTTCGGCCGCATCGGCCGGCTGGTGGCCCGCCTGCTCATCGAGAAGTCCGGCTCCGGCAACGGTCTGCGGCTGCGCGCCATCGTGGTGCGCGGCGGCGGCGAGCGGGCCGCCGAGGACATCGTCAAGCGCGCCTCGCTGCTGCGCCGCGACTCCGTCCACGGCCAGTTCCAGGGCACGATCACGGTCGACGAGGCGAACAACCGGATCATCGCCAACGGCAACGAGATCACGGTGATCTACGCCGACGACCCGACCGAGGTCGACTACACCGCGTACGGCATCCGCAACGCCGTCCTGATCGACAACACCGGCAAGTGGCGCGACCGCGAGGGCCTGTCGAAGCACCTGCGGCCCGGTATCGACAAGGTCGTCCTCACCGCGCCGGGCAAGGGCGACGTCCCGAACATCGTCCACGGCGTCAACCACGACACCGTCAAGCCGGACGAGCGGATCCTGTCCTGCGCCTCCTGCACCACCAACGCGATCGTCCCGCCGCTGAAGGCGATGGCCGACGAGTACGGCGTGCTCCGCGGCCACGTGGAGACCGTCCACTCCTTCACCAACGACCAGAACCTGCTGGACAACTACCACAAGGCCGACCGCCGTGGCCGCTCGGCGCCGCTGAACATGGTCATCACCGAGACCGGCGCGGCCTCCGCAGTCGCCAAGGCGCTGCCCGACCTCAAGGCGCCGATCACCGGCAGTTCCATCCGGGTCCCGGTGCCGGACGTCTCGATCGCGATCCTCAGCCTGCGGCTCGGCCGCGAGACCACCCGCGAGGAGGTCCTCGACCACCTCCGCGAGGTCTCGCTGACCTCGCCGCTGAGGCGCCAGATCGACTTCACCACGGCGCCCGACGCGGTCTCGATGGACTTCATCGGCTCACGCCACGCCTCGATCATCGACGCCGGCGCCACCAAGGTCGACGGCGACAACGCCATCCTCTACCTCTGGTACGACAACGAGTTCGGATACTCCTGCCAGGTCGTCCGCGTCGTCCAGCACGTCACCGGGGTGGAATACCCGACGTATCCGGCGACGAGCCTCTGAGGGCTGTCCAGCCGCGTCCACCCGGCCGGGCGGTGGCGCGGCGCGCCGGGGTGATGGGGGCGAGGGCGGCAGGAAACGTTTTCTGGCTTCCGGTAAGGCGCTTTCCCGTCTCGGCACCCCTGGTGCCGACCCCGATGCAGTAACGTCGGGCCGTGACGGATCACGCAACCGCAGACAGTGCGGGCCGACGTCCCACGGGCGGCGGAAAGCGCCGCCGCGGCACCGCCGGCCAGGACAAGCCCAGCACCATCCGCGACGTCGCCGCCAGGGCCGGCGTGTCGGTGGCCACCGTCTCGCGGACCCTGGCCGGCAACTACCCGGTCTCCGAGGCGACCCGGGCCCGGGTGACGGCCGCCGTCGAGGCACTGCACTACGTGGTGAACGTGCACGCCAAGGCGCTGTCGGGCGGCGTCCCCGGCCCCGTCGCGCTGGTCATCCGCGACATCACCGGCCCCTCCCTCGCCCATGTGGCCGCCGGGGTCGAGCAGGAGGCGGCGGCCCGCGGGCGGCTCAGCCTGGTCTGCGCCACCCACGGGGACCCGGCCCGCGAGGACGACCTCGTCCAGCTGATGCGGGAGCAGCACGCGGCCGCGGTGGTGCTCGTCGGCGGCGCGGACATCGACGACGCCTACCACGCGCGCATGGCCGGATACGCGAAGGGCCTGGCCTCGGCGGGGTCCCGGCTGGTTCTGGTCGGCCGCCCGCCGCTGCCCGGGGGCCTGCCGGCCACGGTGATCGAGTACGACAACCGCGGCGGTGCCTTCCAGGCCGCCACCCATCTGATGGCCGCCGGGCACCGGCGCGTCCTCTTCCTCGGCGGCGAACCGACCCTCAGCACCGCCCAGGAGCGCCGGACCGGCCACCAGGACGCGATGCGCGCGCACGGGGTGCCGTACGAGAAGGAACTGGACGTGCCCGGTCCGTACACCCGCACCTCGGGCTATCTGCGCACCCGGAACGCCCTGCGCGCCGGGGTGGAGTTCACGGCCGTCTTCGCGGGCACCGACATGGTGGCCCTCGGGGCGCTGGCCGCGCTGCGCGAGTTCGGCCTCGGCGTGCCCGACGACGTCTCGGTGATCGGCTACGACGACGTGCCGTTCGCCGCCGATCTGACACCGGCCCTGACCACCGTCCGCGTCCCCTACGAGGACCTGGGCCGGACCGCCGTACGGCTGGCGCTGGAGCGGGAGGAACGGGTCTCCGGGGACGACCATGTGGTACTGAGCACGCAGCTCGTGATCCGGCAGTCGGCGGTGCCGCGGGGCTGAGCCGCGCGCGGAACAGGAGGCCTTCAAGGACGTTCCGGGCGTCAGGGCTCAGTATCATGCGCCGAACTCGAAACCTGTGCAGTCCGCATTACTGGAGTGCGGGCAGTGCTCGCTGATGCTGGTGAAGCCACGGTTCTAGAAATCTCAGCCACTGAGCCAGCCGCGCATGTTTGGCTCAGAGCAGCAACCTGATCTCGGCGGATCCCGCGTTCGAGGGTGGAGATGGTGGCGGGCCAGGGTGTCGGGTGCGGTCCGTTCCTTTGAGCCGGCCGTATGCGGCGCGGATGGCCTCGGGGGCGGTGATGAGGAGGTGGCCGATCTGGTTCAGGGCTGCGGTGCGGGCCTTGACGGCGGAGCGGGCGGCGTTGTGCAGAGCGCGTATGCCGGCGACGGTGTCGTCCTTGGGGGCACTGGAGGCCCGTCCTGACAGGGCGGCGCGGGCGGCGGCGTAGGCGTCGATGGGGTCGGACTTGCCGATGCGGCGGCGTTCGGCCCGGTCGGGCCGGTTGACCTCGATGACCTGCAGGCCCGCCGTGCGGGCGGCGCGGGTGAAGCCGGCTCCGTAGGAGGACGTGCCCTCCACGCCTAATCCGCTGTGGTCGACCCCTGAGCGTGCCGACCGCCACTCAAACCCATGGGTCGGTCAAGTTGGTTACGGTGATGTCCTTGGTCAGTGCCTTGATCAAGGACTTGCGTCGGCGTTCCGGGATGTCCATCCACTGCACGAAGGCCCAGTAGTAGTACCAGTTGCCTACCTCGGGCATCGCAAGGTCGCGCTTTAGCAGCTCGCCGCGAGACGTGAGCCATATGCACTTCTCGTCCGGGCCGAAATCCGCGCAATAGAGCTTCCAGCCCACACGGTCCTGATAGCCGATCGTCCGGCATCCGCGTAGTCCTCCGCTGCCCGGCGCGCCAGATACTCGCGGATGAGTTGTGGCCCAACCTCGCGCTCACGTACGTGTATACGCCGCTCGATCGGGTCCATGCTCCCCCCATGGCCGCTTCTCCCTAAGCTCTGGGAGTGCCGGCGCCAGCATCCTGCGCCCGAAACCGGAGCCACAAGACCCCCTACCCCCGGCCCGGGTTTCACCGCGACGGCGGTGAAACCCGGGCCCTTTTCGCGTTCCGGACCCTGGTGCAGCGCGGCCCCGGCAACCAGGGAGGCCGCCTTCCACCACCGCGCCCGCCCGAACTGGCGGATCACCGCGGCGACCACGACGCCGGCGCAGCTGACCCAGCACGGCTGGACGGATGAACGGAGACGAGCAGCTGGTGAACGGCCACGTTCTACGGCGCGGACCACGACGCCCTCAACCCTGGCCCGCTCCCGCACCGGACCTACGCCGAACTGGTCGGCGGACCGCTGGACGGCCTGCTGCTGGACATCCACGGATGGCGGACCGTGGAAGTCGACGACGGGGTTGCCCTGGCCACCGAGCTCGGGCGGTTCCCCGGGGGCCGCGCCCTGTACGACCCGCGCCCCGGTGAACCCCGCACGCCCGGCGCGGGTGTGAGCTGCCGCTTCTACTACTCCGGCGACACGCCCTGAGCCTCGCCCTGACCACGAGCCCGACCACGGCAGGCCAGAGCACTGCTCGCCCCCACCGGCTTACCTACGACCGGCCCTCGGTCAGCTGGCTGGCAGTGTTCTCGATCCACAGCAGCGTCCACTCGACTTCGCTCATTACCGGCATCCCCGGTACGCCGCAGGGCCGGGGAGTGACGGCACGGGGCGACTCAGAGGAGGGGGCCGACGACGTCCGCGGCCTTGGTGTGCCAGTTGCTGACCATCGGCGCTTCGACCTCGTTCGAGCCGGTGTCCAGGGTCAGCGGGTTGTCGTCGTCGTCGGAGACCGAGACGATGAGGCCGTCGTACTGCGGGGCGTCGTTGGTGTTGGTGGGCTTGGTGACCACACCGGCGTAGGCGGTGGTGGTGCCGCTCAAGGTGATCTGGTCGTCGCTGTACCGCTCGGCGGCCGAGGCCTCCGTGCCGTCGGAGCCGAAGGCCACGACCGGGTGGGACTGGGGCAGGGTGCAGGTGATGCCGGACTTCGCCTTGACCTTGATCAGGTAGTAACCGCCGCCCTGGGTCTCGAGGTTGTAGCTCCAGTCGAGGTCGTTGGAACCGCAGGACTGGCCGACGCCGGTCTTGTCCCAGCCCGTGTCGCTGTCGTCCGAGTCTGAGGAGCCGGAACCGGAACCGCCCGAGGTGCTCGAACCGCTGCTGCCCGTGCTGCCGGTGGACGCGGTCGGGGTCGACTGGCCGGAGGCGCCCGAGGCGCTCGCGGAGGCGGACGCCCCGGAGGACCCTTCGTCCGACGCCGACGCCGTGATGTCGCCCTTGCACGCGGTCATCAGCAGGCTCGCGCCGAGGACGGCGGTGACGGCGAGGGCGTTGCGCAGACGACGGTTCATGGCGGGGTTCCCTTCCAGGGCAACGGACGCGGGGCACTGGGTGGTTGTGCTCGTTTACCGCGTTCTTACGATCATGATGATGATCACTCGGACCCGGTTGGTTCGTCGCGTCTCACATCCAGGACTCCGCTGTCACGCGCCTGTGACACGACGTCAGCGAACCGCGGGACGAAAGGGGACACACGCCGGCCAACGACGCGCTGACGCGCGATCGCGGGCGCGCGTACGGCCGGCGGCCCGGAGCAGATCCCGGCGGCGGGCTACGCCAACGTCGTGTCAACGCGGACCCGCCGCTACCTGGATGCCACCGACAACAGCGTCCTCACCGGCGACCCTGTGAAGCTCGCCGCCACCGTTCGCATCTCCACCACCACCGCTCCCACACCGCACTCGGCGGCCGGCCACCGATCAGCCGTGTCAACAACGCTGCGGGTCAATACACCTGGTGCCTTAGCCGGCAACGTTTGCCCTGTTGTGACGTGACGCGCCGTCCGGGTGCCGTGCCGGGCGGCGCGTGGCCGTCACCCTGGCTGGGTGGCGGAACGACCTGAGCGTCCTCGGTGTCCTCCACTGGCGGCGGCCGGTCGACTGCCGCTGGGCGCGCGCGACCCTCGGTTTCGCCACGCTGCTCGCCCTCGTCGGCTTCTGGCTCTACCCGTTGGCCCCGCCGCGCCTGATGCCGGGCCTCGGCATCATCGGCACGGTGCACAGTGTCCAGGACTTCTCCAAGCCGGACTACGGCACGCTCACGGCGCTGACCAACCAGTACGCGGCGACGCCCTCGCTGCACTTCGGGTGGTCGCTGTGGTGCGGGCTCGTCATCGCGATCGTCGCGCCGAAGTGGTGGATGAAGGCGCTGGGGCTGCTGCATCCGCTCTTCACCGTCTCCGCGATCGTCGCCATCGGCAACCACTGGGTGCTGGACGCCCTGGGCGGGGCGGCGGTGGTCCTCGCCGGGTTCGGGCTGTCGTACCTCTTCATGGGGCCTCGGGCGAGGTCCTTGCCGAACTCCGCCGCACCGGCACGGACAAGGAGGAACAGCGTCCGGTCACGGTGACGGGCGGCGCGGCTGCGCCGGGCTGACTCCGGTTCAGGTTCGGCCTGAGGCAGCCGGGCGGGCCACGGCTCCGGTTTGACCTGAGGCAGGGGTGCACGGAGACTCGTATATGTAGTGCATATGCCTCGTAGGTGCACGTTGATGCACCCGGCCGGTGCCTCGCGCAGTCGGCGTCGGCGCACCACGCAGTTCCCCCGTGGCGGCCCAGTCCCCCTTCCTGTTCTCAGGGCAGCGGTGTCGACGGGCGCCGGAACCCGAGAGGGGAGGCTACGAGATGGCTTTCCATGCTCTGCCTCGTCCGAGCCCGATGCGCAAGCGTTTCTGGGTGGAGACCGTCCTGGGCGGCCTTTCCGCGCTGCTCTTCCTGGTGACACTCATCTGGCGCGACTGGATCGAGATCGTCTTCGGCTTCGATCCGGATGCCGGGAGCGGCGTGGTCGAATGGCTCATCGTGGCCGTCACGGCCCTGATCGCCGTCCTGTGCGCCCTCGGCGCGCGGATCGAGTGGCGCAGAACTCATCCGGCGACCGCTTCCACCGCGCGGTAGACGCGCGGTGGGCGAGCGGTGCCCAGGGGAAAGGAGGAACGCCATGCCTGAGGATGTCACCGAACTGGTCCGCAAGGCCCCGCTGAGTTTCCTCGGGACGGTCACCCGTCTCGGTGACGCGCGGATGGCGAACGTGCCGGCCGACGAACGGACGGCCGTGGTCCAGGTGGACGAGGTACTGCACGCGCCGGACGCCTTCAGGCGGCTCGCGGGCAGTGAGGTCACCGTTCAACTGTCGGACGAGATCGATCCGCCGGTCGTCGGAGAGGCGGCCGCTTTCTTCACCCGGGGAACGGTCTACGGCGAAGGCCTGGCCGTCGCGGAAGTCGGCCGGTTGCCCGCCGACGCCGTCCAGGAGCATGTCTCCCTCGCGGCCAGGACAGCCGACGCGATGCCGTTCTCAGCGGTGCAGCGCGACATCGCGGCCACCGACATGGTCGCCCATGCCGACGAAGCGGACGCGGTGGTCGTCGGCACCGTCGTGGCGCTGGAACAGATGGGCGGCGAGCCGTCCACGGAGCACGCCCCCGACTGGTGGCGCGCGCAACTCGACGTGGGGTACGTGGAACAAGGGGAGCTGTCCCCGGGACCGGTCTCCGTGCTCTACCCCAACAGCCTGGACTTCCGCTGGTACGAGGTGCCCAAGCCGAAGGCCCAGCAGGAGGGGATGTGGATCCTGCACGCCACGGAAGGTGACCTGAGCAAGTGGGCGCCGTACCAGCTCCTGCACCCCGAAGACCGTCAGCCGGTGCAGAAGCTCGAAACCCTGCAGTCCGCGCGGAGGTGAGCCCACATGTCCACCCTCGAGGTCGTCAACATCACCCCTGTCGCGCTGAGCGGCGACGTCAGCCAGGACGGTGAACCGAGTATCGCGGTCAACCCCGAGCGGCCGAACGAGATCGTCGCGACCGCGTTCACCCCCGATCCGATGGGCGGTCCCCTCGCCCCGGTCTACGTCTCGACCAACGGCGGCGACACCTGGACGCTGCGAAGCATAGTCCCCGGCGGCGCCGACGGCCTGGGCACCGGGGACATCTCGGTCGGTTTCGCCTCGACGGGAGGCGCCCTGTACGCGGGCATCCTCAACGGGCAGGCAGCCGTGGACGGCATCACCCGTATGCAGATCCTGCGCTCGACGGGCATCGGCTCGACCGCGCCCATGGCGATTCTCGTCTCGCGGGACCAGGAGGACCAGCCGTGGGTGGTGGCCGGGAGCGTCCGCGTGAACGGCGGCACCCGCGACCGCGTCTACGTCGGCAACAACGACTTCGGGCAGAGCACTTCGCGGACGGCGACCGTGGACGTCTCGGACGACGCCCGTACCGCGCCGGCACCGGCCGGGTTCACACCCACCCCGATCGAAGCGCGCCCCACCTCGGGACAGGACGGGCCACCGGTACGGATCGCCCTGCATCCCGACGGGACCGTGTACGCGGCCTTCCAGAGCTGGCAGGCCCGCAGCGGCTCGAACGTCACCTTCGACGTCGTGGTCACCCGGGACGACAACGGAGGTGTAGGGCCGTCCCGGTTCCAGGATCTGACGGACACGGTGGACCACACGGTCGGCCAGCGGGTGGCGACCGGGAGGTTCGTGAAGTTCAACGCGATCATGGGACAGGAGCGCCTGGGCAGCGATCTCTCGATCGCGGTCGACCCCACGGACTCGGGCAGCGTCTGGGTCGCGTGGTGCGACCGCGTCGGCGGACTGACGGGGACCGACTACACCCTGCATGTACGGCATTCGACCGACCACGGCCAGCACTGGTCGTCCGACGTCCGCACCATCACCGATGCCAAGAACCCGGCGCTGGCGGTGAATTCGGACTCCCTGACCGGCCTGGCGTACCAGCAGTTCACGCACGCACAGTGGGTGACGGCGATCGAGCTGACCGCCGACGACTGGCAGAGCCCGGCGGAGCATCAGGTGCTGCACCAGGCGCTCGCCAATGTTCCGCAGCGGCAGGGGCTGCCCTTCCTCGGCGACTACATGCGGCTGCTCACAATCGGCCGGGACTTCTACGGCGTGTTCTCGGGGAACAACACCCCCGACCACGCCAACTTCCCGGCCGGTGTGTCGTATCAGCGCCACGCGGACTTCGTACACCACCAGTTGCTGGATCTGGACAACGTCACGCGGGTGCCGCCGTCGATCGACCCGTTCTTCTTCCACCGGGCCGCGTAGCCGCGAGCCGCGCGGTCGGTCCAGGATTGTCCGGGGCTGTCCCGGGCGCGGCTGCCGGCCGTTCCTTACCGCTCCGGGCCCCCGAGGGTGTGCAACTCCAGGTCCGGGCGGTGCGCCTGGGCCAGCAGGCGTAGGCAGGTGAGCGGGCTGTCCCGTACTGGGCGGCGGGTGACCGCCACGCCCATCGCCTACGCCCGGCTCAGGCGATGGGCGTGCAGGAGGATCACTAAGCGGGTCAACGGGCTTTGTTCCTCCGGGAGTTCGGCGACGACCCGGGTCGCCTCGCGGAGGATCCGGGTCGCCTCGCGGAGCGTGGCGTGGGCCGTCGCCGCCGTGGCGGAGAGCAGGGAGCGGACGCCGGGAGGTCGCGGCCGTGCTCCGGGTCGGAGCGCAAGACGCCGTGCTTCTCCACGCGATCGTCTGCGACAACTTTTCCCCGCATCTGACCACGAAGAGGTGCCAGCGGGTCGGCACCTGGGCGGCCGCGAACACGGCACACCGCACCCGGGACAACGCCGCTCGATCAGCGGCCCGCCGGCCCTGGCCACCCTGTCAGCCCAGACCTGCCCAACGGCCCAGAAAGCCGGTTCGGAAACGGGCACTCACGGCCCGTTCGACCGGATGCCTCGCGCAGGGGCAGGAAACCTTACGGTCCGGGCGGCGGACGCCGCCCGGACCGTAAGGTTTGTTTCCGGTTCCGTCCCGTGGGCTGTCAGGCCGACGTCTCCGGGCGGCCGGGCTCGGCCCAGTGGGTGTGGAAGGCGCCGGGGCGGTCCGTGCGGCCGTAGGTGTGGGCGCCGAAGTAGTCGCGCTGGCCCTGGAGCAGGGCGGCGGGCAGCCGGCCGGCCCGCAGGGTGTCGTAGTGGGCGAGCGCGGCGGAGAACGCCGGGACGGGGATGCCGCGCCGGGCGGCGGATGCGACCGTTTCCCGCCAGGGCACCTGCGCGTCGGTGATCTCCATGGCGAACTCCATCTCACCGAGGAGGCTGACCAGCTCCGGGTCGGCGGCGTACGCGGCACGGATGCGGTCGAGGAAGGAGGCGCGGATGATGCAGCCACCACGCCAGATCCGGGCGACCGCGCCGAGGTCGATCTTCCAGCCGAACTCGGCGGCCGCGTCCTGGATCATCTTCCAGCCCTGGTCGTAGGCGATCACCTTCGACGCGTACAGGGCGTGCTCGACCTGGGAGGTGAAGCGGGCGGCCTCGGTGCGGCTGAGCGGGGGCGTGGTGCCGCCGGGCAGTCCGGCGTAGGCGGCGCGCAGTTCGCGCTGGCCGGAGGCGGCGCGGGCGAAGGTGGCCTGGGCGATGGCGGTGACCGGGGAGCCCAGGTCCAGGGCGGTCTGCACGGTCCAGCGGCCGGTTCCCTTCTGGCCGGCGGCGTCGGTCACGATGTCCACGAACGACAGGCCGGTGAGGGCGTCGGTGTGCGCGAGGACCTCGGCGGTGATCTCGATCAGGTAGGAGCCCAGCCGGCCCTGGTTCCAGGTGCGGAAGACGTCGGCGATCTCGGCGGGGGTGTACCCGGCGACCTGGCGCAGCAGGTCGTACGCCTCGGCGATGAGCTGCATGTCGGCGTACTCGATGCCGTTGTGGACCATCTTGACGAAGTGTCCGGCGCCGTCGGTGCCGATGTGGGTGGCGCAGGACTCGCCGTCCACCTTCGCGCTGATGGAGTCGAACATCGGGCCGAGGACGTCGTACGACTCGCCGGAGCCGCCGACCATGATCGAAGGACCGTTGAGCGCGCCCTCCTCGCCGCCGGAGACCCCGGTGCCGACGAAGTGCAGGCCCATCTCGCGCAGGGCGGCCTCGCGGCGGCGGGTGTCGGCGAAGTGGGCGTTGCCACCGTCGATGATCATGTCGCCGGGCTCCAGGAGCGGGGCGAACTCGTCGATGACGGCGTCGGTGACGGCGCCCGCCTGGACCATGATCATCAGGCGGCGGGGGCGCTCGAGCGCGGCCACGAACTCCTCGGCCGACTCGGCGGGGACGAACGCGCCCTCGTGACCGAACTCCTCGACGAGCGCCCGGGTGCGGCCGGCGCTGCGGTTGTGGACGGCGACGGTGTACCCGTTGCGGGCGAAGTTGCGCGCGAGGTTTCGGCCCATCACGCCGAGGCCGGTGACACCGATGGCGGCGGTTGCGTTCACGAGGTACGTCCCTTGGATCGTTGGCGTGTGCTTGAGGGGGCGGGCAGCCCCGTACCACCAGGTGTACGGGCCGCGGGGCGGTTCTTCTCGATCCCGGGCCCATCCATATGTCCGTGAACATGTCCGTGGACGCCGTCAGAGGCGGTCCGCCGGCCTCCTGACGGCCGCCTGCGAACCGCCGGGCCTCAGCGCCGGCGCCAGGGCAGCACCGCCGGGTCGGCGTGGGCGCTGTCGACCCGGTGCAGGGCGTCGCTGATGGCCTCGCCGATCTCGCCGAACTGCCGTACCTGCTCGGGGGTGAGCGCGTCGAACACCGCCCGGCGGACCGCCTCCACATGGCCGGGGGCGATCTCCACCAGCAGTGCCTTTCCCTGCTCGGTCAGCACGGCGAGCTGTCCGCGGCCGTCGGCGGGGTCCTCCCGGCGGTCCACGAGACCGTCCTCGCACAGCCGGTTCACCGCGTGGGTGAGCCGGCTGCGGGTGATCTTCAGACGCTGGGCCAGTTCGGACATGCCGAGAGAGCCCTCGGGGGCCCTCGATAGGAAGGCGAGCAGGCTGTAGTCGGCGTGCGTCATGCCGGCGTCGCGCCGCAGTTGCCGGTTGAGATGGTCGGCCAGCAGCGTGGAGAACTCGACGTAGGCCAGCCAGGCTCGTCGTTCCTCGTCGTTGAGCCAACGGGGCGTCGTGGGCATGGCCACACCTTACCCACCGGCACCTTTTACCCACGGGCACCTTGGCTTCACCTTTCACACACATTGTCGCCGTGGGTGCCGGGCTCGGGGGACGGCGGCGGGCGGGCCGCCGCCGTCCCCTCACCCAGGTGATCGCTCGCCGGGCGGCCCGCCCCGGACTCCGCGAGCCGACCGGGCCGTGCCGGGCGCGGTCAGAACACCGCCTCGGCCAGGCGGTCCACCTGGTCGGGGTCCGGGGCCCAGCAGTAGAGGACGACCTCGTCGGCACCGATGCCGGTGAGGGCGGCGACGGCGGAGCGGATCTTCCGCGGGGTGGTGAGCAGCCCGTCCGCCATGTAGGCGGCGCGGCCGCTGAACTCGTAGTAGTCGAGGAGACTGCGCCGGGCCCGGTCCAGAGTGGCCCGCGGTCCGAGGGCGACACTGATCTGCGCGACCAGACGCGGTCGGCCGGGGCGGTCGTACTTCTCCCAGACCTGCTCCACGTCGCGGAACAGGCCGGCGAGGTGCTCCGGGGGCAGCGCGGCCCCGAGGAAGCCGTCGCCGAAACGGCCGACGCGCTCGACGGCTGCCGGGGCGAAGCCGCCGAACAGCACTTCCGGGCCGCCGGGAGTGACGGGCGCGGGTCCGATGGGCCCGACGCCTTCGCCGTACGGTTCTCCGGCCCAGGTGCGGCGCAGCCGGGTCAGCTGTTCGTCCAGGCGCCGGCCGCGGGTGCGGAGTTCGATGCCGGCGGCCAGGCAGTCGTCCTCGCGGCCGCCGACGCCGACGCCGAGGGTGAAGCGGCCCCCGGAGACGCGGTCCAGGGTCGCCGTCTGCTTGGCGAGCAGAGCGGTGTTGTGGTGGGGCGCGATGAGCACCTCGGTCTGGACGCGGATGCGGTGCGCGGCGCCGGCGAGAGCCGCGAGGGTGACCAGGGGTTCGGGGTTGTGGAAGACGAGCCGGTCGAGCAGGCCGAGCGTGCTGAAGGGGGCCGCGTCGGCGCGGCGGGCCCAGTTCAGCAGCAGGGCGGGGTCGTCGATGGGAAGGCCGAGGCCGATCTTCATGCGGGCAGTCCTTCGGAGGGCATGCGGACAGAGCTGCCGCCCCTCCTGGCTCCGCGCGCTGGTGCGCGGGCCTGCTCCCGTTCTGCGGCGTTCCTTCGAGAGAGCGTGTCGCGTAAGAGTGGGGGGAACGTAACGCGGCCGCCCGGTGCCGGGCAAGGCGATTTCTGTGGACCCTCCGGCTCCCGGGTCGACAGGTCGGCCGGCCGGCGAGACCGGCCGGGGCACCAGGTGCCGCACGAGCCGGCCGGCCGGCGTTGTGCCGCCGGCCGGCCGGCGGCCGCGAGCTTGTCAACTCTTCGTGCAGGTACTGCCGTTGAGGGTGAAGGTGGTCGGTGCGGTGTTGCTGGTGCCCTTGTTGCCGAGGAAGCCCACGGTGACCGAGCCGGCGGCCGGGATGGTGGAGGTGTAGGAGGCGGGGGCGACGCTCACCGTGCCGCCGCTCTGCGTGGGCGTCCCGCCCCACATGCTGGTGACCGTCTGGCCGTCGGCGAAGGAGAAGACCAGCTTCCAGCCGTTGATCGCCGCGGTGCCGGGGTTGTGCAGGACGATCTCGCCCTGGAAGCCGCCGGGCCACTCCCCCACGACGCGGTAGCCGACCGAACACGGCGTGCTGGGCGCGGTGGTGGTCGTGACGCCGACCGTCGCCGAGCGGGCCGAGCGGTTGCCGGCGGCGTCCCGGGCGTAGACGGCGAAGGTGTACGCGGTGTCGGCGGTGAGGCCGGTCACGGTGACCGAGTCGGAGGCCGAGGCCGCGACCGCGGTCTCCGTGCCCCCGCTGACGCTGACGACGTCGTATCCCGCGACGCCCACGTCGTCGGTCGCGGCGGCCCAGGTGAGGGTCACGGAAGTGGCCGTCACGGCGGAGGCGGTCGGGGTGCCGGGAGTGGTCGGCGCCTGGGTGTCGCCCGGGCTGCCGCCGCCGAAGACGGTGGCCTCCCTGGCGGTCCCGGCGATGCCGTTGACTCCGTTGAAGGCCCGCTGTCCCCACGAACTGAGCTGCGTGCGGTCGAAGTTGAGGGCCAGGTCGAGGACCGGGTCGGTGTTGCCGCTCCAGGACCAGGCCAGATAGCCCAGCTTCAGCTGCTGGGCGGTGGCCATCATGGTGTCCTCGTCGGGATCGCCCCACTGGTCGGCGGGACCGCCGAACTCGCCTATCACGATGGGGAGTTCGGCGTTGACGAAGGCGTTCAGATAGTCGGTGACCTCCGCCGCGGTGTCGAAGACGCTGTACATGTGGATGGAGAAGATCAGGTTGCCGGTGGTGTCGGCGGCGTACACGGACTGGGCGTTGGCGCGCATCACGCCCTGCCAGTCCTGGCCCCAGTTGGGTGCGTCCACCATGATCGTGTGCTGGAAGCCGGCGTCGCGCAACTTCTTGACGGCGGCGATGGTGGGGGCGGTCCAGCCCGCGGGATCGGTGTTGCCCCAGGGCTCGTTGCCGATGTTGATGACGACGTAGTTCTCCTGGCCGGACAGGACGTCCTTCAGGCCGATCCAGTAGTCGGCGGCCTGGTCGAGGGTGCCGGCCGCGGCGTCCTCGCCGTAGCCGGTGGTGTCGTGCACCTCCAGGACACAGATGAGGCGGTTGGCCTTGCACTGGGAGATGACGGTCGCCACGTCCGAAGCGCTGTTGGCGCTCCAGCGGTGGCCGTCGGCGAGGACGACGCGCACGGTGTTGGCGCCCAGTGCCTTGATGTCCGCGAGCGACTGCTGGGTTCTGCCGGGGTACCAGGTGTGGGCGTGGTTGACCCCACGCATGACGAAATCGTTCCCGTTGGCCTCCAGCAGGCGCCCGTCGCCGATGTGCAGCCCGGTCGCGGCGAGGTCGGCGGTGGGCCGGGCCTGGGCGGTGGCGGTCGGGGCCAGGACACCGAGGGCGACCAGCCCGAGGATGACTGCCAGCCTGGTCAGGAAGCCGGACAAGGGGCTTTTGCGGGACGGAATGCCGGTCGTGCTTCTTGTCGTTCTCACTGCGGCTCCAGGAGTGAGGCCAAGAAGGCAAGAGAATATGGGAGCGCTCCCAAAATGTGGGAGCGCTCCCATACATGCCACCATGCCAAGTACACGTCAAGAGAGCGCGCAGAGCTCCGCTACCGTTGCCCGAGAACCCCGCACCCACTCGCCTCGCCACGGCAGTTCGGACGGTCCCCTGTGCTCGCAGACCTCGCCCCGCTCATCGCCGCGACCACCCAGTGGCTGACGCGCGCCTACCCGGCGTCCGACGGGGCACTCGCCGCCGCCCTCTGCGAGGCGCAGGCCCGGCAGGCGGTCACCGTCGCGGCGTGGCTGCGCTATCCGACGCCGACCGACGCGGCGCTGGTCGGCATCGCCGGCCCCGGCGGCTCGGACCGCCTCGACGCGCTGAACGGCACGGAGGCGGACCCCGACGACGCGGCCTGGCGCAGTTGGGTCGACGAGGTCGTGGCGAGCTGGGCGGCCTGTCTGCTCACCGATCCCGAACTCGCCGCCCGCGCGGTGACCATGCTCGCCGGGGGCGACCACACGAGAGGTACGCCGGTGGAGTTCCGGCGGCTGACCGCACCCGACGACCACGACCGGCGGGCGGCCGCACTGCTCCGCCACCCCGACCTCGTCGCCCCGGTGGCAGGCCTCCACCAGGACCGGCTTCTGCAGCGGTTGGGGCCGGGACGGGCGCTGATCGCCTGAGGGCGGCGCCCGGAACGGACCTCCGGGTCAAGCCGGCCGTCGGGTCGCGCCGAGCGCGTCACCGGCCGTATCGGCCCGGGCGCCGGACCCTGGGCCCGCACCCGCCGCGGACCAGGAGGCTCAGCTCTTTTTCCCGCGCCCGGTCATCGCGTCGCGCAGGCGGTCCACCAGGCCGACGCCCGGGGCCAGCATCTTGTTCGCCGGCGGTTTGTCCGGGGCGGACGGGTGCGGGCGGGTCGGCGCCGTCTTCTTGGCCATCCGGACCTTGTCCCCCAGACTGTCCAGCGCCTCCGGCGGACAGGCGGCACGCAGGCGCGGGAAGAGGTTCTGCTCCTCGTCGGCCACATGCTCCCGGATCTCGCGCATCAGTTTCGCCAAGAGCATGTCGAAGTCCGCGTCGTCCGCCGCCCGCCCCTCCAGGTCCTTCATGATCCGCTCGGCCTCGGCGTGGTCCTTCAGTTCCTTGTCGGCGAGCACGTCTCCGCCTGCGATGTGCTCGCGCACCGCGGGATAGAGGTAGGCCTCCTCCGCCACCGAGTGCCGGACCAGTTCGATCGTGACCTGCTCCGCATGGGTCTTGCGGTCCCTGTGCCCCGACGGCAGCGCCTCGATCCGTCCGAACAGTTCCTCCACCTCGCGGTGATCGGTCACCAGTTCGTCGATCACGTTCCCACCATGGCCCATGTCGTCCACCTCCAGCCGTCTCCGGCGGCCCCGGACGGACCTGCCACCGCACCGGGTGCCCCACGCGCGGCGGCTTGAACTCAGACCGACGCGCCGGGCGCCGCACACGGAGGGTAGAAGTGTTTGAAACCCTGAGCACACGCCGGGACTCGGCTAGCCTCGTTCTTCCGAACCAAGGGCGAACTCACGTACGGCGAACATCACTTCGGGAGATCCGTGACTGACCAGCGGCCGACCCCACCGACTCCTGCGGCGGACGAGTCCGCCGCGCTGCGGCAGACCGGGGCCTCGCCCCTGCGCGTCGGTGATCCGGACCGTGTCGGACCCTATGTGCCGCTGGCCCTGCTGGGCAGCGGCGGGATGGGACGGGTCTACCTGGCCCGGACCGCCGACGACACGCCCGGACTGTTCGCGGTGAAGGTGATCCGGCCGGAGTACGCCGAGGACGTGCGCTTCCAGCGCCGCTTCCAGCGTGAGGCGGCCGTGCACGCCCGGCTGGGGCCGCCGTACGCGCCCCGGCTGTGCGGTACGGGGTTCGAGGACGAGCTGCTGTGGATGGCCACCGAATACGTACCGGGACTCGACCTGACGGTGGCCGTACGCGGGGACGGCGCCCTGCCGGCGGTGACGGTGTGGCGGCTGGCGCTCGAGCTGGGGCGGGCGCTCGCCGCGCTGTCCGACGCCGGGGTGGTGCACCGGGACCTCAAGCCGTCCAACGTCCTGCTGTCCCTCGACGGCGTGCACCTGATCGACTTCGGGATCTCCAAGGCCGCGGACGCGAGCGCACTCACCGGCACGGGAAACCGGGTGGGCACCCCGGCCTACATGTCGCCGGAGTACCTCAGAACCGGCAACTGCGACACGGCGTCGGACGTGTTCTCCCTGGCCGGGACCCTCGTCTACGCGGTCACCGGCCGGGCCCCGTTCGGCGACGGCACCGGGGTCGACGTGATGCACCGGGTGGCGTTCGAGGAGCCGTATCCGGAGGTGACCTCCGCGGTCTCGGCGGCCGATCCGGAACTCGCCGCGCTGCTGTCCCGATGTCTGGCAAAGGAGCCCGGCGGGCGCCCCACGCCACGGGAGCTGGCGGAGATCGCCGACGCGCGCGTCGACACGTCCGCCTGGCCCGAGCCGCTCCACGCCGAGGTACTGGCCCGCCAACGGGCCTACGAGACGCTGCACCGGATCCCCGTCGAGCGGGCTGCCCGGCTGCGCCCCACCCACCACCGCGCCACGGGCGCGCCCAGCTGGCCGCCCGCCGAGTCTCCCGCTTCCCCACCCGGTTCGGTGAGCCGGTCCACGCCGCCCGATGCCGCCGCCGTGCAGCCGGAGCCGGCGGACGCGGTCGCCCACACGGCGTCAGGGTCGTTAACCGTCAAGGGATCCGGTTCCCGGCGGCGCGGAAAGCGGGTGCTGGCCGTGGGCGCGGGCGCGGCCCTGTGCGCCGTCGCCGCGGGCGTGTTCGTGCTCGTACGGCCGGACGGGCCGGCAACTGCCGCTCCCCCCAGGGACGTTCCCACGGCGACCGGCGCAGCGCCCGGGGCCTCGCCCGGCAACGCCGCCCTGCCGGGGGCGTCCGACGCGGCGGACGGGGCCTCCGCCGAGGGTTCGTCCGGCGAACGCGCCGACCCCGACGCCACCGGCGTCGGCCACGCCACCGGGGGACCGGAGGTCTCCGCTCCTGCCGACGACGACGGCGACCCGGCCGCCTCGAGCACCGGCACCGCCCCGGCCGCGGAACCGAGCACGACACCCACCACTCCGTCGTCCGCGCCCGCCGCCCAGCCGTGGAACACCGAGTGCACCTATTACAACGGCAGCGGCCGCACCCTCCAAGGGGACAGCGGCAACAGGGTGTTGCAGGCCCAGTGCATGCTGACCAAACGGGGGTACGACGTGGGGAGCGGCGGTGTGAGCGGTGAATTCGACGCCGGCACCGAGAGCGCGGTCGTCAGCTTCCAGAGCGCCAAGGGACTGAGAGCCAACGGTGTGGTGAATCGCAAGACCTGGGTCGCGCTGCGAGCCGCCGACTGAGCGAACCGGGGAATGAGCGCGAGGCCCAGCCTCGTGTCCACGGAACCCGAATTACGGAATTTCATACGTGCATTCGGGTGGTCCGTATCTCCCTTCGCCTGCCGGACGGCGATGACATCCGGGCCTGCTCGTAACGTCGGCGGAAATGATAAATGGCTCAGGGAGCAGCAGATGACGCCGACCGCCACTCCGAGGTTCTCCGTCTTCACCCCCAGCCACCGGCCCCGTTACCTCGACGAGTGCCTGGCGACCCTGCAGGCACAGACCTGTGCGGACTGGGAGTGGATCGTCGTGCTCAACAACGGCGCCCGATGGCGGCCGGAGCATCCCGACGACCGGATCCGGGTGGAGATCGCGGACGACGTCGTCGGGGTGGGAGCGGCCAAGCGCAGGGCGTGTGAACTGGCGCGCGGCGAGATCCTGGTGGAGCTCGACCACGACGACCTGATGGCGAAGGCCTGCCTGGCGGAGCTCGCCAAGGCCTTCGACGCGCATCCCGAGGCGGTCCTCGTCTACAGCAACACCGCGCAGATCACCGAGGACGGCAAGCGGGACGACGACCGTTTCAACGAGGCGCACGGCTGGCACTACGAGGAGGTGCGCGTCGACGGCCGCACGCTGCTGCAGGTCAGGTCGATGGCGCCGACGCCGCACAACGTCGCGTACATCTGGTACGCGCCCAACCACGTGCGGGCGTTCCGCCGGGACGCGTATGTGAAGGCCGGGGGGTACGACGCCACCCGTACGGTTCTGGACGACCAGGACCTGATGTGCCGGCTGTTCCACGTCGGCGACTTCCACCACATCCCCCGCTGTCTCTACCTCCAGCGGATGCACCCCGCCAACACCCAGCGCGACCCGGAGATCAACGCGCACATCCAGCGCGAGACGGTCGCCCTGTACGACAAGTACATCGAGGCCAACGCCCTCGCCTGGACCCATCGCAGGGGACTGCTCGCGCTGGACCTCGGCTCGGCGCGCCGCAAGCCGCCCGGCTACACGGGGGTGGACAAGCAGCCGGGTGAGGGTGTGGACATCGTCGCCACCCTGCCCGACCGGCTGGACCTGCCCGACGACTCCGTGGGCCTGCTGCGGGCGGTGAACTTCCTCGAGCACGTGCCCGCGAAGGTGCCGCTGATCAACGAGCTGTACCGGCTGCTCGCCCCCGGCGGCATGCTCCTCGTCAGCACTCCGAGCTCCGACGGTCGAGGCGCCTACCAGGACCCGAGTCACGTCGCGTACTACAACGAGAACTCGTTCTGGTACTACACGGACGACCAGTACCGCGCGTTCGTGCCCGACCTCGAGGCCAGGTTCCAGAGTTCACGGCTGGCCACCTACTTCCCGTCAGAGTGGCACTCCGAGAAGAACATCTCGTACGTGGTCGCCAACCTCATCGCCATGAAGGACGGCACCGAACGGTGCGGCGGGCTGTTGCTGGTCTAGGACACCGGGTGCGGCCTCAGATCGTGACGAGTTCGCTCAGGCCCAGGTTGCGCCGCGACAGTTCCAGGTTCTGGAGCACACGCTCACGATGTTCGGCGGGCAGCCTGCCGCTTTCCAGCAGTCGTTCGCAGCACTCCTTCGACTCCTCGTACTCCCCCACCCAGTACGCGGACACCGCGAGTTCGTCCAGTGCCTGCCACTCGTACCAGCCGTACTCGACGAGGAGGTCGTCCTTCGGGAACGGGATCCGTGCCGCCTGCCGCGCGAACATGTGGGCGAGAGGCCAGCGCGAGCCGCCCCGGCACAGGCGTGCGAGGTCACCGAGGGCTTCGGCGCGAGTCGGCCGGATCTCGTACGCCCGGAGATAGAGGTCCATCACCTCGGCCGACGGCCGTTCCAGGCTTTCGGCGAGTCGCGCGGCCCAGAGGCGGGCCCAGTACGTCTCCTCGGCCGAGCCGTCCATGGTCGCCCTGCGGTCATAGGCTTCGAGCGCCCTCTCCAGCTCACCCGCGTCGCGCAGGCTCTGGCCGAGGTAGAAGGCGTACCGGGCGTTGCCGGGTTCCTTGGCCAGGCCCTCTTCGAGGGTCTGTACGTCGCGCAGGTACTTCGCCCGCATCCCTTCCCTCCTGAGTCGTCCCCCGCCGCCCACGATGACCATTTCGGCGCCCGCGAGGGTACTGAGGCCGAATCGGGAGCCGCATTCGATGTGCTCGTGCAGGACACCGACATAGCGCCAGGACAGCCGGGTCGAGACCAGGACGGGGCGCCAGTAGCGGAAGGTGCCGAAGCGGATATCGACCCGGTAGGCGTCCTGGGTCAGCTCCGGCATACGGAACCCGGGCTCCAGTTCCATCACGTCGTCGGCGTCAATGAAGAGGAGGTAGTCCGCGTCGGCACGGGCGAGTTCGATCGCCTCGGTGCGGCTCACGTCGTACCCCTTCCAGGGCCGCTCGTACAGCTCGCCGGGCAGGTCTCGGTAGACCTCGCGGATGACGTTCTGCGTGCCGTCGGTGGAGCCCGTGTCCACGATGACCCAGGTATCGATCAAGGGCCGTACGGACTCCAGGCAACGCCGGATGACCGGGGCCTCGTCCTTGACGATCATGTTCAGGCAGACCGTCGGTCTCAAAGGTCCTCCAGAAAATGCGGGCGACGGCGCCCGCGAGGCCGAGGCCCCGGGGCACCGTCGCTCATTTGCAGGCGGAGCGGACGGCCCCTGCCGCCCGCCTCAGACGAGAGTTACAGATCGGCACAGATCGCGAAGGCGGTGATCCCGCTCCCGCCGGTCTCGGTGGCCTGCCACCCAGTGGCCGCGGAACCCACGGCTCCGACCGGCTGGCTCGCAACTGGCGAACCAGTGGACTGAATGAACCCGCCGCCAGTGGCAACGTCGCCGGACAGGCAGTTGGCAGTCGCCGTGTTACCGGATCCTCCACCGGAGTAGGCGGCCACGATGTAGGTGCTGAGACCCGCGCCCTGAGCTCCCTGGGCACCCTGGGCTCCCTGGGCTCCCTGGGCACCCTGAGCGCCCTGGGCACCCTGAGCGCCCTGAGCACCTTGAACGCCCGCCCCAACGGCTCCCTGGGATCCCTGCGCACCCTGAGCGCCCTGGGCTCCCTGCGCACCCTGAGCACCTTGAACGCCCGCCCCAACGGCTCCCTGGGATCCCTGCGCACCCTGAGCGCCCTGGGCTCCCTGCGCACCTTGCGCACCCTGGGCGCCCTTGGCACCCTGGGCTCCCTGCGGCCCCGGCTTGCCCGGCTTGCCCGGCCTGCCGTCATGGCCCTTGGGACCCCTGGGACCCTGCGGACCGCGCGGGCCCGACTGAGCGTGGTGGTGCGGGTCGAGGTCCCGGTCCGTGGCCGAGTTCGCGGCGCCGTACACCGGCGCCACACCGTCGGTACCAGCCCTGCGGATCGCGTCAGCAACGGCCGCCTCGGACACACCCTCCGGGCGCGCCTCCACCACCAGGCGACCGGCGCCCGGCTTCTCCACCGCGTCGGCGATGGCCGCCGCACTCGGGACAACGCTGAGCGCCACCGCGGCCGCGCCCGCTGTCACCAGCGTTGCGGACTTGAGGCGCGAGTTTCGGATCGTTCTACGGTTCAAGAGAACCTTCCTCAGGTTGGGGAGGGATCAGACGGAAGGTGCGCACATGGTGCGCTTCCTTCCGCTTGGCCGCCATATCTCCTTCGGCCATGAACGAAGTAATCCTTCCCCCGATATGACAAAACGATTAAGGAATAACCCGCCTCGCCTAGGAGGATCACTCGGGCGGCGTCACTTCTTCGAGGATTTCTCTTGGTTGCCTTTGGCGCCCGTTTCCAGGCTCTTTTCAGTTTCCAGGTGCGGCACCCGCCCTTTTCGGAAAGACGTCCGGGGCGCGGCCCCAAGGACTGTCCCGTGATCCCCGGTGGGTCTTGGCCTCAGCAGATGCGTGGCAGTTGCTCCCCGATCGGCAGGTCGACCACGCGGGTGCCGCCCAGCCCGGTGCGGGCCACCACCATGCCGGGGTGGGCCTCGACGGCCTCCCCGACGATCACGGACTCCGCGCCCAGCGGGTGGGCCCGCATGGCCTCCAGGACGGCGTCGGCGTGCTCGCGCGGGACGAAGGCGACCAACTTGCCCTCGTTGGCGATGTACATGGGGTCCAGGCCGAGGATGGCGCAGGCGTTGGCCACGGCGGGCGGAACCGGTACGGCGCGTTCCCGCAGCACCACCCCGGTGCCGGAGGCCGCGGCGATCTCGTTGAGCGCGGCCGCGAGGCCGCCGCGGGTGGGGTCGCGCAGGACGTGCAGATCCGGGGTGACGGCCAGCATGGCGTCGACCAGACCGCCGAGCGCGGCGCAGTCGCTCTCGACCTCCACCCCGAACTCCAGGCCCTCGCGGACACTCATGACCGCCACCCCGTGGACGCCGATGGCGCCGCTGACGATCACGACGTCGCCGGGCACCACCCGCTGCGGTCGCAGGTCCACGCCGGCCGGTACGACTCCGATGCCGGCGGTGTTGAGATAGATCCCGTCGCCGTGGCCCGCCTCCACCACCTTGGTGTCGCCGGTGGCCACCTCCACGCCGGCGGTGCGCGCGGCGGCGCCGAGCGCCTCGGCGACCCTCGTGACCGTGTCCAGTTCGACGCCCTCCTCCAGGATGAAGCCGCAGGAGAGGTAGGCGGCGCGGGCCCCGCTCATCGCGAGGTCGTTGACCGTGCCGTTGACCGCCAGGTCACCGATGCTGCCACCGGGGAAGAACAGCGGCCGTACGACATAGGAGTCCGTGGAGAACGCCAGCCGGGCCCCGCCCAGCGACAGAACGGCCGCGTCGCCCATCTGCGAGAGCACCTCGCCGCCGAAGGCGGGCGCGAAGATCTGCTGGACCAGTTCGGCGGAGAGGGCTCCACCACCGCCGTGGCCCATGACGACCCGGGGCCGGTCGCGCAGGGGCGCCGGACAGGTCCACCCCTCGACGTCGAGGGCGGGCAGGGGGAGATCGGTGGTGTCAGACAACGGAGGTCGCCTCCCGGGCCGCGGTGGCGGGCATGTCCAGCCGCCGGTAGAGGTAGTACGCCGCGCAGGCGCCCTCGCTGGAGACCATGGTGGCGCCCAGCGGCGTACGCGGAGTGCAGAGGGTGCCGAAGGCGGCGCACTCGTGCGGTTTGAGCAGGCCCTGCAAAACCTCTCCGCTGCGGCACTCGGCGGGTTCCTCGGTCCGGATCCCGTCGACCGGGAAGCGGTGCTCGGCGTCGTGGTCGCGGTACTCGGGCGACAGTCGCCAGCCGCTGGCGGGGATCACCCCGATGCCGCGCCAGGCGCGGTCGGTGACCTCGAAGACGTCCTCCAGCATGGCCCGGGCCGCCGGGTTGCCCTCCGGGCGGACGGCGCGGGCGTAGGCGTTCTCGACGGTGTGCTCGCCACGCTCCAACTGCCGGACGGTCCGGCGGACGCCTTCGAGGATGTCCAGCGGCTCGAAGCCCGTCACGACGATCGGCACCCGGAAACGCTCGGCCAGCTCCGGGTACTCCTCGACGCCCATCACGCTGCACACGTGCCCTGCCGCCAGGAAGCCCTGCACGCGGCAGCTGGGCGAGGACATGATCGCCTCGATGGCGGGCGGCACTCGGACGTGGGAGACCAGCATGCTGAAGTTCCGGATGCCGTGCTTGCGGGCCTGGTGGACCGTCATGGCGTTGGGGGGAGCGGTGGTCTCGAAGCCGATCCCGAAGAACACCACCTCCCGGTCCGGGTTCTGGCGGGCGATCCGCAGGGCGTCGAGCGGCGAGTACACGACCCGTACGTCCCCGCCCTCGCCTCGGACCTGGAACAGGTCCCGTCCGGTGCCCGGCACCCGCAGCATGTCGCCGAAGGAGCAGAAGATGACCTCCGGCCGGGAGGCGATCTCCAGTGCCTTGTCGATGACCTCGAGCGGTGTCACACACACCGGACAACCCGGGCCGTGGATCAACTCGACCTGCTCCGGGAGGAGTTGGTCGATGCCGTGCCGGATGATGCTGTGCGTCTGCCCTCCGCAGACCTCCATCAGCGCCCACGGTCTGGTCACCGTGGCGTGGATGTCGTCGAGGAGCCGGCGGGCCAGCTCCGGATCCTGGAACTCGTCGATGTACTTCACTGGTTGCGCACCTCTTCCACCGGCTCCGCGCCGGCCTCCGCCGCCGCCATCTCCCAGGCGTCGCCGAACTCCTCCTGCAGCATGCCGAGTTCGGCGAAGAGTTCGAGCGTCTGCTTCGCCGACTCCTCGTCCAGCCGCTGCAGCGCGAACCCGACGTGGACGATGGCGTACTCGCCGACCCGGAGGTCGGGCAGATACTCCAGGCACACCTCCTTGACCACACCGCCGAAGTCGACGGTGGCCATCCGGGTGCCGTCCCGGTCCTCGATGTCCAGCACTCTGCCGGGTACCGCCAGGCACATGGGCCTCTCCTCGCTGTGGTTTCTGCTCAGTGGGTGGTTCTCGCCCGGGCGGCCACCATCAGCTGGCCCAGCGCCAGCCCGCCGTCGTTCGGCGGCACCAGGCGGTGCCGCAGGACCGTGAAGCCGTCCTCGCGCAGGACGGCGGCACAGGCCGAGGAGAGCAGCGTGTTGGCGAACACGCCGCCCGTCAGGGCGACGGTGTCCAGCCCGTGCCGCTCCCGCGCGAGCACGCACATCCGGCGCACCAGGCCGGTCACGGCCCGGTGGAAACGGGCCGCGACCAGGGCCGGCCCGGCACCCGCCCGAAGGTCGGCGACGATCGCCGCGAGGACGGGTGCCGGGTCGGCCCGCACCGGGTCGTCGTCCGTGAGCTCGAAGGCGTACGCGGTGGAGTCCGCTCCGGGTGCCCGCAGGGCGGCCGCCTCCAGCTCGACGGCTGCCTGCGCCTCGTACCCCGACCGCTGGCACACACCGGCGAGCGAGGACACGGCGTCGAAGAGCCGGCCCATGCTGGACGTCGGTACGCAGTTCAGGTCGCACTCCAACTGCCTTTCCAGCAAGCGGAGTTCGTGGGGCGGGCAGGCTGCCGTACAGGCGAGGCCGGCGGACCGGGCGAGGCCGGCCGCGCGCAGATGGGACAGCGCCATGCGGTACGGCCTGCGTACCGCGGCGTCGCCGCCGGGCAGCGGTACGTACGCCAGGTGCCCGAACCGGGTGAATCCGTCGTAGTCCGCGAGCAGGAACTCCCCGCCCCACACGGCGCCGTCGTCGCCGTGGCCGGTGCCGTCGAAGGCGACGCCGATCACCGGGCGGGTGCCGTCCAGTCCGTGTTCGGCCATCGCGGCGGCGATGTGCGCGTGATGGTGCTGCACGCGCACGACCGACCGGCCCGCCGCGTTCCGGTCGGCCCACCGCGTGGAGCGGTAGCCGGGGTGCCGGTCGGCCGCCAGGGTCCCGGGCCGCACACCCGTGATGGACTCCAGCTGTGTCACCGCGTGTTCGAAGGCGCGCTGGGTACCGAGGTCGTCCATGTCGCCGATGTGTGCCGACAGCCATGCCCGCCGGTCCGCCCCGAGACAGAAGGCGTTCTTCAGGTCCCCTCCGACGGCGAGAGCGGGCCGGACGGGGAGCGGAAGAGCGACCGGCAGCGGGGCGTACCCCCGGGAGCGGCGGATCACCAGCGGCTCGCCGTCGCAGACCCGGACCACGGAGTCGTCGCAGGGGACGTGGATCGGCCGGTCGTGGGTGAGCCAGGCGTCCGCCAGGTGCGCGAGCCGCTCCAGCGCTTCGGTGTCGTCGGTGACGATCGGCTCACCGGAGACGTTCCCGCTGGTCATGACGAGCAGCCGGGGGCCGTCCGGGTCACCGGGCAGGCCGAGCAGCAGATGGTGCAGGGGCGTGTACGGCAGCATCACGCCGAGGTCGGGGCTGCCGGGTGCCACCGCCTCGGCGGGCACCGGGGTGCCCGCCGCACACGACGGGCCGGGACGCCGCCGCAGCAGTAGGACGGGCCGGACACCGCTTTCGAGCAGGGTCCGTTCCTCAGGGCCCAGCAGGACGAGGTGTTCGATGTCGGCCACGCTCCGGGCCATCACCGCGAACGGCTTGTCCCCGCGCGCCTTGCGGCGGCGCAGCAGCAGGACGGCCGCCTCGTTCGTGGCGTCGCAGGCCAGGTGGTAGCCGCCCAGTCCCTTCACGGCGAGGACCGCGCCCCGCGCCAGCAGGGCGCGGGCCCCGGCGACCGGGTCCTCGTACGTCTCCGGGGCGATCAGGTTCAGTGTCGGCCCGCACCGCGGGCAGGCGACGGGCTGCGCGTGGAAGCGCCGGTCGGCCGGGTCTCCGTACTCGCGGGCGCAGTCGGGGCACATCGCGAAGCCGGCCATCGTGGTGTGCGAGCGGTCGTACGGCACACCGGTGACGATCGTGAAGCGCGGGCCGCAGTGGGTGCAGTTGACGAAGGGGTGGCGGTGGCGCCGGTCGGCCGGGTCGGCCAGTTCCGCGAGGCAGTCGGCGCAGGTGGCCGTGTCGGGGGAGACCAGGGTGCGGGCCGGGCCGTCGGTGCGGGAGGCGAGGATGGTGAACGCCTCGCCTCCGGTGGCGGGCAGTTCCCGGTGGTGGACGGACTCCACCCGGGCCAGCGGGGGTGCCTGTACGGCGATCCGGTCGCAGAACCGGGCCACGGCCGCGGCGGTGCCCTCGACCTCGGCGACGACGCCCTCCGGGGTGTTGGTCACGTGTCCGACGAGGGCGAGTTCGGTGGCGAGGCCGTACAGGTAGGGCCGGAAGCCCACGCCCTGCACCACTCCCCGCACGACGACCCGGCGACGCAGTGGTGGAGCGCTCACGGGCGGGTGGGTGCCAGGGCGCCGGTCCGGGCCTCGTCCGCATGCACATGCGCATGCGTGTGGCCGGCCATGACGGGCACGTGCGGTGGCGCGCCCTCGGCGGCGGCGAGCGCCCGGTCGAGCAGTGCGCCCACGCCGTTCCCCCGGCGTGCGGAGGTCATGATCACCTCGACGCCGGGGTTCACCTGCTCCACGTTCGTCCGGAAGGCGAGCTCGTCGAACTCCACGGCCTCGGCGATGTCGGTCTTGGTGATCACGACCAGCTGGGCGAGGCCGAACGCGGTGGGGTACTTGAGCGGCTTGTCCTCGCCCTCCGTCACCGAGGCGAGGACGACCCTGAGGGTCTCGCCCAGGTCGTAGGAGGCCGGGCAGACCAGGTTGCCGACGTTCTCCACGAACAGCAGCCGGGTGTCGTCGGGCAGCCAGCCCTCCAGGTGTCCGGCGAGCATGCCGGCCTCCAGATGGCACAGTCCGTCGGTCAGCACCTGTTTGACGGGGACGCCGGACCGTGCGAGCCGTGCCGCGTCGTTCTCGGTGGCGAGATCGGCGGTCAGCGCGGCGACCGGCACGGACCGCTCCCGGGCCCGCATCAGTTCGCTCTCCAGCAGCGCGGTCTTGCCGCTGCCCGGGCTGGACAGCAGGTTGACGACCGTGGTTCCGCGGGCGGCCAGCCTGGTGCGCAGCGTGTGGGCGCTCGCGTCGTTCTTCGCGAGCACGGCCTGCCGAAGGTCGACGACACGACACATGGTTCAGCTCTCCTCGGAGATCGGTTCGCGGACGGGGGCGTGCGCGGGACCGCCGGTCTCCCACTGCACGGCGGCGATCTGCAGTTCCCGGCCGGCCAGCAGGTCGGTGCCCGCCGCCTCGCACTCGGGGCAGGTCAGCCGGGGTGGCATGCCGACGGCCCACTCGTGCGAGCAGGACGCGCAGCGTGCCCGGCCGGGCACGGCCTCGGTGAACAGTTCGGCGCCTTCCAGGAGCGTTCCGGCGCAGGCCAGTTCGAAGCAGAAGGCGAGCGAGTCGGGGACGACACCGGCCAGTTCGCCGACCAGGAGCCGGACCGAGCGCACCGCGGTGACGTCTCCGGCCTCGGCGGCGGCCGTCTCCACCTGGTCGATCACGGCGAGCGCCACGGACATCTCGTGCATCGGCCGGTCTCCGTCCTCCCGGGGCCGGCCTTCATTAGAGGCGAGGGGCGTCGGTCGCCCGGCCAGGCACGCCGTGACCGGCCGGGCGGGTACGCCGTTCGCCGCAAGCACCCGGGGCACCCGCCCGGCCCCGGTTCACATCCGTCGGATCCGCAGATAACGCCGGACGTCGGGGAACACCTCGACGACCACGGCGGCCACCACCAGGGCCGCCGCCCCACCAGCGATGATCTTCTTCATGCCGTCTCTCCTCGGGTCGGGGCCCCACGGGTTGAGGCCTGTGCCACGGGCGGCCGGACGCCGTCCCGCAGCAGCTCTTCGATCACGCGTACGGCCTCGGGCACGGCGGCGGACACCGGCGTGCTGAGGCCGATGCCCTCCTCCACCGAGGCCGGTTCGCAGCCGACGATCAGGACGCGCCCGGGCGGCTCGCCGCCGGTACCGGCGCAGAGGGTGTGCAGCAGCGCCAGGACGCTGTCGGGGGTCATCCGGTGGCCGTCGATCGCGGGCGCGGCCGCGTGGGTGCCGCCGTCGTCCGGGCCTTCGTGCTCGATGACGTACAGCGTGCCGGGGGCCTCTCCGCGGGCCGTGGCGTCCACGACGACGAGCGTGTCGTAGCCGTCGAGGAGCTGGTAGGCGAGGTGGACGCCGCGTACGCCGATGTCCACCACCTCGACGTGTTCCGGCAGCCGCCGTTCGGCCAGCCGGCGGACGGTCTCCACGCCGAAGCCGTCGTCGCCGAGGAAGATGTTGCCGATGCCGGCGACGAGGGTGCGGGTCATGACCGGTCCTCCAGGGGCACGAGTTCGTCCGGCTGGAAGTACAGGAACCGGCCCTGCTCACGGCGGATGTCGGCGCCCGGATCGCCGTCGACCGTGACCGCCAGGTGGACCGCTCCGTCGACGTCGTGCAGGACCGCCTCGACCGTGGCGGTGCGGCCCTGGAGGAACAGGTCCTGGGCGTCGGTGTGCCGCAGCCCGGGGCGCAACTCGACGCGGCTGCCCTTCCCCACGGACCGGCCGTCCACGACGACCCGGTCCCGGGCGGGGTCGAAGCCCTCGTCGCTCGCCGGGTCCCACCAGGGGGTGTCCGGCCGCTGGACGCCGTACTCGTCGGGGACGTCCCCCTCCCCGGTGACCTCTCGCAAACCCCGTACGGCCCCGTGCAGGCGTTCCAGCACCTCCGCCGGCATCGAGTCCGCGAGGTCGATCACCGCGGCCGCCCGCTCGTCGGTGCCGCGGGCCTCGCGCTTCTCCTCGTCGGTGAGAGCGGCGGTGCGCAGCGCGAGGATCTCGTCGATCTCGGTGGCGTCGTAGAGCGCGCCGAGGCTCTCCGGCGCGATAGCGGGGTGGTCCTCCAGGATGATCGGCGAGGACAGCACGAGGTCGGCGCGGCCGGGTTCGCCGGCCAGCACGGGCCAGGTGTGCAGGTTGCGGCAGGCGGCGACCGCGCCCTTCGCCCACTCGGGAGGGTCGGTCATCGACAGGAACGATCCGGCGCTGAGGGCCATGAGGAGATGGCTGGCCACCAGGGAGTGCGGCAGCGCCGCGTCCCGGTCGGCGGCGCGGCCCGCGGGCGGCGTCCAGTCACTGGTGTTCTCCACGACCGCGGTCAGCCGCAACACCCGGTAGGGCCCGTCGAGTTCGCGGGCGGACAGGCGCAGTGTGCCGCAGGCCTCCGCCCACCTCCGCACAAGTCGGCCGACGACGCGGCCGTCCGCGTCCAGGACGGGTTCGATGTCCTCCCCGGCGGGGAGGCGGAAGGGACGGACGACGCCGTCGCCAAGCAGGTCGTCCACCGGCGCCACGACCTCGACGCGTTCCTCGCCGCCCTCGTCCCAGGGCACCAGTACCCGGTCGTCCAGGCGGAGTTCGGCGACCGTCTCGTAGCCGCCGTCCGCGCAGGCCCGCTGCACCGTGCGCCGGCGGGCGCGCAGGAAGCGCGCCTCGACGGACAGGATCGCGCCCCTCCTCGGTTCCATCAGGCACTCGGTGTGCTGGAAGTCGTGCTCCTCGCACTCGGCGCCCCACGCGGGCGGCACGAGGACACCGAACTGCCAGCGCAGCCGGTTCTTGGCGGCCGAGGCGCGGTACGGGTAGAGGACATAGCCCTCGAAGAGGACGGCGTCGGCCACCTGCCGGGCGAGGGCGAACCGCTCCTCGGTCTCGGGGGCGAACGCGGTCACGGTCACGGATCGGTCCTTCCGGTGGTGGCGGTGAGGGCGCGCAGCGGGTCGTGCGCGGGCGGGCCGGCCCTGTCCAGGTCCGGGTCCAGCAGTGCCTTGACGGTCGCCTCCCAGGAGGGCAGGGCGTGCCGTGAGCGGTAGGCGAGGAGGGCGTCCATGGTGTCGCGGGGCAGCCGGATCCAGCCGCAGCCGGGGAAGTGCTGCTCGACCATCTCCCGCCAGGCGGTGACCGGCATCCGGTAGGCCGCCTCGCGGTCCCACGGGACGGGCTCCACGCGGAAGCCGCCGGCTCCGGTGAACGCCGTACCGGAGAACAGCATCAGCAGCGGGACCTCTCCGTCGGTGAGGGCGTCGAGGTAGCGGGTCGCGGCGATGTCCAGGTCGTAGGTGCAGGGGACGACGAGGTCGGCCTCGGTCTGCCCGGTGAACGACGGGACCATCAACGGCACTTGGGCGAACTGCACCGGGTGGAGTGTGCTGCCCCAGCGGGAGCGCTCGCCGAAGAGGTCGGTCAGTCCGTCGGCCTCGGCGGGTCCGTAGCCGCGGCGGGCGGGTTCGATGCGGATCTGGCAGCGCAGCGCGAGGGCGTGCACGGGGGTGTCGCCGGAGGCGGTGACACGCAGCCGGAAGACGAGGGTCGGGCCGGCGGCGTACCGGTCGGCGCGGACGCCGGTGCAGGTGAAGGAGAACTCGGTCAAAGGCGCTGCGCCCCGTTCACCGGCCGGGCCTGGCGCCGGACTTCCGCGAAGAAGTCGTCCAGTGCGGCGCGGGCCTCGGCGCCGCCGTCGAAGCCCTGCCAGAGCAGGCGCATCCGGCCGACGAGTTCGTAGCAGATGTCGATCGGTACGAGATGGCACTCGCACCGGCCGTCGGTGCGGCGCAGGAGCAGTGCCTCCACGTCCGGTTCGAGGAGTTCGGCGAGGGGGCTGCCGCCGAGGACCTCGGTCCAGGTGGCCGGTTCGAGTTCGCTCTCGGTGGCGCCGGCCGGGCTCGGGTAGAGGGCGACGAGCCGGTCGAGCGCGGCGTTGCGGAAGAAGAAGGCGACGCCGACGGGGATCTGCAGCGCCTCCCAGGCCCGCTCGTCCAGGCGGTGGCCCGGGTCGGTGAGATAGCGGGCCGGGACCGCGCGGAAGCGGCCCGCGGCGGCGCCCGGCTGCTCCATCAGCAGCGCGCAGGCCGTGCAGGCGCAGACGAGGGCGCGCCGCTCGGTGTCGACCAGGTGGCGGTGGTCGGCCTCGGGCACGGTCACCGCGCACAGTTCGCACCGCTCGGGCCGGGGCGGACGGTCGGTGAGGAACCGGCGCAGACCGCCGGCGGTGGCCGCGGTCACCGGGTCTTCGTCCCGATCTGCAGCAGGGCGGGCGCCTGCTTCACCTCGACCGTCCTGACCTCCGGCGCGAAGCAGGCCAGCGCCGCTTCCACGGCTTCCTGGGCACCGGAGCCGCAACCGCAGCCGCCGCCCCCCGCGGCCCGCAGGGTCAGGGTGCCGCTGTCCTCGTCGAAGCCCGCGACCTCCAGGTCCTGGTCGCGGACGCAGGAGAGGGCCCGGGTGATCCTGGTGTCGCGGTCCTCGGGGTGCAGATCGTGCAGGACGAGCAGGCTCGCGACCAGTTCGTCGCCGAGGAGCCGTGCCGCCGGTTCACCGGGGGCGGCGGACAGCAGCTGGAGGACGCGGGCGAGGCCGGAGCCGTAGAAGTCCATCAGGGAGCGGACCAGTTCCTCGGCCGCGGCCGCGGCGGCGGGGTCGCCGCCCGCGGCCAGCCGGTCGAGGACCTCCTCGACCCGGCGCCCGGTCCGCTCCGCGGAGATGACCGGGCTCATCCGCCCAGTCCGCTCAGGCCGGTGGGCACGTGCATCGTCTTCACCGTCTTGCCGCCGCCGACGTACATGTGGACGCCGCAGGGCAGACAGGGGTCGAAGCTGCGCACGGCGCGCATGATGTCGATGCCCTTGAAGTTCTCCGGGGGGTTCTCCTCGAAGATCGGGGTGTTCTGCACGGCGTCCTCGTAGGGGCCCGGGGTGCCGTAGGAGTCGCGGACGCTGGCGTTCCACGGGGTGGGCGGGTACGGGTGGTAGTTGGCGATCTTGCCGTCGCGGATCACCATGTGGTGGGAGAGGACACCGCGGACGGCCTCGGTGAAGCCGACGCCGATGCTCTCCTCGGGGACCTCGAACTTCTCCCAGGTCTGGGTGCGTCCGGCGCGGACCTCCTCGAGGCCCCGCTCCGCGCAGTGCAGGGCGACCGCGGCGGAGTACGCCTGGAAGTAGGTGCGGGCCCGGTTGCGCTCCAGCGCGTTGGACCACTGCGGGATCTTCCACTCGAAGGTGGTCTCCGGCTTGGTCATCGTGCGGGGCAGGTTGATGACCACGCTGTGGCCGGTGGCCTTGACGTACCCGATGTCGACGAGTCCGGACAGGGCGGTGGACCACAGGCGGGCGATGGGGCCGCCGCCGGTGTCCAGGGCGAGGTGGTCCTTGCCGTCGAACCAGCGCGGGGACATGACCCAGCTGTACTTGTCGTCGAAGTCCCGCTTCTGCGGGGCGGGGATGGTGTGCTGGTTCCACGGGTGGCGCGGGTCCACCGGGTTGCCGAGCGGGTCGTGGGTGACGAACTGCTCCTGGCCCTGCCAGTCCTCGTAGTAGGAGCTGCCCAGCAGGATGCGGATACCGAGGTTGATCTCGGTGAGGTCGTTGGTGACGAGCTTGCCGTCGACGATGATGCCGGGCGTGACGAACATCCGCCGGCCCCAGTCCGTCATGTTGGCATAGGTGAAGTCGCAGTACTCCGGGTCGTTGAGGGCGCCCCAGCAGCCGAGCAGGACCCGCCTGCGGCCGACCTCCTCGTACCCGGGCAGGGCCTCGTAGAAGAAGTCGAACAGGTCGTCGTGCAGGGGCACGACCCGCTTCATGAACTCGACGTACCGCATGAGGCGGCTCAGGTAGTCGGTGAAGAGCTGCACGGAGGCGACCGTGCCGACGCCGCCCGGGTAGAGCGTGGAGGGGTGCACATGGCGGCCCTCCATCAGACAGAACATCTCGCGCGTGTACCGGCTGACCTGGAGGGCCTCGCGGTAGAACTCCCCCTCCAGCGGGTTGAGCGAGCGCATGATGTCGGCGATGGTGCGGTAGCCGTGCTCGGCGGCGTGCGGGGCCTCGGTGCGCTCGGCGAGTTCGAGGACCCCGGGGTTGGTCTCCCGGACCATCTTCTCGCAGTAGTCGACCCCGACCAGGTTCTCCTGGAAGATGTTGTGGTCGAACATGTACTCCGCGGACTCGCCGAGGTTGATGATCCACTCACCGAGGTGCGGGGGCTTCACGCCGTACGCCATGTTCTGCGCGTACACCGAGCAGGTGGCGTGGTTGTCGCCGCAGATTCCGCAGATGCGGCTGGTGATGAAGTGGGCGTCGCGGGGGTCCTTGCCGCGCATGAAGACGCTGTAGCCGCGGAAGACCGACGAGGTGCTGTAGCACTCGGCGACCCGCTTCTGCTTGAAGTCGATCTTCGTGTGGATGCCCAGGCTGCCCACGATCCTCGTGATCGGGTCCCAGGCCATCTCCACCAGGCCGCTGCCGTCTCCGGCCGCCTTCGTCCTTGCCATCGTCTTTGCCGTGCCCTTCGTTGCGCGGGGGGTGTGGGGGGTGTGCTGAGCGGACGTCACCAGGGGGGCCGGTAGCCGGTGGTGATCTTCTCTCCGGTGCGGCGCCACTTGGGCTCCTTGTCCACCGTCTTCGCCGTGATCGAGCGCAGCTTGCGGACGACGGCTCCGTAGGCGCCGCTGGCCGTGCTGGAGACCTTGGCGCCCGGGGGTTCGTCCATGAACGGCATGAACTTGTCCGGGAAGCCGGGCATGGTGCAGGCGATGCAGATGCCGCCGACGTTGGGGCAGCCGCCGATGCCGTTCATCCAGCCGCGCTTGGGCACGTTGCACTTGACGACCGGGCCCCAGCAGCCGATCTTGACCAGGCACTTCGGCGAGTCGTACGACTCCGCGAACTCGCCCTGCTCGTAGTAGCCGGCCCGGTCGCAGCCCTCGTGGACGGTGGCCCCGAACAGCCAGGTCGGGCGCAGCTTGTCGTCCAGCGGGATCATCGGGGCGGCGCCGGTGGCCTGGTAGAGCAGGTAGGTGAGCGTCTCGGCGAAGTTGTCGGGCTGGATCGGGCAGCCGGGGACGCACACGATCGGGATGCCGGCCTGGGACTTCCAGTCCCAGCCGAGGTAGTCCGGCACACCCATCGCGCCGGTCGGGTTGCCGGCCATCGCGTGGATGCCGCCGTACGTGGCACAGGTGCCGATGGCGACCACGGCCAGGGCCTTCGGCGCGAGCCGGTCGATCCACTCGCTGGTGGTGATCGGCTGTCCCGTCTCGGGGTTGTCGCCGAAGCCGCACCAGTAGCCTTCCGGCTTGATCGCCTCGTTGGGGACGGAGCCCTCCACGACCAGCACGAACGGGTCGATCTCGCCGCGCTCCCCCTTGAAGAACCACTCGATGAACGTGTCCGCGCCGCCGACCGGACCGCACTCGAAGTCGATGAGCGGCCAGTGCACGGCGATCTTCGGCAGGCCCGGCAGCGCACCGAGGACGATCTCCTCGATGCTCGGCTGCATGGCCGCGGTCAGCGCGACCGAGTCACCGTCGCAGCTCAGACCCGCGTTGATCCAGAGGATGTGGATCGTGGGTGTCTCTTCGGCGGGCGCGCCTGTGGCGTCCGCAGCGCCCACCGTGTTCGGCGTCGCCTCAGTCATGGGACCGCCTCCTGGGGAGGTAAGGGATGAAGCCCTACATTTCGGACTCCGAGGTTCTTCGTATCAGCTGACCGGCCTGGAGGGGACGTCATGGGGGGCCGTTCCGGTGAATCCTGCGGCAGACGGGCTCGGCGGGGTTTGGGCCGGGGCGAGGTGCCGCGGGGTGCGCCGGGGGCGCTCCTTGCGGACGAACGCCCGGCGCAGGGCGTGGTAGGGGGCGTCCGGATCGTCGAAGGTCCGGCGCATCAGGGCCAGCTCCCGCTCCCGGAAGGCGGCCAGCACGCTCCTGGTCTCCAGCTCCGGCTTCTTCGCGGCGATGCGGGCCGTCGTCGCCGGCAGCGCGGACAGATGCGCCGCCAGGCGGCCGACCTCGGCCGCGAAGTCACCGGGACCGGCCTCCACCACCCGGTCGACGAGCCCCAGCTCCAACGCTCCCGCCGAACCGATCGGCAGCGCCTCCCGGACGAGCCGTTCGGCGACCGCCGGACCGACCCGGCGCGGCAGGGTGTACGTCCAGTACTCCGAGCCGTACAGCCCCATCAGCCGGTAGTGCGGGTTCAGCACGGACCCCGAGCGGCACCACACCTCATCGGCGGCGAGGGCGAGCATCACCCCGCCCGCCGCGGCGTTGCCCGCGACGGCGGACACCACCAGCCGGTCCGTCGTCGTGAGCACCGCCTCGACCAGGTCGTCGATGGCCTCGATGTTGGCCCAGGACTCGGCGGCCGGGTCGGCGGCGGCCTCGATGACGCCCAGGTGGATGCCGTTGGAGAAGAAGTCCCGCTCCCCGCCCAGCACCAGGACGGAGGTGGGTCGCGCGCAGGCCTCCCGGTAGGCGTCGAGCAGCCGCCGGCACTGCTCGGTGCTCATGGCCCCCCCGGGAAAGGAGAAGGAGAGGAATCCGACGTCCTTGTCCTCGCGGTAGCGGATGTCCGACCAGCCGGCCTCCGCGGCCTCGGGCAGCGGCGGCAGCCGGTCGCCCAGGGCGGACACCGCGGGCAGCTTGCAGGTCGGCGGCGCCCCGGGAAGCCGGCGGGGCCGCAGCTCCGGGATCCATACCGCGCCGTCCGTCGTGGCCCGGCAGATCGCCCCGGCCCGGGTGGCCAGCAGCTCGCCCGGGCGGCCGCGCAGCACACCCTCGGGGTGACCGCCGTGCAGATACCACTCACCGCCGAGGAACACGTCCAGCACACCCGGCTGGGAGTCGGCCGCCCGCAGCCTGCGCAGGACGGTCCGGGTGGAATCCCGGGCCCAGTCGATCCGGCGGACGCTCTGGTCGAGGTACGGCCGCACCCGTACCGCCCCGTCCTGCCTGCACGGCACATATGTGCCGTCGGCGAAGCGCGCCACCGCGAGCAGGACGGCCTCGAGCGCGGCGTCGGCGACCTCGCCCCGGTACAGGACGCTCTTGGGCAGTTCGGGAAGCCGGCAGGGAACCGAGGCCCACACGTCACCGGCGTCCATGTCCCCGTCGGCCTGAAGGACGGTGACGCCCCACTCCTCGTGGCCCTCGTGGATCGCCCAGTCCAGGGAGGACGGCCCGCGGTCGCCCACCGGACCCGGATGGACGACGAGACACGTGTACGCCCGCCACACCTCCTCGGGGATCGCCGTCTTCAGCATCGGCGCGAGGACGAGCCGCGGGTCGTGCCGTCGTACGGTCTCGGGCAGCGAGCCGTCCGGCAGGGCGAGCTCCACGGCGACGCGGTGGCCGCGCTCGCGCAGCTCGGCGTGGACACGCTGGGTGAGACTGTTGAACGCGCTGGCAAGGAGCAGGATGTGCACGGCTGCCTCCGGGCGGGCGAACGGCAGGCAGGGATGACCGCCGGCAGCGATCGTCGGACACCCGCGCGTGCCTGTTCCCGGCGACAGGCGGCCGGGTCATCCGAAAGCGGCCGCCGCTGCGCCGTCCGGCCTCAGCCGGTCACTGAGGACGCAGACCGCTCCTGAGGCGCTCCCAGCGGGAGCGGGTGGCGCCGAAGTGGGTCTCGTGGGCCCAGATGTGGGTGCACGAAGGGCACTGCAGATGCAGCAGGCTGCCCGTGTTGGACAGCAGGTACCGCCAGTGCGAGGAACAGGTGCGCCCCTCCTCGCAGGTGGCGCAGCCCTGGTGGTCGTTGCAGTTCGGGCAGGCCACCCAGGCCCGGCGCCCGCGGTCGGCCTGCGGGTCAAGCGGCAGCATCCCCGCCCCCTCTCCGCGGGAGCACACCGGCCTCCACCAGCTCGTCGTACAGCCGCTGCTGCTTTGCGTCGAGACCGGAGTAGAGCAGCGTGTAGGCCTCCTCCTCGCCCCGTAGGGCGGCGACGGGGTCCCAGTCCGGGCCGAGCGCCTCGAGGACATGGGCCCGCCGGAGCATCTCGTGCGAGCTCAGGTCGACACCGAAGTCGACCGGTGCGGACATACCGGGCCGGTCCGGTTCGCCGGGAGCGGTGGGGCCTTGGGAGGACATGCGACCGAACGTAGGTAACCCTTCCCACCTGCGGCAAGAGCAGGTGGGAGAAGTCACAGCGGCGGTGGCGGGGCTCAGGCCGCGGTGTAGCCGAGCTGGCGCCTCATATAAGGGGTCATGAGGGTCTTGGCCTTGGCCAGCACCGAGGTGCGGCCGCCGAGGACGGCGCTCTCGCCGCCCGGCACGGGCAGTACGGTCACTCCGTCGGCCGGCCCGAAGGGCACGACGATCGGCGTGCGGTGGATCGGCCGGTACAGGCGGGGCTCCCTGCGGTGCCGTCCGGGGCTGCGCAGGTGGAGCCGGATGTTGTGGGCGGCGAGGTCGGCCTGTGCGAGCGCGGCGGGGGTGATCTTCAGTTCGGCGGCGTCGTTCACGTCGCCGACCGCGAAGACGTCCGGCCGGCTCTCGACCCTGAGCATTCGGTCGACCTTCACGTGCCCCGCGGGGTTCAGCCAGTCGCCGTGCCCGGCCATCCGCAACCAGAACGTGTTGGGCGTGGTGCCGGTCGTCCAGAAGGAGAGGTCGGCGTCGATCACGTTGCCGTGGGCGTCGCGGTAGGTGCCGTAGTCGTTGCCGGGGGACATGAAGGCGTCGAGCCGCACCTCCACGTCGTGGGACTCCAGCCAGTTCAGCGCCTTGCGTCCGGCCCGCCCGCTGCCCGTGCTGTGCAGCAGGGTGGACCCGGAGTGGGCGAGCGTGACCCTGGCTTCGGGCCGGGCCAGGCGTATCTCGGCACTGAGCTCGACACCGGAGGGCCCGCCGCCGACGACCAGGACGTGCTCGGCGGTGGAGACCTTCCGCTGGTACCCGGCGAACGACTTGATCGCCTCGTCGGTGGTGGTACCGGTGAAGCGGGCCGGTTCGGGGTAGTCGGCGCCGGTGGCGATCACCACCACGTCGTAAGGGAGCCGCTCCCCCGTCGCCAGGACGACCTGCCGCTCGGTCGTGTCGACACGGACCGCCTTGCCCACGACGACCCGGCCGCCGCGCAGCAGCCGGTCGTACGGGATGAAGGGGGTCACGGACCATTCCGGGCGCACACCGGCCCGCAGCGAGGCGATGCGGTGGAAGAAGACCTCCTTGCGGTCCACCAGCGTCACCCGCGCCGTCGAGTCCAGTCGTTTGGCGAGCCGGACACCCGCGTAACCACCGCCGATCACCACTACGTCGCCGTCGTGCACGCGCGTCTCCTGTGCCTGTGGGGGGAACGAGCGGCGCGGCAGGTGGGCTACCGGCCACTCGGAATGGCGACGAGCGTAACGCTTGAAGTCTAAAGCTCCCGTGAGAGTGTGTGAGGGTTCTGTGAAACGGCGTCAGTTGCTCGTGTCAGTGGTTTCAAACCAGGTGGGCTCGTCGGACAGCGCCTGCTTGATACGGAAGAGCTGGCGTTCCCGCATCGGCGGCAGGGCGTCCACCGCGAACCAGCCGACCTCGACGGACTCGTCGTCGTTGACCCGCGCCTCGCCGCCGACCGCGCGGCAGCGGAAGGTGACGTCCATGAACTGGCACCGGTCGCCGTTGGGGTACTGGATACGGCTCCCGGAACGGATGAGCGCGACACGCTCGGGGACGCAGCGCACGCCCGTCTCCTCGTGGACCTCCCGCACTGCGCAGTCCGCGGGCTGCTCCCCCGGGTCCGGGATACCCGAGATCACGCACCACTCGTGGTTGTCGGCGCGCTTGCCCAGCAGCACCCGGCCCGCCTCGTCGAGGACGACGGCGCTGACGCCCGGAAGCCAGAGCAACTGGTGGCCCGCGGCGGCCCGGATCTCGGTGATGAACTCAGGAGTCGGCATGCACCGACCCTAGCCGGGCCGGGCTTCCCGTATGCCTGGTGCTGTGACCGGAAAGATCTGCCGCCCCGTAATCCCCGGCGGGCGCGCGACGACAGCTACGGCACCTCGCCACGTTGTCGGAACATCCGCATACATCCAGTGTGCGGACGTCCCTCCGCCTTGCGATGCACCGCATCTGACGCCCCGCGCTGATCCACCGCGGATTACGGGACAGCCCTTAGACCGACCGCCGGGCCCGTACGCCCACGGCGGCGGCCCAGCCCAGGCCGCCCGCGGCGACGAGCACCAGGGCGATCTCCGGGAGGATGCCGAGCCTGGTCGCGGGCGTCTCCGAGGAGCGCAGCGGCACCTTCTGCACCAGGGAGTCGGCGACGAACATGCCCGTCTTCTGGGTGATCTTCCCGTCCGGCATGATGATCGCGCTGACGCCGCTGGTGACGGGGACCGTGACGGTGCGGCTGTGCTCGACGGCGCGGACCCGGGACATGGCGAGCTGCTGGTAGGTCATCTCGCTGCGGTCGAAGGTGGCGTTGTTGCTGGGCACGGAGATCAGCTGGGCGCCGTCGGTGACCTCGGAGCGCACGGCCCAGTCGAAGGCGGCCTCGTAGCAGGTGACCAGGCCGACCTTGGCGTCGTCCATGTCGAACACGCCCGGCTTGGTGCCCCGGCTGAAGTCCTGGCGGACCATCGACGTCCAGTCGCCGTTGATCGCCCCGATGAGGGAGCGCAGCGGAAGGTACTCACCGAACGGCTGGATCTGTCGCTTGTCGTACGTCTGCGTCGGGCCCTTCACCGGGTCCCAGAGGATCTGCTCGTTGTACAGCTTGCCGTCCCGCTCGACGACCCCGCCGACCGAGATGGGGGCGCCGATCGCCTTGGCGGCCTTGTCGATGACCGCGGCCGCGTCGGCGTACGCGAAGGGGTCGATGTCGGAGGAGTTCTCGGGCCACAGCACGAAGTCGGGCTGCGCCGCCTTCCCGGCCTTGACCTCGGCTGCCAGCCGCTCCGTCTCGCGCGCGTGGTAGTCGAGGACGGCCCGGCGCTGGGCGTTGAACTCGAGGCCCAGCCGGGGGACGTTGCCCTGGATGACGGCGACCGTCGCGGTGCCGTCCTCCGCCTTGTCGCTCACCAGTGTGCGGGCGGCGAGGGCGGCCCCGAAGGGCACGGCCAGGCTGAGCAGGGCCACCACGGCCGCCGACCGCCGGACCTCGCCGGTGCGCCGCCGCTCGAGGACGAGGCGGACGGCCTCGTACAGGCCGAAACCGGCGAGGACCACCGCGAAGCCGAGGACGGGCGTGCCACCCAGCGCGGCGAGCGGCAGGAGGACGCCGTCCGCCTGGCCGAAGGCGATCTTGCCCCAGGGGAAGCCGCGGAACGGCACGCGCGCGCGTGCCGCCTCGCCCGCGATCCAGAGGGCCGCCGCCCACAGCGGCCAGGCGGGCAGCTCGGAGACCTTGGCAACACCGACACCGACCAGGGCGATGAAGACGGCCTCGATGGCCGCCAGGGCGAGCCAGGGCCCGGGGCCCACCTCCACGCCCGTCCACACCAGGAGCGGCAGCAGGAATCCGAGGCCGAAGAGGTAACCGAGACCGAGGGCGGCCTTCCAGCTGCGGCCGCGCAGCACCCAGCCGAAGCAGGCGAAGGCCGGCAGGGCCAGCCACCACAGCGTGCGCGGCGGGAAGCTGACGTAGAGCAGCACTCCGGAGAGCGCGGCCACGGCGGCGGGGAGGAGGCGCAGGAGCCGCGCGCGGCGCGAAACCGGCGTGGCCTGGGGTTCCAGCCGGTCGGGCTGGCCCACGGAAGTTGCGGTGACGGTCACTCGGGGAGTGTACGGCGGACGTCCGTTCGGCCGACAGCACCGTCCGCCGCGCCGCCCGCCCGCGGGGCGTCCCGAGCGCCCGCCCGACCCCGGCACGACACATCCACAAACCGCCCATCAGCCGTTACGGTGTGGCAGAGCCCTTTCGCACATGCGTCCGGGCTCGGCACAGGCCGGGGGGCGACCGGGTTCGGGGGGTCGGGTGGGTTCCACGGGTATGACGTCGGCGGCCGGCAGGGACGCCGACGAGGAAAGACGCGAGGTCTCCGACGCGGTGGGCGTGGCGGTGCTCGCCGCCTGCGCCGGCTGGTCCCTGGTCACCGCGACCGTGCACGACGGACGGCCCGAGGGCGTACTGCTCGCGGTGCTGGCCGTGGCCGCCGGGTACGCGGCGGGCCGGATCTGCGGGGTGCTGCTTCCGGTGGCCGCGCCCGCTGCCGCCGCGCTGACCGGGCTCGCCCTGACGGTGACGCTGCCCCGGCTCGCGCCGGGTCCCGAACTGTCCGCACTGCTGGGCCATGCGGGTGCCACCGCCGCGATGCTGACACTGTCGGCCGGTGCCGCGTGCTGCGCCGCCTGGGCGACCGAGGTGCCCCTGCCGCGGCTCGCGCTGCGGCTGCTCGCCGTCACCGTCACCATCACCGCTGCCGTCGTCGGCTCGACCACGGCGGTCGTGACCTGCTGTGCCGTCCTCCTGTGCTCTCTCGCGGCCGGCCATGTACGGCACCGGGGGCCGGCCCTCGCCGTCCTCGCCCTTTCGGCGACCCTGGTGACCGGCCTGACCTGGGCCCTCGCCGCGAAGGCGCTGCCCGCCGGGCTCACCCGTTCCCTGACCGAGCTGCTCACGCCCCGCCGGGTCGGCCTGTGGCGCGACGCCCTGGGCCTGCTGCGCCGCGACCCTGGTGTCGGCGTGGGTCCCGGCCGCTTCGGGGAACACAGCCCCACGGCGGCGCTGTCGACGCTGTCCGACGGCAAGCCGCACTCGGCGGCGCTGCAGATGGCGGCGGAACAAGGGGCCGTCGGGGTGCTGCTCCTCGCGGCGGGCTTCTGCTGGGTGCTGCTCGCGCTGTGGCGGGCGCGGCGCTCCACGCCGGTCGTCCTCACGGCCGGAGCCACGCTCACGGCGCTGGCCACGCTCGCCGCCGTCGGCAACGCGCTGAGCTTCACCACGGTGTCGGTCGGCGCGGGACTGCTGGCCGGACTGACGACGGCCCGCCCGCTCGCCGGCGCGCCGCCTCTGCCGGGTTCGCCGGTCCGCCCGGACCGGGAACTGCGCGGCCGCGATCGGCCGGCCGTGTGACATCCCCGCCGTGTGGCGTCCCGGCCGGGTGCGGTCAGCGCGCCGGTCCGGGTGTCCCGGTCCTCAGGCGGGCCTTGATCGCCTGTACGGCGGACTCTGCGTCGTCGACGGTGATCGTGAAGGTGTGGCCGTCCCAGAGCCGCAGCACCACTCCCTCGCCACGGCGTACGACGACGGCGGTGCCCTTCTCCGGGCGCCATCGGTAGCCCCAGCCGCCCCAGTGGCGCGGGGTGACGTGCGGTTCGAACTCGGCGCCCGCGACATGGGCCAGCGGGATACGGCGGCGCGGCACGCCCATGTGGCCGCAGCGCACCTCCAGCGACTCCTTGTCGAGCTTGAGGTCGACGTGCACGAAGGCGAGCGTGCCGAAGAGGACCAGCAGTCCGGCGGCGATGCAGCCGACCACGGACATGACAAGAGGTGCGGTGCCGGAGGTCCACGCCGAGTCGACGGCGAGCTCGATGCCGAGCGCCATGCAGGCCGCGCCCACCAGCGCGAGCAACCACTGGAACCGGTTGGTGGCACGACCGGTCCAGACATCGGAGTGCGAGGCGTCCGCGCCGTGGGAGTGGTCCCTCATAAGCATGAGGTTACTCAGGTTTCGCTCCGCGGGTAGGGCGTCGCACAGGGTGACTGGGCCGAGTGGACGACGGGGAGCGTCCCGGTCAGGTGGCGGTGCTGACGGCCTGGAGGAGACGGCCCTCGGCATAGGCGAGGGCGGGCTCGGGGAGACCGCCCTCCCGGCCACCGAGCAGGACCGTGACGGTGCCGAGCGCGGCCTCCTGGGGCTCGGCGGGGGCGCCGATGCGACGCAGGGCCTGTGCGGCGACGGCGTCGGCCGATCCGTGCAGGACGAGCGGCGGCCGGCCGGGGCGCTGCACGGCGGCCCGGATGCGGTCGGCGACCAGTTCGTAGTGGGTGCAGCCCAGGACGACGGTCGTCACGTCCTCCGGGGTCAGGACGGCTGCCGCGGCCACGGCGGCGTCGATCGCCGTCTCGTCGGCGTGCTCCACGGCCTCGGCCAGTCCCCAGCAGGGCACCTCGGTGACCGTGACCCCGTCGGCGAAGTCCTCGATGAGGCCGCGCTGGTAGGGGCTGCCGGTGGTGGCGGGGGTGGCCCAGATGGCGACGGGTCCGCCGCCGGCCGCGGCCGGCTTGATCGCGGGGACGGTGCCGATCACCGGGATGCCCGGCTCGAGGAGGGCGCGCAGCGTGGTCAGGGCGTGCACGGTCGCGGTGTTGCAGCCGATGATGAGGGCGTCCGGCCCGTGGGCGGCGGCGGCCTCGGCGACGGCCACCGCGCGTCCGGTGAGGTCCTGGGGGGTGCGCGGCCCCCAGGGCATGCCGTCCGGGTCGAGGGAGAGGACGAGATCGGCGTCGGGGCGCAGGCGCCGTACCGCGGCGGTGGCCGCCAACAGCCCGATTCCGGAGTCCATGAGCGCGATCTTCACCCGGCAACCATAGACGATGTGCTCCTGCGGCCGGGCCGGGTGGGGCAGACTGCGCGAGTGAGCGCCATCGTGTGGATCGCCGCCGTCTCCCTGGCCGCCTGGGTGTGGCTGTCGCTCTGTCAGGGCTCTTTCTGGCGCACGGACGTGAGGCTTCCGGTGCGGCGGGAACCGACGGAGTGGCCGTCGGTCTGCGTGGTCGTCCCCGCGCGCGACGAGGCGGAGATGCTGCCCGCGAGCCTGCCGTCGCTGCTCGCCCAGGACTATCCGGGGCGGGCGGAGGTCTTTCTGGTCGACGACGGCAGCTCCGACGGCACCGGCGACCTGGCCCGTGAGCTCGCACGCCGGCACGGCGGGCTGCCGCTGACCGTCGGCTCACCGGGCGAGCCACCGCCGGGCTGGACCGGCAAGCTGTGGGCGGTGCGCCACGGCATCGCGCTGGCACGCGCGCGTGAGCCCGAATACCTCCTGCTGACGGACGCCGACATCGCGCACGCGCCGGGCAGCCTGCGGGAGCTGGTGGCCGCGGCGCGCAGCGGCGGCTTCGACGTCGTGTCCCAGATGGCACGGCTGCGGGTGGAGAGCCTGTGGGAGCGACTGGTCGTGCCGGCCTTCGTCTACTTCTTCGCGCAGCTGTACCCGTTCCGCCGGATCGGGCGGCGCGGGGCCCGGACGGCGGCCGCGGCGGGCGGCTGTGTCCTGCTGCGCACGGAGGCGGCGGAACGGGCGCGGATCCCGGACGCCATCCGGCACGCCGTGATCGACGACGTGGCGCTCGCCCGGGCCGTGAAGGGCACCGGAGGTCACATCTGGCTGGGGCTGGCCGACCTGGTGGACAGCGTGCGGCCGTACCCGAGACTGCACGACCTGTGGCGGATGGTCTCGCGCAGCGCCTACGCGCAACTGCGCCACAACCCGCTTCTGCTCGCCGGTACGGTGCTGGGCCTGGCGCTGGTGTACCTGGTCCCGCCCCTCGCCCTGCTCACCGGGCTCGCCGTAGGCCACGCGGCGACCGCGGTGCTCGGCGGCCTGGCATGGCTGGTGATGACGGGGACGTACGTCCCGATGCTCCGCTACTACCGGCAGCCGCTGTGGCTCGCTCCCCTGCTGCCGTTCACCGCGTTCCTCTACCTGCTGATGACGGTGGACTCGGCTGTGCAGCACTACCGCGGGCGGGGTGCGGCCTGGAAGGGCCGCACCTACACCCGTCCGGACACGGTCGCCGACGAGGTCTGAGCTATTTGCGGCCCGGGGTCCAGTTCATGCCCCACCCGTAGACACGGTCGACGGTCCGCTGCGGGCTCACCCCGCGTTCGGGCACGAGGTAACGGGCCTCCCGCTGGACGATCAGGTCGCCGCCCTGGTTGGTGATCAGCGCGAGGGCGCACACGGTCGAGGGGACGGTGCACTCGTCCAGGGAGAAGTCGATCGCGGCGCCGTACTGGGGCTGCAGTGTGACGGTGGCGTGCAGGTCGGCGAAGGAGCGGGCACCCTCGTAGATGGTCACGAAGACGAGGATGCGCCGGAAGTCGTTCTTGTGGTCGAGGTTGACGGTGAGGTTCTCGCCACTGGTGACGGCCCCCGTACGGTCGTCGCCGTCGAGATGAATGTACGGCGGCTGGTGCAGGGCGCCGAAGGAGTTGCCGAGGGCCTGGACGACGCCCTTGCGGCCGTCGGCGAGTTCGAACAGGGCGCACAGGTCGAGGTCGAGGTCGTTGTGCAGGGCGACCGCGCGGCCTTGTTTGCTGCCCCACCGCGAGAACTGTTTACGGACCTCCCAGTTGAGGTTCACGCGCATGGCGCCGGAGGTGCCGCCCTGTTTGGTGAGCGACACCGACGGGGCGGCCTTGGTGAGGGTCACCTTGCTCAGCCGGACCGGTGCGGCGGGCGGCGCCGGCGGCTGAGGCGGGGCGGGCGCCACGGGCGGGGGCACGGTGACGGGCAGGGCGGGCATGGTCGGCAGGCCGGACGGCGGCGGAGGTGTCGGGGCGGCGGAGGGCTGCGGGGGCGCCGGAGGTGTCGCGGTGGCGGAGGGCTGTGGGGACGGCGCCGTGTGCTGGGGTTCGTCCACGCTGATGCCGAAGTCCGTGGCGAGGCCCTCGAGTCCGCTGCCGTAGCCCTGGCCGACCGCGCGGAACTTCCAGGCGCCCTGGCGGCGGTAGAACTCGCCGAGCACGAAGGCCGTCTCGACCGTGGCGCCGGCGCTGTCGAACCGGGCGGCGACCGTGTCCCCCGCCGCGTCCCGCACCTCGATGTACAGGCCGGGCACCTGCGCGAAGGTACCGCCGTCGGCCGAGGCGGCCAGCACGATCGTCTCGATCGCGGGCTCCACGCGCGCGAGGTCGACGAGAAGGCTGTCGGTCACCCGGCCGCCGGCGTCCCGCTTGCCCTCGTGGCGGACCGCGCCGGAGGAGTGGGCCGGCTGGTTGTAGAAGACGAAGTCGGCGTCGGAGCGCACCTTGCCGCCCACGAGCAGCAGCGCCGAGGCGTCCGCGTCGGGCACTCCTGGCCCCGAGCGCCAGCCCAGTTCGACCCGCAGTGCCGTAGTCGGCACCGGGATGTTGGAACCCTTCGACATCGGACTCGCCATGGCCGCCCCCTCAGCTCTCGGTTCTTCCTACCCGGCCAACCTATTCCGGGAGACGGCGAACGCCCATGAAAGCCACAGAAAGCCGTCCGTCCAACCGGCGGTAACCACCTCGGAACTAGGCCTTTACACGATCAAAACGCGGATCGCCGTCCCTTTTTCCCGACTTCGCTCGCATTGAGGATCCCAGGTCACCCCCGACACGGAAATCAACCGTCTTATCGGTCTCCCCAACCAGCACATCGTGGGCTTAACTTATGTGTCATGACCTCCCCCCGCTCCACCTATGGCGGCTACTACTCCGCCTTCCCGGACACCCCGATCTACGACTCGCTCGTGGCCGAGCGAGGCACCCCGCAGATCGCCCCGATCCGGGTCCCCGCCGCTTACGACACGCCGAGCAGCAGCAACCTGCCCGCGCTGCCGTCGGCACTGCCCGCGCTGCCGTCGGGCCCCTCACAGGCCCCCTACGGCTACCCGCAGGCCCAGCAGCCCTCACCCCTGCAGCAGGCGCCGGCGGCGTACATCCCGCCGCAGGCCGCCCCGCCGCGCGGTTACCCGGGTCCGCAGGCTCCGCAGCAGATGCGCCCCGCGGCTCCGGCCGGGTACGAGGCGATGCGTCCCGCCGCACCCCGGCCGGCCACGCCCCAGTACCAGGACCCGTACAACCAGCAGCAGCAGTACCGCGGGTACTGACCGGAGACCGACGCCGGGCGCTGACCGACGTCGGGGGAAAGGTCGTCACGCAACACCAGCAGGCGCGCCTCGCGCCGGCCGCCGCCGAGTTGCTGTCCGGCGGCGGCCTCCGTACGTCCGCGCCCGGACCGGATGCCGCCGACCGTGGCGGTTCCCCGAGCCGGTGGGCACGGTGACGCCGGAGATCTTCCGCGACAGGGTGGAGGGGGTCCTCGCCGACGACACCGCGCACGCCCGGTGCGGTGCCCATCGCGGCGTCGGCGTGCGCCCGGTGCGTAGGGCCGACCCGGCGACACGCCGGGCAAGGAGCCGCTGTACATCCTGGGCCGGTACGGGCCCGGGTACAGCCGCCGCCCCCTAAATAATTCGAAGTTCAAGTAATTTGGTGTTTCGGTACGGGAACCTCCAGCGGGTGCCCGGGCGTTGGGCTCTGATGAGAAGTTCATGAGAGGACCCCGGCGCCAGGTGACTTCGCTCTCTCTTCGGCCGGGCTCCCGCGTGAACTGCTCCAGCGGGGGTTATCACGGAGCGGGAAGGGGGTGCGGGAGCGTGCGAGCGATCCCCGGAATCTGGCGCTGGCGGCGCAATCCGCTGCGCCGCGGGACGGATCTGGCCGAGGCGTGGGTGGCGCTGTCGGCACTGTTGCTGATCCTTCTCGTCGCGCCTGTCGTGGGTTCCCTGGCCGGATCCGTCGCCCAGGACGCCCTGCAGCGGTCCGTCCGCGAGCAGCGGCAGGCCCGCCACGAGATATCGGCCACCGTGGTGCGCAAGGCGGGCGCTACGACGCTGGAGCTGGACCCCGACGCGGCCTCCGGGCGTGAGGCGCGCAGCCGTGTCGTCGCCGACTGGACCGCCCCGGACGGCACCGCACGGCACGGCACGCTCCTGGCCGAACTCAAGACGCCGCACCGCGGCGACGACTTCGAGATATGGACGGACACGCACGGCCGGCCTGTCGCCCGCCCGCTGGACTCCACCACCGCGACGACACACGCCGTGCTGGCCGGGTTCGGCGCGGCCCTGCTCACCGCCGGCGCGGTGGAGGGCACCCGGCGACTGATCGTGTGGCGCATGGTCCGCCGCAGGTATGCCCGCCTCGACCAGGCATGGGACCGTACGGGGCCGGACTGGGGCCGAACCGGTACAGGCTGCTGACCGCCTACGCGCTCTGGTCAACCCATCGCCCGTGCGCACGCTACGGTGGTCCGGCCGGCCATTCATGATTCGGCATCAACCCGCGTACGACGAGGTGGGGGCACAGCAACGCCATGGCACAGGGCACGGTCCAGGTGACGCACACCGGTACATCGAGGTGGCGGCGCCGCACGGGTGAGTACGCATCGCTCGCCGCCGCCCTGGAGGCCGCGGCCGAGGGCGACGTCCTCACCATCGCTCCCGGCACCTACCGGGAGAACCTCGTCGTGCAGCGGTCGGTGACCCTGCGCGGCCCGGAGGGCTCCCCCGGGTCGGTGCGCATCGCGCCCGTCGACGGGGTGCCGCTCACCGTGCGCGCGTCGGCGGTGGTGCAGGACCTGCACGTGGAGGGCCAGGACGCGGCCGCGCCGGCGGTGCTCGTCGAGGAGGGCACGCCGGAACTGCTGGACCTGCGGATCGTCACGCGCTCCGCGGCCGGTGTCGAGGTACGCGGCGGCGCCCGTCCGACGGTCCGCCGGTGCACGGTCGACAACCCGGCGGGCATCGGTATCGCGGTGGTCGACGGGGGCGGCGGGGTCTTCGAGGAGTGCGAGATCGTCGCCGCCGGCCAGGCGGGGGTCGCGGTGCGCGGCGGCGGGCATCCCCGGCTGGAGCGCTGCCGGGTGCACCACGCCTCCGGCACCGGTCTGAGCGCCACCGGTGAGGGCTCCGGGCTGGAGGCGGTCGGCTGCGAGATCTACGAGGTGCGGGGCAGCGGGGTGCAGATCACCGCCCGGGCCACCGCCCACCTCACCGACTGCGACGTGCACCGCACCACGGGCGACGGCGTCACGCTGGACACGGACGCGGTGCTCACGCTCGCCGACTGCCGTATCCACGACATCCCGGAGAACGCGATCGACCTGCGTTCCCGCTCCGTTCTGACGCTGACCCGTACGACGGTGCGTCAGTTCGGGCGCAACGGACTGTCGGTGTGGGACCCGGGCACCCGGGTGGACGCCAACCAGTGCGAGATCTTCGACAGTACCGGCGACTACCCGGCCGTCTGGGTCAGCGACGGCGCCACCGCCGTCCTCGACTCGTGCCGTGTGCACGACGTGCCCGACGCCCTGTTCGTCCTCGACCGCGGCTCGCGCGCGGACGTCGTCGACAGCGACCTGTCGCAGGTGCGCAACACCGCCGTGTCGGTGAGCGACGGCGCGACCGCCCAGCTCGACGACTGCCGGATCAGGGACGCGGCGACCGGCGCCTGGTTCCGTGACCACGGCAGCGGTGGCACGCTCAACAACTGCACGGTGGACGGCACCCAGACCGGTGTGATCGTCACCAAGGGCGCCGACCCCACGGTCGAGCGCTGCACTGTCGACTCCCCCACCGAGTCCGGCTTCTACGTATCGGCGGGCGGCCGGGGCACGTTCCTGGGCTGCCGGGTGACGAACAGCGGCGGCTACGGCTTCCACGTGATAGACGGTTGCCGCACGACGCTGCGCAGATGCCGTACGGAGCGCTGCGCGCGCGGAGGTTACGAGTTCGCGGACGCCGCGGACGCCGCTCCCGGTTCGGGGCCGGTGGTCGAGGACTGCTCCAGTGACGAGAGCGCGGGCGCACGGACCCCGGCGGCGCGCGAGACGGTCGCGGCGACGGCCGACCGGCCGGCCGGCCTGCTCGGACCGATCCCCGAGCAGCGGATCACCGTGCCGGAGTCCCCGGCCGCCGCGACCGCCGGGACGGAGACGTCCGTGCGGACGTCGAAGGACGTGCTGGGCGAACTCGACGCGCTGGTCGGCCTGGAGAGCGTCAAGCGCGAGGTGCGGGCGCTGACCGACATGATCGAGGTGGGCCGCCGCCGCCAGCAGGCGGGCCTGAAGGCGGCTTCGGTCAAGCGGCACCTGGTCTTCACCGGCTCCCCCGGCACCGGCAAGACGACGGTCGCGCGGCTGTACGGCGAGATCCTCGCCGCCCTCGACGTGCTGGAGAAGGGCCACCTCGTCGAGGTGTCCCGGGTCGACCTGGTCGGCGAACACATCGGCTCCACCGCCATCCGCACCCAGGAGGCGTTCCAGCGGGCGCACGGCGGAGTGCTGTTCATCGACGAGGCGTACGCGCTGTCACCGGAGGACGCGGGCCGGGACTTCGGCAAGGAGGCCATCGACACGCTGGTGAAGCTGATGGAGGACCACCGGGACTCGGTGGTCGTGATCGTCGCGGGCTACACGGCCGAAATGGAGCGCTTCCTCACCGTCAACCCCGGTGTGGCGTCCCGTTTCTCGCGGACCATCACCTTCGGCGACTACGGCCCCGAGGAACTGCTGCGGATCGTGGACCAGCAGGCCGAGGAGCACGAGTACAGGCTCGCGCCGGGCACCTCGGAAGCCCTGCTGAAGTACTTCACGGAGCTCCCCAAGGGCCCCGCCTTCGGCAACGGCCGTACGGCACGCCAGACGTTCGAGGCGATGGTGGAGCACCACGCCAGCCGGGTCGCCCAACTGCCGGAGCCCAGCACGGACGACCTGACCCTGCTCTACCCGGACGACCTGCCCGAACTGCCCTAGGGCGTGTTTCGAAAGATGCGTCGTCCGCCCGTAGGGCGGGCCCGGCGGCGTCTGGTGCGTGCGATCCCGACAACGCGGCGAGCGCGCGTGCCAGACGCCGCCAGTGTCAACAACGCTCGTGATCAATACACCTAGTGCCGCGGCGCGGGGATCTCCCGGGCCAGTCGGGCGAGCAGCTTCCGGCGTTCCCGGGCGAACGTCGGATCCGCCTGGTAGTCGGAGTGGCCAAGGACGGGGGCGGGCAGCGGGTGGGTCTCCGTGCGGCCGTACGCCAGCGGGTCCGCGAGGGCCTCGCAGTCCACGCCGGGCACCCGCACCGGGCCGCCGATGGGGTCGGTGAGCCGGTAGAGGTTGCGCCAGCAGTCGATGTCCCCGTGCAGGGCGAGGAGGGCGGCGCGGCCGAAGTGGGCGGGGAACCAGCGGCCGTAGAGACGCTCGATCGGGGAGCCGTAGGTGAGCAGGGCGACCCGGCTGCGGTCGGAGGGCTTCAGCTGCCAGGCGGCCGCCGCCGCGAGGACACTGCCCTGGGAGTGGCCGGAGATGACCAGGCGGCCGCCGGTGGCCCGGGTCCAGGTGGCCATGCGCCAGGTCAGGTCCGGCACCGCGCGCTCCGCGTAGCAGGGCGGGGCGAAGGGGTGGGCGGCGCGCGGCCAGAACGTGCCGACGTCCCAGAGGATGCCGATGGTGCGCCGCGCTGAGGCGTCCTTGTAGGCGCGCCGGCCCCAGGTGACGAAGAGTATGAAGCCCAGGCCGATCAGCCAGGAGCCGAGCGCCTGCGCGGTCTGCGCGGCGCCCTGGACGAAGGGTCCGGCCCCCTGCGCGGTTCGGACCGGGGTCTTCCCGGTGGCGAAGGCTCCGACGAGGGCGCCCGCGCCGAGGAACAGGGTGCTGGTGGCGGTGACGGCGACGAGGAGGGGGCCTCGGTCGGTGAGGGTGGCCATCGCGCGGGTGCGGGCGATCCGGCCGGTGCGGGCCGGGTCGCCGGGATGGGCGTCGTACTCGCGGGCCACGGCCGTACGCTCGGCCCGGGTCAGCAGCCAGGTCCGTCGGCCGAGCAGCGCGCAGAACGCGAGGAGGACGAGGAGGAGCACGGGGATCACGGCCGCCTGCCAGGTCAGCAGCACCGGGGGACCTTCGAGGAAGGTGCCCGTGCCGTCGAGCCAGTCCGAGACACGCTGGGACACACCCCCTGACATCACCCCGCCCAGCGCGCAGGCCAGCATCGCGACGGCGGGCCCGCCGAGACCGCGCAGGGCGGGCCCCGCTTCGGCTCCGGTGCCGCTCCCGCCGGGCTCGGCGTCCGTCTCCGGCCGCCGGTGCAGTCGGTGCGCGACCACAGCGAGGACGATCACCAGTGACCCCTGGGCCAGGGCGATCCCGCCGAAGGTGGCGTCGCCGGGGAGCCGCCCGGAGGACTGCCAGCCTGGGCGGTTCCAGGCGGCGTAGCCGAGGGTGAGGACGAGGAGGGCCAGGGCGGTGAGGGGGAGGCGGTGCACGAGGTGGGCGTCCACGCGGCGGTCCAGGCGGTTTTCGCTGCGCCCGCGGCGGCAGACCACCCACACCACGGCGAGCGCTCCCGCCGTCAGCGAGGCCTCCAGCAGTCGGCCGAGCGCGTCCAGGAGCGGCGGACCGCCCGGTCTGCGGTCCTCGCGTGCCGCCGCCGTGCCCACCGCGGCGGCCACCGTCAGCAGGCCGGCCGAGGTGTGTGCCGCGCGCAGCCGGGCCACCAGGCGGCGGCCGTACCAGAAGCCGGGGCGGCTGAGCGCGGTGTGGGCGGGGCCGTTCTCGGGCTCAGGTGTGGGTTCGAGGGGCTCCTGGGACTCGTAGGCCCGCCAGGTGCGGTGGGAGAGGTACCACAGGAGGCCGGTCAGGGCGGTCGGGACCAGGGCGGCGAGGGCGAGGCGGCGGCCCGGCAGGCTCCACCAGCCGTTGTCCGAGCCGGACGGGGACAGAAAGCCGAGCCAGGTGTGGCGGGCGGCGCAGGCGGGTGTGCCCGCGCACTGCCAGGCCGTGAGGTCGAGGGCGACCTCGCAGGCCGCGGCGACGAGCAGCACGGTCAGGCTCAGCCCGGCCAGCCGTACGAGCAGACCGTGGAGGCGGACCGCGCGGGTGCCCTCACGGGCGGCCGGTCGCATCCAGTGGGCCAGGTTCACGACCATGAACGGCAGCAGCAACAGCCACAGGGCGCGGGTGCCGTTGCCGGAGGTGAGATTGGACCAGACGTAGGCCTCCGGGACGGGCCGGCCGTCGTGGTCGCCGGCGGTGCCACTCGCGTCGCCTGCTCTGCGGCTCGCGTCGGCGGTCGGGGCGTCCGCGTCGGTGTCCTCGGCGCGCCGGTACACCGCCGCGGTGTCGTCGCCGGTGATCCGTACCGTGCGCGGGTCGTCCAGCATCTTTTCCGGCGTGGTGCCGCCCACGCCGTGGACCAGAAGCTCCAGGGCCGCTCTGCCCGCAGAGGCACTTTCCACTGTCCGCTCTCCCCCGTGACACGTCGTCGTGTGTCCGTGCGGGCACAAGGATCTCCGCTTCGGAGGCCTCCTACACCTCGGGCCACCGAATCTCCCCGATCCAAGGGGCGGGAAGCGAAGTCGGTGGAGATCACGACGCTGGGATGGCATGCCCGCGTCGGGGTGGTGGCACACCGTGCGTCCGGTCGTGCGAGGATGGGACGCCCGCGCACCGCCGCCGGGTGCAGCGCCCCCTTCGTAGCAGGTGAACGGGCCCGTGGCCCCGTTCGAGGAAAGGACCGGAGCGTACGTGAGCGAGAATCAGAACCTCCTCGCGGAGCAGCGCCGCGCACTGATCCTGGACGAGGTACGGCGCCGGGGCGGCGTCCGGGTGAACGAGCTGACACGCAAGCTCGGCGTGTCGGACATGACGGTCCGCCGCGACCTCGACGCGCTGGCCCGGCAGGGCGTCCTGGAGAAGGTGCACGGCGGCGCCGTACCCGTGGTGGAGGCGAGCACCCACGAGCCGGGCTTCGAGGCGAAGTCGGGCCTGGAGCTCACCGCCAAGGAGGACATCGCGCGGGCCGCCGCTGAGCTGGTCTCGCCGGGCAGCGCGATCGCCCTGTCGGGCGGGACGACGACGTACGCACTGGCGCACCGGCTGGTGGACGTGCCGGATCTGACCGTGGTGACGAACTCGGTGCGGGTGGCCGACGTCTTCCATGCCGCGCAGCGCACCTCTGGCCCGCGGCAGGGGGCGGCGACGGTCGTGCTGACCGGCGGGGTGCGCACCCCGTCCGACTCACTGGTGGGTCCGGTCGCCGACCAGGCGATCGCGGCGCTCCACTTCGACCTGCTCTTCCTTGGTGTGCACGGGATATCCACCGAGGCGGGCCTGTCCACGCCGAACCTGGCGGAGGCCGAGACCAACCGGCGGCTCGTACAGTCGGCGCGCCAGGTCGTGGTGGTCGCCGACCACACCAAGTGGGGTGTGGTGGGCCTGAGTTCGTTCGCGGCGCTGGAGCAGGTGGACACCCTTGTGACGGACGCGGGGCTGCCGGCCGCGGCCCGCGCGGAGATCTCCGAGCAGCTGCGGCGGCTGGTGGTGGCCGGTGACTCCGGCCCGGGGGAAGACATCTGACGGACCGCCAGTTAGGGTGACGCCACCCGACGGCGTCTGACGACGTCCGATGCCGTTCCGACGCCGTTCCGACGCCACGTCGATCTGTCGACCAAGGGGGTCCGATTCACCATGGCCCGTCAACTGCGCCCGGAAGAACTTGACTTCGTCGCGACCGCCCCGGTCCGGATGGTCTTCGAACGGGACACCGCGGCTCCCCCGGACCGCGTCTTCCACGCCCTCGCCTCGGACGTCTCCGGCTGGGCCGAGTGGTTCCCGGGTGTCACGTCCATCGAGCCGCTCGACGAAGGGGCCGGCCGGGACGTACGGCTGTGGGGCGGCGGACGGTTCCGGGAGACGGTGCTCGCGGCGAAGGAACCGGAGGTGTACGCCTACCGGGTGGACGTCACCAACGCGCCGGGGGTGCGGGCGCTGGTCGAGGAGTGGCGGCTCGCGCCGGCCGGCACGGGGACACGGGTGCGGTGGACGTTCGCCACGGACGGGACGGCCCTGTTCCGGGCGGTGGTGCGGGCGGCCCGGCCGGGCCTCGGCAGGTCCTTCCGGGACGCGGTCGCCGCCCTGGACCGCCGGCTGGCCGCCCGCTAGTCGTTGACGGCCGGAGTCACCGGGGCCGGAGTCATTCGGGCAGGAGTCGCTCGGGCCAGACGCCCGTCTCCAGGAGCGAGTCGATCGCGGTCGTGTACGGGGCGATGTCCAGGCCCTGTCCGGCCAGCCAGGCGTCGGAGTAGTACTTGTCGAGGTAGCGGTCACCGGGGTCGCAGAGCAGGGTGACCACGCTGCCACGGCGGCCGGCGGCGACCATCTCGGAAATGATCTTGAGGGCGCTCCACAGCCCGGTACCGGTGGAGCCGCCCGCCTTGCGGCCGATGACCCGTTCCAGGGCGCGAACGGCGGCGACGCTCGCCGCGTCGGGCACCTTCATCATCCGGTCGACGGCACCCGGTACGAAACTGGGCTCCATGCGCGGGCGGCCGATGCCCTCGATGCGTGAACCGCAGTCGCAGGTCACGCCCGGATCGCCGGTGGTCCAGCCCTCGAAGAAGCAGGAGTTCTCGGGGTCGGCGACACAGATGAGGGTGTCGCGCTGGGTGTAGTGGACGTAGCGGGCGAGGGTCGCGGAGGTGCCTCCGGTACCGGCCGTGGCGACGATCCACGCGGGCTCGGGGAACCGCTCGGACTGCAGCTGGCGGAAGATGGATTCGGCGATGTTGTTGTTGCCGCGCCAGTCCGTGGCGCGTTCGGCGTAGGTGAACTGGTCCATGTAGTGGCCGCCGGTGTCCGCCGCGAGGCGGGCGGACTCCTCGTACATCGTGCGGGAGTCGTCGACGAAGTGGCACCGGCCGCCATGGAACTCGATGAGGCGGATCTTCTCCGCGCTGGTGGTGCGCGGCATGACGGCGACGAAGGGCACGCCGATCAGGTTGGCGAAGTACGCCTCGGAGACGGCGGTGGAGCCACTGGACGCCTCGATCACCGGGCGGTCCGGCCGGATCCAGCCATTGCACAGACCGTAGAGGAACAGGGAGCGGGCGAGGCGGTGCTTGAGGCTGCCGGTGGGGTGGGTCGACTCGTCCTTGAGGTAGAGGTCGACGCCCCAGCTGTCCGGGAGCGGGAAGCGCAGCAGGTGGGTGTCGGCCGAGCGGTTGGCGTCGGCCTGCACTTTCCGGACCGCTTCTTTCAGCCAGTCGCGGTAGCGGGTGTCGGTACGGTCCACGTCCAGGGTGGCACCGGTCCGGGTCTGCTGGGGAGTGGTCACGGCGGGCTCCTCACACGCTTCGCGCCGACGGCGCCTCGCGCGGCCGACGTTCTGATCATAGGCACCTTCCGCACCACTTCTCACCTGCATAAACACCTCTTTGATGGCCCCAAAGGCAGGGCTGGGGAGCAGGTGCGCGCTTCTGGGGGGCGCATTCAGCCGAGTGCTCCCCCGAACCTCCGTCTCCGCGCCATGCGCACTGGTGCTCGACGCCGGGCCCGGGCAGACTGCACGGCGCGGGGCGACCTCCCGACCGTGGCGAGCGGGCCTGGGCGGGGACAATGCCGCGAACCCTGCCGGGAACGCGACCGGGCCCGCGCACGGACACCGCACTGGGCGCAGGCGCAGGAACCTGGCTTCGGCCCAGGGCCCGCGCCGTGGGCCGGGCATGGCCACGGGCACCGAGCAGGAGCCCCTGACCGGGCCCGCCCCGGCCGGGGCGCGTGGGCCCCGGGGTGGGGGTCCCGGGCGTGTCGCACGAGTCACGCACCCGGGATCGGCCCCGTGTCCCGGAGCCGGGCGAAGTTCCCGGAGCCGGGAGCACACTGGATCACGGATACGAGTTCGAACATCAGGTTCGACCGCAAGGGGGCGGGGAGGAATGGCGGAGCCGGAGTTCACGGCGTCGGGCGTGCGGATCGGGAAACGGCTGCGTTCGCTCACCCGGGCCGGACAGGTCCGGATCAGCGGCGGCAGACTGGAGTTGCTGACCAGCTACGGCAGCGAGATCGACAGCGCGCCCGTGCAGGCGGTGCGCGCCTCGAAGCCCTGGTTCGCCCCGGAGGACCGGGCGCTGGCCGACCTCAACGGCAACCGGTACCTGCTGACCCTCGGCGACCACGACCCGGCCCCGGGTGAGCCGGGGCCGCCCGCGGCAAGCCGGTTCATCGAGGCAGTACGGAAGGCCGCGGGGCGAGGCCGCTGAAGCGGAGCCGGGCAGCGCGAGTTGCGCCACCGCATCCCCTGAGTCACGCTGTTCTCACGTCACTCTGGGTTTACCGGCGATAACGCTGCGAACCAGCCCGCCGGCCACGACAGCAGGCGGCCGCCTTGCGCAGCAGCTCTGCTCGATCGATCCGAACATCGTGTTCTTCCGGACCTCAGTCGGGGAGTCGCAGCCGTGATCAGCAACCCAAGCAGGCACTGCACGGTGGAGCTCCAAGCCCTGCCGTCGCGGATCGGCCAGGTCCGCAGAATCGTATCGGCGCAGTTGCGCTACTGGCATCTGGATCCGCTCATAGACCGGGCCGCACTCGGTGTGACGGAGCTGTTGACCAACGTCCACCTGCACGCCCAGCCCGACAAGACGTGCGTCGTGGAGCTGGAACTGCTGCTCGACCGGCTCACCGTCTCCGTGCGCGACCGCGATCCACGGCTGCCCGTCGTGGGTGACATGGTCGTGGGCGACATGAAGGAGGCCGCCGCACTGGCCACCTGCGGGCGCGGGCTCGCGATGGTCGCCGCGGTCAGCGAGAGCTGGGGCGCACGGCCGGACGGCGAGTCCGGCAAGATCGTCTGGTTCACCCTGCCGGCGCCGGTCACCACCCCGGAACGGTCGGCGCGGCCGCCGCGCCGTACGCCGCGTGAACCGGTCGCGCCCCTGTTCGCCGAGGTCGTGGCCGCCGACGCGCAGCGGACCGCCCATGCTCCCGCCCGGTCGGCCGTCGTCGGCTGACCGGGCGGTGACCTGCCCCTGAGGCCGTGCCTCACTCGGTGGCGATGGCCCGCAGCACGTCCATGCGGGCCGCGCTCCGGGCCGGGCGAAGGGCCGCGAGGGCTCCGGCGGCGACTCCCACCAGGGCCACCACGGCGAGCTGGACGGGTGGCACGGCGAAGGCGAACGCGCTGTCGCTCGCCCCGTCGGAGGCCCGGACCAGCACCCAGCCGAGGAAGGCGCCGAGAGCCAGGCCGCCGGCCGTGCCGAAGCCGGCGACCAGGACCGACTCCCAGCGGACCATTGCCCGCAGCTGGGAGCGGGTCTGGCCGACGGCCCGCAGCAGACCGAGTTCGCGAGTGCGTTCGTGGATCGCCAGCGTCAGGGTGTTGGCGATGCCGAGGAGCGCGATGAGGACCGCGAGGGCGAGCAGGGCGTAGACCAGGGTGAGCATCATGTCGATGCCGCCGGCCGAGGACTGCGCGTACTCGTCGCGGGTCTGGACCTCGGGGTTGCCGTAGTGCGCGGCGGCCTTCTCCACCGCCGCCCGGCCGGCGTCCGTGCTCACGCCTTTCTTGAAGGAGACGGCGATCAGGGTGTCGGCGTCCTGGGTGCGGTGCGGGGCCCAGGCGGCGCGGGTGATGACGTAGTCGCCGGCGAGTTCGGAGCGGCCGTAGACCGCACGGACGGTGAACGCCTTCTTCTGGCCGTCGGTGAAGGTGAGTTGTGCCCGGTCGCCGGTGGTCAGGTGCAGCCGGCCGGCCTCCTGCCGGGTGATCGCGATGCCGTCCGTACCGAGACCTCGCAGATCTCCTTGTACGGCGCCCAGGTCGAAGGTCCGTGCCAGGGCTGTGGGGTCGGTGACGGTCAGGGCCCTTCCCCTGCCGTCCACTTCGGCCACGCCACGGCCGAGCCCCACGGCCGTGTCGACCTCGGGCAGTGCGCCGATCGCCGGTGCCAGCCTCGGGCTCAGTCCGCTGCCGCCCGCGCCGAAGGACGGCGTGCTGACGGCGACGTCACCCGCGAAGGACCGGGAGACGGTCTGGTCCATGGTGGCCTTCAGGGAGGCCCCGAAGACGGTGAACAGGGACACCACGGCCACGCCGATCATCAGGGCGCTCGCGGTGGCGGCCGTCCGCTTGGGGCTGCGCAGGGCGTTGCGCCGGGCGAGGCCGCCGGTGATGCCGCGGAGCCGGTCGAGCGGGCCGCCGAGGACGCGCACGGAGGTGTCGGCGGCGACCGGGCCGAGGACGACGAAGGCGGCGAGGGCCAGGACCGCGCCGAGGCCCGCGAGCCAGACGGACGGGGAGACCAGGACGCCGGTGAGGGCCGTCGCGACGGCGAGGGAGATCAGCCCGCCGCCGATGACGGCGCGCAGACGGGAGGCGCCGGAGGTGTCGACGGCGGTCTCGCGCAGGGCGGCCAGCGGGGCGGTGCGCCCTGCGCGTACGGCGGGCAGCAGCGCGGAGCCCAGGCAGACCAGGACGCCGACGGCCAGGGGAAGGGCCAGCGACAGGCCGCTGATGACCAGGTCACCCTCGGGGAAGGGGAATCCGATGGCCGGGAACAGGGCCTGAAGTCCGGCGGCGATACCGACGCCGCCCGCGAGTCCGGCCGCGGAGGCGGTCACGGCGACGGCGCTCGCCTCGGCGAGAGTGGCCGCGGTGACCTGGCGACGGGAGGCACCGAGGGCCCGCAACAGGGCGTTCTCGCGGGTACGTTGGGCGACGACGATCGCGAAGGTGTTGTGGATGGAGAACGTCGCGACGAGCAGGGCGACCCCGGAGAAGACCAGGAGGAACGTGGTGAAGACCGTCAGGAACTGACTGGCGATCATGTCGGTGTTCTCCTGCGCGGCCTCCTGGCCGGTGATGGCCTCGACGCCCTTGGGCAGTACGGGAGTCAGCCGGTCGACCAGTGCGGACTGGCTGATGCCGGGGTCGGCGCGCACCACGATGCTCGCCGCCTGTCCGGGCCTGGCGGTGAGGTACTTCTCGGCGTCGGCACGGGTCATGCCGGTGTAGGTCACCTGCGCCATGCCGTCCTCGCCGCCGAAGGTCGCGAGACCGACGATCGTCACACGCACCGGGTCGGGCGTGCGCAGGACGGTGGTGTCGCCGAGCTTCAGGCCGCCCTTGTCGGCGGTGCCGCGGTTGACGACGACCTCCCCGGACCTGGCCGGGACACGGCCCTCGGCGAGCCGGTAGGGGTTGAGCCGCGCGTCGGTGATCCAGTTTCCGGCGAGGGTGGGCGGGCCCTGGCCGCCGATCGGCTTGCCGTCGCTGCCGATGAGCTGGCCGGCACCCTGGATGTCGGGGGCGGCGGCCGCCACGCCGGGTACCGCCTCGATGCCGGAGACCAGCGAGGTGTCGACCGGCCGGCGTACGCCCTGGCTCTCGCCGGGGGTGGTGATGGCGTCGGCGCCGCGGACGACGGCGTCGGTGCCGGCGGCCGCGCTGCCGAACATCGAGTCGAAACTCGCGCGCAGGGTGTCGCCCATGACGAGCGTTCCGGCGAGGAAGGCCACGCCGAGGAAGACGGCGAGGAAGGTGCCGGCGAACCGCCGTTTGTGGGCGCGCAGGGACGACAGGCTCAGCCGGAGGGACGCGTTCATGACGGCACCTCGAAGGCTTTCATACGGTCCAGGACACGGTCGGCGGTCGGGGACTCCATCCGGTCGACGAGCCGTCCGTCCGCGAGGAAGACGACGTCGTCGGCGTGGGCGGCGGCCACCGGGTCGTGGGTGACCATGACGACGGTGCGGCCGGTCTCGCGGACCGTGCGGGCGAGCAGCCCGAGCACCTCTCCGCCGGAGCGGGAGTCGAGGTTGCCGGTGGGCTCGTCGGCGAAGACCACGTCGGGGCGGCCGGCGAACGCCCTGGCCACGGCGACGCGTTGCTGCTGGCCGCCGGAGAGCTCCGAGGGCCGGTGGCGGAGCCGGTCGCGCAGGCCGACGACATCGATCAGCGCGTCGGTCCACTCGGCATCGCCACGCCCGCCCGCGAGGTCCAGCGGCAGCCGGATGTTCTCCTCGACGGTCAGGGTGGGCACCAGGTTGAACGCCTGGAACACGAAGCCGACGCGGTCGCGGCGCAGCAGGGTGAGCCTGCGGTCGTCGAGGGTGCCCAGTTCGGTGTCGCCGATGTGCGCGGTGCCCGAGGTGAGCGTGTCCAGACCGGCCGCGCAGTGCATCAGGGTGGACTTGCCCGACCCCGACGGGCCCATGATCGCGGTGAACCGTCCGGCCGGGAAGGCCACGGTCACCCCGTCCAGGGCCCGAACGGCGGTGTCGCCGACGCCGTACACCTTGACGGCGTCGGTGACGCGGGCGGCCGTCAGGGTGTCGGTCACGGTCGTCACACCGCACCGCCCTTGCGGTCGAACCGGCCGAACTGCTCGTCCAGGACGGACAGTCGCCGCCAGTACTCGTCCTCGTCGATCTCGCCGGAGGCGAAGCGCCGGCCGAGGACGGCGAGGGGCGAGTCGCCGGTGGGACGGTCCACCGGGTTCCAGGGCCCTCGGCGGCCGCGCCACGCCGTGCGGCGCAGCAGGGTGACGACGCCGACGACGACGGCCGCCCAGATCAGCGGGAGGAACAGGATCCAGGGGCCGGGGCCGCCGCCGTCCCAGTTCGCCAGGGTGTTCATCTCGGGTCATCTCCTCGGTGGGGTTCTCGTGTGCTGCGATGCCTCGAGAGTCCCGCCGGGAGGGGGTCCGGGTCGTCGTACGGCCAGCGGCAGTGCGTGTACCTCCTGGGGAGTACGGGTTCTGTAACTACTAGTATGTACACTGCGTTCATGAGCACGTCGGAGCGACTGATCGAGTCCACCCGGGAGCTCCTCTGGGAGCGCGGGTACGTGGGCACCAGCCCCAAGGCGATCCTGGAGCGGGCGGGCGCCGGGCAGGGCAGCATGTACCACCATTTCACGGGCAAGCCGGACCTGGCCCTGGCCGCGATCCGGCGGACGGCCGAGGAGATGCGGGCCACCGCGGCGGCAGTACTCGACGGACCGGGCACGCCGTACGAGCGCATCCGGGCGTACCTCACGCGCGAGCGCGACGTGCTGCGCGGCTGCCCGATCGGCCGGCTGACGATGGATCCGGACGTCATCGCGAGCGACGAGCTGCGCGAGCCGGTCGACGAGACCATCGACTGGATCCGTGAGCGGCTCGCCCATCTCGTCGAAGAAGGCCGGGAACAGGGCCAGTTCGCACCCGGGCTGGACGGCGAGGAGATCGCCGCGACCGTCGTCGCGACCGTGCAGGGCGGCTACGTCCTGGCCCGCGCCTCCGGTTCGCCGAGCGGCTTCGACGCGGCCGTCCGCGGCCTGCTCGCCCTTCTCGCACCGCGTTCCGTCGGCTAGTGCCGCATGAACGCCTTACGGGCTGAGCGACGGCTTCGGCCGCCCGGCGGTGCGGCAGTTGACCGGCCCGGCCCACGAGGAGGGCGTGGCCGCCTGTGGCGGAGGCCGGGCGGCCGGCCCGGGAGGACGGCGTGCTGCCCGCGGGCCGGCAGTGGTGATCGCCGGCCCGCGGTGCGGGTGGTGGCCTCAGGTCGACGCCTGGTCGCTGTCCTTCATCGAGCCCCAGCCGTGCTGGCGCTCGACCTCGATCCAGGCGCTGACACGGGGCCTCCTCTCGAGTACGGCGATCCGACGGTCGGCCAGGCGGTCGCACGGTCCCGAGGTCGGGCGGTCAGTCGGGCGGGCGGTCAGTCGGTCGGTGGCTTCTCCTCGAAGCTCGCGAAGTAGGCGGCGACCATGTCCTCGTCACCGTGTCCCTGAGCGGCCGCGCGTTCCAGGCGCTCCGCGCTCGCGGCCGCCACGTCCAGCCGCACACCGTTGCTGCGGCCCGCCTCGACGATGAGCCGCGCGTCCTTCGCCGCCGTCGTCACCGCGAACTGGGCCGGCGACAGCCGCCCCTCGAGCACCAGGGCGGTCTTGGCACGCAGATAGCCCATGTCCAGGGGGCCGCCCGCGATGAGGCCGAAGAACGCCTCCGGGTCGACGTCGAGGGACTGGGCGAGGGCGAGCACCTCACCGGCCGCGGCGGTCGCGGCGATGACCCAACTGTTCGCCACCAGCTTCAGGCGGGTCGCGCCGGCCGCGCCGCCGTCCTCGCCGGTCCACACCGTGCGCGCGCCGACGGCGTCGAACACGGGCGCCACCGCGTCCCGGTGGCCGGCCGGGCCGGCCGCGAGGACCGTCAGCTGTCCGGCCTCGGCGGGCTGACGGGTGCCCAGCACCGGCGCGTCGAAGAAGACGAGGCCGTGCTCGCGGGCGAAGGCGGCCAGGTCGCCGACGGCGTCGATGCCGGCGGTCGTGGACTGCACCCAGGCGGCGCCGGGGCGCAGGCCGGCAGCGGCCTCACGCATGACGTCCAGGGTCGCGGGGCCGTCGTACAGCATGGTGAGGACGACATCCGCGTCCCGGACGGCCTCGGCCGGGGTGTCGGTGACGGTGATCCCGTCGGCCGTCAGCGGCTCGGCCTTGGCGCGGGTGCGGTTCCAGGCGCGGACGGTGTGTCCGGCGCGGGCAAGGTTGCGGGCCATCGCGGCGCCCATGATGCCGGTGCCGAGGACACTCGCAGTGATCGTGTCGGTCATGGTGTCAACCTACTTCGACGCGGCGCTTTCGCGAGGCCGTCCAGCCAGGCCTGGTGATCGTTGACCATCGGGTGGGGGCGCTCCTGGCCGGTGCCGCCGCGGTCACCGTGCGTCCGGGGGCGGGAAAGTGGAACCCACACAGGCGCCGGCGCGGGCAACCCGGACGCACAGCGGCTCCGGCGGCCCCGCCACATGCACGGGCGCGGTCCGCCCGGCCACCGTCGAGCGGGCGCAACGCCTTCGGCAAGCAGCTCATCGTCGGCGCCGCGGTCACCGTGCCCCGAGGAGCCGCCGCTCAACACCCTGTTCCTCGTCCAGCGGCCCGGCGCCGACCCGGACGTGCTGCGGGCCGCCGCGGCCGTCTGGTGAGCGAGCGCCGGTAACCCGGCAGCAGGGCAGAGCGGGCGCTCAGCCGCCGCCGAGCGCCCCGAGCGGGTCGTCCAGCACCGGCTGCCATGCCAGCTCGGCCGCGCCGGCCAGGCTGTTGTGATCGAGGGTGCAGGCGAGGATGGGGACACCGCCGCTGCGACCCCAGAGGCTGCGGTCGGCGACGACGGCGCGCAGGCGTTCGGGGTCGGCGTCGAGGAGCGTGCGGTGCAGGCCGCCGAGGATGATGCGGTCGGGGTTGAGGATGTTCACCAGGCCGGCGAGGCCCAGGCCCAGCCGGTCGATCAGGGTTTCGGCGGCGGTGCGGACGACCGGGTCGCCGTACTCCGTGCGGAGCAGTTCGTTGGCCTGCTGCAGCAGGGAGCCCTCGGGGCCGGGGTCACGGCCCGCGGTCGTCAGCAGCGCCAGCGGGTCGGCCTCGACGTCCAGGCAGCCGCGGCTGCCACAGTGGCAGGGGCGGCCCTCCGGGTTGACGGTGAGGTGGCCGACCTCGAGGGCGAGGCCCGAACTGCCGGTGTGCAGACGGCCGTCCAGGACCAGCGCGCCGCCGACGCCCCGGTGCCCGGTGGCCACGCACAGCAGGTCGCGGGCGCCGCGTCCGGCGCCGTGCCGGTGCTCGGCGAGGGCGGCGAGATTGACGTCGTTGCCCGCGAAGGCGGGGCCGGTGATCCCCGCTGCGTGCACCCGCTCGGCGAAGATCTCCCGCACGGGCGCGCCGACCGGCCAGGCCAGGTGGAGGGGATTGAGGGCCAGGCCCTCGGGTTCGGCGAGCGCCGACGGGACGGCGAGTCCGGCGCCCACACAGCGGCGGCCGGTCCGCCGCAGCAGCTCCGCCCCGGCGTCGACGGCGGCCCCGAGCACCTTCGCCGGGTCGGCGTCCACCGCCTCGCAGCTGGGGGTGGTGGCGACGACCCGCCCGCCGAGGCCGACCAGCGCCGCCCGGAACCCGTCGGCGTGCACCTGGGCGGCCAGGGCGACCGGCCCTTCCTCCGCGACCTGGAGCCGGTGCGAGGGCCTGCCCTGCGACCCGGCGGCGGCGCCGGGCCGCGCGTCCACCCGGATGAGGCCGAGGGCTTCCAGTTCGGCGGCGACCGCGCCGGCCGTGGCCCGGGTGACGCCGAGTTCCGCGGTGAGCACCGCGCGGGTGGGGGCCCGGCCGGTGTGCACGAGCTCCAACGCGGGCCCGAGCGCGCCGCGCCCCCGGTCCAGCCGCGTCCTCGAGGTGGTCCCTTCCCCCGCCGGCCGGGGGTCCGCCTTGCCGCTCATGAGGGGGAGTCTCCCATGATCCGTTCGTCAGGTGGTGCCGGGCAGGCCGCTGACCCGCAGCGTCACGTTCAGCCGCCCGGTCAGGCCCAGTTCGTACGGTCCTGTGCCCGGCAGGACGCGCGGCACCCCGTGGTAGGCCGGCCGCGAGGGTCCGCCGAACACGAACAGGTCGCCGCTGCGCAGTTCCACATCGGTCCAGGGCCGGGACCGGTTCTCGGTGTTGCCGAAGCGGAAGACACAACTGTCGCCGAGGCTCAGGGACACCACGGGCGCGTCGGACTTCTCGTCGGCGTCCCGGTGCATGCCCATGCGGGCGTCGCCGTCGTAGAAGTTGATCAGCGCGATGTCGTAGGCGGCATCTGCGGTCCCGAGCGCGTCCGTCACCGCCCGCCGCCCCAGTTCGCCCAGCCAGGCCGGGAAGGGCTTCACCGGTGCGCCGTCTCCGTCGACGACCGTGCGGGCGTAGGCGTACGGATACCAGTGCCAGCCCAGGCAGACCTGGCGGGCGGTCATCGTGCCGCCGCCGGGGGTGCGGACCGTGCGCAGTCCGGCCGGGGGCCGGGCCCACTCGCGGCATGCCGCGAGCAGTTCGCGCTGCCGGTCCGCGTCCAGCCAGCCGGGCACGTGCACCGCCCCCGGCGCTATGTTCGCCCGCTCTCTGGGGAACAGCTCACCGTCCATCCGTCCATCCTCCCCCACCGGGCCTGAGCTGCGGCTCGGCTAGCCTGGGGCACGATGAACGACCGCATGACGACACCGTGGGGCGAGGTCTCGCTGGCCCGCCACCCCGAGGATCCGCGCGACCGGCTGCGCGCCTGGGACGCCTCCGACGCGTACCTGCTCAGACACCTCGCCGAGCGGGAGGTCCCGCTGTCCGGCGATGTCGTGGTGCTCGGGGACCGGTGGGGCGCGCTGGTCACGGCGCTCGCGGCGCACCGGCCGGTGCAGATCACCGACTCCTGGCTGGGCCAGGAGGCGACCCGGGCGAACCTCGCGCGCGGCGGCGTCGAGACCGGCAGCGTGCGGCTGCTCACCACGCGGGACCCGGTGCCCGAGCGCGTCGACGTGCTCCTGGTGAGGGTGCCGAAGAGCCTCGCCCTGCTGGAGGACCAGCTGCTGCGGCTGGCGCCCGCCGTGCACGCGGACACGGTGGTGGTCGGCACCGGCATGGTGAAGGAGATCCACACCTCCACGCTGCGGCTGTTCGAGCGGGTCCTCGGCCCGACCCGCACCTCTCTCGCGCAGCAGAAGGCCCGCCTGATCTTCTGCACCCCGGACCCCGAGAAGGTCCGTCCCGCGAACCCGTGGCCGTACGTCTACGACCTTCCGGACGACGTCGGGGTGCTCGCCGGCCGTCCGGTCGTCAACCACGCGGGGGTGTTCTGCGCCGACCGGCTGGACATCGGCACCCGGTTCTTCCTGCGGCACCTGCCCGAGACGGACGGCGTCCGGCGGGTGGTCGACCTGGGCTGCGGCAACGGGGTGGTCGGTACGGCGGTGGCGCTGGCCAATCCGAAGGCCGAGGTGCTGTTCACGGACGAGTCGTTCCAGGCGGTGGCCTCGGCGGAGGCGACGTACAAGGCGAACGGGGTGCCGGGGCACGCCGAGTTCCGCGTCGGGGACGGGCTGACCGGGGTGCCGGACGGCAGTGTGGACGTCGTGCTGAACAACCCGCCCTTCCACTCGCACCAGGCGACGACGGACGCGACGGCACGGCGGATGTTCACGGGCGCCCGGCGGGTACTGCGGCCGGGCGGCGAGCTGTGGGTGGTGGGCAACCGGCATCTGGGCTATCACGTGCAGCTGCGGCGGCTGTTCGGGAACTGCGAACTCGTCGCCGGTGAACCGAAGTTCGTGGTGCTGCGGGCCGTCAGACGCCAGTGAGCAGACGCACCAGCCGCTCCACGGTCGCCGCCATGGCCGCGCGTCCCTCGCTCAGGTAGGCGCGGGAGTCGACCGTCTCGGGGCCGGCGTCGAGGAACCGTCTGATCGCGCCGGTCATGGCCTGGTTGAGGGCGGTGCCGATGTTGACCTTGGTGATTCCGCCCGCGACGGCGGCGGTCAGTTCGGCGTCGGGGACCCCGGAGGAGCCGTGCAGGACGAGGGGTACGTCGAGGTCCGTGCTGAGCCGTCGGAGCAGGCCGTGGTCGAGGGTGGCGGTGCGGGTGGTCATGGCGTGGACGCTGCCGATGGCGACGGCCAGGGCGTCCACCCCGGAGCCGGCGACGAACGCGCGGGCCTCGGCGGGGTCGGTGCGGGCGCCGGGCACATGGGCGCCCTTGCCGCCGATCTCCCCCAACTCCCCCTCGATCCACAGCCCTTGGGCGTGCGCCCAGTCGACGGCGGCCCTGGTGGCGGCGAGGTTCTCGGTGTACGGCAGCCGCGAAGCGTCGTACATCACCGAGCTGAAGCCGGCGTCGGCCGCCTGCCGGAGCAGGGGGTCGCTCTGGATGTGGTCGAGGTGCAACGCGACGGGCACGGCAGCCGTTTCGGCGGCGGTGGCGGCGGCGCGGGCCAACGGGAGCAGTCGTCCTTGGCGGAACTTGACGGCGTTCTCGCTGACTTGGAGCACGACGGGCTCTCCTGCGGCCTCGGCGCCCGCGACCACCGCCTCGATGTGCTCCAACGTGATGATGTTGAAGGCTGCGACGGCGGTGCGGGCCGCGCGGGCGCTGGTCACCAGTTCGCCGGTGGTGGTGAGTGGCACGGCAGCTCCCGGTGGACCGGTCAGAGGATCACGGAGCGGGTGAGGTGGCGGGGCCGGTCCGGGTCGAGCCCCCGGGCGGCGGCGACGGCCACGGCGAGGCGCTGGGCGCGGACGAGTTCGGCGAGGGGGTCCAGTTCGCCCGGCACCCACAACGCGCCGGTGCCACGGACCTGTCCGGCCAGTCCCTCGGGCGCCGCACCGAACATCCAGGTGGCGCCGCCGGGAGCACTGACGCTGATGGGGCCGTGCCGGTACTCCATGGCGGGGTACGCCTCGGCCCAGGACAGCGAGGCCTCGCGCATCTTGAGCGCCGCCTCGTTCGCCAGGCCCACGGTCCAGCCGCGCCCGAGGAACGTGAACTGCCCGCATTCCAGGAGGCCTTCGGGCAGGGGCGCGGCGAGCGCGGTGCGGGCGTCGGTGACGGCGGCACCGGTGTGCAGGCCGAGGTGGGCGCGCAGCAGGGTGAGCGCGGTGGTGGCGAACCTGGTCTGCACGACGGACCGCTCGTCGGCGTAGTCGAGGACGACGACCTGGTCGGCGGCGCGCACGACCGGGGTGTGCGGATCGGCGGTGATCGCCGTGGTGCGGGTGGCTCCCCCGAGCAGGGCGAGCAGGTCGAGCACCTCGGTGGTGGTGCCGGAGCGGGTCAGGGCGACGATCCGGTCGTAGCGGCGGTGGTGCGGGAACTCGGAGGCGGCGAAGGCGTCCGTCTCGCCGTGTCCCGCGCCCTCGCGCAGCGCGGCGGCGGCCTGGGCCATGAAGTACGACGTCCCGCAGCCGACGATCGCGACCCGCTCCCCCGGCGCCGGCAGCTCCTTTCCGTACCGGGCGGCTTCGTTCGCCGCGCGGGTCCAGCACTCGGGCTGGCCGGTCAGCTCGTCCTCGACGTGGCTCATGGCGCACCTCTCCCCGACGGTGATTCCTCCTGTAACATAGGGCCGGGCCGCGTCGGCCGCGACCTCCGGCTGTCGTACGCCGGTGCGTGGAGGCCGGGATCGCGTCGTCGCGCGGACAGAGCTCGGCCGCCCCGCCGATGTCGGCCCTGTTTCCCGAAGCCGCCGTTCCGGCGATCGTCCGCCGCCGGCTCGGTGCTTCTGCGACCTCCTCGGCCGGGAACCCGCACGTCCCGCCGGCCAGAGATCCGAACGCGTGACCCGCGAAGACGGAACTAGTGGCCCGTGTGGGCGAGTTCGATGTCGTGGTCGTCCACGTCGCCGTCGGCGAGGCTGATCCCGGCCGCCCGGGGCGGGTAGCCCGTCGCGATGACGGTGTACGGGCCGCCGTCGAGGTCGGAGAAGGCGTACGCGCCGTCGCTCCCGGTCGTCGTGGAGGCGACGACGTTCCCGGCGGCGTCCACCAGGGTCACCCGGGCGTCACCCAGCGGCGCCCCCGCCCCGCGCACCGTGCCCCGGACGTACGCGCCGGACCGCAGCTCGACGTCGACCCGGGTGACGCCGGTGGTGCCGACGTCGACGGGCAGCGCCACCGGCCGGTGCTTGGGCGAGCTGACCGCGAGCGTCACCGGCCCGGGTACGAGGTCGACGACGGCGAACTCGCCCATGCCGTTGCTCTGCGCGGTCGCCAGCACGTCCCCGCGCACGTCCGTGACGATGACCACCGCTCCGCCGACGGGCGCCCCGCTGTCGGTGGAGCGCACCACTCCGGCGAGCCCGCTGCTGCCGCTGAGCAGCACGTCGTAGGTCACCGGCGTCGCTCCGACCACGACGGTCGTGGCCTGCGGCTGGTGGCCGTCGGCGGCGGCGATCAGCACGTACGTGCCCTCTCCCGGTGCCTGGACGGCGAACGCCCCCTCGGGATCCGTGACCGCGCGGCCCAACTGCCGTCCGCCCGGCGAGATCAGCGTCACCGCGGCCCCGCCCACCGGCACGCCCTCGGCGCCCCGCACCTGTCCGCGTACCGGATGCCCGCCGCCGCCCGGCTCCCCGTCGGCGAGCCCCGGCACCGTCGCCACCAGATCGGCGACCGCACGGGCCAGCGGCACGGCGACGGCCGCCCCCACGGCCCGCCCGTCCGGCTCGGCGGCCTCCGGAACCTCGCCGGCAGGCTCTTCCCCGGCGGCGCCCTTCCGGCCGGGAATGAACGCGGCGACCAGCAGTGCCAGCACCGCCGCCGCGGAACCCACCGCCATGACCACCTTGAAGCCGTTCTCGGAGGGCAGCGCGGTGCTGCCGAACGTGGTGGTCATCTGGGCCAGGATCACTCCGGCGACGGCGCTCGCGGTGGAGGTTCCGATGGACCGCATCAGGGTGTTGAGGCTGTTCGCGGCGGCCGTCTCGGCGGGGGCCACCGCGCCCATGATGAGCGAGGGCATCGCCCCGTAGGCGAAGCCGATGCCGGCCCCGATGACGCAGGAGACCAGCACCAGCTGCCATACGGCGTCCATGAACACGACGCCCGTCCCGTACCCGGCGGCCACGATCACCGCGCCGAGCATCAGGGTCACCTTCGGGCCCCGCGCCTTCGACACCAGCGCGGAGAGCGGCGCGGTGGCCATCATGACCAGGCCCGTGGGGGCCATGACCAGCCCCGCGGCCAGCAGCGACTTGCCCAGACCGTAGCCCGTCGCCTGGGGCAACTGCAGCAGCTGGGGCAGCACCAGGGACATCGCGAACATGGAGAAGCCGAAGGCCATCGAGGCGAGGTTGGTCACCAGCACCTGACGGCGGGCGGTGGTCCGCAGGTCCACCAGCGGTTCCCTGACCCGCAGTTCGAACAGGCCCCACGTCAGCAGCACGACGACCGCGGCGGCGAACAGCCCGAGTGTGGTGCCGCTGCCCCAGCCCCAGTCGGCGCCCTTCGATATGGCGAGGAGCAGACAGATCAGCCCGGCCGCCATGCCGAGGGCTCCCACAAGGTCGAAGCGGCCGCCGGTGCGCACCTGGGACTCGGGCACGAACAGCGGGACCAGCACGAGGGCGACGGCGCCGAGCGCGGCCGAGGTCCAGAACAGCATGTGCCAGTCGAAGTGGTCCGCGATGAGCGCGGCCGCGGGCAGCCCGAGCGCGCCGCCGATGCCGAGGGAGGCGCTCATCAGCGCGGTGGCGGAGCCGAGCCGTTCGGCGGGAAGTTCGTCGCGCATGATGCTGATGCCGAGCGGGATGACCCCGGAGGCGAGCCCCTGCAGGGCCCGGCCGACGATCATCGGCGCGAGGTTGTCGCTGAGGGCGGCCGTGACCGATCCGGCGATCAGCATGACCAGGCTGACCAGCAGCATCCGCCGCTTGCCGTACATGTCGCCGAGCCGCCCCATGACCGGGGTGGCGACGGCGGCGGCGAGCAGGGTGGCGGTGACCGCCCAGACCGTGTCGGAGGCCGGGGCGTCGAGCAGCTCGGGCAGTTCGGGGACGATCGGGATGACCAGGGTCTGCATCAGGGAGACCACGATCCCGCCGAAGGCCAGGACGGCGACCACGGGGTTCGCCCTCGGCGCCGGGGGCTCCCCCGTCTCCGCGGGCCGGGGGTGCGCTTGGGTCATGGGTCGGGCCTCCGTGGGGGGATGCGGGTCTGCGCGACTGGACAGCATCGTAGGCCTGTTGATTGACTCAAGCAACTAGAATTTTTGGTGCTCGGAGCGTGAAGATTCCGGGCGGGGAACCGGTGTCCCCCGCCCGGAATCAGGCATCAGGCATCAGGCATCAGCGACTAGAGCGCCCGCTCCAGGTGGTCCGCCACCAGCTTCACGAACCGGCCCGGCTCCTTCGGCCGGCCGCCCTCGGCGAGCACCGCCAGACCATGCAGCAGTTCCGCGGTCCCGGCGAGACCGGTGCGGTCCTCGCGCTCCTTGTAGGCCTCGTTCAGGCCCTTCACGAGCAGGTGGCCGGGGTTCAGTTCGAGGATCCGCGGCGCCTTCGGCACCTCCTGCCCCATCGCGCGGTACATGTTCTCCAACGCCGGGGTGAGGTCGTTGGTGTCGGAGACGATGCAGGCCGGGGAGACGGTCAGGCGCGACGACAGCCGCACTTCCTTGACGTCGTCGCCGAGCTGCTCCTTCATCCATCCGAGCAGGGCGGCGTACTCCTCGCCCTGCTTCTCCCGCTCGGCGTCGGCGCTCTCGCCGTCCTCGCCGCCGAGGTCGACCTCGCCCTTGGCGACGGAGCGCAGCCGCTTGCCCTCGAACTCCCCCACCACGTCGACCCACACCTCGTCGACGGGGTCGGTGAGCAGCAGGACCTCGATGCCCTTCGCGCGGAACGCCTCCATGTGCGGCGAGTTCTCGATGGCCTCCCGGGACTCGCCGGTCAGGTAGTAGACGTCCTCCTGACCGTCCTGCATCCGCTCCGCATAGGCCTTCAGCGTGGTCGGTTCGTCCTCTGCGTGCGTGGACGCGAAGGACGCGGCGCCGAGGATCGTGTCGCGGTTGTCGGTGTCGGTGAGCAGCCCCTCCTTCAGGACGGCGCCGAACTCACCCCAGAACGTGGCGTACTTCTCCGGGGCGGTCTCCCGCAGGTCCTTGACCGTGGAAAGGATCTTCTTGGTGAGCCGGCGCTGCATCATCCGGATGTGCCGGTCCTGCTGGAGGATCTCGCGGGAGACGTTCAGCGAGAGGTCCGCCGCGTCGACCACACCCTTGACGAAGCGCAGGTAGGACGGCAGCAGCGCCTCGCAGTCGTCCATGATGAAGACACGCTTCACATACAGCTGCACGCCGCGCTTGTGGTCCCGGGTGTGCAGGTCGTGCGGGGCCTGGGAGGGCAGGAACAGCAGCGCCTGGTACTCGAAGGTGCCCTCCGCCTGGAGCCGGACGGTCTCCAGCGGCTCGCGCCAGTCGTGGCTGATGTGCTTGTACAGCTCGTGGTACTCGTCGTCGGTGACCTCCTCGCGCGAGCGCGCCCACAGGGCCTTCATCGAGTTCAGCGTCTCGGGCTCGGGCACGGAGCCGTCCGAGTCGTCGTCGCTCTTCTTCGGGACCGTCCTGATCGGCCAGGTGATGAAGTCCGAGTACCGCTTGACGATCTCCCTGATCGTCCAGGCGGAGGTGTAGTCCTGCAGCTTGTCCTCGTCGTCGGCGGGCTTCAGGTGCAGGGTCACCGAGGTGCCCTGCGGCGCGTCGTCGACCCTCTCCAGGGTGTACGTGCCCTCGCCGCGCGAGGACCAGCGGGTGCCCTGGGTCTCCCCGGCGTGCCGGGTCACGAGGGTCATCTCGTCCGCCACCATGAAGCCGGAGTAGAAGCCGACTCCGAACTGCCCGATGAGCCCCTCGGCACTGCCCCCGTCCTGCGCCTCGCGCAGTTCCTTGACGAACTGGGCCGTCCCCGAGTTGGCGATCGTGCCGATCAGGCGCCCGACCTCGTCGTACGACATCCCGATCCCGTTGTCCCGGACGGTGAGCGTACGGGCCTCGTCGTCGGTCTCGATCTCGATGTGCAGGTCGGAGACGTCGGCGTCGAGCGCGTCGTCCTTCAGCTTCGCGAGGCGCAGCTTGTCCAGCGCGTCGGAGGCGTTGGAGACGAGTTCGCGCAGGAAGACGTCCTTGTTCGAGTAGACCGAGTGGATCATCAACTGGAGCAGCTGACGGGCCTCTACCTGGAACTCAAACGTTTCGGTCGGCATGGTTCGCGTGTACCTCACAGGTTCCGTGGTCGCGTGGACGGTGGTGGTGCACGGCGGTGCACCGGTGAGGCCACTTTACAAAGGCCGGGCCGGGTCGGGATCAGCGTTCTTCCAGGTCGTCCGCGCGGGTGACGCGGAGCTTGGACTGCCCGTGCGGGAGCGCCTCCCAGTCGTCCATGAAGCGGGCCCGCAGCCCGTGCTTCTCCGCGAGGGCGACGAGGGTCTCGGTGCGGTAGTAGAAGTCCTCCCGCAGGACGTGGTGCTCCTCGCCCTCGGTGCGGTCGAAGGTGAAGTCGAACCAGCCGCCCGGCGCCAGCACCCGTCCGACGTTGGCGAGGCACTCCTCGACGACCGGCAGCGGGGAGTGCGAGAAGACGCTGTGCGCGTGGACGACGTCGAAGTGGGCGTCCGGCAGGAACCGCAGCGTCAGGTCCCGCACGGGGGTGAGGGACGGCAGCCGTTGCTGCAGGCCCATCTCGACGATCGTGTCCTGGGCGGCGACGAGGATGTCGGGCGAGATGTCGACGCCGTGGTAGTGGCCGGGCTCGAGGTGCCGGATGAACCGCCAGCCGCCGCGCAGGTTTCCGCAGCCGATCTCCAGCATGCGGTGTTCCGGGCGGAGCCCGTGGCCGACGAGGTAGTCGAACTGCATCGCGCCGAGTGCCAGCCACCGTTCACGGCTGCGGCTGCCGACCGCCGCGTCCGGGTTCGCCCGGGTGTCGGAGCGCATCACGGCCCGGTAGTAGGAGATGTGGTCGGGGTGGCGGTGACGCAGCCACAGGTCCCGGGCGGAGCGGGCCAGATGGCGGGGCACGCGGCCGGGGTGGCGCAGGGCGTAGCCGACGCGGTGGCCGAGGGAGGCACGGTTGGCGGTGAGGTTCTTGGCGGGCATGGTCCGGCGCCTTTCGAGGAACACGGGGAAGCGGTGTCGATGCCAGCCTCGCGGCGCCGACGGGGTGCGCGGCTCGGCCGGAAGGCGCTGGTCCCGGGGCGGTCCGGACGACCTCGATGTCAGCCGATCGGTTGATGCGATCGGCGGCGGACCGCGTTAGACACGGAGGATGAGACACACCCGATCGGAGGAGTGGCGACTGGCGGCGGTCGTGCACGCGGCGTTCTTCCTGCTGCTCGGCTCGTCGTTCGCCCGTTTCCTGACCCGCGACCAGGACGGGGCACGGGCCGTCTGGGCCACGGCGCTGTACGCCGTGTTCTGTCTGTTGTACGTCCTGGGCGCGTTCCTGGCACCGGCACCCCGTCCCGGCTGCGCGCCCACCCGGCGCCATCTGGTGTGGCTGGGCTCGGTGTCCGCGGTCTGGGTGGTCCTCCTGGTGCTCGCGCCGAGCGCCACCTGGTGTGTGATGCCGCTGCTGTTCGCGGGCCTGCACGCGCTGCCGCCCCGGCTGTCGGTGCCGCTGGCCGGCGTACTCACCGCGCTCGTCGTGGTCTCCGAGGTGCGGGCGGCCGAGGGCACGGTCAACCCCAACATGGTCGTCGCCCCGCCTGCCGTCGCCGCGGTCGCCACCGCCGTACTCGTGCGGCTGCAGCGGCAGGGGGCCCGGCAGCGGGTGCTGATCGACGATCTGGTGCGCACCCGGCGGGATCTGGCCGCCACCGAGCGGCGGGCGGGGGTACTGGCGGAACGGCAGCGGCTGGCCACGGAGATCCACGACACCCTGGCGCAGGGCCTGTCCAGCCAGCGGATGCTGCTGCAGGCGGCCGAACGGGTCTGGGAGACGGACCCGGAGGCGGCCCGGGAACATGTCGGGAAGGCGGCCGGGATCGCCTCCCGCAACCTCGCCGAGGCCCGCCGGTTCGTCCACGACCTGGCGCCCGCCGACCTCGACGGGCACTCCCTCCCCGCGGCCCTCGCGGCGCTGGCCGAGCGGGAGAGCGGCCCGGGTCTGACGGTCGACTTCCGGCTCGACGGGGCCTCGGACCCGCTCCCGGAGCGGGTCGAGGCGACGCTGCTGCGGATCGCGCAGGGTGCGCTGGCCAATGTGCGCGAGCACGCCGCCGCGACCCGGGCGGCGCTGACCCTGACCTGTCTGGACGACCAGATCTCGCTGGACGTCGCGGACAACGGCCGTGGCTTCGACGTCCGCTCCCCCACCGCCGCGCCGGACGGCACACGCGGCCACGGGCTGCCGGCCATGCGCATCCGGGCCCGCCAGTCGGGCGGCACGCTGACCGTGGAGTCCGCGCCCGGCGAGGGCACGGTCGTGTCGGTCGCGGTCCCCCTCGTTCTCGAGACCCCCAAGGAGCCCGTCCCGTGAGCACGCCCGTACGTCTTCTGCTGTGCGACGACCACGCCGTCGTACGGGCCGGTCTGCGCGCGCTGCTGTCCAGCGCCGAGGGCATCGAGGTGGTCGGGGAGGCGGGCAGCGGCGAGGAGGCGCTCGCGCTGACCGCCCGGCTCGGCCCCGACGTCGTGCTGATGGACCTCCAGCTCGGGGACGGCATGGACGGAGTGACGGCCATCCGCCGCCTGGTGGCCGAGGGGGCGCCGGGCCCGCGGGTCCTGGTGCTGACGATGTTCGACACCGACGCCGACATCACCCGGGCCGTCGAGGCGGGCGCCACCGGCTATCTCCTCAAGGCCGAACGCCCCGAGGAACTCTTCGCGGCGATCCGCAGCGCCGCGTCGGGCCGTACGGCGCTCTCGCCTCCGGTGGCCGACCGGCTGCTGGCCCGGATGCGCAGCCCGGCGCCCACGCTGTCCGAGCGCGAGCACGAGATCCTCGGGCAACTGGCCCTGGGGCTCGGCAACCGGGAGATCGCCCGGGCGCTGTTCATCAGCGAGGCGACCGTCAAGACCCACTTGGGGCGGATCTACGGCAAGTTGGGGGTGGAGACCCGGGCCGGGGCGGTGGCGGTGGCGAAGGAGCGGCGACTGCTGCCGTAGAAGACCCCGACAAACTGTCGACAGAATGACCTCTTAAAGCACTCATTCCTCTTGACCAGCTTGTAGTGTCGACACTAAGAAGGGAGGGCGAGCCGCGCCGCGTCTCGTACGGCTGTTGCGAGAAGGGGGTCCAAGTGACCGGCAGACTCTCCGGGAAAGTCGCCCTCGTCACCGGCGCGGGGTCCGGCATCGGCCAGGGGTGCGCACTGCTCTTCGCCGAACAGGGAGCCACGGTCGTCGGCTGTGACATCGACCCCGGGGCGGCCGAACGCACCCGCGAGGCGGCCGCCGACCGGGGGCTGGGCGTCGAGGTGCTCGCTCCGCTCGACATGACCGTCCCCGCCGACGCCCGGCGCTTCGCGGACGAGGCACACGAGCGGCACGGCCGGATCGACGTCCTGGTCACGGCCGGCGCGATCGCCCCGCACATGGCGACCGCCGCCGAGATGGACTTCGGCGCCCAGTGGACGCCGACCCTGCGTGGCGAGATCGACGTCGTCTTCCTGCCCGTACAGGCCGTCTGGGCGCACATGGCGGCCTCGGGCGGCGGCTCCATCGTCAACTTCGCCTCGGTGAACGCCTTCCGGGGCAGCGGGACCTTCGGGATGGTCGCGCACTGCGCGGGCAAGTCGGCGGTACTGGGGCTGACCCGTCAACTCGCCGTGGAGGGCGGCCCGTCGGGCATCCGCGCCAACACCGTCTCGCCGGGCATGGTGCGCACCCCCGCCACGGAGTCCGCCGGAGCCCACGAGGGCGCCGCCCGAGAGGCCCTGCTCGCCCGGATCCCGCTGGGCCGGGTCGGGACCCCCGAGGACATCGCCTGGTGCGCGGTGTACCTGGCGTCGGACGAGGCGGCATGGGTGACCGGCGGGAACTTCCCCGTCGACGGCGGAGTGCTGGCCAAGTGAGCGGTCCCCCGGGAGCGTCAGGAGGCCGTACGACGTCGGCGGGCGGGTCCTCGGCCCCGCCCCGCCGCGTCCTGTTCGAGCTGCTCCTCCACGGCCCGCTGGGCCCGCACCGTCGCCCCCGCGATCAGGGCGGAGGCCAGCTCACCGTCGCGTTCCTCCACCGCCTGCAGCAGCCGCTCCTGGTCGTCGACGCTGTACGCGAGGCGGCCGGCCCTGGTCAGGCTCAGATGGCGCAGCATCAGCGTGCGCAGGGCGAGCGAGTCCAGGATCTGCTTCAGGGTGGCGTTGCCGACGATCTCCGTCATCCGCTCCTGCAGCGTCACATGACCCCAGAAGTACGCGTCCACGTCACCGGCGTCGGCCAGTTTCCGCATCCGCTCGACCCGGGTGCGCAGTTCGGCGATCTCCTCGTCGCTCGCCCGCTCCACCAGCAGGCCCGCGAGCATCGACAGCAGGTTCTTGCGCACCTGGTAGATGTCCCGGATGTCCTGCGGGGAGGGCGCGGCCACCCGTGGCCGGCGGCGCGCCTTCATCTCGACCAGGCCCTCCTGCTCGAGGAGCATCAGGGCCTCGCGCACCGGGGTGCGGCTGGTGTCGAACCGGCGTGACAGGTCGACGCTGTTGAGGTCCTGACCGGGTTCGAGCCGTCCCTCGATGATGCCGGCGCCGACCCACTCGGCGATCTGCGCGACCAGCGGCTCACGCCGGTCCCGCAGCCGCAGGAGTCGCTCCAGCACCAGGTGCGTGTCCTGATCGGTCATGCGGCCACTTCTCCCTGCCTGGTCACGGCTGCGGCCGACGACTCACAGCCAATCCAACGGTGTCGACACTATCTCACCACCTGGCCGGATCCCGCGGGGGTCCCCCGGCATCCCCCTGCTTCCTGTCGACAGAGACCGATAGCCATGGAATCAATGGAATCGATGGAGGATTCATGAAGCGAGTCCCTACGAGTGCCGCGAACCCCGGCCGACGGGCCGTGATGGGCGGCGCGGCACTGGCCGCCTTCACTGCGGCCGGTGTCACGCAGGGTACGGCGTTCGCCGGTGAGCCGTCCCGGCCGTGGGAGCCCGTCCCCGTGCCCGCGCAGGTTCCGGTGACCGAGCATCAGGTGCCGGTCGCCGGGGGCGGCAGTCTGTGGTGCTGGGACACCGGTGGCGACGGCGCGGCCGTGGTTTTGTTGCACCCCGGGTCGGGCAGCGGCGAGAGCTGGCCGTACCAGCAGCCGGTACTGGCGGGTGCCGGCTTCCGGGTGATCGGCTACTCACGGCGCGGGGCGTACGGGTCGGTGGCGGGCAGCCGGGCGGAGGCGGACACCGCCTCGGGCGACCTCGAAGCCCTCGCCGACCAGTTGGGCCTGGGCCGCTTCCATCTGTCCGGGTCGGCGGCCGGCGGCCCCGTCGCGGTCGACTACGCGCTCTCGCACGAGGACCGGCTGCTGAGCCTCACCGTCTCGGGCAGCGTCATGGGGGTGCAGGACCCGGAGTACCTGGAGCTGACCTCGGCACTCCAGCCCGACCCGTTCGGCGACCTGCCCGTCGACGTCAAGGAACTGGGGCCCTCCTACCGGGCCGGCGACCGGGACGGGGTGGCGGCCTGGCTGGAGATCCACGGGCGCGCCAGGACCTCCGACGCCTTCCCCCAGTCCCTGGCCCACACCATCACCTGGTCGGCTCTGGAGACACTCACCCTGCCGGTCCAACTCATCACCGGGGACGCCGACCTGTACAGCCCGCCCTCGGTGATGCGGCTCAACGCGGGGCACCTGGCGCATGCCGGGACCCATGTCGTGCGCGAGGCGGGCCACAACCCGCACTGGGAGCGGCCCGCCGACTTCAACCGCCTGCTGATCCGGTTCTTCAAGCGGCACGGCTAGATCTCCAGGGCGACCAGGAAGCGGGACACCATGTTGTAGGCCGCCACGGTCGCCGTCAGTTCGACGAGTTCCGCGTCGCCGAAGTCGGCGCGGAGCGCGTCGAACAGTTCGTCGGGGACGCGGATGTCGCGGGTCATCGCGTCGGTGAAGGCGATGACCCGCCCCCGAACCCCGTCGAGTCCGGGTTCGTCCCGGCTCAGCTCGGTGAGCTCGGCGTCGCCCAGTCCGGCCCGCCGGGCCTCGGGTTCGTGGGCCGTCCACTCATAGGGGGCGCGGTTGAGCACGGCGATCCGCAGAATCACCAACTCCCTTATGTCAGCGCGGAGATGAAGCCGACCCCGGATCGCGCCCAGGAGGCTGTTCCAGCCGTCGGCGAGCTGGGGGCTGTGCAGGAGCATGCGGTCCAGGGGGCGCAGGGTGCCGCCCCGGCGGTCGCGGACGCGCTCGGCGATCTCGCCGGTGCCTTCGGTGTCGGGCAGTCTTGCCATCCGGGTCCTCTCAGAGCGGGCGGGAGCATGCGGCCAACAGCCGCATCGCCTCCGGGCGTTCGACCGTTCCGGCGGTCACCGGGTCGCCGAAGAGCATGACTTCGTCGTCGGCGAAGGCCGGCCAGGGGGGCAGAGTGCCCCCGCCCGGGTCGCCGGTGGCGGCGAAGCGGGCCCAGGTGTCCGCCATGGTCCGGGCGAGTTCGCGGTCGGCCGTCGTCCAGGGCCAGGGGCGCCGGTGCAGGTTGTCGAGCGCGTAAGGGAGTTCGGCGGTGTGATGGACGCCGTAGTCCGGGAGGCCGTCCCCGGGAGGCGCCAGGAGCATGCCGCCGGGCAGCGGAGGCACCCGGGTGAAGCGGTACAGCCAGGTCGGTGCCGTCTCCCGGTGCGCGGTGGCCCATCGCCAGACCGGGTAGATGAAGCGGCTCTCGCCCGTGAACCGGCGTGCCGTGCGGCGGGCTTCCTCCGCGTCCCGCACCGGGTACAGCTCGTCCGTGCCCGGCTCGACCGGGAGCCGGCGCAGCACGTCCAGGGTCGTGTACACGGAACCCTCGTCGGTGTTGCTGCCGACGAGGAGCGGCACGGCGTGCTGTCGTCCGGCCGCGAAGACCTCGTCGCTGGGCCCGGTCAGGGCCCGGCCGTCTACGACGGGTCCGAAGTGGCCGCGGAGCACCAGTTCGACGCCGTCGAGCCGCCGCAGTCCCGCGAGGTCGCGGTCTCCGAACGTCTCCGCCCAGCGCAGTCCCCGCTTCTGTGCCTCGGCCTGGTCGGCGAGCGGTCCCTCGGCGCGCCCGATGCCCGAGGCGCTCTGCCCGATCGCCGCGGCGAACAGGTGCCGGGCCACCTGGGACGCCATGAGGTGGCAGATGTGGGCGGCCCCGGCGGAGTTGCCCGCGAGGGTCACCCGGTCGGGGTCGCCGCCGAAGGCGGCGATGTTCTCCCGTACCCAGGTCAACGCGGCGACGATGTCGAGCAGCCCGTAGTTGCCGGACGCGCCGAGGTCGTCCTCGGCGGCCAGTTCGGGGTGGGCGAGGAAGCCGAGAGCGCCGAGCCGGTGGTTCAGGGTCACGAAGACGAGACCGCGGCGGGCCATCGCGGCTCCGTCGTGGATCTCCTGACCGCCGTGGCCGTAGCGGTTGCCGCCGCCGTGGATCCAGACCATCACGGGCAGTCCCGCGGCGGGTGCCGGGTCGGGGGTCCACACGTTGAGGTAGAGGCAGTCCTCGCTCATCACCAGCGCCCGCCGGTCGGCGAAGTTGGTGTGGTACATGATCGAGTCGCGCGGCGGCTGCGGCTGGAGGGGCGCGGGACCGCAGTCGTACGCGCGCCGCTCGCCGTCCCAGCGGGCGGCGGGCCTCGGGGGCCGCCAGCGCAGGTCGCCGACGGGTGGCTCGGCGAAGGGGATGCCCCGGAAGACGGCGACCGCGGCCTCCCACTCCCCCACGAGCCGTCCGCCGGCCGTCCGGGTCCGGATCATGCGGGCGCCTTGTGCAGACGGCCGTCCTTCATGACCGCCGTCAGCCGGTCGCGGTCCTGGAGGATGGCGATCTCCTCCAGCGGGTCGCCGGCCACGAGGACGAGGTCGGCTAGGAACCCCGGCCGGACCAGGCCGAGTTCGTCCCCCATGCCCATGATCTGCCCGCCGAGCCGGGTCGCGGCGCGCAGTGCCTCGGCCGGGGTGAAGCCGAACCAGTCGACGAACAGTTCCAGGTCACGCAGGTTGCGGCCGACGGGGTTCCACGCGAAGCCGTAGTCGCCGCCCGGGACGACCCGCACACCGCGCCGGACGAGTTCCGGCACCACCTCGCGTACGGCCGCGGCGGTCGCCTCCACCTCCATGCCCGGCTCGGGTGCGCTGCCCGCCTCGTGCAGGTTGGCGTGGATGATGCCGGGGGTCGGGGCGACGAACACCCGGTCACGGGCGGCCTCGAGAAGGTCGAGGGCCTCCTCGTCGGCGAAGGTGCAGTGGTAGACGGCCCGGATGCCGTGCCGTACGGCCATCTTGACCGACTCGGCGGCATGGGCGTGTGCGGTGAGCCGGACGCCGTGCTTCTCGGCCGCGTGGGCCGCTGCCGCGACCTCCTCGTCCGTGAACTGCACGATCCTCGAAGTGCCCTGGACGACGGCACTCTCCCCGGAGAGCGACAACTTGACGATGTCGACGCCGAGTTCGGCCATGCCGGTGACGAACCGCGCCACCGACCCCGGGTCGGAGGCCCGCCCGTCGACACCCGGGAAGTCGTAGACACCGGGTTCGACCATGCCCGCGCTGCCTTCCCAGGAGGCCGCCATCAGCCGCGGGCCCGGCATCCAGCCCTCGGCGAAGGCCTTGCGGGCGGCGACCTCGGTCCTGGGCAGCCGGTTGCCGCCGGAGTAGGCGCTGGTGATGCCGTGATCGAGGAGGACGCGTCCGGCGTGTGCGACGAGCAGTGCCTTCTCCTCGTCCGGCTCGTCGCGGCGGCGCGAGACGTGTTCGACGGTGGAGCCGAAGCCCAGGTGGGCGTGGGCGTCGACCAGCCCCGGGAGCAGGGTGCCGCCTCCTCCGTCGATCACCCGCGCGCCGGTCCGCAGGTCGCGCGGGATCCGGGCCGCGACTTCCGTGATCCGGTTCCCCTCGACGAGGACATGGGAGGGGAAGGGGTCGCGACCGGTGCCGTCGAAGACCCGGACGTCGGTGAACAGGGTGCGTCTCATGCCGTCTCCGGGCCCGCGTCGAACGTCGCCAGGTTCATCGGATCTCCCTAACTGTCGACACTCAGCCTGCCGATCACGCTCTCCACCGTCAAGAGGTGCGAAAAGTGTGGACATAAAAAGAGAGGTGTGGGCCGTAGCCCGCTTGGGCGCCGGCCCCGGGACACGGTTCGCATCCCGGGGCCGGTCTTCGTACGGCTAGGCCACCGTCAGGGTGAGGGCTCCTGTGTAGGCGCTGCCCGCCCTGAGTTCCGTGGCCGTGCCGTCGACCGTCAGGGTGACCGTCTTGCCCGACGGGGCCGTCACCGTGGCGTCCGCGGCCAGGGTGAGGGCGCTCAGGTACGAGGTTCCGGTGACCGTCCAGACGGAGCCCGCGCCCAGGGTGACGAGGACGCCGTTGTTGACGACCGCGCTCGGGGTGTTGGTGACCTCGCTGATCTCGCGGTACTCGGCCGAGGTGATCGTGGAGACGCCGTGCTTGGCCGTACTGGCGGAGATGACGCCCTCGAGCGTCGAGCCGGTGAGGGAGACGGTCAGGTTCTGGCCCTGGAGGCTCGCGTTGCCGCCGCCCCGGACCGCGTTGTAGAAGTCACCCTTCAGCTCGATGTCGGTGAAGGTCGCCTTCGCGTCGGTGGACTGGCTGCTGGTGGTGACCCAGCTCGACGACCTGGTGGGCGAACCGGCCGGTTCGGTGTAGGTGCCGGTGGTCTCCGTCTTCCACGGTTTGCCCGAGACCGAGACACTGCTCGGGCGGTCGGTGTCCATGAGCTGGAAGATGACGCCGTTCCCGGGATTGACCGTGGCACCCTCGGAGCCGTCCACGGTGACCGTGCCCGCGACGGCCTTGCACATGAAGGCGGTCTCGCCCGTGTTGACCTCCGTGCCGCCGTCGATGGTCACGGACCCGGCCGCGTACCACAGGACCATGAAGCGACCGGCGTTCACCACCGTCGGCCGCTCCGCCAGAGCGCTCAACTCGGCGCCGGTGAGGCCCATTTCGAGGGACTCGTTGAGGTCGGCGACGGCGTCCGCGGTACTGTCGCCGTAGTGCGCCGACGCGCCCCAGTGGATGAGGGCGTAGTCGCCGACGTCGAAGGTGCAGCCGAGGAAGTGCTCGGTGACATTGCCGATGGCGTACGAACCGTAGCCCTGCCCGCCGGTGTTGGCGATGGTGCTGTTGATGGCGGTGAGCGTGCAGTAGCTGCCGCCGTCGACCGAGAGGGCGCCCCAGGTCTCCGAGGAGATCGAGGAGTTGATGTACGAGGCCCGGGTGCCGGCGCCGAGCAGGTTGGTGGCGCGTACGTTGCCGGACAGGCCCAGCATCCAGGGGACGTCCATCATGTAGCGGGTGTCGCCGGTGGGCACGTACTCCGTGGGCAGGGTTCCGTTGGCGCAGTGGATCGTGGAGTTCTTGACGATCACGTTGGCGGTGGCGTCGGCGATGATCGCGGTGCGGACGACGCCCTCGTTGGCGATGGTGGCGCCGTCGACGACGAGGGTGGTGCCCTCGCCGGTGCCGACGACCGAGGCGCCGTAACCGACGAAGTCACAGCGGCCGTTGCCGGTGTAGGAGATCTTCGCGTCGGTGAGGGTGTAGGTGCCTCCGCCGGTGACGTAGACCCCGTTGAAGGCCTCGCCGTCGGAGAGCAGCCGGATGTTGCTCGCGGAGGTGTCGGTGACGGTGCCGCCGAGGACGGCCGAGGGGACCGACTTCGCTTCGTCGATGCCGTCCGCGTCCACGTGGATCGCCTGCCGGAAGGGGAAGGTGAGGTCGCTGTAGGCGACGTCGGTGGCCTCGGCGACGGTGAGGATCACGGTGCCGCGGTAGGTGCCTGCGGCTATGGCGGTGGCCGCTCCGCCGTGGCCGTCGGTGAGTTCGGCCAGTTCGCTGCCGGTCTCCACGCCGTTCACGGTGAGGCTGAGGCGATAGCCGTCGGGGGCGGTGATGGTGCCGCCCTCCGCGATGGTGAGGACGCTCGCCCTGGTGGTCTCGGTCAGTTCCAGGGTCTCGCCGGAGGCCACGGTGATCCGCTTGCCGGCCTTGGTGGTCGCCGCGTGGGCGACGGCCGGGGCGGTGAGGGTGGGCGCCAGGGCGGCGGCCACCGCCACGAGCAGGGCGCGGGGACGGGCCCGGTAGGTGACCTCGGGGCCTGGCCTGCTGGTGGTGTGCGTCACGGTGAACTCCCTTGTTCTGAACGGATTTCGGGCATGCCGGACCGACGCGTGGCGTCGGCCGGTCGAGGGGGAGGGGGAAGTGGTGTCAGACCGTGCGGTGGGTCAGCTCGGTCTCGCCGCGGATCAACGCCAGGACCCGGGTGCGCAGTTCGGTGAAGCGCGGGTCGGACCGGGTGGTCAGCTGGTCGCGTTCGGGTCCGAGCGGGATGTCGAGCGTCTCGAGCACGCCCGTCGGTCTGCCGCCGAGGACGACGACCCGGTCGCCGAGGTAGACGGCCTCGTCGATGTCGTGCGTGACGACCACCACGGTGATGCCCAGCCGGCGGCGCAGGGCGAGGGTGAGGTCCTCCAGGTCGAAGCGGGACTGGGCGTCCACCGATCCGAACGGCTCGTCCATGAGCAGCACGGGCGCGTCGTAGGCGAGGCCGCGTGCGATGGCCACCCGCTGCTGCATACCGCCGGAGAGCTGCCAGGGGTACTTGTCGCCGACGTCCGCGAGGCCGACCGCGGCCAGGCACTCCAGCGCCCGCTGTCTGCGGACGGCCTTCTTGACGCCCCGGCCCTGGAGCGGGAAGGCGACGTTGTCCCAGACGCGCAGCCAGGGCAGCAGGGAGCCGCGGTAGTCCTGGGAGACGACGGCGATGTCGGCGTGCGGCTCGGTCAGTGGCCGGTCCCCGTACCGGACCCGGCCGGAGGTCGGCCGGGTCAGTCCGGCGAGGCAGCGCAGGAGGGTCGTCTTGCCCGCGCCGGACGGGCCGACCAGACACACCGACTCCCCCGGGTCCACCCGCAGGGACAGCGCGTCGAGGACCCGGTGTTCCTGCGGCCCCGAGCCGAAGCTCATGCCGAGGTCCTCGACGTGCAGGCTCGATCCGCGTGTCATACGACGACTCCGTTGCTCTTGATGCGTTCGGCGGCCGGCCGGGCGGCGCGGGTGCGGGGTGCGCGCTGGTGGTACCAGCCCAGGAGGCGGTGCTCGACGAGCAGGAGCAGCACACTCAGGCCGTAGCCGAGGACGCCGATCAGGATGGTTCCGGCCCAGGTCTCGGCGACATGGAAGCTGGATCCGCTCTGCAGGATGAAGTTGCCGAGCCCGACGGGCGAGCCGTAGATCTCGCTGACGACCATGAGGACCACGGCGACGGACAGGGCGACGCGGATGCCGGCGAGGATCTGGGGCAGGGCGCCGGGGAGGATCACACGGCGCAGCCTGAGGGGCCAGGGGATGCGGTAGCCGCGTGCGGTCTCGTGGACGGCCGGGCCGATCGCCCGGACGCCGCTGACCGTGTTGAGCAGGACCGGCCAGACCGAGCCGAGGAAGATCAGGAAGATCTTGGGTCCGGATCCGATGCCCAGGGTGAGGATGATGACGGGAACGAAGCCGACGGTGGGGGTGGCGCGGGCGAAGTCGAGGAGCGGGCCGGTCGCCAGGCGCAGGGTGCGGACCTCCCCGATGACGAGGCCGGCGCCCACCCCGACCACGGTGGCGAGGGCGAGGCCGGTCAGGATGTTGCGGAGGCTGAAGAGCAGGTCGCCGAGGAGGTCGCCGTGCACGAGCTCCCGCCACAGGGCGGCGAGGACCTCGGTGAGCGGCGGGAAGTAGAAGCTGGTGCTGCCCGCGGTGGACACCAGCAGGACGACGAACACCAGGGCGGGCAGCCATAGTTGACGCAGGATCGGCTTCCAGGGCACGCGGCTCACTCCTCTCCCGTCCGGGTCGGCGGGCGCCAGGCCAGCAGCCGGTGCTCGGCGAACTGGGCGAGCAGAGTGATCGTGTGCCCGATGGCGCCGGCGGTCAGGATGTACGCGTAGGCCCGGGCGGAGGCGCCCGCCGCCTGTGACTCCATGATCATGTGGCCGATGCCGGGGAGCGTGGTGAGCACCTCGACACCGATGGCGACGAGGACGGACGTGGTGGCCGCCAGCCGCAGCCCCGTCATGATCGAGGGTGCGGCGGCCGGCAGGACCACCCGGCGCAGGCTCAGCAGCCGCGGGATGCGGTAGGCGTGCACGGTCTCGTGCACGGCCCGGCTCACGCCGCGCGCCCCGTACTGGGCCTGCAGCAGCACCGGGAAGACGCAGGCGAGGAAGACCACGGTGGCCTTCATGCCCGGGGTCGAGCCGAGGACCAGCAGGAACACCGGGAGCAGGGCGATCACCGGGAAGGAGCGGAGGATCTCGAGGAGCAGCCGGGAGGACTCCTCGGCCGCCTCGTACACCCCGGTGAGCAGTCCGACCGGGACGCCCACGGCGACGGCCACGAGCAGGCCGGTGACCGCGCCGCGCAGGGTCTGGCCGACCGCCTGCCAGAAGCCTCCGCTGCCGAGGAGGTCACCGAGGGCGAAGGCGACGGCGCGCGGCCCCGGAAGCGCGGTCGCGCTGACCAGGCCGGCCGCGGCGATCAGCGCCCACAGCGCCAGCACGACGGCGAGCGCGCCGAGTTGCAGCAGACGGACCTTCGCCACCGCTACTCCCCGGCCGACGTCGGGGCCTGGTCCCAGTAGAGCGCGTCGTCCTTCGGCTCGTTGTCGAGCAGGTCGAACTCGTGCATCTTGGTGATGACCGTGCGCATGACCGTCGTGTCGAGGTTCTTGTCGTAGTGGTTGGTGTCGTGCTTGTCGATGAAGTCCGCCGGCACCTGGGTGTACTTCTTGTCGATGGCCTTGACGGCCTCCGGGTGCGCGTTGGCGTAGGTGATGGCCTTGGCGACGGCGTCGACGAACTTCTTCGCGGTGTCCGCGTTCTTCCCGAGGTATTGCTCGCTGGAGAACAGCAGGCCCTGGACCATGCCGGGCACGTCGTTCATGCCGTTGCCGATGGAGCGCAGTCCGCTGTCCTTGCCGGCGAAGTAGAAGGGGCCGAAGGAGAACACCGCGTCGGTCTTGCCGGATGTGGCGGCGTCGGTGAGCGAAGTCGTGGGCAGGGCCACGAACTTGACCTTGCCCGGGTCACCGCCGGCCTTCTGCACCAGATACTCGCAGATGAACTGGATGGTGCCGCCGAGCGCGGAGACGCCGACGGTCTTGCCCTCCAGGTCGGCGAACGACTCGATCGGGCTGTCCTTCTTCACCAGCAGCCCGTCGGTGGGGTCGGTCTTCGTCGTCGCGGACTGCAGTCCGGTGACGATCCGGATCGGCATGTCCTGCGCGGCGCCCTTGAGGAAGCCGGAGCTGTCCGTCATCGCGAACTGCGCCTCGCCGTTGAGTACGGACGGCGCGTTCTGTGAGGTGTCCTGGGCGCCGGCCTTGATGGTGACGTCCAGGTTCGCGGACTTGAAGTAGCCCTGCTGTTCGGCGATGTAGAGCGGTTCGAAGATGGCTCCGTTGGAGCGCAGGACGGTGACCTTGGCCTTGCCGTCGGCGGTGGTCGCGCCGGCGGAGCCGCCGCCGCAGCCGGTGAGGGTGAGGGCTCCGGCGGTGGCCAGGGCGGACAGGACGACGGGCATGCGGCGCCGCGGGCTTCTCGAGGTTTCCATGGAACGGCTCTCCTGACTGTTTCTGGCTAGTGCGTCCGCGCGTGTCCCGCGGCGGCGTAGGCGGTGGTGGATTCCCGGGGGGTCATGTAGCCGTGGAAGCGGCCCTCGGGGTCGTACACGGCCCGGATCTCCTCCAGGCGCGCGGCGTTCGCCGGGCTGAGCCCGTGGTCGAAGCGGTCGGCGAGGTTGTTGTCGGAGAACTGCAGCCCTGTCGACAGGTGCTGGAGGCGGGCGAGCCCGCCGTGCGCCCACTGCTCGTGGGCCAGGTCGTCGGCGGGGTCGCTCCAGCCCGCGTTGGGCGAGAGGTACAGCTTGGCCTGGCTGGACCAGCAGGCGTCCTTGCGCTCCGGGAAGCCGCCCCAGAGCATCCACAGGACGTGGCTCGTGGTGTCGGGGACGGTGTCGAGGAGCGGCCCTGCCTGGTCCAGGACCTCGTCCACCGGCGCGTCGGTCCAGATACCGTCGAGCGCCCAGCGCATCCCGGGCGGTGTCAGCCGGTCGGCGTGGTCGTAAAGGGCCGCGGTGGTGGTCTCCTCCGCCACCCGCGCGCGCACCGCCCGGTCGCGGAAGGGTGCGTCCTCCAGCGGGGCGAGCGGGTTGTCGTCGCTCTCGCAGAAGGCGGTGGCGGTGACGGACACCGTCTGCCGGCCCGATCCCGGCGTGAAGCCGACTTTCGCGGAGAACTCGACGCCGGGATGCAGGCGTTCAAGGGTGTCGTACGACCACGCCAGCACCTCGTCGCGCAGTTCCAGCGGGTAGCTGTGCACGGTGCGCAGTACACGGCGCGGCAGGTCGTGCAGGGCGAGGTGGAAGCGGGTGACGACGCCGAAGAAGCCGGGGCCGCTGCCACGCGCCGCCCACAGCAGGTCGGGGTGGGTGGCGTCGGTGGCGTGGACGAGCGTGCCGTCGGCGAGGACGACGTCGAGCGCCTCGATGCTGAGACAGGCGGGGCCCAGACGGCGTGAGTTCCAGCCGTATCCGCCGCCGAGGAGGAAACCTCCGACACCGACGGTGGGGGCGTGTCCGGTGGGGAAGAACAAGCCGTGTGGAGCGAGTCGTTCGAGCAGGGCGGGCCCCTTGACCGCGGGCTGGACCGCGGCAGTGCGCGCCGCCGGGTCGACGGTGACGTCCCGCAGCCGGGAGAGGTCGAGCAGCATGCCGCCGTCCCGCACCCCGTTGCCCACCCAGCTGTGCCCGCCGGAGCGGATCCCGATGGCGAGCCCTTCGCTGCGGGCCAGCCGGACGGCGGCCACCACGTCCTGCTCGTCGGCGGCGCGCACGATGACCTCGGGGTACCGGTCGGGTTTGCGCTCGTTCCAGACGGCGTCGAGCCGAGCCTGCTCGTATCCGGCGTCGCCTCGCCTCAGCAGGCTGTCCGGGGACGACCCAGCCATGGCGGTCCTCCTCTCACGGGGTTCGAGTCGGGACACTACTGTCGACACTTTTGGCCTTCAAGGGCTGAGACGGCGAAAAACCTGTGCGTTTCTGCCGACACTACGGAGTGGCCGGGAAGTCGAAGAGCTCTGCCGGGTTGTCGACCATCAGCCGCCTGAGGTGAGCGGGGTCGGGCGCGATGCGTTCGAGGAGGTCGACGAGCAGGCCGTCGTCCGGGGCCTCACCCGTGATGTTGACGTGCGGATAGTCGGTACCCCACACCACGCGCTCCGGCGCGTGCGCCACCAGCGAGGCGGCCAGCGCCACCGCGTCGGCGTACGGCGGCCCCTGCCGGGAGACCCGGTCCACGCCGCTGACCTTCACCCAGACGTTCCCGCTGTCGAGCAGGGCGCGCAGACTGCGCAGCGCCGGCCCGTCGTCCCCGGCGGCGAGGTCGACCCGTCCGATGTGGTCGACGACCACCCTGCCGGGCAGCGCGCGCACCAGGCCCTCGAGGAGAGCGATCTCCTCGCCGCGGACGTGGAGTTGGGCGACCCAGCCGAGTCCGTCGACCCGCTCCAGCACCGTGTCGATCTCGGCGCGGGTGGGCGGGGTGCGCAGATGGGGCAGGAAGTTGAGGCGGAAGCCGCGTACGCCTGCCCGGTGCAGTTCCTCGACCTCGGCCCGGGTGCTGTTCTCCCCGATCAGGGCCACGCCGCGCAGCCGTCCGCCCGAGGCGTCCAGGGCGTCGAGCAGGACGGCGTGGTCGTGGCCGTGGCAGGAGGACTGCACGACCACGGCCCGGCTCAGGCCCAAATGGGCGTGCAGGGCCCGCAGTTGTTCCTTGGGCGCGTCGAGGGGGGTGAAGGTGCGGTCCGGGGCGTAGGGGAAGGCGTGAGCGGGCCCGAGGATGTGGCAGTGGGCGTCACAGCTGTTCCGGGGGAGCGCCAGGGACGGGGTGCGGGGGGCGGGGTGCGGGGGCGGGCAGCCAGGGGAGGGCACCGACTCGGGCTCGTGGAAGGCCGGTTCGGTCGGGTGGACGGCCGGCTCAGTCACAGCGGGCCGTCATTCCGCCGTCGACGACGAGCTCCGTGCCGGTGACGAAGCGAGCCTCGTCGGAGGCGAGGAAGAGCGCCGCGTAGGCCGTGTCGCGGCCGTCGCCCATGAAGCCGAGGGGGATCCGGGCCTGCCGCTGGGCCAGCAGCTTCGCCACGTCCCCGCCCGCACGCTGGTGGGCGAGACGGGCCTCGACCATGGGGGTGTGGAGCTGGCCGGGCACCACGGTGTTCACCCGGATGCCGTCCGGCGCGTACTCCACGGCGCTGACCCGGGACAGCTGGATGACCGCGGCCTTCGCGGCCGCGTACCCGACCTGCGCGGCGCCCGTCCAGCGCAGTCCGGACGCCGAGGCGGTGTTGACGATCGCGCCCCCGCCGCCGCGCCGCATGACGGGCACGGCGTGCTTGCAGGCCAGGAACGCGCTGGTGAGGTTGGTGCGCAGCTGGCTCTCCCAGTCCTCCAGGCTGAGGTCGACGGCGCCGCCGGGCCGGGATCCGCCCACGTTGTTGACCAGGATGTCGACGCGTCCGGCCCGCCGCTCGCACTCGGCGAAGTACGCCTGGACGGCGGCGGGTTCGGTCACGTCGAGGACCGACGCGTGCGCGGTGCCGCCCTCGTCGCGGATCTGCCGTGCGGTGACCTCCAGGGACTCCTCGTCCCGGTCGGCGAGGAGGACGGTGGCACCCTCCCGGGCGAAGATCACGGCGGTGGCGCGGCCGTTGCCCCAGCCAGGGCCGACGCTGCCGGCTCCGCCGATGACGGCGATGCGGCCGGCGAGGCGGCCACGCCGTCGGTCGGGCAGGCCGTCGGGCAGGTCTCGGGTCACGGTGCTCTCCCTCGCTCGGGTGACGAAACTGTCGACAGTTCTAGCCATGTGTCGACAGAAAGTAAACATCTTGCCTGTAGATACATGCGTATTGCCTTTAGTGTCGACACAGCGTTTGGATGGACCCATGGACAAGCCGCCCGTGTTCACCCCCGAAGAGGTCGCGCGTTTCCGCGCGGAGCTGGCCGCGCGCCGCGTTCCCGGCGCCCACGAGCCCGGCCGCTGGTCGGTCAGCCCCCTCAACCGCCGTACGGACGTGGTCGGTGCACTGCCGCCGACGGTGCGGCTGCGGGACGCGACCCTGCGCTCGGTGGAGACACTGCCGGGGGTCGTGGCCTCGGCGGAGGCGAAGGAGTCGTTCCTGCGGCGGCTCGTCCGCAGCGAGGTGCCCGAGGTCGTCACGGCCGGGCTCGGCGGCCGGGGCGACGCGGCGCTGAAGGGCGAGGTGGACCTCGTCAAGGGCGAGAACGCGCGATGCCGGGTGGTGTGCCCGCTGATGCGGTCCGCGGACGACATCGACCGCGCGGCCGCGGCCGGTTACGACGCCGTACAGGTGTGGGTGCAGGCGTTCGGCGAGACCTCGCTGCTGTACCAGCCGACGGCGTACGCGCGGTCCTGGCGCGGCGAGGAGTGGCGCACCGACGGCACGCCGCGGGACCGGGCCGCCGTACTGGCGCGTGCGGCGCGGCTCGTGTCGTACGCCCGTGAGCGCGGCCTCGACGTGGTCGTGCCACTGCTCATGGTGTCGTACGCGACCGAGGAGAGCCACGCGGAGGCGGTGACCGCCCTGGCCGCCGCCGGCGCGGGGGAACTCACCCTGTTCGACGGGCCGGGCGGGATGAGCCCGGAAGGCTACGCGCATCTGGTAGGGCTGACCCGTGCGCTCGCCCCGGCCGTCGAGGTCGGCCTCCACCCGCACAACGCCTTCGGGCTGGCCGTCGGCTGCGCGGTCGCCGCCGTCCGGGCGGGCGCCACCGTCGTCGAACTGTCCGTCAACGGCTACTGCGGCGGGCCGGGCAACGCCGACCTCGCGGCGACGGCCCTCGCCTTCGAGGCGCTGTACGGGGTGCGCACCGGCATCAGGACCGAGCACCTCACCGAACTCGCCAGGGCGGGTGAGGAACTGACGGGGTATCACACGGCGTGGAATCATCCGGTGACCGGCAGCCACGCCTTCTGCTGGGGCGGGCTGGACTTCATCACCCAGGAGACCGACGTCGACCCCCTGCTCCACAACTGCCTGGAGCCCTCCCTGGTGGGCAACACCCGCCGGGTCCCCTTCACCCCCGACAGCGGCCCCTACACCCTGGCCGACAAGCTGACGGCCCACGGCGTCGCACTCGACCCCGCCCGGCTGGACGTCGTCCTCGACGCGGCACGGACGCTGATGGCGCGCGAGGGTCGGCTGCTCACGGACGAGGAACTGGCGGCACTGGCCGAGGAGATGGGGTGAAGGGCCGGTGGTCGGCGGACTCACGCTCTTCGAACTGTCCGCCCCGGCCGGCCGCTACAGCACTGCGGCCCTCCGACTCCGTGTCCTCGCCGCGCCGTCGGCTCACCACCCCGGCCGGCCGAAGCGGAACGGGTCGAGGACCTCGGGGCGGCGGCCGGTGCGGACGTAGTCGGTGAGCATACGGCCGGTGACCGGCCCCAGGGTGACGCCGAGCATGCCGTGGCCCGTGGCCGCGAACGCGTTGCCGTATCCCGGCACCCGGTCGATGACCGGCAGGCCGTCGGGGAGGAAGGGCCGTCCGCCGACCCAGGGGTCGCGGATCAGGCCGATCAGATCGTCCGGGTCGTCGAACCAGCGGCCCAGATAGTGCCGGCTGGCCAGGGCGACGGCGACGACCCGGCGCCAGTCGAGCCGGTTGTTGTTGCCGCTGAGCTCCATGGTGCCGCCGATCCGGGTGGTGGCGCCGATCGGTGAGGCGACGGCCCTGCGCTCGCCGAAGTACAGCGTGTGCCGGGGCGGCGTGTCCAGGTCCACCGAGAAGCTGTAGCCCTTGCCCGCCTGGAGGGGCAGCGGCCGGCCCAGTGCGCTCAGCAGATCGGACGAGCGGATGCCGGAGGTGATGACGACGGCCTCGCAGGGGATCTCCCCCTGCTCGGTGCGCAGCGCGGTGACCCGGTCCCCGGACGTACGGAACCCGAGGGCCTCGACGTTCTCGTGCACCTTCACCCCCGCGGCGGCCAGCGCCTCCCCGAGCCCGTGGGCGAAGGCCTCCGGGTCGACCACGCCCTCCCCCTCGACGAGGTAGGCCGCGCGCACCTCGGGCGACAGAGCCGGGTCCAGCAGCCGGGCCTCGTCCCCGGTGACCACGTCGTCCGGCATCGGATAGCGGCCGTCGGCCATCTGCCGCTGCACGGCGAGATGGTGGCGGGCCTCGGCCGCGGACAGGAACGCGTGGACCATGCCGGGCCGGGTCAGGGTCGTCTCGACCCCGGCCTCGCGCAGACCGTCGAAGAGGTCGAAGGTGGTGCGGTTCAGCTCGGCGATCGCCATGTAGCCGCGCCGGAAGGCGGCCGGTGCGCTGCTGCGCCAGAACCGCCACAGCCACCGGACGAACGCCGGGTCGGGCAGCGGCCGCAGGTACAACGGCGAGTCCGGCCGTCCCAGCGAGCGCAGCGCGTACCGTACGACCCCCGGAGCGGGGACCGGTGTCGAATGGCTGAGGCACACCCAGCCGGCGTTGCCACGGGACGCCCCGGAACCCAGGGCCCGCCGTTCGACGACCTCCACCGCGAGGCCCTCGGCGGCCAGGTAGTACGCGGTGCACAGGCCCACCACGCCGCCGCCGACCACCACCACGGGCGCGCTCATGACGCTGCCCCGTAGGCGGCGAGGAACTCCCGGGTGCGGGCCTGGGCGGGCCGGTCGAGGACGTCCGCGGGTCCGCCCTCCTCCACGATCCGGCCCCCGTCGACGAAGACCACGTGGTCGGACACCTCGCGGGCGAACGGCAGTTCATGGGTGACCAGCAGCATCGTCATCCCGTCGGCGGCCAACTCGCGCATCACGCCCAGCACTTCCCGGGTGGCCTCGGGGTCGAGCGAGGAGGTGGGCTCGTCGAACAGCAGCACCTCCGGCCGGAGTGCGAGGGCCCGTGCGATGGCGACCCGCTGCTGCTCCCCGCCGGAGAGCTGGTCGGGCAGGGCGAGACCGCGGTGGGCCACCCGGACCCGGCGCAGCAGCAGCGCGGCGCGTTCCAGCGCCTCGTCCTCCGGGACGCCCGCCTTGCGCTGCGCCAGCACGACGTTCTCCACGGCCGTGAGGTGCGGGAACAGGTTGAACCGCTGGAAGACCATGCCGACGGTGCGGCGCAGCCGGGGCAGGTCGCGGCAGACCGTGCGGCCGCCCCGGTGGACCACCTCACCGGCCACCTCGACGGTGCCCCGGTCGGGGCGTTCCAGCAGGTTGACGCAGCGCATCAGGGTCGTCTTGCCGCCGCCGCTCTGCCCGATGACGGACACGATGCGGCCACGGTCGACCTCCAGGCTCACATCGTCGAGGACCAGGCGGCCGTCGAAGGACTTGCTGAGCCCCTCGATCCGTACGACCGCCTCGGCGCCGGCCGGTGGGACGGTCTTCGCCATGGCTGCGGGCTCGGTCATACGGTCGTCTCCTTCCGGACGGCTGCCGAGCCGAGGTCGGCCGCGAGCAGCGCACGGGCGGCGCGCACCCGGCGCCGCCGCCAGGGGGACAGCGGGACTCCGGCGCGCACCTTGCGCTCCAGCAGCAGCAGGAGCTGGGAGAGCGGGTAGCACAGGGCGAAGTAGATGGCCGAGATGACCAGGTACACCTCCAGCGCCCGGAAGGTGGACGAGGTGATGAGCCTGCCCTCCGACATCAGCTCGGCGGCGGAGACCGTGACGAGCAGGGACGTGGACTTCAGCAGGTCGACCAGCATGGTGTTGGTGCCGGGCAGGGCCTGCCGGACGGCCTGGGGCAGGACGACATGGGCGAAGATGCCCACCCGGCCGAGCCCGAGAGCCTCGCCTGCCTCGGTCTGTCCGGCGTGCACTCCGCTGATCGCGGAGCGGAAGATCTCGGACAGGTAGGCGGCGTAGAAGACGACGAGGCTGAGACAGCCGGCCGTGAACACGTCCAGCCGGATCCCGGCCGAGGCCAGTCCGAAGTAGGTGAGGAAGATGATGGCCAGCAGCGGGACGTTCTTGAACACCTCGGTGTAGACGGCGGCGACGGCCCGTGCGGGCCATGCCCTGCTCAGCCGGAGCAGGGCCACGGCGAGACCGAGCAGGACGGCGCCGACGAAGCTGACCAGGGTGTAGGAGACGGTGCGTCCGAGCGCGTCGATCAGGTCGGAGCGGTAGTCGGACCAGGGGACCTGGAAGAGGCCTGACATGTCGTTCCCCCTCACTGTCCGATGGACGGCGGGGTCCAGGTGCCGGGCCGGTCCACGCCACGCCGGGTGGTGGCGACGTCGGCGGACGGCTTGAGGAACTGTTCGGGGTCGCCGCCGTACTTCTTCACCAGCTTGGCCATCTCACCGTTCTTGTACATGGCGTCGATCTGCGCGGAGATCGCCTTCTCCAGCCTGGTGGCCTTCTTGGGGAGGTAGAAACCGGTCTGGTACGGCTGGAAGTACTGGTAGGCGGGCTTCGCCTTGACCTCGAGGGCGGTCGGCGGGGTCAGGTACTCGGTGGTGATCTTCAGGTCGGGACGCTGCTTCTGCGCCGCGATGATGATCAGCGGGTCGAGGAAACCGACGTCGATCCGGCCCGCGCCGAGGTCGTCGAAGACTCCGGTGGCGTCCGGGTAGGCGTGCAGCTTGGCGCCGGGCACGGACTGGATGGACTTGACCCAGACATAGCCCTCGACGGTGCCCAGGTCGAGGCCCTTGAGGTCGTCGACCGTCTTGTACGTCTTGCCGCTGCGCACGGCCATCGCGGGCGGTGAGTAGTAGGGCGGGTCGGTGAACAGCCCCTGCTTCTGCCGGTCGGCCGTCCAGGCCACACCGCCGATGGTGATGTCCACCCGGTGGGACTGCACTCCGGCGAGCATGCCGGCGAAGTCGGTGGTCTGCGGCTCGACCTTCAGGCCCAGCTTCTCGGCCGCGTAGGCGAGGATGTCGCCGTCCAGGCCGACGATCCTGCCGCCCTGGACGGTGGTGTACGGCGCGTAGGGCTCGACGGCCACCTTGATGACGCCGGGTGTCAGCGTGCCGAGGGCCGCGGTCTTCGCGGAGACGTTCTTCGGGGCGTCGTCGTCGCCGGAACCACAGGCGGCGACCGACGAAAGCAGAAGTATTGCAGACAAAGCGGATACCAGTGAACGCACACGGGTCATCGGCTCGGGCCTTCCGTATCGGCACTGAGGAGATGGGCGCTGAGGGGACCCGCCGTTCACCACACTGTGCCCCCGGCGGGGATCGATGGGGCCCTACGCTAGGGATCCATCCGCCACCCGTCACCGTTCACTTCGTATGAAATTGTGGCTGGAATCGCTCGATCCCCTGTACGGTGCGTCCAGTCCGGTCCGCCCGCGAGGGGAGGAGCGTCCGTGCTGAGCCCGTCACTCGCGCAGGAGATCGCCGGGGACACCTCCGCCGTCATCGGCTTCAACGTGCTGATCACCGACGCGGAGGGCATGGTCATCGGCAGCGGCGACCGAAGCCGGGTGGGCACCTTCCACGAGGCGTCCGTCGAGGTCGTCCGCACCAAGGAACCGGCCACGCACAGCGCGCCCCAGGCGCAGCTGCTGCGGGGGGTGCGCCCCGGGGTCACCCTGCCCCTGGTCACGGACGGGCGGGCGGTGGGCACGGTCGGGATCACCGGGACACCCGCCCAGGTGCGGCGTTTCGGACTGCTGGTGAAGCGGCAGACGGAGATCCTGCTGCGGGAGTCCGTGATGCTGCGCTCCCGTCTGCTCGCCGAGCGGGCCACGGAGAACCTGCTCGCCGAGATCGCCGCCTACGATCCCCAGGTCGTCGAAGGCGAGTTCCTGATGTTCCGCGCCGCCGAACTCGGCTTCGACCTGAGGCTGGGCCGGGTCGCGGTGGCCGTCGAGGTGACCGTGCCCGGCGCGGCGGCCCGCCGGCGCGGCGCCCCTCCGCAGGACATGGCGCTGGTCCGCTCGGAACTGCTGCGCACCGTGCGCGAGGTCTTCGCCGACCCGCAGGACATCGTGGCCGGCACGGCTCCCGGCTGGATCGGCGTCCTGCACCGGCTGCCGCCCCGCCGTCCGATGGCGGAGCTGGTCGCCGACTGCCGACGGATCACCGACGTCATCGCCGCGCAGGACGGCCTCGCCGCCCGCGTGGGGATCGGCGAGCCGGCGACTTCCGTGAGCGGTCTCCACGACTCCTACCAGGACGCCTGCGACGCCCTCCGGCTGGGCGCCCGGCCGGAGGGCGGCTCACCCGTCCATCTCATCGATGATCTACGCGTCCACCAGGTCCTCGCGTCGGCGAGCCAGTCCGCGCGCGGCCGGCTGCTCGACGTCACGGCGGCCGGGCTGCGCACCCAGCCGGACTGGCCGGCACTGCGCGACACGATCACCGCGTGGTGCGAGAACGGATTCAACCTCGTACGGGCGTCCTCGGCCCTGCACATCCACCGCAACACCGTGCTGTACCGCATGAACAAGATCGAGCAGATCACCGGCCGCCCGCTGCGCGACCACCGTGCCACCATGGCCCTCTACCTCGCCTGCCTGGCGGACCGCCTCGGCGGCGGCTGACACTCCGCTCCCCCGTCCTGGGCCTTGTCGCCCACCCGGCACGAACCTAGACTCAGAACCAAACTGAAGTCGGTTCATATTCTCCGACTGCTCATCCGGACGGGAGTGGACGCGATGGTGGGTTCCCTCGAGGGCAAGACCGTACTCATCACGGGCGCGGGACAGGGCATAGGCCGGGCGATCGCCGTGGAGGCGGCCCGCCAGGGCGCGTCGGCGGTGGCCGTCTCGGACCGCAACGGCGTCACCGTGACCGAGACGGCCGAACTGGTGCGCGGCGCAGGGGCGAAGGCCGAGGCGATCGTCTGCGATCTGCGGGTGCGTGACGACATCGAGGAAATGGTGACGCGGGCGGCGACCCGTTTCGACGGGCTCGATGTGCTGGTCAACAACGCGGGGGTGATCGACTCCGCGCTGACCACGGACCGGGACCACGGCGTGGACTCGCTCAGCGAGGAGGTATGGGACACCGTCTACGAGGTCAATCTCAAGGCGGTCTGGCTGACCACCAGGTTCGCGGCACCGTTCCTGCGCCGTTCCCCGCGGGGCCCGGCGATCGTCAACGCGGCCTCCGTCTCCGGACTCGTCGGCTTCCCCAACTGCCCGGCCTACGGCGTCACCAAGGCCGGTGTCATCCATCTGACCAAGGTCACCGCCGTCGATCTCGCCCCGGTGCGCTGCAACTGCTTCTGCCCCGGCGTGATCGACACCCCGCTGGCGCAGGACTTCTTCGCCTCCGCGGAGGACCGCGCCGCGATGGAACGGGAGCTCGTCGCCCCGCAGTTGGTGGACCGGCTCGGGCGGCCGGAGGAGGTGGCCCGGCTCGCCTGCTTCCTGGCCTCGGACAGCGCGGCGTTCATCACGGGCTCCGCGTATGTGATCGACGGCGGCGCGCTGGCCTGGCGCGGGGTCAAGGGCTGAGGGCGGGGTGGGCGTGATGCAGGCCAGGCTGACCGGCCGGGTGGCCCTGGTGACCGGCGCCACCGGAGGCATCGGCGACGCCGTCGTACGGCGGCTCGCAGCCGAGGGCGCCGCGGTGGTGGTGACCGACGTCGACGCGGAGCGCTGCGAGAAGCTCGCCGAGGAGGTGGGCGGCGGGGCGCTGGGGCTCGCCCTGGACGTCACCGACGAGTCGGCGTGGCAGGCGGTCGTGGAGCGGGTGACGGCCGGGCCGGGAGCGCTGAACGTGCTGGTGAACAACGCCGGGATCGCCGCCATGAACACCGTCGAGACGGAGACCCAGGAGACCTGGGAGCGGGTGATCGGGGTCACTCAGACCGGCGTCTGGCTCGGTATGAAGCACGGCGGTGCGGCCATCGAGCGCTCCGGCGGCGGCTCGGTGGTCAACGTGGCGTCGATCTTCGGAACGGTCGGCGGCTTCGGCGCCCAGTTCTCCTACCACGCCGCCAAGGGGGCGGTACGCCTCATGACGAAGAACGCCGCGCTGCACTGGGCGCAGCGCGGCGTGCGGGTCAACTCCCTGCATCCCGGATTCATCGAGACGCCGCGCTCCCGTGAACTGTGGCGCGACACGCCCCGGTTGACCGCGATGCTCGAGGGCACTCCGCTCGGCCGGCTGGGGACGCCCGAGGAGGTCGCGGCGGCGGTGGCGTTCCTCGCCTCCGACGACGCGAGCTTCATGACCGGCTCGGAGCTGTACGTCGACGGAGGCTGGACGGCGCGCTAGCCGGTGGCGGCGGTGGTGGCGGCGTAGAGGTCGACGCCGCCGTCCGACCGGGTGCGCCGGGCCCGGCCGCGGGCCACCAGCACGTCCAGGTGAGCGACGGTCTCGTTGACGGCGAGCATCTGGTTGAAGGCGTTCAGGTCGGCGAAGGGCAGCTTGCGCCGGGTCCAGCCCAGCTCCCCCGCCACCGCGTGGGCGTCGAGCGTACGGTCGCCGAGGACGGCGAGCGTCTCGGCGAGCCGGTCGTCGTGGTGGGCGAGCAGCTCGCCGACCCGGGCGTGCACGCTGTCGCCGACCGGGCCGTGCGCGGGCAGCAGCCGGGCGTCCGAGAGGGTCGTCATCAGGCGCAGCGAGTCCAGGTAGTCACCCAACGGCAGTGCGGTCGGACCCAGTTCGAAGCCGATGGACGGGGTGATGTGCGGCAGGACGTGGTCCCCGGAGAACAGCAGCCCCCGCGCACGGTCCAGGTACACGACATGCCCCCGGGTGTGCCCCGGTGTCGGGATCACCGTCAACTCTGCGTCGCCGAAGCGGAGTTCCTCCGCGTTCAGCCAGCGGTCGGGGGCCTCCCACACGCTCGGGTCGAAATCGCCGTGGTCCATCGCGGCCACCCGCTCGGCGAGTTCGTGCGCGCCGGCCCGCAGCAGGATCTCCAGGGAGCCGGCCGGCTGGGTCGTGCGCAGCGAGCCGAGCAGTTCCAGGCCGCGCCGTTCGCCCGAGCCGAGGTAGACCCGCGAGCCGAGCAGCCGGCGCAGCTCGACGGCCTGGGTGTAGTGGTCGCGGTGGATGTGGGTGACCAGGACGTGGCTGATCGCGCCGAGGTCGTGGCCGAGGTCGCCCAGCGCGTCCTCCAGCGCCTTGCGCGACTCGGGGATCGACCACCCGCCGTCGATCAGCACCAGCCCCTCCGCCAGGCCTTCCAGCGCGTAGACGTTGACGGCCCGCAGACCGTCGTCCGGCAGCGGGAGCGGGATGCGGTGGACACCGGGTCGTACGGTCTCCGCGCCCGCGTCCGCCCACCGGCCGCGGTCGAAGCGGGGGGTGCGGGTCGTGGGGGTGCTCATGTGTCTCCTTGCCGGTGCGGTTGCCGGGCCGGCTCCGAGCCGAGCCGGGCGTGCAGTTCGTGGGCGAGCCTGCGGGCTCCGGAGCGGTCGAGCTTGCCCACCCTCGTCTGCGGCAACTCGTCGACGGAGAAGGCGAATTCGGGCCACTTGGCCTTGGAGAGGCCGGTGCGGTCGAGGTGTTCGGTGAGCTCCTGGAGACCGAGCCGGTCGTGTCCGTCCTCGGCGACCACGAGCACGGCGGCCCGTTCGCCGAGCAGCGGGTCCGGCAGGGGTACCACACAGGCCCGGGCGATGCCCGGGTGGGCGGCGACGGCGCGTTCGATCTCGGTGATGTCGAGGTTGCGGCCGCCACGGATGATGACGTCCTTCTCCCGGCCCATGACGGTGACCGTGCCGTCGTCGCCGGTCGTCAGCAGGTCCCCGGTGGGGAAGAAGCCGTCCGGGGTGAGGGCGGGCGGCTCGACCTTGCCGTCACGGGCGTAGCCCAGGAAGAGGGAGGGCCCGCGGACCTCGGCCCGGCCCGTCCGGCCGGCGCCGAGGACGGTGCCGTCGGGGGCGACCGCGCGCAACTCGGTGCCGGGGAAGGGGCGTCCGTCGCGGCCGAGGCGGATCTCCTCGGGGTCGTCGGGCCGCGGCGAGGTGTGCCCGAGGCACTCGGACATGCCGAAGACCCGCAGGATCCGGGTGCCGAGGGAGCGTTCGGCGCGGGCGAGGGCGCCGCGGTCCATGGGCCCGCCGCCGACGGTGATGGAGCGGACTCCCTCGAGGACACGCGATCCGGCCGCCGCCGAGCCCATCTGCAGTGCCATGGTGGGCACGCACATGGTCCACCGCACGTCGTGCGCGGACATCCGCGCCGGCGCCTCCTCGCGGTCCCACCGGCCGCTCAGGACGAGCGGGCCGCCGAGCATGAGCGCCATGCAGACGCCGAAGCAGTACGCGGCGGTCGAGGAGAGGGGCACGATCGCGGCCACCGCGTCGCCCTCGCGCAGGCCGTTGACGTCGGCGGTGCACGAGCACGCGTACCGCAGTGCGCTCTCGGACTGGACGACGCCCTTGGGCCGCCCGGTGGAACCGGAGGTCAGCCCGATGAGCGAGCCGCCGGACCAGCGGGAGACGTCTCGCGGGCCGGGGCCGGCGAGTACCGTCCAGCCGGCGAGGGCCTCGGCCTTCCGAGCGTCCGGCACGCCCTCGGGCGCCCGCCACTCCTCGACCGCCGACGGTTCGGCGATCACCACGTCGGGGCGGATGTCCTCCAGCGCCGCCGCGAACTCCGCCCGGGTGGTGTGCCGGCTGACCAGCGCCAGGACGCCGCCGGTCATCCCCACGGCGAGGGTCGCGGCGACGGTGCGCCAGCCGTTGTCGGCCTGGAGCAGGACGGTCCCGCCGGGTGTCCCGTCCGGTGTCATGGCGTCGGCCAGGCCGGCCGCACTCTCCAGCAGCTCGCGCGCGCCGTGCCGGCCGTGGTCGTCGACGACGGCCGTGAAGTCGGCTCTCTCGGCGCGTTCCTGGAACTCCCGCACTGTCTGTCGCATCCGCCTCTTCCTCGCCTCACCGCGACCGACCGGTGGATCGGCCGGCGCGCTTCTCCGTCAGCCGGCGTACAGCTCCGCCTCGCCGCCCATGACGGCGATCCGCCGCCCCCGCATGTCGCCCACCTGGGCGACCGCGGCCGCCCACTCGGGGCTGTCCAGCGCCTTCCGCAGGTCCTCGGCGCTGTCGAAGCCCAGGACGGAGACGCCGTCCCAGCCCTCGGAGCGCGGTTCGAGGGCCGTGTCGATGTCGGTGTGCCGCCAGGACCGCAGTCCGGGCAGTCTGCACGTGAGTTCGGCGTGTTCGCCGCGCCACCAGTCGATGAACCGCTCGTGCGTCCACTCGGGCGGGCGGGCGGCCAGCAGGACCAGGTTGTACATCGCGCCCTCCTCGGGCTCTCGGGCTCTCGGGCTTCTCAGGTGAACAGCAGTGCGGGCGAGCGTCCGATGAGCAGCCGCCGTACCCGGCCGGTGCCGTCGAGCCGGGCGCTCGCCACGAAGGTCGCCTCCGGTTCGCCGGAGCGGCGCACTTCGCCGAGGAACAGTTCGTCCGGCCCGGCGGCGGACGCGGTGAGCAGGTGGTGGGTGCGCACGCCCACCTCGCGCTGGGCGAGATAGCCCTCCATCTCGGCCCGGCCGCCGTGGAAGTCGGTCGCGCCGTCGCCGCCGGTGGAGAACAGGATGGAGAACGAGAAGTCGTCGCTGATCAGGTCGAGGATCCGGTCGGCGTCGTCGCTGTCGAGGATTGCGAACCAGTTGCTGAGGAACGGGGCGGTGGCGGAGGGGGCGGGCGCGGTCACGGCCGGTCCACGAGGTCGAAGTCGGTGGTGAAGAAGGACTGGTAACGGGCCATCAGCCCGTGGGGCGAGACCTGCGCCGCGGACAGGAACGCCCCCGTGGTCACGCCCTTCTCGACCACGAAGCCGTACGCCGTCTCGACGTCGCCGTCGACCGCGTACCGCTTGATCTCGTGCGTACGGTCCACCGCCTGGCGCCCGGCTATGTACGCGGCGAACTCCTCGCGCGACTGTCCGCTGCGCCGGCCGCCCGGCAGGGCGATGAGGAAACGGAAACCGGGTTCCACCAACTCCAGGGCCTTCTCCGGGTCCTGGCCGTCCATCCGGGCCATGTATTCGCGAAGCACCATCGCTGATCGCTCTCCCTCGCCACCACGAACTCGACATCATTAAGTAACCTGAGTTCAGTTCAGTTTGACTCTAGGACGGCCGCCCCGCCCCCGACAAGAGGCCGGACGGGGCCCGTCCTATTCGGCGACCATGCGCACCACGCATCCCTCGATCATCGCGCTGATCTCCGGAAGCGGGATGGCCCCGGTCGGCCGGTACCAGCGCCAGACGCTCACGATCATGCCGAGTACGGCCAGGCCGAGGGTGTGGGCGTCGCGTACCGGGAAGGAGCCCCTGGACATGCCGCGCATCAGGAGGTTCGTCCAGTCCCGCTCGACCATCTGCACCAGCTGGCGGGCCGCGACGCGCTCGGTCTCCTCCCGCTTGGACTTGCGGGGGGTCGCCAGCAGGGACATGTTGGCCTGCAGGATGCGCATCTGGCGGATCTCCTGCTCGGAGACCGCGAAGGCCGAGCGGACCGCCGCGCGGACTTCCTCGACCGGATCCGTCTCGTCGGCCGTGGCCTCGACGAACATGTCGTGGGACCGCTGGAGCTCCAGGCGCATGATGGTGAGCAGGCAGTGGGCCTTGGACTCGAAGTAGTGGTAGAGGGCGGTCTGCCCGATGCCGACCCGGTCGGCGACCTCGGACCACTTGGTGCTCTCGTAGCCGTCCTCGCCGAACCGCTCCACCGCGGCCACGAGGATGGCCGCCCGCTTCGACCTGGGCCCCTCCTCCGGATCCACGATCCGCGCCCTTGCCATCGCCGCTCCCTCTGCTCCACGGCCGGTTCCGATCACCGGCCGGTCGTCCGAGAGTAGACCCAAGTTCAGGTCGGCTCCGAATCCAGGGGCCGCCCGCGCGGCCTCGCGGTTCACGGCCGGGCCGCCTGCCGGAGGTCGGGAGGTCGGCGAGTGACCGACTCGGGCCGTCGGTGCGCGAAGAACTCGGGTCTCCGTCCGGCGAGGAACGCGGCCACGCCCTCCCGCCCCTCCGCGGACACCGCGGCCTCGGCCAGCCGACGGGCCTCGGCGTCGAGCTGTTCGTGCAGCCCTGCCGACATCGCCGCGGCGACCAGCCGCCGGGTCGCCCCGTACGCCCCGGTCGCCCCGCGCGCCAGCGCCCTCGCGGCCCCCGCGGCCTCCTCCCGGAGCCTCGGCGGCGGCACGACCCTGCTCACGAGCCCGATCTCCAGCGCCTCGGCGGCGGTCACCCGGCGGTTGGTGAGGAGCAGGTCCAGCGCCCGCTTGGGGCCGGCCAGGCGGGGCAGCAGCCAGCTCACGCCGGCGTCCGGCGAGTACCCGATCCCGGTGTACGCCGCCGTGAAGCCGGCGTCCTCGGCGGCGAAGCCGAGGTCGGCGGCCATGGCGAGCCCCAGTCCGGCCCCCGCCACCGCGCCCTGCACGGCGGCCACGAGCGGCGCGTCGAGACCGGCGAAGATCTTCAGCGCTCCGTGCAGTGCGTCGGTGACCTCGGTCAGATGCCCGGCGAGCCACTCCCCGGAGAGCCCGCCGAACTCCTTCAGGTCACCGCCCACGCAGAAGGACGGCCCCCGCCCGGTCAGCAGTACGGCCCGCGCCCCGGCCCGCTCGCACTCCCGCGCCGCGTCCAGCAGCTCCCGGGCCGTCGCGAGGTCGATCGCGTTGCCCGATCCCCGGCACAGCTCGACGTGGGCGACGCCGTCGCCGTCGGCCTCGACCGTGACCCTCATCGCGCCGTCCATCCGCCGTCCACGGTGAGCACCTGGCCCGTGCAGTACGAGGAGGCGTCCGCGGCCAGGTAGAGCAGTGCTCCGTCCAGCTCGTCCGGACGGCCGCCCCGGCCGAGCATCGTGCCGCGCTCCACCCAGCGCCGTGAGCGCTCGTCGGCGAAGAGTCCGTCGGTCATCTCGGAGCGGAACCACCCGGGGGCGAGGGCGTTGACCCGCACCCCGCTCCTCCCCCACTGTCCGGCCAGCTCACGGGTCAGCCCGACGAGCCCGGCCTTGGAGGCGGCGTAGGCCGCGCCCCCGAGCGGGGCGCCGGACACCAGCCCGAGCACGGACGACACGTTCACCACCGATCTCGTCCGGTCATGACCGGACGGTGTCTCGGCCAGCAGCCGGGCGAGGTGGAAGGGCGCCACCAGGTTCACGGCCAGGACGTCCGCGAAGTCACCCGGGCTCTCGTCCTGCGCCCGGACGGCTCCGGGCGCCCCGGCGTTGTTGACCAGCACGTCGAAGCCTCCGCCGTGCTCCACCACGGTCTCGACCAGCCCCACCCGGTCCTCCTCCCGGGAGACGTCGCACACGACCGGATGGACGCGCGGGTCGCCGTCGGCCAGTTCCTTCAGCCGGTCCGCTCTACGGGCCGCCGCGAACACCGTGGCCCCGGCGGCGGCGAGGACGGTGACGAACCGGGCGCCGAGACCGGACGAGGCCCCGGTGACCACGGCGACCCTGTCCCGCAGCGAGAACAGATCCGCGACCGGGGCGCTCATCCGTCCACCCCGATCGGCAGCGCGGTCGCCCCGCCGTCCAGGACGAGCGTCTGACCGGTCATCCACGAGGAGGCCTCGGACGCCAGGAACACCGCCGCGTGCGCCACGTCCTCCACCGTGCCCAGCCTGCGCAGCGGGAGCTTCGCGGTGAGGATCGGCTCCCTCGGCTCCCACACGGCCCTGGCGAGTTCGGTCTTGATCAGACCGGGCGCGATGGCGTTCACCCTTGCGTGCGGCCCGAGTTCGTACGCGAGTTGCCGGGTCATGTGGAGCATGGCCGCCTTCGTGGCGTTGTACCAGCCGATGTTCGGATCGACGACCAGCCCGCCGACGGAGGCGATGTTCACGACGGCTCCCCCGTGTTCCCGCATCCACGCCCGCCAGGCGTACCGCGTCCAGACGATCATGCCGTACTGGTTGACCTGGACCGTCTTCTGCGCGCGCGGCGGGTCGAGGTCGAGGAGCGGGCCCATGTAGGGGTTGGTGGCGGCGTTGTTGACCAGGACGTCGAGCCGGCCGAACCGGGCCATGGTCTCCGCGACACACCGCTCGGCGTCTTGTGGCTCCCCCGCGTGGGCGACCACTTCGTGGACCTCGCCGTCGCCCTTGACGCGCAGCAACTCCTCGCGGGCGGCGGTGAGTCCGTCCGGCTTACGGGCGGCGATCACCACATGGGCGCCCGCCTCCCGGTACGCCCTGGCTATGCCGAGGCCGATGCCCCGCGAGCCGCCGGTCACGACGGCGACCCGTCCGTCCAGCACCTGTCCGTTCACGCCGACACCTCCGGGTACTTGGCGAGTTCGCGCCGCGCCACCGTCCGCAGATGCACCTCGTCGGGGCCGTCCGCGATCCGCAGCGCCCGGGTGATCGCGTACAGCCGCGCCAGTACGGTGTCGTCGCTGACGCCCGCGGCGCCGTGCGCCTGGACCGCCCGGTCGACCACCCGGTGGGCCACCTCCAGCGCGGCCACCTTGATCGCGGCGACTTCGGTACGGGCGGCCGCGTTGCCCGAGGTGTCCATCAGCCAGGCCGACTTCAGGACCAGCAGCCGCAGTTGCTCGATCTCGATCCGACTGCGGGCGATCCACTCACGGACGACGCCCTGTTCGGCGAGCGGTCCTCCGAACGCGGTACGGGTCAGGGTCCGACGGCACATCAGCTCAAGGGCCCGTTCGGCGAATCCGACCGCGCGCATGGCGTAGTGCATACGTCCGGGTCCCAAGCGCCCCTGGGCCAGGGCGAATCCCTCTCCCTCGCCGCCGAGCAGCGCGGAGACCGGCACGCGGACGTCCTCGAAGAGCACGTCACCGTGTCCGCAGCGGTCGGTGTAGCCGAACATCGGCAGGTCGCGCAGGACCGTGATGCCGGGTGTGTCGCGGGGGACGAGCAGCATGCTCTGCTGCCGGTAGGCGGGCGCCTCCGGATCGGTGACGCCCATCAGGATGATCAGCCTGCAGTCGGGGTCGAGGATCCCCGACGTGTACCACTTGTGACCGTTGACGACGTACTCGTCGCCGTCCCGGGTGATCCGGGTACGGATGTTGCGGGCGTCGGAACTGGCCACCTCGGGCTCGGTCATGGCGAAGCACGAGCGGATCTCGGCGGACAGCAGCGGCCGCAGCCAGCGGTCCTGCTGATCCGGTGTGCCGAAGAGGGCGAGCAGTTCCATGTTGCCGGTGTCGGGGGCCGAGCAGTTGAACACCTCGGGGCCGAAGACGGACCGTCCGGCCAGTTCGGCGAGCGGAGCATATTCGAGGTTGGTGAGGCCGGCGCCCAGGTCGCCGTGCGCGAGGAACAGGTTCCACAGGCCTTCGGCGCGCGCCTTCTCCTTCAACTCGCGCAGGACCGGAGGCAGTTCGTGGGAGTTCTCGGCTTCGGCGAGCTGCCGGTCGTAGACGGGCTCGGCGGGCAGGACGTACTCCTCCATGAACGCGGCCATCCGCGTGCGGAGTTCGTCGGCCCTCGGGGAGAGTCCGAAATCCATGGTGGCGCTCCTTCAGTGCCGTCAGGGCCGTCGGGCGAGAATGTCGCCTGCCGTGCGGATCATCGCCGCGATGGTCGGCGGCAGCCGCTCCTGGTCGGGGTCGTGATGCCTGCCCTCGCGGTGGCGGCGCAGGTTGTGGCCCATGATCGCGGCCATCTTGGTGCGGGCCAGTGCGCGGAACCAGTCGAGTGCGGGGGGTTCGGGCCGCCCGTCGAGGTAGGCGGCGAGCAGTTCCTCCTCGGCGGGCAGGCCGGGGACGGCACGGCCCAGCCGGGGGAAGTTGCGGTGGTCGGCGAAGAGGAGGAACCACGCGAGGTCGATGCGCGGATCGCCGTACGCCCAGATCTCCCAGTCGACGACGGCGGCCGGCCGCTCGCCCTGGCAGAGGACGTTGCCGAGGCGGAAGTCGCCGTGGGTGAGGGTGGGGGGCACACTGGCGGGGAGGCCTGCGGCGAGGGCGCTCAGCAGGTCCTCGGCCCCGGGGCGGAGTTCGGTCGGCACGGCCCGCATGGTGCGGGTCCATCGGTCCAGCTCCCCCGCCGGATCGAGGGGTTCGGCGGGCTCTGCCGCCGCCCCATGGAGATCCCGGAGCACGCCGGCCAGGGCCAGCATCCGGGTCCGGCACAGCACGGGATCGAGACGGTGCTCGTCGAGGACCGGCTCGATCGCCTCGCCGTCCACGAACTCCATGGCGAACCAGGCCGGTTCGTCTTCGTCCACGGTGACGAGGCCCGGCACCGGCACGGGTGAGCCGGTGAGCGCGCGCAGAACCCGGGCCTGGCGGAGCACGTCGTTGCGGCCGATGGGGCGCTGCCCCGGCGGCACCGCCTTGACGACGTACGAGACTTGGCCCGCCGTGATCGAGTAGGTGAGGCCCGAATGACCGCCGGGCAGAGTGCGCAGGTCACCGACGGGTTCGCCGGGATGTCGCCCGGCGAGCCGTTCCCGGACCCGGCGCGTGAGTTCTCCCGTCTCGGTCGTCGTACTCAACTCGCTGCTCCTTTCGGTTCCTTGGGCAGCCGGAGCACGCGCTCCGCGAGGATGTTGTGCTGGATCTCGTCGCTGCCTCCGGCGATGCGGTAGCCGGGGGCGCCGAGCAGGTGCTCGGTCCAGGCGAACGTGCCCCACTCCCCCGTGTCGGCGGCCAGGCGCGGCCCGAGAAGCTGCTGCACGAGGTCGGTGGTGGCGCGCATGGTGGCCGTGGCGTGGAGCTTGCCGACCGAGGCCTCGGCGCCCGGCTCGCGGCCGGCCGCCAGGGCCGCCGTCACGCGCAGTCCGATCAGCCGCTGGACGAGGGCGCGGACGTACAGCTCGGCCGCCTGCTGTTGCTCCGCGCCGGTGAGCGGGCGGGGCAGCCGCCGGGCGAGGTCGAGGGCGCGCTCGGCGTTGTCCAGGCCCAGGCCTCCGGAGTCCAGGCGTTCTGCGGCGAGCACGGTGAGGGTCACCCGCCAGCCGTCGCCGACGGGCCCGAGCCGGTCGGTGTCCGGTACGAGGACGTCGTCCAGATAGACCTCGTTGAAGCTGGAGCCGCCGGTCATCTGCCTGATGGGCCGTACGGTCACGCCCGGCGCGTCCATGCGGACCAGGAAGACGGTGATGCCCGCGTGCCTGGGGGCTTCCGGGTCGGTGCGGCAGACGGCGACGCCCCAGGTGGCGACGCGGGCGCCGGACGTCCAGACCTTGTGGCCGCGCAGGCGCCAGCCGTCGTCCTCCCGTACCGCTGGGGTGCGGACGGCGGCGAGGTCGGAGCCCGCCTCGGTCTCGGAGAACAGCTGGCAGGCGAGTTCGTCGGTGCGGAGCATGGGGCGCAGCCAGCGGAGCTTCTGCTCCTCGGTTCCCCAGATACGGACGGCGGGGGCGACGAGCTGCTGAGTGACCGGGAAGACCTCGGTGCGCCGTGGCACGTCGAAGGCGGCCTCTTCGGCGCGGTACAACTGCTCGTAGTACGAGGGCAGTTCACGCCCCCCGTACTCGGGCGGCCAGCCGAGCGCGCCCCAGCCCTGGTCGTACCGGGTGCGTTCCCAGTCCCTGATGCGCTCGGTGTGTGCGCGTTCCTCGGTCTCGGTCCAGTTCTCGAAGACGGCCACCGAGTCGTCGCCGCGGCCCCATTCCTGGTCCGCGGCACGCTCTTTCGCCACGCCGGCCAGCCAGTCGCGGGCCTCGGCGCGGAACTCGGCGGGCTCGGGAATGCCGCTCATGGTGCCTCCAACTCGGGCGCGGCCGGCTCAGCGGGTCAGCACGGTGCAGGCGCTGACGCCCGGCGCCCCGTACACATGGGTGAAGCCGGCGGCCGGCTCGCCCGGCACCTGACGCTCACCCGCCCGGCCACGCAACTGCTGTACGACTTCGTGGACTTGACGCAGACCCGAGGCTCCGACGGGCTCACCGTTGGCGATGCAGCCGCCGTCGGTGTTGACCGGCAGCGAGCCGCCGATTCCGGTCGCCCCGGACGGGATCAGCGACTCCTGTTCGCCGTGTTCGCAGAACCCGCACTCGGCCATGTGCATCACCTCCGCGCCGCTCTCGGTGTCCTGCAGCTGGCACAGGTCGATGTCGCCGGGCCCCAGTCCGGCTTCCTCGAAGGCGTGCCGCGCGGCGTCCGCGCTCACGCTCGTCGGCGTCCCGGGCGGCGCCCAGGGGCTGAACACCTCGAAGGAACCGAACCGCCGGGTCCGTACGACGGCCGCCCGCAGTGCGACCGGCGTCCCGCCGAGTTCGCGGGCCACCGCCCGGCTGCACAGGACCAGGGCCACCGCGCCCTGGCCCGGAGAGCAGAACATGTACCGGGTCAGGGGGTCGTTGACCATGCCGGATGCCAGGATCTCGGCCGCGTCGAGCGGTTTGCGGCGCCAGGCGTGGGGGGTGAGCACTCCGTTCGCGTAGGCCTTCTCGGCGACCTGGGCGAGCGTGCGCGGGCTGATGCCGTGCTCGTGCATGTACCGCTGGATCTTCATGGCGAAGAACTGCGTGGTGACCATGAGCCCGTCGCGGCCGTAGGCCTCGTCGAGCCCCCAGTCGGCGGGGCGCGGGTCGAAGGCACCGCGCGGGTGCTTGTCGAAGCCGACGGCGAGGGCCACGTCCGCCGCCCCGGACCGGATCGCGCCGACGGCCGACACCAGCGCGCTGCCACCGGTCGCGCAGCCGTTGCGCACGTTGATGAACGGCACACCCGTCAGGCCGAGTTCGGCGACCAGGGTGTCGGCGTTGCCGGCGGCGTCGCTGCCGCCGTACGCGGCCCGTACCCGCGACCACGGCAGTCCGGCGTCGGCGAGGGCGGCCCGCACGGCTTGTACTGCGAGTTGCCGGCCGCTCGCGTCGGTCCGGGCGAAGGAGGTGATGCCGACGCCGCAGACGAGTACGTCCTCGCCGCTCATACGGCGGCTCCCCTCGCCCTCGGCACACCGTTCCCCGACGTGACGGTGAGCGGCATGCCGATCTCCACGTCCTCGGGCCGGACGTCGAGGGCCGCCAGCACGCGTACGCCTTCCGGCAGTTCGACGTATCCGACGGTGAACGGCGTGAATCCGGCGGTGGGCGGGACGTACGGCGGTGACTTGGGCGCGTATCGCTGCACGGTCCAGGTCCACAGCGTGCCCGTACCGGAGAGCACGACCGGTTCGGCCGGTCCCCCGCAGCGCGGGCACGCCGGGCCGGCGGGATAGGTGGCCACCGCGCAGTCGGCGCACCGGGAGCCGCGCAGCGGGCTCCCGGTCTCCGCCGTGGCGCTCAGCGGCCCTTCCACTGCGGCTCCCGCTTCTCCAGGAACGCCGCGACGCCCTCCGCCGCGTCCTCGGAGTTCAGCATCACGCCGACCGCGAGGTGCTCCATGACCATCAGCGACTGGATGTCGGCGTCGAGGCTCCGGTCGATGGTCATCTTGGTGATCCACATGGTGAACGGGCTCTTGTCGACGAGCTGGTCGGCGAACTCCTCGACGGTGGCGTCGAGTTTGTCGGCGGGCGCCGAGGAATTGATGAGGCCGAAGTCGGCGGCCTCGACGCCGGTCAGCAGCTTGCCGGTGAGCATCAGCTCCTTGGTCTTGCGGACGCCGATCATGCGCGGGACGCGGTAGATCGGCCCGGCCCCGCCGAACAGGGCGCGGCGGATGTGGAAGTCGCCGATCAGGGCGTCGTCCGCGGCGATCGCGAAGTCGCAGGAGATCATCAGCTCGAAGCCGCCCGCGGTGACGTGGCCCTCGAGGACGGCGATCGACGGGGTCTTCATCGAGTAGAGCCGGTCGCAGACCTTCGCCGAGAGCACGGCGACGTCGATGGCGTTGGACCTGCCGACGAACTCGGCCTGGAGGCTGTCCAGGTCGAACCCGGAGCAGAAGGTGTTGCCGCGTCCGCGCAGGATCAGCACGCGGAGCTCGGGGTCCGCGTCGACCTCGGTGATGATCTCGTCCAGCCGGTCGAGGATCGCCACGGTCACGCAGTTCTTCTTGTGCGGGCGGTTCAGCCAGACCCGCGCGACATGACCGTCCCGCTCGAACTGGATCTCGTCTTCGACTGCCATGAGAACTCCTTCAACCTGAACTGAATTCAGTACGATTCTGCGGGCGGTGGTTGCCCCTGTCAATGGATCGGGCGGCAGTTGCGGGGAAGCGGTGGCCGGGAAGCGGTCAGCCGGAGAGGCCGAGCAGACGGGCCAGGCGCAGGCGGTGGTCGTCGCCCGTGCCGAAGAGCGCCTCGTCCGCCCGCGCCCGACGCAGGTAGAGGTGGGCCGGATGTTCCCAGGTGAAGCCGATTCCGCCATGGAGCTGGACGTATTCCGCGGTGGCCAGACGGTAGGCGGCGGTGCACGCGACGGCCGCGGCGCTCGCGGCGACCGGCAGGTCCGGCGTTTCCGCGGCCAGGCAGACGCTCGCGTACGCCGAAGCCGATCGGGCCCCCTCGAGCTCGACGAGCAGGTCGGCCAGCCGGTGCTTCACCGCCTGGAACGACCCGATGGGGCGACCGAACTGAGTTCGGTGAGAAACATACTCCAGGGTCGCGTCCAGGGCGTGCGCGCTGCCGCCGACGTGCTCGGCGGCCAGCGCCGCCCGCCCGGCGTCGAGTACGGCGGCGACGACGACCGGTGCCTGCCCGGCCTCGCCGACCGGCTCGGCCGCGGCGCCCCTGAAGCGGACGAGCGCTTGCCGGCGGGTCGGGTCGAGGACACGGCGGTCCGCGCGGTCGCAGGTCGCGTCGTCCGGCGCGCAGGCGAACAACCGCTCCCCGTCCGGCGCCCGGGCCGCGACCAGCAGCAGACCGGCACCCGCGCCGTCCGGCACGAAGTCGGCCTCGCCCCGCAGCACCCAGCCGTCCGGACCGCGCTCGGCCGTCACCTCCGCCCGGTGCGCGAACCCGGCGACGGTGGCCGTGAGCGCGCCGGAGGCGATACCGGGCAGCCAGCGCTCGCAGGCCCCCCGGTCGCCGCTGCCCAGCAGGGTCCGCCCCGCCAGTACGACGGTCGGCAGCAGCGGGGCGGGGCACAGCGCGCGCCCCGTCTCCTCCAGCGCGACGGCGAGTTCGGCGAAGGTGTATCCGGCCCCGCCGTACTCCTCGGGCAGGTCGAGCCCGTGCACGCCGATCTCGGCGGCGAGCCGGTCCCAGAGCGTCCGGTCGTGGCCGCGCGGGCTCCCGGCCTGCTCGCGGACCTCCTCGGGCCCGCATGTCTCGGCGAGCAGGTCCCTCAGAACCGCTCGTAGTTGGCGCTGCTCCTCGGTCTCCAGCAGCAGCGCGGGATCGGCGTCGAGCCGGAACATTCGCATCTCCCTCACACTGTGAACCGCCCGCCGTTCGCGAGCAGCACCGCCCCCACCAGATTCGCCGCCTCGTCACTCGCCAGGAACAGAGCGATGTCGGCGATCTCCTCCGGTGTGGCGTACGGACGTGCCCCCGGACCGGCGAACCCCTGCCGCAGCGCCGCGGGCGTCCGTGCCGCCATGCCCGTCTCCGTCGGCCCGGGCGCCACGGTGTTGACGCGGACGCCGAACGCGATCGCCTCCTTGGCGACGGCCTGGCTCAGCGCGTGCACCCCCGCCTTCGACGCCGCGTAGTGCGGATAACCGGCCAGGGTGTCGAAGGCCGAGGAGGAGCCGACGGTGACGACGGCGCCCCGACGACGGGGAACCATGACCCGCAGGGCGGCACGCAGGACGTGGAAGGTGCCGTCGAGATTGACTCGCAGGACCCGCCGCCAGGCGTCGTCCCCCAGCCTTCCGGTCACCTCGACCGGCCGGCCGGCGAGCACCGCCCCGGCGATCCACTCCTTGGCCGTGGGGTCGTCGACCCCGGCCGCGTGCACCACCACGTCCAGCCGCCCGCGTACCCGCACGGCCTCGTCGAAGGCCCGGTCGACCTGGGCGGGGTCCGCGACATCCACGGTCAGCGCGTGCGCGCCGGGCAGTTCCTTCGCGACGGCCGCGACCGCCGCGCCGTCGATGTCCGCGGCGAACACCTCCGCGCCCTGTGCGGCGAACCGCCGGGCGACCGCCGCGCCGATGCCGGAACCGGCGCCGGTGACCAGTGCGACATGTCCGTCGAAACGCCCCGCCCGCCCGTTGTCCTTCTCGTCGCCCATGCCGGGTCACCGCCCCACTCGACTCACCGAACCGACTTGCCGACCTGACCTACCGAACACACTTACTGAACTGACTTCATTTTTGCTACCGTCCCACACATGTCAACAGCCAGGACGAGAGCGGTCCGACTGACCCGCTGGGGCGGCCCACCGGTCCTCACCGAGGTGGCCCGGCCCGCGCCGACGGGCGAGGAAGTGCTGGTCCAGGTGGAGGCGGCCGGACTGTGCCGCTCGGACCTCCATGTCATCGACGCCCGGCCGGGCGCCCTCCCCTACCGGACTCCGTTCACGCTCGGTCACGAGATCGCGGGCCGGGTGGTGGAGCGCGGCCCGCGGGCCGCGGGGCCGGCGGTCGGCGAGCGCGTGGTGGTGTACGGGCCGTGGGGCTGCGGGCGGTGCGCCAGATGCGGCGCGGGCGCGGAGAACTACTGCGACCGGCGGGCGGTCCTCGACCGGGACCGGGCCGGCACGGGAGCGGGACTCGGACGCGACGGCGGGATGGCCGACGTGGTGCTCGTCCCGTCGGGGCGGCTGCTGGTACCGGTGGGCGACCTGGCCGCGGACCAGGCGGCGCCGCTGACGGACGCCGGGCTCACCGCGCACCACGCCGTGCACACCGCCGCGCGCTCCCTCGCCGACGGCTCGAACGTGGTCGTGCTCGGGGTGGGCGGGCTGGGGCATCTCGCCGTCCGGATCCTGCGGGCCACGACGCCCGCGCGGGTGCTGGCCGTGGACGTGCGGGAGGGGGCGCTCGCCCTCGCCGAGGAGTGCGGCGCGCACTTCGGCACGCTTCTGCGGCCCGACACCGCGGAGGTCCTCCGCGGCCGGACGGACGGGGCGGGGGCGGACGTCGTGCTCGACTTCGTCGGCGGCCCGTCCAGCCTGGAGCTCGCGGTCGCCGTGCTGCGCGCGGGCGGGGAACTCGCCGTCGTCGGGAGCGGAGGCGGGGAAGTGGCCGTCCGCAAGCCCGGCGCGCTCCCGCCGGGGACGCGGGTCTCGTTGCCCTTCTGGGGGACCCTCCCCGAGCTGGAGCGGGTCGTCGCGCTCGCCCGCGAGGGCGCCCTGCGGGTGGAGACCGAGACTTTCGCGCTGTCGAGTGCGCCGGAGGCGATCGAGAGGCTGCGCGCCGGCGCCGTACGGGGCCGGGCGGTTCTCGTCCCTGACTGATCGAGCGGCCGGCAAGGCTCGAAACCGTACGGGCGCAGTCCGTGTCAACCGACCCCTCGACTACAGAAGTGAGTTCAATTAGCTTCTGATTCCATTGGACGACGTGAAGGCGGTGGAGCCGGCCATGGGTGCGGACGCAGTGGACCTGCTGGTGATAGGCGGCGGCATGGCGGGCCTCTCGGCGGCCGCCCGGGTGGCCGCCGAGGGCGGCTCGGTGGTGCTGGTGGAGAAGGCGGAACGCACCGGCGGTTCCGCCCGCTTCGCCGGTTTCGTGTGGAGCGCCCCGACCGTCGAGGAGTTGCGCCGGGTCAACCCGGACGGCGAACCGGAGCTGGCCGCGGCCCTGATCGACGGATTCGCGGAGGGCGTGGAGTGGATCCGGTCGCTCGGCGTGGAATGCAGGCCGCCGGTACCGGTGCTGGGCTTCGGCCGCGGACACCAGGTCGACACCAACCACTACCTCGACACATGCGAGCGGCTGATCCGCGACCGGGGCCAGGAAGTGCTGACCGGCACCTGGACCCGTACCCTCCTGACGGAGGACGGCAGGGTGACCGGCGCGGAGTGCCTCCTCCCGGACGGCTCCCCGCGCCGGATCGAGGCCGCCTGGACGCTGCTCGCCACCGGCGGTTTCCAGGGCGACCCGCGGCTTCGCGCCGAGCACCTGCACCCCCAGGCCGAGCACGTCGGGCTGCGGGCGAACCCGCACAGCCGGGGCGACGGGCTGGCGCTGGGCCGGGCCGCGGGAGGGGCGTTCGGCAAGAAGGACGCGGGGTTCTACGGACACCTGATGCCGGCGGGCGTCTCCCTGGCCGACCCTGCGCGCTTCGTCGACCTCGCGCTCTACTACAGCGAGCACGCGCTGCTGTTCGACACGACGGGCGAGCGCTTCGTCGACGAGACCGTGGGGGACCATCTGACCACCATGGCCCTGCTGGAACGGCCCGGCGCCCGCGGCCTGCTGGTGGCGGACGCGCGCGTGCACCGGGAGTGGATCAGCGCGTCGTACGTCGAGGGCATCCCCGGCGTCGACAAGTTCCAGCTGTGCCATCGCGCGGGTGCCCGCAGCGCGGTGGCGGACAGTCTGGCGGACTTCGAATCGATGCCCGAGGAATGGGGCTTCCCCGGCGCCACGATCCGGGACCGCATCGAGGAGTTCAACGCGACCGTGGGCGCGGGCGGCACCACGGAGCCGGGGCGGCTGCTCGACTCGCGGCCACTGGACGAACCGCCCTTCTACGTCATCGAGACCGCCCCGGCCGTCACCTTCACCTTCGGCGGTCTGCTGATCGACGCCGGGGCCCACGTCGTCCCCGCCGAGGGGCGTGGCACGATCCCCGGCCTGCTGGCGGCCGGCGCCGACGCGGGTGGCCTGTACCGGCGCGCCTACGCGGGCGGCCTCGCCCCGGCGCTGGTGTTCGGCCTGGCCGCGGCGCGCACCGCGCTCACCGGGACCCGGCCGGCCGCCCTCGGACGCTGACCTCACCCGGACGCCCGGCACAAATCCCGTGCACGAGTCTTGCCCGCCCGGCGCCGCAGTGCCTAGCGTACTGAATTGAGTTCACTTTAACTCCGTCTTGCGTGATGTGACCGCGCCGCCCGCAGGTGTGGCGCGAACGCGCTCTTCTCCGAGCTTCCGAGCTTCTCCCAACTTCTCCGAACTTCACCGAACTTCCCGAGGGAGGGACTGTGAGTCAGTTCCTGCTTGTCCTGGTCAGCGGTGTGGCCAGTGGAGCCGTCTACGGCCTCATCGGTCTCGGGCTGGTCATCATCTACCGGGCCACGGACGTCGTGAACTTCGCGATGGCGTCCCTCGCGACCCTGGGCCTCTATGTGGCGGTCTCGCTGCACGACCGCGGTGTGGCGACGGTGCTCGGCCTGCTCGCGGCGGTCGCGGTGACCGTCGCGGCGGGCCTGCTGGTGCGCGAGACGGTGATCAGACCGCTGGGCCAGGGTCAGCTGTTCTCCGCGCTCGTCGTGACCATGGGCGTCTCACTGGTGGCCGAGAGCCTGGCCGGTTCGGTCTGGGGCGACCAGCCGAAGGCCTTCCCCAGCCTGGTCGACGGGACGGTGCGCTGGTCGGGCGCCGCCGTGCCGGTGCAGAGTCTGGTGACGATCGGCGTGGCCGCGGTGGCCATGGCGCTGGTGGGCTATCTGTTCTCGCGCACCACGCTGGGCTCCGCGATGCGCGCCGCGGCCGAGTCGGCCGAGACGGCCCGGATCGTCGGTCTGGGCGCGCAGCGTCTCGCCCGGATCTCCTGGGCGCTCGGCCTGGGGCTCGCCGCGCTCGCCTCCTGCCTCTACGCGCCGCGGTCCGGGCTGGTGCCGACAGCGCTCACCGCACCGCTGTTCCGGGCCTTCGCCGGGATCTTCCTGGGCGGTCTGACCAGCATGTACGGCGCGGTCGTCGGCGGGCTGGCCATCGGTGTCCTGGACAACCTGGCGGCTAACTACGTCTCCGCGAGCTTCCGGGACACGTTCGTGTTCTCGTTCACCGTGCTGGTGCTGCTGATCCGCCCGCAGGGCATGTTCGGCACCCGCACCTTCCAGCGGGTCTGAGGGGTCGCATTCATGGTCTTCAACCGTTCCCTCCTGGCCAGGGCCGCCCTGGGGCCGGCCGCCGGCGCGGTGCTCATGACGTTCATGGCGGCAGGCGCGATCCCGGCGTACCAGATGTACTCGGTGGCGCTGGCGGCCGTGTACACGATCGTCGTGCTGTCGGTCGGCCTGCTCGCCGGCTGGTCCGGCATCTGGTCGGTGGGCCACCCCGCGTTCTTCGCGATCGGCGCCTACTTCGCCGCGTACGGCAGCGGCCACGGCTGGACTCTGGAGGCGGTGGTCCTCGGGGCCGTCGCCGCCGGAGGCGCCCTGGGTGCCTTCCTCGGGTACGCGGGCGCCAGGTTCTCGGTGCTCTACATCGCCCTGCTGACGCTCGCCTTCACCACGGTGACGCTGGAGCTGGTCAACCGCTGGAGCAGCGTGACCGGTGGCGACCAGGGGGTTCCCGTCCTCCAGTTGCGCAGCGCGCTGGGCCTCGGCACCTTCTTCGGCGGCGGCACCGAGCCGCAGTACCTCGCGGTGGGGGCCGCCGCCGTGGTCCTGGCCCTGGCCGTGCCGGCCCGCGCCTCGGGACTGCGGATGCGACTGGTGGCCGCCAAGTCGCATCCCATGGCGGCCCGTACGGTCGGTATCGCGCCGGAGGCCCAGTCGTCGCTGTCGTTCGCGGTGAGCGGCGCGTGCACGAGCTTCGCGGGCGTGCTGCTCGGGCTGATCACCGGATTCGTCAGCCCGGACCCGTTCTCGCTCTCCTTCGGCATCTCGCTGATCGCGGCGTGCGTGCTCGGCGGGGTGGGAACCATCCTCGGCGCCGTGGCCGGCGGCGTCTATCTGACCTGGAGCCCCTCCCTGTCGTCCGCCGTCGGGCTGGAGCAGCCGGTGGTGCAGGGCATCGTGCTGGTCGGAATCCTGCTCTTCCTGCCCGGCGGAGTCGTCCCCTTCCTCGACGCGCCCGCGCGGAGTCTGCTGCGGCGTGTGCGGGGCCGGCGGGACGCCGCACCCGTACCGACCCCCGAGCCGTCGGCGGACCTCACGCCGGCACAGCCCGCATCCGCATCCGGGGGTGCCGTCCTCCTGCGTCTGGAGCACGTCTCCGTCGCGTACGGCGGCCTCAAGGCCCTGGAGGATGCCTCGCTGACCGTGCGACGGGACGAGGTGCTGGCCGTCATCGGGCCCAACGGGGCGGGAAAGACGACGCTGTTGAACGCCCTGTCGGGGCTGACCGGAAACGGCCGGGTCAGCGGGACCGCCGACTTCGCCGGCCGGCCGCTGCTGAAGGCCAGGGCGACCGCGCGACGGCGGCTGGGCATCGGCCGTACCTTCCAGCACGCGGAGCTGTTCTCCGAACTCACCGTCGCCGAGAACGTGTTGTGCACGCGCCGCTGGATAACGGCCCGGGACCGGGCCGACGTGGCGGGGCTGTTGCGGTCCGTCGGTCTCGCCGACGTGGCGGACCGCCGCCCCGCGGAGCTGCCGTTCGGCCTGCAGAAGCGCCTCGACCTCGCCCGGGCGATCGCCGAGAAGCCGCGCCTGCTGATCCTGGACGAGCCGTTCGGCGGTCTCGACGCGGGTGAACGGGCGCTGCTGGCCCAGCACATCAGGCGCCTGCACGCGGACGGCACCGCCGTGGTGGTCATCGACCATGTGCTCGACGACCTCTTCTCCGTCGCCGACCGGGTCCTCGCGTTCGACTTCGGCCGCACCATAGGCGACGGCACCCCCGACACCGTTCTCGACGATCCCAAGGTGCGCTCGTCCTACCTGGGGACGGTCGGCGGCCGGGCCCGGCTGCCCGAGCGCGCGAACGAGCGGAGCATGATCCGTCTGCGCGGGATCGGCCACTCGTACGGCGGTGTGGTCGCCCTGCGGGACGTGGACCTGGACGTCCGCCAGGGAACCGTGCTGGGTGTCGCCGGTGCCAACGGCGCGGGCAAGAGCACGCTGGCCGGCATCCTGCACGGCACTCTCCGGCCGGCCCGCGGTGACCGGGAGCCGGCCGGAGTCGTCCGCACGAGTCTGGCGCCCGAGGGCCGCGCGCTGTTCAAGACGCTGACCCTGCGGGAGAACCTCGAGGTCGCGGCGTACGCCGCCGGCATCACCGGTGCGGCCCTGCGGGAGCGGCTGGCGGAAACGACGGAGTGGCTGCCGGTGCGGCTGCGCGACCGGATGTCCGCCTCCGCCGCCGGACTCTCGGGCGGCGAGCAGCAGATGCTCGCCATCGCCCGGGCCCTGATCGTCGAGCCGGATGTCCTGATCGTGGACGAACCGGCGCTCGGCCTGGCCCCGGCCCTGGTCGACGAGGTCTACGACCGCCTCGTCGGACTGACCCACGACGGGCTGACGGTGGTCCTCCTGGAGCAGCTGCTCAGCCGGGCCCTGTCCGTCTGCCACGAGGTGGCGGTGCTGCACGAAGGCGTCGTGGCCGCTCAGGGGCGGCCGGACGACCCGGCGTTCGCGGCCCTCGCGGAAGCCGCCTACTTCGGCGGCACGCCGACAACGGCCGTCGACACCGCGGTGATCACCGCTCGGACTTCCCAAGTGAACCAGTGAACCAGCGAACCGATCGATCTGAAGAGCCACGTACCGAAGAGCCACGTACCGAAGAACCATTGCAACGAACGAGGTGGAGCGTGTTCCGGACAGTCAGAACGACCAGGACCGTCAGAACGACCAGAAGGGCGGGCGGACTTCGCCGCGCCACGGGAGCCGTCGCGGTCCTCGCGGCGCTGTCACTCACCGCGGCCGCCTGCGCGGGCGAGTCCGCGCAGGCCGGCTCGGGCGGTGGGTCCGAGATCCACATCGGCGCGTGGCTCCCCCTCACCGGCGCCACCGCCACATACGGAGTGCCGGAGAAAGCGGGTGCCGACGCGTACTTCAAGATGCTCAACGCCCAGGGCGGCATCAACGGACGCAAGATCAAGTGGACCGTCAAGGACAACGCGGCCGACCCGCAGCAGACGGTACAGATCGCACGTGAACTGATCGGTCAGGACAAGGTCGTGGCCATCGTGAACGCGAACGGCACCGCCCAGGCGGAGGCGGCCTTCCCGTTCGTCCTCAACCAGTCCAAGGTGCCGGTCCTCAACGAGGTGGGCGGCACCGAGTCCTGGTACCAGCCGCCGCGCCCCGGCCTGTTCGGCACCCAGACCCTCTACGAGGACCAGGCCGCGGCGGTCGCCGCCTGGGCGGTGCAGGACGGCGCCAAGAAGATCCTCGTCGTGCACAGCGATCCGGCCGCGTTCGTGAACGTGGCCAAGCAGGTGGAGCCCGTCGCGAAGAAGGTCGACCCGTCGGTCGAGGTCGACCGGCTGCCGGTCAAGTACCAGACCACCGACTACACACCCGTGATCAGCAAGGTGAAGGCCGCCGGGCCTGACGCGGTGGTCGTGATCCTCACCTCCCCCGAGGCGGCCGCCTTCCTCAAGGAGGCCAAGCTCCAGGGGCTCTCCCTGCCCACCTACGCCTACGCGCCGGTCGCCGCCGAGTCGACGATCGCGCTGGCCAAGGATGCCGCCGAGGGTCTCAAGGCCGTACAGCTGGTGAAGGCGCCCTCGGACACGGACCCCGCGGTGAAGGAGTACCGCACCGCGATGGCGAAGTACGAGCCCGGTCAGGACGCGGGATTCCTGGCCCTGTGGGGGTGGAGCAACGCGAAGGTGTTCGCCGAGATCGCAAAGACGATCAAGGGCAGCGTCACGGCCCAGTCCCTCACCGCGGCGTACCAGAAGGCGTCCAAGGTGGATCCGGGGGTGTCGCCGGTGATGAGCTTCAGCGCGAGCAGCCACCTCGGCACGAGAAGCGTGCAGAGAGTCGTCGTGAAGAACGGCGTCTGGACCTCCGTCGGCGACTTCTACACGCCCCCGGCCCGCCGCTGAGTCACACCCTTGCTCCGGTGGGGGCGCGCACCTAGCCTGAGTTTGTGCCGTCGATAAACAAATCCCGAGCGCACACCGTCCCAGCCGCCACCCCCCTCACCCCGCTCCGTGTCGCCCTGACCGCCTTCTTCGCCCTCGACGGCTTCGTCTTCGCCGGCTGGGTCGTGCGCATCCCGGCCATCAAGGAGCAGACGGACGCCTCCGCCGGCACCCTGGGCCTGGCCCTTCTCGGTGTCTCCGCCGGAGCGGTCGTCACCATGACCCTCACCGGACGGCTCTGCCGCCGCCACGGCAGCCATCCGGTCACGGTCGTCTGCGCCGTCCTGCTCTCCCTCACCGTCACCCTGCCCCCGCTCACCCACTCCCCCCTCGCCCTCGGCGCCGTGCTCCTGCTCTTCGGCGCGGCCTACGGCGGGATCAACGTGGCCTTCAACAGTGCCGCCGTCGACCTGGTGGCGGCACTGCGCAGGCCGATCATGCCCACCTTCCACGCGGCCTTCAGCCTGGGCGGCATGATCGGCGCCGGGCTCGGCGGGCTGGTCGCGGGATCCCTCTCCCCCACCCTCCATCTGCTCGGTCTCGGGATCGTGGGCCTGGCCGTGACCGCGCTCGCGGGACCGACGCTGCTTCGGCATCCGCCGCCCGCCACCGTGAGGACACCGCCGACCGCCGCCGATCCGGTCTCCCGCCGTCTCGCACCCCGCACCCGCCGTGCAGTCGTGGTCTTCGGCCTCATCGCCCTGTGCACGGCCTACGGCGAGGGCGCCCTCGCCGACTGGGGCGCGCTCCACCTCCGACAGGACCTGAAGGCCTCCGCCGGGGCCGCCGCCCTCGGCTACTCCTGCTTCGCGCTGGCCATGACCGTCGGCCGGCTGACCGGCACCACCCTCCTCGAACGGCTCGGCCGCACCCGCACGGTGGTGACCGGCGGCACCGTGGCGGCGGCCGGGATGCTGCTCGGCTCCCTCGCCCCCGCCCTGTGGGCGGCGCTGCTGGGCTACCTGGTCACCGGGCTCGGCCTGGCCAACCTCTTCCCGGTGGCCGTGGAGCGCGCGGGCACCCTGGCCGGTCCGAGCGGGGTCGCCGTCGCCTCCACGTTCGGCTACGGCGGGATGCTGCTCGGACCGCCCGCCATCGGCTTCCTGGCCGAGTGGCTCTCCCTGTCCACCGCCCTGACCAGCGTGGCCGTCCTGGCCGCGGCGGCCGCGCTGATCGGCTTCGGCACGCGGGGGACAGCCTGAGACGAAGAACGTCACGACGTACTTCCCGAAGAAAATCGCGGCCCCCGACCGTACTCCATCCGGCAGACTCACCCTCATGGAGATTGCCGAGTTCATCCACATCCTCGACCGGGAGGGCCGGGCCCTGGCCGACGCGGCGGCCGCAGCGGGCGTCGACGCCGAGGTGCCGACCTGTCCGGACTGGCGGGTCCGGGACCTGGTGCGCCACACGGGCACGGTGCACCGCTGGGCGAGGTCGTTCGTGGCCGAGGGCCGTACGACGCCCCGTCCGGTCGACGGCCTGCCCGACCTCGACGGCGCCGAGCTGCTGGACTGGTTCCGCGAGGGACACCGTCTGCTCGTCGAGACCCTCGGCGCCGCCCCGCCCGACCTGGAGTGCTGGCAGTTCCTGCCCGCCCCGTCGCCGCTCACGTTCTGGGCGCGGAGGCAGGCGCACGAGACGGCCGTGCACCGCGTGGACGCCGAGTCGGCGCTGAAGCGGTCACCCGAGGCGTTCGCCGAGGATCTGCCCGCCGCCTTCGGGGCGGACGGCATCGACGAACTGCTGACCGGCATGCACAAACGGGCCAAGAGCAGGGTACGCACCGAGGAGCCCCGGGTACTGCGGGTGCGGGCGACGGATCCGGCGGGGGACGCCGTGTGGACCGTACGGCTGTCCGCGGAGCCGCCCGTGACGGAGCGGAACGCCGACGGGGAGGCGGACTGCGAGTTCTCCGGACCCGCCGCGCCGCTCTACCTGGCGTTGTGGAACCGGCTGCCGTTCCCCGCCGTCACCGGGGACACGGCGCTCGCGACGCTGTGGCGGGAGAAGTCCCCCGTCGTCATGGGCTGAGGTCCGACCGGACCAGCATGCGCGTCAACACCGCGCGCTGCACCGGCAGTACGTCGCCGTGCAGCGCGCGCCCCTTGCCCGTGAGCGCCACCCGGACACCCCGGCGGTCCTCGGCACACATGCCGCGTTCGACGAGGCCGTCCTTCTCGAGGCGGGCGATCAGCCGGGACAGCGCGCTCTGACTGAGGTGGACCCGCTCGGCGATCTCCTGGACGCGGTAACTGCACGAACCGTCCGGCGCGCCCGGCTCGGCCAGCACCTCCAGCACCTCGAAGTCACTGGCGCACAGCCCGTGCCGGTGCAGAGCCCGGTCGAGTTCGCACTGGGTCCGGGCATGCAGCGCGAGCATGTCCCGCCACTGCTCGACCAGCGCCCGCTCGGTTCTCTCCGCCTCGCCCTTCATCGCCGCCATGGCCCGCACCGTAGCAGAGGGACGAGATTATTGCATCGGAATTTAATGCGCTTGCATTCGATGCAGGTGCATGTACTGTCTTCGTCATGACCTCTCCGCTCACCTCCCCCGCCTCCGGCATGTCCGGCGTGGCCGGGGCCCGCTGGACCGCCCGGCTGTGGGGCACTCTGCTGGTGCTGTGCGCCGCGATGTTCCTGGACGCGCTGGACGTGTCGATGGTCGGCGTCGCGCTGCCGTCCATCGGCTCCGACCTCGGCCTGTCCACCTCGACCCTGCAATGGATCGTCAGCGGCTACATCCTCGGCTACGGCGGTCTGCTGCTCCTCGGCGGCCGCGCCGCCGACCTCCTGGGCCGCCGCCAGGTCTTCCTGGTCGCCCTCGGCGTCTTCGCGCTCGCCTCGCTGCTCGGCGGGCTGGTCGACTCGGGTCCGCTGCTGATAGCCAGCCGCTTCATCAAGGGCCTGAGTGCGGCCTTCACCGCCCCGGCAGGGCTGTCGATCATCACGACGACGTTCCCGGAGGGCCCGCTGCGCAACCGCGCCCTGTCCATCTACACCACCTGCGCCGCCACCGGCTTCTCCATGGGCCTCGTCCTCTCCGGGCTGCTCACGGAGGCCAGCTGGCGGCTGACCATGCTGCTGCCCGCCCCGATCGCCCTCGTCGCGCTGGTCGCCGGCCTCAGGCTGCTGCCGCGCAGCGAGCGAGAACGCGACCACAACGGCTACGACGTCCCCGGCGCCGTCCTCGGCACCGCCTCGATGCTGCTGCTGGTGTTCACGGTCGTCCAGGCGCCGGAACACGGCTGGGCGTCGGCCCGCACCCTGCTGTCCTTCCTCGCCGTCGCCGCCCTGCTGACCGTCTTCGTCCTCGTCGAGCGGCGCTCGCCCGGCCCCCTGATCCGGCTGGGTGTGCTGCGCTCCGGCAGCCAGATCCGCGCCCAGCTCGGCGCGATGGCGTTCTTCGGGTCGTACGTCGGTTTCCAGTTCCTCGCCACGCTCTACATGCAGTCGCTGCTCGGCTGGTCGGCGCTGCACACCGCCCTCGCCTTCCTGCCGGCGGGTGCGCTGGTGGCGGTGTCCTCGACCAAGGTCGGCTCGATCGTGGACCGGTTCGGCACGCCGAGGCTGATCGCGGCCGGCTTCGCCTTCATGGTCGCCGGATACGCGTTGTTCCTGCGGGTCGACCTCGACCCGGGGTACGCGGCCGTGATCCTGCCGACCATGCTGCTGATCGGGGCGGCCTGCGCCCTGGTCTTCCCGTCGCTCAACATCCAGGCCACCAACGGGGTGGCCGATCACGAACAGGGCATGGTCTCGGGCCTGCTGAACACCTCGGTGCAGGTGGGTGGGGCGATCTTCCTCGCCGTGGTGACGGCGGTGGTGACCGCGGGCGCCCCGGCCGACCCCACCCCGCAGGGTGTCCTGGACAGCTACCGGCCCGGCCTCGCCGTGGTGACGGCCATCGCCGCCGCCGGCCTCCTCATCACCCTGCCCGGACTGCGGACCCGACGCGACCGGGGCTCGGTCGTGGTCGCCGGCTCCTCCGTGGAGAAGTCCGAGCCTGTGGGCGTCCGCGACTAGGGCGTGTTTGGACAGCGGACAGACGGAGGGACGCCGTCAAGTGTGCGCCCGGCGGGGGTGGTTGCCCCGCCGGGCGCACGGCTGTGAGAATCGCGGGATGGGCGGTCACGGGGAGCGGCGGACGCAGGCCGAGCGGGATGCGATCACCGTGGAGATCGGATATGCGCTGTCCAGCGCGGTGTTCGCGGCGGCGGTGCTGTTCGGGGCGGTCGCCGGCCCGGCGCTTCTCTTCGAACTCCCGGACCACGTCGAGTGGTTGATGCTCCGGGTGGGCCTCGTGCTCGCACCCGTGCTGTTCGTGGCGCGGGTGGTGAGCGTGCTGCTGCGGTTCTCCCGGCCGGCTCAGCCCAGCCAGCCGGGGCGTACCAGTCCCGACTCGTAGGCCAGTACGACGAGTTGGGCCCGGTCCCGGGCGCCCAGCTTGACCATGGTGCGGCTGACGTGGGTCTTGGCCGTGAGCGGGCTGACGACCAGCCGACGGGCGATCTCCTCGTTGGACAGGCCGATGCCGACCAGCGCCATCACCTCACGCTCCCGTTCGGTGAGCCGGCCCAGCTCATCAGCCGCGGCCGGCTCCTTGGAGCGGGCGGCGAACTCGGCGATGAGCCGGCGCGTCACCCCCGGCGAGAGCAACGCGTCACCGTCCACCACCGCCCGCACCGCTCGCAGGAGTTCCTCGGGCTCGGTGTCCTTCACCAGGAACCCCGACGCGCCGGACCGGATCGCCTCGAAGACGTACTCGTCGAGTTCGAAGGTCGTCAGCATGACCACCTTCACCCGCGCGAGGGACTCGTCACCGGTGATACGGCGGGTGGCGGCCAGCCCGTCGAGCAACGGCATACGGATGTCCATCAGGACGACGTCCGGCCGCAGTTCACGGACTTTGCGCACGGCATCCTCGCCGTCGGCGGCCTCCCCCGCCACCTCGATGTCGGCCTGCGCGTCGAGCAGCGCCCGGAACCCCGCCCGCACCAGGGACTGGTCGTCGGCGAGCAGTACACGGATCACTGGTCCTCCCCGGACTCGGTCTCGGTCCCGTCTGCCGTCCCGGCTGTGGTACCGGTAGCGGTTTTCAGCGGCAGCACGGCCAGCACCCGGAACCCGCCGTCGAGGCGCGGCCCCGCCTCGATCGTGCCACCCAGCGCCGCCGCCCGCTCCCGCATCCCGGCCAGACCGTTGCCGCTGCCGCCGGCCTCCGCGCCGGTCGCCGGTCCGTCGTCGTCGACCCGCAGCCGTAGCGTGCCGCCGTCCTGACCGAGCCGCACGCGCGCATGACGCGAACCGGAGTGGCGTACGACGTTGGTGAGGGCCTCCTGCACGATACGGAAGGCAGCGAGGTCGGTGCCGGGGGGCAGCCGCCGGGGAGGTTGCCCCGCCACGTCGACCGTGAGACCCGCGCGGGCCGCCTGCTCCACCAACTCGGGCAACCGGTCCAGGCCGGGCGCGGGAGCGCGCGGCGCGTCTCCCGGCGTGCGGAGCGAGTCGAGCACCTGGCGCACCTCGCCGAGCGCCTCCTTGCTGGCGGACTTGATCGTGGTGAGCGCGGTGCGCGCCTGCTCCGGGTCGCCGTCCAGGAGTGCGAGCCCGACGCCCGCCTGCACGTTGATCACGGAGAGGCTGTGTGCGAGGACGTCGTGCAGCTCACGGGCGATCCGCAGCCGCTCCTCGTCGGCCCGCCGCCGGGCGGCCTGCGCCCGCTCGGCCCGCTCCCGCGCCCACTGCTCGCGCCGGGCCCGGGCCAGCTCCGCCACCGCCACGATGGCGACGACCCACCCGGTGACCACGATCTCCTGCCCGAAGGAGGCCGGCGCGTCCCCGGACGGCGGCAGCCACCGGTACAGCCAGTGGGCGACCAGCAGATGGACGGCGCACAGCAGCGCCAGCGCCGTCCAGGCGGCCCTGCGGTGCCCGGCGATCACGGCGGCGAAGCAGGCCACGGCGACGGTGAAGAAGACCGGGCCGTACGGGTAGCCCGCACCGAGGTAGACCGCGGTCACCACCGCCGTACCGAACACGACCGCCACCGGATACCGCTGCCGCCAGAGCAGCAGTCCGCAGGCGAGGATCAGCAGCACCCGGCCGAAGGGGTCCAGGAGGGCCCGCTCGCCCCGCTGCATGTGGGCGGCGAAGTTCGAGCCGCCGAGGACGAACACGGTGAGCAGCAGCGTCGACCGCCAGGGCCACCGGCCGCCCCCGCGTCCCGGCTCCCGGTCCGCCCAGCGGCGCAGCCACGGCGGCCCCTGGCCCCACCACCGTCCCGGGGCTCCGTCCCCGCTCTCCTGCCGTACGTCCATGTCCGCCACGCTAGACGCCGGACACCTCGCGGGACGTCCGCCGGGCGAGGTGATCAGCCGTACTCCCCTGGAAGTACGGCAGCGGGAGGGACGCGTCCGGCGTGCGTGCGGGTCGGGAGGCCGCCGTCGGGACGGATCAGGATCCACTCGCCGGGGGGGGTGACGGGGTGAGCCGTCGGGCGCGACGCGGCCGGAGCCCGGCGCGTCCTTCGGAGTGACGCGGCGAGCGCACCGGCGCATGCTCGGCCGCCCGCATGCGTCCGCGACCCGCTGTGCCCGTTCGAGTCGGCCGCGGAACGGGGTGAGGCCCTGACCGACCGTGACCGGGGCGGCCGCGGCCCGCGCCGCCGACCGGCCCCGTCGGCCGGTACGCCGCTCAGGCACTCGACGCCGGGCCGCCGCGTCGCAAGGCCGACCGGCGTGTCCCGGCGTGATCCGGCCTGATCCTTCCGGCCTCAGGCCTCAGGCCTCGCTCTCCTCGGCCACCGGCTCCTGGCGCCGGTCCATCATGGTCAGCGCGCGCTGGGCCATGGGGTGGGTGCGGACGAGTTCACCGAGGGTCGTCCGGCCGCGCGTGATGTCGGTGAACGCCCGCCAGGCGGGGCGGAAGCCGGTGAGGGCCGCGTGGAAGAGGCCCGGGCGGCGCTCGAAGAGCGCAAGCATCCGCTTGCCGACGCTCATCTCCACTCCGAGGCCCGCCTTGACGGCGAACGCGTAGTTCAGGGCCTGGCGACGGGTGTCCACCGCGTCGTGGGCCTCCGCGATGCGGACCGCCCACTCCCCCGCGAGCCGCCCGGAGCGCAGGGCGAACGAGATGCCCTCACGGGTCCACGGCTCGAGGAGCCCCGCCGCGTCTCCGCACACCAGCACCCGTCCGCGCGACAGCGGCGAGTCGTCGGCGCGGCAGCGCGTGAGGTGTCCGGAGGAGATGCCGGGTTCGAAGCCGGCGAGGCCGAGACGCCCGATGAAGTCCTCGAGGTAGCGCTTGGTGGCGGCGCCCTCGCCGCGCGCGGAGATCACGCCGACCGTCAGCGTGTCGCCCTTGGGGAACACCCAGCCGTAACTGCCGGGGATCGGGCCCCAGTCGATGAGGACGCGGCCCCGCCAGTCCTCGGCGACCGTCTCCGGCACCGGGATCTCCGCCTCCAGGCCGAGATCCACCTGGTCGAGCTTCACGCCGACGTGCGCCCCTATGCGGCTGGCGCTGCCGTCCGCACCGACGACCGCGCGCGCCAGCAGGGTCTCGCCGCCCTGCAGGACGACCGCGACCGAGCGGCGGTCGGGCACCGCCGAGCCGTGCTGCTCGACCCGGGTGACCGTGACCCCCGTGCGCAGCTCGGCGCCCGCCTTCTGGGCGTGCTCGACCAGCTGCTGGTCGAACTCCGGCCGGTTGATCAGGCCGAACAGCATCTGCCGGGAGCGGCGGGTGCGGGTGAAGCGGCCGTTGTTGGAGAAGGTCACCGCGTGCACCCGGTCACGGAAGGGCAGTTCGAAACCGGGTGGCAACGCATCCCTGGAAGGGCCGATGATGCCGCCGCCGCACGTCTTGTAGCGGGGCAGCTCCGCCTTCTCCAGCAACAGCACGCGCCGTCCCGTGACCGCCGCCGCGTAGGCGGCCGAAGCCCCCGCGGGTCCCGCGCCCACCACGACGACGTCCCACACCTGCCGCGCGTCGTCCGCCGAAGAGTTCTCGCTGCTCACGATGGTCTACTGCTCCCGATCAAGCCGCCTGCCGCCACTGTCCCCCGCATCCTACGGCGGAGATCGTCACGGTCCGATGACGGTCCGCTGTGGAAGGATCGGCGAGGTACGCGACCCCATCCCGGCAACGCGTACGCTCGCACGGTCCCTCGAACGGACCCGTGCCCACCCTGTACAACGTCGCACCCACAAGGAGCGTGCCCATGTCGTCGAATCCGGTCGCCGAGACCGTAGCCTCCCTGATGCCCAGGGCGCGGGCGGAGCTCACCGAACTGGTGGCCTTCAGGTCGGTGGCGGACTTCGACCAGTTCCCCAGGAGCGAGAGCGAGGCCGCCGCCGACTGGATCACGGCCGCGCTGCGCGCCGAGGGCTTCCAGGACCTGGCCGTCCTCGACACCCCCGACGGCACCCAGTCGGTCTACGGCCTTCTGCCCGGCCCGGAGGGCGCCAGGACCGTCCTGCTGTACGCCCACTACGACGTGCAGCCTCCGCTGGACGAGGCCGGCTGGACGACGCCGCCCTTCGAGCTGACCGAACGCGACGGCCGCTGGTACGGGCGGGGCACCGCCGACTGCAAGGGCGGCTTCATCATGCACCTGCTCGCGCTGCGCGCCCTCAAGGCGGACGGCGGGGTCCCGGTCCATGTGAAGGTGATCGTGGAGGGCTCCGAGGAGCAGGGCACGGGCGGACTCGAGCGCTATGCCGAGGCACACCCGGAACTGCTCACCGCGGACGCCATCGTCATCGGCGACTCGGGCAACTTCCGCGTCGGCCTGCCGACCGTCACCTCCACCCTGCGCGGCATGACGATGGTGCGGGTGCAGATCGACACCCTCGAGGGCAACCTGCACTCCGGTCAGTTCGGCGGCGCGGCGCCGGACGCGCTGGGCGCGCTGATCCGCGTACTGGACTCGCTGCGGGCCGAGGACGGCTCGACCACCGTGGACGGGCTGACGGACGACTCCCGGTGGCAGGGGCTGGATTACGACGAGGAGCAGTTCCGCCGGGACGCCAAGGTCCTCGACGGTGTCGGGCTGATCGGCTCCGGCACGGTCGCCGACCGGATCTGGGCGCGGCCGGCGGTCACCGTCCTCGGCATCGACTGCCCGCCGGTCGTCGGCGCCACGCCGTCGGTGCAGGCGAGCGCCCGTGCGCTGATCAGCCTGCGGGTGCCGCCGGGCGGGGACGCCGCCGAGGCGACGAAGCTGCTCCAGGCCCACCTGGAGGCGCACACGCCGTGGGGCGCGCGGGTGAGCACCGAGCAGGTCGGCCAGGGCGAGCCGTTCAGCGCCGACACCAGCAGCCCCGCGTACACCGCGATGGCCGAGGCGATGGCGGTGGCCTACCCGGGCCAGGAGATGCAGTTCGCCGGGCAGGGCGGCTCCATCCCGCTGTGCAACACCCTCGCGTCCCTGTACCCGGACGCGGAGATCCTCCTCATCGGCCTCAGCGAGCCCGAGGCTCAGATCCACGCGGTCGACGAGAGCGTCTCCCCCGAGGAACTGGAGCGCCTGTCCGTGACCGAGGCCCTGTTCCTGCGCAACTACGCGGCGAGCTGAGCCGCTCTGCCGTGGGCAGAGGGCCTCACCCACCGGGTGGGGCCCGCCTACGGTGGTCGGATGGACGTCATCGAGCTCCTCCCCGGCCTCCGCCTCCTGCGCTTCCCGGTCGGCCAGGCCTATCTGTGGCGCGACGGCGACGAGTTGACGCTGGTCGACGCCGGTCCGCCGGGCTCCGGCGCACCGATCGCCGAGACGGTCACGGCGCTGGGACTCCCGCTCGACGCCGTACGGCGGATCGTCCTCACCCACTTCCACGAGGACCACGCGGGCGGCGCGGCCGAGTTGGCGGCCCGGACCGGGGCGGAGATCCTGGCGCACACGGCGGATGCGGCCGTACTGCGCGGCGAAGTCCCGGGCCCTCCACCGGTGTTGGAGGACTGGGAACGTCCCTTGCTCGCGGCGGCGCAACAACTGTTGACGAGGGACGGGTTCGTGCGGCCGCCGGACGTCGTCGAAGTGTCCGACGGCGACCTTCTCGGCTTCGGTGACGGCGCCCGGGTGATTCATGTGCCCGGACACACCCACGGGAGCATCGCCCTCCATCTGCCACGGCACGGCGTGCTGTTCACCGGTGACGCCGTCGCCTCCTCCCCCGTCGACGGCGGGGTCCTCCCCGGTGTGTTCCACGTCGACCGGCCCCGGGCTCTCGCCTCCTTCCACCGCCTCGCCGCCCTCGACACCGAGGTGTGCTGCTTCGGCCACGGCGATCCGGTGACCGCCCGGGCCTCGGCGGTTCTGCGGGAGGCGGCGGACGGCTACGGCACACCGCGCTGAGGACGGGGATCACGCCTGCGAGAATCCGCGCCGCCCCGCACGCCGTCGCCGCCTCCCTCGACCCGCCGAGCGACGACCGGAGCACCGCCCTCGTGACCGCCGGCGTCTGGCGGAGGACTCTCAGCGGCGGCCGGAGTCGCGGAGGAGGTGCGGAGGAGGTGCGCCGGGCGCTCACCCGAGCGGAATCCCGGCCTCCAGGTACAGTGCCGCCCCACGCTCCCGCGCCCGCAGCGCCCAGCGCAGCCGTTCGTAGCGGACCGGGGGCAGCAGATGGGCCGCCTCCTCCTCCGTGACGAAGCGCCAGCCGCGCAGTTCCGGGCCGGGCAGCAGCAGCCCGTCGACGGCCGCCGCGTCCAGCCTGCCGCCGTCGAAGAGGAGGCGCAGTCCGCCGTAGCCGGGCGGCAGCGGCCGCTCCCAGTCGACGACGAGCAGCCGGGGTACGTCGTCGAGGCGGATGCCGGTCTCCTCCTCGACCTCGCGCATGCCCGCGCGCGCGGGCGCCTCGCCGGGCTCCACGACCCCGCCGGGGAACTCCCAGCCGGGCTTGTAGGTCGGGTCGACGAGCAGCACCCGGTCCTGTTCGTCGAAGAGCAGCACCCCGGCGGCCAGCGTCTCGGCGGTGGGTTCGGGGGTCTGCACGATGTCGCAGGCGGACGCGGCGCCGGTGCCGACCGCGTCGGCGATGCGGACGGCGGCCTCGTACGGGGTGAGGTGGCTGGTGTCGACCGGGTGGGCGTCGGCGGTCAGCCAGGAGGCGAGGGCGGCGTGGTAGGGCTCGATGTGGTCGTACGACCACTGCCGGATGCGCATCTCGCCGTCGGGGAGGTCGGCCGGGATCTCCCGGCCTGCTATTCGCCCGCGCAAAATCGTTTCCGCCGGAGCGAGGAGGACGTGGCGTACCGGAATGCGGCGGGCCGCCAGACCGCCGAAGATCTCGTCGCGGTACTCCTGGCGCAGGAGGGTCATGGGGACGACGAGCGTGCCGCCGAGCTCACCGAGGAGCGCGGCCGCGGTGTCGATCACCAGGCGCCGCCAGATCGGCAGGTCCTGGAAGTCACCGACCTCGGCGAGGCGTTTGGGCGGCAGCAGTTGCGGGAGCGCCGCGCCGACGGCCTCGGGGTCGAAGAGCGTGCTGTTCGGGATCAGGTCGATCAGCTCCCGTGCGGTGGTGGTCTTGCCCGCACCGAAGGCGCCGTTGATCCAGACGACGGTCACAGTTCCCCCTCTTCTGTTGGCCCCCTGAGGCTTGCCCGCTCCACCCTGCCACGGAAACCAGTTCCAGGAGAGGGCGTGCGAACGCCGTGCAGCCGGTGCTCCAGGGGCGGGGCACCGGCGGCACGGCGTGCGGCTCCTGGGCTGTGTCAGGCGCCTTGGCCGAGGGCGTTGTCGTCGACGGCCAGGCTGTCGTCGGCGACGGTGTGGTCGAGGCTGCCGATGGTGTCGCCGACGTTCAGGCCGTCGAGGTCCTCGGCGCCCGCGCCGTGGGAGGGGGTGATCGCCGCGACGACGAAGCCGGTGGCGAGGGAGGCGATGGCGAGCATGCTGCGCTTCTTCATGCCCACTCCAACGGCCGGGGCGGGACGGAGGTCACGCCTCACGGCCACGGCCCGCGCCGACCGCCTTCGCCCTGCCCCCGCCCGGCTCAGCCTGAACGTTCCTGCCGAGCAGTGCTCACACCTGCCCCGGAGAACGGCGCCCACCTCGGCCCGCCGACCCGCGAAGCGGCGCTCACACCCTTATCGTCGCCGCCCCCGCCAGCGCCGCCGCGGCCGCTCCCACCAGTCCTGCGTCGGTCCCCATCTGGGCCGGCACCACCGTCAGGCGCTGGACGAACGAGAGCGTCGCGTAGTCGCCGAGCGCCTCGCGCAGCGGCGCCAGCAGAACGTCGCCCGCCTTGCCCACACCCCCGCCGATCACCGCGATGTCGATCTCGACGAGGGTCGCGGTGGCCGCGATCCCGGCGGCCAGGGCGCGCGCGGCCCGCTCGAAGGAGGCCACCGCCACCGGGTCGCCCGCGCGGGCGGCGGCGGCGACCGCGGCGGCGGAGGTGTCGCCGTCGGGGCCGGGCCGCCAGCCGTTGTCCAGGGCCCGGCGGGCGATGTTGGGTCCGCTGGCGATGCGCTCCACGCAGCCTCGGCCGCCGCACGGGCAGGGGTCGCCGTCGAGGTCGACGCTGATGTGGCCGATGTGGCCCGCGTTGCCGGTGGGGCCGGGGTGCAGCCGGCCGCCCAGGACGAGGCCGCCGCCGACGCCGGTGGAGACCACCATGCACAGCGCGTTGTCATGGCCGCGGGCGGCGCCCTGCCAGTGCTCGGCCGCGGTGATCGCCACACCGTCGCCGATCAGTTCGACCGGGAGGTCGCCGGTCGCGGCGCGGACCCGGTCCACGAGGGGATAGTCGCGCCAGCCGGGCACGTTCACCGGGCTGACCGTGCCGGCGGAGGCGTCCACCGGACCGGCACTGCCGATGCCGAGGGCGTAGGCGCGCGGCCACAGCGGCGACGCGGTCAGCTCCTTCAGCACCTCCTCCACGGCCCCCATCACGGTGTCGCCGCCCTCCTGGGCGGGGGTGGGCCGCTGCGCGCGGACCAGGATCCTGCCGTCGCCGTCCACCAGCGCTCCGGCGATCTTGGTGCCGCCGATGTCCAGCGCGGCCACGAGGTCGGTCTGCATCAAAGTCTCGGTCTCCCCGTCAACCTTGGAAAAGGGCCCGGCCGGCCAGCGCTGGGGGACGTGGGCCGGATGTTGTCGTCACATTGTCGCTGGACAGTCTCTCGCGGATCTGACAACGTTGTCCAGGCTCTATGCTCGACGCCACATCCTCATACAAACCCAGGGACCCAGCCACCCCGTCGGCAACACTTTGTGGACGATGGCGTGAGAACGTCCCGTGGACGACAGGAACAGGACACCGCATCGTGCCCGAGACGCCGCGCCGCCCCGAGAGTCGTTACGGCAACCGTCCCACCATGAAGGACGTCGCGGCACGCGCCGGGGTCGGACTCAAGACCGTCTCACGCGTGGTCAACGGCGAGGCGGGAGTCACCCCCGAGACCGAGCGGCGGGTCCAGGAGGCCATCGACGCGCTCGGCTTCCGCCGCAACGACAGCGCGCGCGTGCTGCGCAAGGGCCGCACCGCGAGCATCGGTCTGGTCCTGGAGGACCTCGCAGACCCCTTCTACGGTCCGCTCAGCCGCGCGGTGGAGGAGGTGGCGCGCGCACACGGCGCGCTGCTCATCAACGGCTCCAGCGCCGAGGACCCCGACCGGGAGCAGGAACTGGCGCTGGCGCTGTGCGCACGCCGGGTGGACGGACTGGTGGTGATCCCGGCCGGCGACGACCACCGCTATCTGGAGCCCGAGATCAAGGCGGGCGTCGCGACGGTGTTCGTGGACCGTCCAGCTGGGCAGATCGACGCCGACTGTGTGCTGTCCGACAACTTCGGCGGAGCCCGCGCGGGCGTGGCCCACCTCATCGCGCACGGGCACCGCAGGATCGGCTTCATCGGCGACATGCCGCGCATCCACACCGCCGTGGAGCGGCTGCGGGGCTACCGGACGGCGATGGAGGACGCGGGCATAGAGGTCGAGGACGCGTGGATGTCACTGGGCACGACCGAGCCGGACCGGGTGCGCCGGGCGGCACAGGAGATGCTGGCCGCGGCGGATCCGGTCACGGCCGTGTTCTCGGGCAACAACCGGGTGACGGTCACCGTGATCCGGGTACTCGCGGAGCAGTCGCGCCGGGTGGCCCTGGTGGGCTTCGACGACCTGGAGCTGGCCGATCTCCTGCAGCCGGGCGTGACCGTGGTCGCCCAGGACGCGGCGGCGCTCGGCCGTACGGCCGCCGAGCGGCTGTTCCGGCAGTTGGAGGGTTCCCTGGTGGTTCCCGAACGCATCGAGCTGCCGACCCGGCTCGTCACGCGCGGCTCGGGCGAGTTTCCCCCGGCGGACTGAGAGGGGCCGAGGCGGTCATGGACGGACGCCGTGAGCGGCGCACCCTGGAGGCGCTTGGCCTGGCGCTCGCGCCGCGCGATCATCCGCTTCTCTACCCGGGTGTGTGGCCTGCGGGGTCGGGCCTGCTGGACGGCGGCACGCTGCTGCCGCTGGACCGTCTCACGCACCCCGGCCGCACCCCGGTCCTCGCCGTCGGCTCCAATGCCTCTCCCGGCCAACTGCGGCACAAGATGGCCGGGTTGGGGATCACCTCGCCCATCCCGATGGTCCGCGCCCGGGTGACCGGCATCGGCATCGGCGTGTCCGGACACGTAAGCCGTCACGGCTATGTGTCGGCGTCCCCCGTCGACTCGCCCGGTGCGAGGCGGGAGTTGTTCGTCATCTGGCTGGATGCCGAACAACTCGTGGCCGTGGACGCGACGGAGCCGAACTTCGACCGGGTGTCGCTGCCCGCGTCGCGGTTCCGCGTCGAACTGGAAGACGGCGAGGCGCTCCCGGAAGTGTTCTCGTACGTGAATCGCCATGGCGTCCTGCACGACGGCGGGGGTGTCCCGCGCAGCCACCCGGGACAGCGCGCCCTGATCGGCGAACTTCTCCTCGGGTCACCGGCGTTGCGGCGGCTGTTCGGGAGGAGCCCGGAGGAGTTCGTGGCCCGCGCCCGGGCCGACGCGCGACTGTGCGAGCGCGGGACGCGGCTGTTCGCGGACGAGAGGCTGGTGACGCGGTCCGGGCTGGAACATCTTCGGATGTGACCCCCGACGGCTCGGCTACCGCTGTGCCGAAGCCGTCAGGTCGCCTCGCCGAGGGGCCGCGAAGCCCTCCAGGGCCGCCCGGGACAGTCCGGTCGCGGTGGTCACCTCGGCGAGGTCGAGGGCGCCGCAGTCCAGGCCGCGCAGGAGGTAGCCGCTGAGGGCCTTGGCGGTGGCCGGTTCGTCCATGACGTCGCCGCCGGCGCGGGCCGCGTACCGGGACAGCCGTTCGGCGGCCTGGGCGAAGCCCTCGCGGTAGAAGGCGAAGACGGCGGCGTAGCGGGTGGGCAGATGTGCGGGGTGCATGTCCCAGCCCTGGTAGTAGGCGCGGGCGAGGGCACGGCGGGTGAGGCCGTAGTGCAGGCGCCAGGCGTCGTGGACCTTGGCGGTCGGGCCGACGGGGAGGACGTTCGTGGAGCCGTCCGAGACCCGTACTCCGGTGCCGGCGGCGGCGACCTGCATGACGGCCTTGGCGTGGTCGGCGGCCGGGTGGTCGCTGGCCTGGTGGGCGGCGGAGACACCGAGGCAGGCGCTGTAGTCGAAGGTGCCGTAGTGCAGGCCGGTGGCGCGGCCCTCGGCGGCCTGGATCATGCGGGCGACGGTCGCGGTGCCGTCGGCGGCGAGGACGGCCTGGCTGGTCTCGATCTGGATCTCGAAGCCGAGCCGGCCCGGTGCGAGCCCGCGTGCCTTCTCGAAGGCCTCCAGGAGGCGGACCATGGCGGTGACCTGCTCGGGGTAGGTCACCTTCGGCAGGGTCAGCATCAGGCCGTCGGGCAGGCCGCCGGACGCCGTCAGGCCGGTGAGGAAGACGTCGAGGGTGCGGATGCCCCGGTCGCGGACCGCGGCCTCCATGCACTTCATCCTGATCCCCATGCAGGGGGCCGCGGTGCCGTTCCCGTACGCCTCGGCGATCAGCCGGGCCGCCCGGGCGGCCGCCTCGTCCTCCTCGGCGTCCGGGCGGAGGCCGTAGCCGTCCTCGAAGTCGACCCGCAGGTCCTCGATGGGTTCGCGCTCGAGTTTGGCCCGCACGCGCGCGTACACGGGCGTGGCGAGGTCGTCGGGCAGGCCGAGGCAGGCGGCGAAGGACGCGGCGTCGGGGGCGTGTTCGTCGAGTGCGGCGAGGGCCCGGTCGCCCCAGGAGCGAACGGTGTCGGCGGCGAAGGCGTCGGCGGGGACGTAGACGGTGTGGACGGGCTGGCGGGTGCCGGGGTCTCCGGGGTAGCGGCGGTCGAGTTCGGCGTCGACGGGGGCGAGGGAGGCGCTGATCGCCTCGCTGACGGCGCCCGCGAGGCTGGTCTTCACCGTCTCCTGCCGGCCCTGCCCCATGTCATACCCTCCTGTTTTCCGCTTCACGGAATCAACAATCCGTAGAGCGAAGCTATCCGTGGACCTTCCGGCCGGTCAACACCCTGTCCATGCCGTGGATCCCTGTGATCACTTACGCACCTTCACCCTCTTCCGCACAGAGCCGCACACCTTCATCCTGGCTCACGAGGCGAGGGAGAACACATGACGGGCACCGGAGGGACGACCCGGCGGGCGGGGCTGCGCACGATGCTGGCCGCCGTCGTCGCCGTACCTCTGCTGGGCACGATGGGGGCCTCCCAGGCCCGGCACGAGAGTCCCGTTCCGCGCCTGACGCCGAAGCGGCGGCCGAAGCCGGTGCCCGCGCTCGAGGTCATGACGTTCAACCTCCGGGTCACCACGGCCAACGACCCCAACACCTGGGCGGTGCGCCGTCCGGTGATGCGGACGCTGTTACAGCGGGCGGCCCCGCATGTGATCGGCACCCAGGAGGGGCAGTTCTCGCAGCTGCTGAACATCGGCACCGACCTCGGGCCGCACTACGACTGGATCGGCACACCCGGCAGCGGCAACGAGGAGTCGACGGCGATCTTCTACGACGTCCGCCGGCTCGCCCCCGTGGAGCACGACGTCTTCCGCCTCTCCGACACGCCCACCGTGCCCGGCTCGAACACCTGGGGCGCGGCCTTCCCGCGGCTGGTGACCCGGATCCGTTTCCGTGACCGGCTGGATTCCGGACGGGAGTTCCATGTCCTCAACACCCACCTCGACCATCGCAGCGAGTACGCACGCGCGCGTGCCGCGGCGCTGATCGCCGAGCGGATCCGGGGGCTCGGCCCGGGCGTGCCGGTCCTGCTCACCGGTGACTTCAACGCGGTCGCGCACGCCAGTACGGCCTACGACACGCTGCTGGACTCCGGTCTGGTCGACACGTGGGACTCGGCACGGGAGCGGGGGCCGGTGTTCGGGACGTTCCACGGGTACCGGAGGCTGAAGGCGGACGGCCAGCGCATCGACTGGATCCTTGCGACGCCGGGGGTGACCGTGCGCCGGGCGTGGGTCGACACGTTCACGGTGGACGGCCAGTACCCGAGCGACCACCTGCCGGTGCTGGCCTCGGTGGGCCTGGGCTGAACGGGCGAGGCCCCCGCGACCGGGGTGGTCACGGAGGCCTCGTACAGCCGGGATCGGGTGATCAGCCCTTGCGGGTCTTGATCTCCTCGGTGAGCTGCGGGACGACGTCGAAGAGGTCGCCGACGACGCCGTAGTCGACGAGGTCGAAGATCGGGGCCTCGGCGTCCTTGTTGACGGCGACGATGGTCTTCGAGGTCTGCATGCCGGCCCGGTGCTGGATGGCGCCGGAGATGCCGTTGGCGATGTAGAGCTGCGGGGAGACGCTCTTGCCGGTCTGTCCGACCTGGTTGGTGTGCGGGTACCAGCCGGCGTCCACCGCGGCGCGGGAGGCGCCGACGGCCGCGCCGAGGGAGTCGGCGAGGGCCTCGATGATCGCGAAGTTCTCGGCGCCGTTGACGCCACGGCCGCCGGAGACGACGATCGCGGCCTCGGTCAGCTCCGGGCGGCCGGTCGACTCGCGGGCCGTGCGGCCGGTGACCTTGGTGCCGGTCGCCTGGGCGGAGAAGGACACCGAGAGGGCCTCGACCGTACCGGCGGCCGGGGCGGCCTCGACGGCGGCGCTGTTGGGCTTGACCGTGATGACCGGGGTGCCCTTGGAGACGCGGGTCTTGGTGGTGAAGGACGCGGCGAACACCGACTGGGTGGCCACCGGGCCCTCGTCGCCGGCCTCGAGGTCGACGGCGTCGGTGATGATGCCCGAGCCGATGCGCAGCGCGAGGCGGGCGGCGATCTCCTTGCCCTCGGCGGAGCACGGGACGAGCACGGCGGCCGGAGAAACCGACTCGACGGCGGCCTGGAGCGCGTCCACCTTCGGTACGACCAGGTAGTCGGCGTACTCGGACGCGTCGTGGGTGAGGACCTTGACCGCGCCGTGCTCGGCGAGCGCGGCGGCGGTGTTCTCGGCACCGGCTCCGAGCGCGACGGCGACGGGCTCGCCGATGCGGCGGGCCAGCGTCAGCAGCTCCAGGGTGGGCTTGCGGACGGCGCCGTCCACGTGGTCGACGTAGACGAGGACTTCAGCCATGGGATTGCTCTCCTGCGAAACGAAGTTGAGGGGCGGTCGGCGTGTCGAGCCTTAGACGAACTTCTGGCTCGCGAGGAACTCGGCGAGCTGCTTGCCGCCCTCGCCCTCGTCCTTGACGATCGTGCCCGCGGTGCGCGCCGGACGCTGGGCCGCGGAGTCGACCTTGGTCCAGGCGCCCTCGAGGCCGACCTCCTCGGCCTCCAGGTCCAGGTCCGACAGGTCCCAGGACTGAACCGGCTTCTTCTTGGCCGCCATGATGCCCTTGAAGGACGGGTAACGGGCCTCACCCGACTGGTCGGTGACCGACACGACGGCCGGGAGGGAGGCCTCGAGCTGCTCGGAGGCGGCGTCGCCGTCGCGGCGGCCCTTGACCGTGCCGCCCTCGACGGAGACCTCGGAGAGCAGGGTGACCTGCGGGACACCCAGGCGCTCGGCGAGCAGGGCCGGGACGATGCCGGCGGTGCCGTCGGTGGAGGCCATGCCGGAGACGACCAGGTCGTAGCCGGCCTTCTCGATGGCCTTGGCCAGGACCAGGGAGGTGCCGATGGCGTCGGTGCCGTGCAGGTCGTCGTCCTCGACGTGGATCGCCTTGTCGGCGCCCATGGACAGGGCCTTGCGGAGGGCGTCCTTGGCGTCCTCCGGGCCCACGGTGAGAACGGTGATCTCCACGTCGTCGTCGGAGTTCTCGGAGATCTGCAGCGCCTGCTCGACGGCGTACTCGTCGAGCTCGGAGAGCAGACCGTCCACGTCGTCCCGGTCGACGGTCAGGTCATCGGCGAAGTGCCGGTCGCCAGTGGCGTCGGGCACGTACTTCACAGTGACAACGATCCTCAAGCTCACGCCGGCTCTCCTACTGCATCGTCAGTTCTCGGCTGCCTTCTTTCAGGCAGCATAGGCGCCACAAGCGGCCGATCCCGATGGGGGCAGGCCCGCGCTCCGAACGAAATATTACTCGCCAGTACACCCAGTTCGTTCCCGCTGAGCAAGCGCTTTGAACTGTGACCTTTGCAACGCAGCGTAACCGGAACTCGACGGGTTCGCAGGAGGGCCGGGCCGTGATCAATCCCGCAGAGCGTTGAACCGGCCCTGGTGGTAGAGGAGCGGCCGGCCCGCGCCCGCGGGATCACCCGCGACGACCTCGGCCAGCACGATGCGGTGGTCCCCGGCGGGCACGCGCGCGACGACGCGGCACACCAGCCAGGCGAGCACGTCGTCGAGCACGGGTACATCCTCCGGTCCCGCGCGCCACGCGGTGGGCGCGCCGAACCGGTCGGCGCCGCTGCGGGCGAAGGTGGCGGCCAGCTCCTGCTGGTGTTCGCCGAGCAGATGCACGCCGACATGCTCCGCCCCGGATATCGCGGGCCAGCTGGAGGCGCCCGTGCCGATCCCGAAGGAGAGCATCGGGGGCTCCGCGGAGACGGAGGTGAGGGAGGTGGCGGTGAAGCCGACCGGGCCGGACCCACCGGCGGCGGTGATCACGGCGACTCCGGCGGCGTGCCGCCGGAAGACGGAACGCAGGAGGTCGGGCGAGGCGAGCTGAGGGGTACCGAGGTCGGGCGAGGCCGTCATGGAGTTGTCGTCCTTCTGGAGGGAGCGGCGGGAATGTCCGTGGGTGCTCAACGGCCCGGACAGCGCGCGCTCGCGGTACGGGCCAGGTCGACGTGGACCCGTCCGTAGAGAAGGAGTTCCTCAGGCATGCGGTCAGGTTGACGATAGGTGGTGCACGCAGTCAAGTACGTTCCGGAATCCGGGACCTCGCCCCAAAGGTGCCGCTCCGTCCCCCGACGGCACGTCACACCGCCTCCCCCAGGGCCGCGATGACGTCGGCCCTGCGGGGCTGGCCGGTGGCGCGCCGCACCACCCGGCCGCCCGAGTCGAGGACCAGGACCGTCGGGGTCTTGAGGATGTCGAGTTCCCGGACCAGGTCCAGATGCTCTTCGGCGTCGATCTCGATGTGGCTGACCCCCGGGACCATGCCCGCGACCTCGCCGAGGACCCTGCGGGTCGCCCGGCAGGGCGCGCAGAAGGCGCTGGAGAACTGCACGAGCGTGGCCCGCTCCCCCAGCTCGCCGCCCAGCCGGTCGGCGCCGAGCCGCTTCCCGTCGTCACGCACGCGCACGCGTACCCTCCCGCTCCGCCGCCGCTGCAGCACTCCGTAGGCGCTCGCCGCCGCGAGCACCGCCACGCACACCACCAGTCCGGCCATCAGCTCCTCCAGCGTTCACGAGACTGCAAAGATTCCCGACCCAATGAATCGTTTCCGCTGCGGAATGCTTGATTCATGGACATCGATGTGAGGGGCCCGCGCTTCGGGGCCTCGGTGACGGCCGCGGTGCTCGCGGTCGTACTCGTCACGGGCGGCACCTGGCTGCTGGCCTGGCAGACGCTGGCGTTCGCCCTCGGCGCGGCGGGCGGGGTGACGCGCTCGCCGTACGGCTGGGTGTTCCGCCGGGTGGTACGGCCGCGGCTCGGGCCGCCGACCGGGTTCGAGTCCCCGGAACCTCCGCGGTTCGCGCAGGCGGTGGGGCTCGTGTTCGCGGGCGTGGGCCTGGTCGGTCTCACACTGGGGCCCGGCTGGCTGGGGCTCGCGGCGACCGGTGCGGCGCTCGCGGCCGCCTTCCTCAATGCTGCTTTCGGGTACTGCCTGGGCTGCGAGATGTACCTGCTCGTGCGCCGGTTGACGGTACGAGCGGAGTAAAGGCAACGCAAAAGACCGAGGTGGATCACGGCGGCCGAGTGACGAGGATCTCGTCGCCGTGCTGCACCAGGGCTGGCCCCCCGGCCGTTCTTCGGGCACGATCTGCGAGATGCCGTAAACCTACGGCTGCGTAACTTTGCCCAGAGGGGAATCCCTTCAGGGCAGAAGGAAGGGTCCGCCCCGCCCATGGCAGAGATCGTCTACCGTCCCGTCGTCGGCCTCGCCCAGGCCCTCTTCAAGGCCTGGGACCTCAAGATCGACTGCAAGGGCTCGGAGAACATCCCGCGCTCGGGCGGTGCCGTGCTGGTGAGCAACCACATCAGCTACCTCGACTTCATCTTCAACGGCCTGGCGGCCCTCCCGCAGAAACGTCTCGTTCGGTTCATGGCGAAGGAGTCCGTCTTCCGCCACAAGGTCTCCGGCCCTCTGATGCGCGGGATGAAGCACATCCCCGTGGACCGCGACAAGGGCGACGCCGCCTACCAGCACGCGCTGGACTCGCTGCGCTCGGGTGAGATCGTCGGGGTGTTCCCCGAGGCGACTATCTCGCAGTCGTTCACCCTCAAGACCTTCAAGTCGGGTGCGGCACGGATGGCCCAGGAGGCGGGTGTGCCGCTGATCCCGATGGCGGTCTGGGGCACGCAGCGGCTGTGGACCAAGGGTCATCCGCGTAACTTCAGGCGCAGCCACACCCCGATCACCATCCGGGTGGGCGAGGCCATCGAGGCGTCGAAGGACAAGTACGCGGGCGCCATCACCCGGCAGCTGCGCGAGCGCGTCCAGGAGCTTCTGGAGGCCGCCCAGCGCGCCTATCCGGTCCGCCCGAAGGACCCGAACGACACCTGGTGGATGCCGGCCCATCTGGGCGGCACGGCGCCGACCCCGGAGCAGGTGCGGGCGGCCGAGGCGCTCTGAGGTCCGCCGCGGGGGTGCGCTTCAGGGCAGTCCCGCCGGGAGCGTCCTCCAGAGACCGGGACGGTCCGGCGCGGCCCTGAGCGCGCTCAGCACCGCCGGGTGCGGCGTGGCGTGGAGCAGCGGGTAGTCCAGCTCGCCCGCCGCGGGGTCCGCGGCGAAGGCGAGCTGTTCGCCGTCCAGGGAGAACCGGGCGTCCACGCCCGGCTTGTTGCCGCGGGGATCCTGGCGGTGCCAGGCGCCGCGGAAGCGGACGGCGACCAGACCGTGCACCGCGTACCCGCCGCCCTCTTCGTGCGCGAGCCGCTGGTAGCACAGCGCCGTCGGGATGTCCTCGGCCCGCAGCAGCGCGGTCAGAGCGTGGGCCTTGGCGTAGCAGATGCCCGTGCCCTGCTCCAGCACGTCCGAGGCGCGCCAGGTGACGCGCGGGTCTGCGGAGTCCTGCGAGTGGGGAATCTCGTCCCGCACGAACTCGAACGCGAGTTGTGCATAGACATACGAGTCCGCGGCGGCCCTCGCCAGTCTGGCGGCCGTGTCCCTGACGCGTGGGTGATCGTGGTCGATGACGTCGTCAGCGGCCAGGTAGGCGGACAGGTCAGGGTTCTCCTGGATCAGCTCCATGGAGGCAGAGCATAGAAAAGCGATCACCCGAGAGTCAATGACTTTTCAGGTGACCGCATATCTATGCAATCACTGGCCGGGGCTCGGTCAGCGGGCCATCTCCTCCTTGAGCGCCGCGACGAACGCGTCCACGTCCTCCTCGGTGGTGTCGAACGCGCACATCCAGCGCACGACGCCCGCCGACTCGTCCCAGAAGTAGAACCGGAACTTCTTCTGCAGGCGCTCACTCACGTCGTGCGGCAGCCTGGCGAACACCCCGTTGGCCTGGACCGGGTGGAGGATCTCCACCCCGTGCACGGCCCGTACGCCCTCCGCGAGCCGCTGGGCCATCTCGTTGGCGTGACGGGCGTTGCGCAGCCACAGGTCCTTGGCGAGCAGCGCCTCCAGCTGCACCGAGACGAAACGCATCTTGGAGGCCAGTTGCATGGACAGCTTGCGCAGGTGCTTCATCCGGCGGACGGCGCCCTGGTCGATGACGACGACCGCCTCGCCGAACAGTGCGCCGTTCTTCGTCCCGCCGAGGGAGAGGATGTCCACGCCGACCGCGTTGGTGAACGTCCGCATGGGGACGTTCAGGGAGGCGGCCGCGTTGGCTATCCGGGACCCGTCCAGGTGGACCTTCATCCCGCGCGCGTGGGCGTGGTCGCAGATCGCCCGGATCTCGTCCGGCGTGTAGAGGGTGCCGAGCTCCGTGCTCTGGGTGATCGAGACGACCTGCGGCATCGCACGGTGCTCGTCGTCCCAGCCGTACGCCTGCCGGTCGATCAGCTCGGGCGTGAGCTTGCCGTCGGGCGTGGGCACGGTGAGCAGCTTGAGGCCGCCCATCCGCTCGGGGGCACCGCCCTCGTCGACGTTGATGTGGGCGCTCTCGGCGCAGATCACCGCTCCCCAGCGGTCGGTGACCGCCTGGAGGGCGACGACGTTGGCGCCGGTGCCGTTGAAGACCGGGAACGCCTCGGCCGTGGCCCCGAAGTGGCTGCGGATGACGCGCTGGAGGTTCTCGGTGTAGGCGTCCTCGCCGTAGGCGACCTGGTGGCCGCCGTTGGCCAGGGCCAGGGCGGCCAGCACCTCCGGGTGCGCCCCGGCGTAGTTGTCGCTGGCGAAACCACGGACTTCGGGGTCGTGACGGCGGCGTGCGTCGGTCTTCGGGGGGTTCACGGCTTCTCGGTGAGCCACAGACGCTGTCCGTTCACTTCGGGGGCGGTCTTCTCCCAGACTCCGGCGATGGCCTCGGCCAGGTCCCCGACGTCGGTGAAGCCCGCGAACTTCGCGTTGGGCCGCTCGGCGCGCATCGCCTCGTGCACCAACGCCTTCACCACCAGGATGGCAGCGGCGGAGCTCGGTCCGTCGGCGCCCCCGGCCTTGCGGAAGAAGTCGGCCATCGACAGCGTCCACGCCTCGGCGGCGGCCTTGGCGGCGGCGTACGCGGCGTTGCCCGCGGTGGGCTTGCTGGCACCCGCGGCGCTGATCAGGACGTAGCGGCCGCGCTCGCTGCGCTGCAGCGCCTCGTGGAAGGCGAGGGAGGTGTGCTGCACGGTCTTGACCAGCAGCAGTTCCAGGAAGTCCCAGTCGTCGAGGCTGGTCTTGGTGAAGGTCTCGCTGCCGCGCCAGCCGCCGACCAGGTGGACCAGTCCGTCGACGCGGCCGAAGTCCTTCTCGACGCGGGTGGCCCAGTCACGGGTCGAGTTCAGCTCGAGCAGGTCGACGGTGTCGCCGGTGACCGTGGCTCCGCCCGCCTCGTAGCGGGCGTGGTCGACGGCCTCCGCGAGCCGCTCCGGGTCGTTGTCCGAACCGACGACGGTCGCGCCGGCCCGGGCGAGCCTGAGCAGGGTCGCACGCCCGGCGGGTCCGCCCGCACCGGCCACCGCGATCACCGCTCCACTGAGAGCCCCGTTCCCCATGGTCTTCGCCTCCTGAGCAGTGCTCTGCTCCGCAGTGTTCCGCGGAGCAGTGTTCTCGGTACGCAGGTCGCTCACGCGGCGATCCGCTCGGCACTGTCCGCCGTGATGCCCTTGGTGGAGGCGATCACGTTCTTCAGCTTCTTGGACAGAGCCTCATAGAACATGCTCAGCGGAAACTCGTCCGGAAGCACGTCATCGACGAGTTTCCGCGGCGGCTGGCTCAGATCCAGGGCGTCCGGGCCCTTGGCCCACTTGGAGCCCGGGTGCGGAGCGAGGTAGGTGGAGACCAGCTCGTAGCCGGCGAACCAGTGCACCAGTTTCGGACGGTCGATGCCGTCCCGGTACAGCTCCTCGATGTCGGCGCAGAGCTGGTTGGTGACCTGCGGGGCGCGCTCCCAGTCGATGTGGAGCTTGTTGTCGGTCCAGCGGACGACGTCGTGCTTGTGCAGGTAGGCGAAGAGGAGCTGGCCGCCGAGACCGTCGTAGTTGCGCACGCGCTCGCCCGTGACCGGGAAGCGGAACATCCGGTCGAAGAGCACCGCGTACTGGACGTCACGGGCCTGCGGAACGCCGTCGGCCGCCAGCTTCACGGCCTCCTTGAAGGCGGTGAGGTCGCAGCGCAGCTCCTCCAGGCCGTACATCCAGAACGGCTGGCGCTGCTTGATCATGAACGGGTCGAAGGGCAGATCGCCGTGGCTGTGGGTGCGGTCGTGGACCATGTCCCACAGGACGAAGGCCTCCTCGCAGCGCTTCTGGTCGTGAACCATGGCGGCGACGTCCTCGGGCAGCTCCAGCCCCAGGATGTCGACGGCGGCCTCCGTGACCCGGCGGAAGCGGGCCGCCTCCCGGTCGCAGAAGATGCCACCCCAGGAGAAACGTTCCGGCGCCTCGCGGACGGCGATGGTCTCCGGGAAGAGGACGGCCGAGTTGGTGTCGTACCCGGCCGTGAAGTCCTCGAAGGTGATGCCGCAGAACAGCGGGTTGTCGTAGCGGGTGCGTTCCAGTTCGGCCAGCCAGTCCGGCCAGACCATGCGCAGCACGACGGCCTCGAGGTTGCGGTCGGGGTTGCCGTTCTGCGTGTACATCGGGAACACGACCAGGTGCTGGAGACCGTCCGCACGGCCGGCCGCGGGCTGGAAGGCCAGCAGCGAGTCGAGGAAGTCCGGCACCGGGAAGCCGCCCTCGGCCCAGGCGCGCAGATCCCCGGCGAGGGCCCGGTGGTAGGCGGCGTCGTGCGGGAGCAGCGCGGAGAGCTCCTCGACCGCGCCGATCACGTCCCGGACGGCCCTTCCGGCCTCGGCACGCTCCGGGGCACCCTCGGCCGTGAAGTCGATCGACCCGTCCTTGGACTGCCAGGGGCGGATCCGCTCCACCGCATCCTTGAGCACGGGCCACGCCGGGTGCTCCACCACCCTGGTCGCGGGAGGAACCTGCTCCCCCGTCGCCGCCTGCACAAGAATTTCCGTCATGTCCCATCCTCCACTGGAGAACCTCGCGTATGGACACCGTATGCATATGAGGTTTCCTCCAGCAAGTGCGGCTTCGGGAAATTATCCTGCGCGACCGCATCTTCACCGCATTTTTTCCTGTACGACATCGCAGGAGTGAGTAGTTCCGCTACGACGGGGTAGGTGTGCGAACCGCTCGGCCTTACACGTGTCCATGACCGGCGGGGGCCATTAGGCTGCGAGCCACCTGCGCCGTCGACGGAAGCGAGTCCCGTCTTGAACTTCCTCACCATCGGTCACCGCGGAATCATGGGTGTCGAGCCCGAGAACACCCTGCGCTCCTTCGTCGCCGCCGAGGAGGCCGGCCTCGATGCGATCGAGCTCGATCTGCATCTGAGCAAGGACGGCGCCCTGGTGGTCATGCATGATCCCGATGTGGACCGTACGACGGACGGGACCGGCCCCATCGCCGATCAGACGCTGGCGGAGCTGAAGACCCTGGACGCCGGGCGCGGAGAGCGGGTGCCGGTGTTCGAAGAGATTCTGGACGCCGTGACGCTGCCGATACAGGCGGAGATCAAGGACGTGCAGGCCGCGCGGGCGCTGGCGGAGGTGATGCGGGAGCGGAACCTGGCGGAGCGGGTGGAGGTGTCCTCGTTCCACGACGAGGCGCTCGCCGAGATCGCCCGGCTGGTGCCCGGGGTACGCACGGCGCTGATCGGCAGCCGCTACGGCCTGGACATCGTCGCCCGGGCCGAGGACGCCGGGGCCACCACCGTGTGCCTGAACCTGCGGCGGCTCACCCTGGAGATCGTCGAGGAGGCTCGCCGACGCGATCTGCGGATCATCGGCTGGGTGGTCAACACGCAGGATCAGCTGCGGCTGGTACGGGCGCTGGAGCTGGACGGCGCGACCACCGACTACCCGGAGATCAGACGCTCGGGCCGCTTCACGGCGTGAGCCGGGTTCGTCAGCCGAGGACTTTGACCAGCAGCTCGAACTGCAGATCCGGGCGCTGGGGGATGCCGAAGCGCTCGTCGCCGTAGGGGAAGGGGGTCATCCTTCCGGTACGGCGGTAGCCACGGCGTTCGTACCAGGCGATGAGGTCCTCGCGCACCGAGATCACGGTCATGTGCATCTCGGTGACGCCCCAGGACGCACGCGCCTGCCGCTCGGCCTCCGCCATGACGACCTTGCCGAGGCCCGCTCCCTGCTCCAGGGGACTGACCGCGAACATGCCGAAGTAGGCGTGGTCACCGCGGTGTTCGAGCTGGCAGCAGGCGACGATCCGGCCTTCCCGCCCGACGGTCAGCAGCCGGCTGTCGGGCGACTCGACGACCTCCAGCACACCTTCGGGATCGGTCCGCTGTCCCTCGAGGATGTCCGCCTCGGTGGTCCACCCGGCCCGGCTGGCGTCCCCGCGATAGGCCGACTCGACGAGCGCGACCAGAGCGTCCACGTCGGCGGCCGTGGCGTCACGGAAGGTGAGTCCGGGGGAGGCGGGGGCGGCGCTGTCCATGAGGCGGCTCTCCGATCGGGGCGGCGGCGCGGGCAGGGACGAGGGTAGCGCTGCGTCGCCGGACCTCGCGTCCGGGGCGTGATCCGCCGGTTAGTCTCGGTGCGCATGGTGCACGTACTCAGCAGCAGGATCCTTCTCCGTCCCGCCGACCCCGAGCGTTCCCGCGCCTTCTACGGGGAGCAGCTGGGGCTGGCCGTGTACCGCGAGTTCGGTACGGGGCCGGAGCGCGGGGTCGTCTACTTCCTCGGCGGCGGTTTCCTGGAGGTCTCGGGCCGTTCGGAGGCCCCGCCGGAGCCGGCCGTACGGCTGTGGCTGCAGGTCGCGGACGTGGCGGCGGCGCACGACGAACTGCGGGCGAAGGGGGTCGAGGTCGTGCGGCCGCCGGTGAAGGAGCCGTGGGGACTCGTCGAGATGTGGATCGAGGATCCGGACGGGACGCCGATCGTCCTGGTGGAGGTGCCTGCGGACCATCCGATCCGGTACCGGCCGGGGATCTGAGCGACCGGCCCGGCCCACCGGGCTCCCCCGGCGCGCCGCGGGAGCCTCGCGGCAGCGGATGCCGGGGCAGGGGGTCGGGCTTAGCGTGCTGGAGGGGGATCCTTTCGGAGGGATCGCCATGAAGCTCGACGCACCCGTGCCCGGTGGGCCCTGCTGGGCCGAGTTGGGGACCAGGGATCTGGAGGCGGCGAAGCGGTTCTACGCGGAGCTGTTCGGCTGGCAGGCGCGGACGGATCCACGGCAGGAGGCGGGCGGCTACTCGGTCGCGCACCTCGGCGAGGCGGCCGTCGCCGCGCTGACCCCTCTCTACCAGGAGGCGCAGCCGTGCGCCTGGACCGTGTCGTTCGCCGTGACGGACGCCGATGTCAGCGCGCGGCTGGTCACCGAGGCCGGCGGGAAGGTGCTGGTCGGCCCGATGGACGTGTTCGACGTGGGCCGGTTCGTGGTGGCCCTGGATCCGGGCGGCGCCGCGTTCCAGCTGTGGCAGGCGCGGGCCTTCCCGGGCGCGGGGCTGTTCAACGCCCCCGGCTCGCTCGGCTGGGTGGAACTGCTGACCCGCGAACCCGGCCGGGCGGAGACCTTCTACACGACGGTGTTCGGCTGGACCGTGAGCTCCTCGGAGAACTACGTGCAGTGGGGCGTCGGCGGGGCGGACTTCGGCGGCATGGTCACGATGGACGAGAAGTTCCCGCCCGAGGTGCCGCCGCACTGGCTGCCGTACTTCGCGGTGGCCGACGTGGACGCCGCCACGGCGACGGCGACGGGGACCGGCGGCAGCGCGCTCATGGAACCCGCCGCGGTTCCGGGCGGCCCGCGGATCGCCGTGGTCCGGGACCCGCAGGGCGCGGTGTTCGGGATGTACCGGGCGGGCGACGAGCACTGAACAGCCGGGCGACGCGGTTCACAGCCTGCCGCGGCCGGTGGCACCGACTCCGCCGGCACCCGCGCCCGCGACACCGCTGACGTGCCCCGGCCCCGTGCCCGCACCCCGCGACACGGCTGGGGTCCGCCCGCCCGCACCCGCGCCCGACGCCGTCGGTTTTCCCCGCTCAGGCGCCGCCGGCTTCGCGTGCCCCCCGACGCGGCCCCGGCTGCCCGGGCGACGGCCGTCGCGGGCACCCGCGGCGTCAGATCCGCACGGCCCCCGCATGTCCTTCCAGGCGGGTCAGCAACTCGCCCAGCAGGTCGGCCAGTTCGCCCTGGCGGTCGGCGTCCAGGGCGGACAGTACGGCGCTCTCGTAGGCGAGTTGGTCGGGAAGGATGCCGTCGACGAGGTCTCGGCCGGTGTCCGTGAGGCGGAGGTGCGCGACACGGCGGTCGCGGGTGTCCACCCGGCGCTCCACCAGGCCGCGTTCGGTGAGCTGCTTGAGGCGCTTCGTGACGGCGGCCCCGGAGGAGAAGGTCTCACGGGCCAGTTCGCCGGGGGTCAGTTCATGACCGGTACGGCGCAGCGCGGCCAACAGCTCGAACTCCGGACGGCTCAGCCCCGCGCGGCGCAGGGGCGCGTCCTCGGCCTGCTGGAACAGGGCGGCGCAACGGTTGACCCGGCCGATGATCTCCATGGGCCCGGTGTCGAGATCGGGCCACACGGCCCGCCACTGCCGCACGACCGCCGCGACCGTGTCGGTCCGCGGCCGGTCCCCGACGCCGGCCGCCCCGTCGGGAGCACCGGCGGCCGTGGGCGGTGCGCCGGCCGGGGAGTGCTCCGGCGTCGTCCGGTCTTCCGCCCGCCCCCCGCCGGGCGCGTCCGCTGCGGTGGGCCGGTCCGGCGACGGCTCTCCCGGTGCGGAACGTCCTCTCGTGCCGTCCTCGGTCGCCGCTGGTCCGTGCGTCGCCGTCATCGCCGTACGTCCTCCGCTCTCGTGGTCGCGTCCCGGTCCGGGAGCAGGCCCTGGTGCCTTGCCGTCGCGGCGAGCGTACGGTGTCCGGACTGTTCGGCCGCCACGACCCGCTCCTCGGGCAGGCCGCGCTGCCACCACTCGCCGGACGCCGCGTCGGCCGTGGCACTCAGTTCCACCAGGGCGGCGGCGAGCGCGCGGCGGGCGGACTCCAGGGTCGCGGGGGTGATGTCCGGGCGGGTGAGAAGGTGCCCGGTGTGGTCGCGGGCCGCTTCCACCGCCGACAGCGCCCGCTCCAGCCGGTCCCCGGCACGGCGGTTGGTGACGGCGACCGCGGCGACGAAACCGACGGCGGCGCCGACGAGTGTGTCCACGAGCCGTTCGGTGATCAGCCGGCCGGAGTCCTGGTACCGGGCGAACTCGGTGATGAGCAGGGCCATCGGGGTCACGCAGACGCTGCCGAGCCAGTAGTTGCGGCTGATCAACGCCTCCGCGCCGAAGTTGAGGCCGAGGCAGACCAGTACCAGGGCCGCCGGATGGAGATGGGCCAGCGGGGCCAGCGCGGCGAACGCGAGCACGCCGACGAGGTTGCCGACCACGCGCTGGACGGCGCGGTTCCAGGTCAGGGTGATGTTCGCCTGGTAGAGGGAGGCCGCGGTCACCAGGGCCCAGTAGGGGCGGCCGACGCCCAGCGCGAGCGAGGCGTAGCCGGCGAGGGCGCAGCCGAGGGCGGTACGCAGCGCGATCGGGGCGAGGGGGCCCAGCCGGTGCCGCAACGAGGGCTGTCCCACGGCCGGTCGGGCTTCGGGACCGAGGAGTTCGTCGTCGTCCGGGAGGTCGTCGGGGTACGGGACCGGGCCGGTGGTGCGCAGAGTGCCGGCCCAGGCGCGCAGCCGCTCCGGGTCGGTGTCGGCGGGGGCCGCGAGGGCCACCTCGGCACGGACCAGCAGCCGTTCCAGGGCGCGTCGGGTCCGGACGTCCCGGACCGCCGACAGGGTCTGCCAGGCGGCGTGCACGGCGGCCGCGGCGGAGGCGCGGGCCCGTGCCTCGGCAGGCCGGGGCGTTCGGGAGGTCTCGGGGGCTTCGGCCGCCGCGGCGAAGGCGGCGGCCGCGTGCAGGGCGTTGGCCGTGGAGCGGCGCTCGGGACCGTGCGGGCGGACCAGTCCGGGAGCCATGCCGATCAGCCAGGCCCAGGCCCCCGCCGCCAGGGCCAGGCCCAGGTGGCCGGGGATCTGGGCGGGGGTCTGGGGGGCGAACAGGGCGGCGGAGCTGATGAAGGTGAGGACGACATTGGCGGGCGGCCCGAGGCGGGTCATGTCGCAGACCGACTTCTGCGCGGCGGCCAGCAGCGCGCCCACGGCGACCAGGACAGCGGGGTCGGTGGTCAGGGAGGCCGCGAGCAGGGCCACGGCCAGGCCGCCGGTCATGCCCAGCACGACACCGGCGAGGACCCGGGCCCGGGCCGCGTAGGGACGGTTGTGGGCGTACAGGGCGCACAGGGATCCGGCCATCGTGTACATCGCCAGGTCGAGGCGGCCGAGCGCCAGCAGGATCAGGTTCGGCGGGGCGACCGAGACGACGGCACTCAGGGCGGGCTTGAACCAGATGTCGGAGGGGCGGCCGAGGCTCAGCACACCGGCGAGCGGGAGACGGGATCCGGGCATGTCCATCAATTTAGCATGTATTTTATTCGTGAAACATATCGCTGTCATGCTCCCCCGAATGCCCCCCGTGTACACCCTTGCGCTCGCGTGCGCGCCGCGTGCCGTGGGCATCGCAACCCTCGACGGGACCGTCGAGCGGGGAGGTGCGTGTGCACGGACCGGCTTCGCCCGGCTGGCTGCTGGTCGCGCTGTGTGCGGCGACCGGGGCCTACTGTCTGCTGCGGATGCGCAGCGCCGTCGAGGAGCAGCGCAGGGCCGCGGGCGGGGAGGCGCTCATGGGTTTCGGCATGGCGGCGATGGCCGTGCCGACCGCGGTGTTCACCCCGCCGTCGTGGGCCTGGCCGGCCTACGCGGTGGTCTTCGGCGCCGCCGCGCTGCGGGCCCTGTGGGCGGCCCGCGCGAGCGCTCACCATCTGCATCACCTGGTGGGGACGGCGGCCATGGTCTACATGGCGGTGGTGATGGCCGGCGCCCCGGCCCACGCGCACGCCCACGAGCACGGCGGCGCGGCCCCGGGCCCGGGGGTCCCGCTCCTGACGGGCGCGCTGCTGCTCTACTTCACCGGGTACGTCCTCCTCGCGGGGATCCGGCTGCTGCCGGCGGCGGGGACCTCCGGTGGCGGCGCCCTCGCCTGGGGCGACCGTCCCGAACTGGCCCGGGCGTGCCGGTTGTCGATGGGAATCGGCATGCTGGCGATGCTGCTGACGATGTGAACCCGAACCGGCCGTGGTCTGCGTCACTTTGCCGTGACAAGCCGTACCCCTGAGCGGTGCGCCGCTCATAGGGTGCTGCCCATGATGGTCCCCGCGGTCCTGCTGCTGCTCGGCGCGCTGACCGCCGTGGCCGCGCCCCGGCTCATCGCGCGGGCCGACTGGCCGGACCGTGAACCGGTGGTCGCGCTGTGGGCGTGGCAGTGCGTGGTGGCGTCCGTCCTGCTGTGCTGTGCCCTGTCGATGACGCTCAGTGCGGCGGCGGCCTGGCAGGCGGTGCGCGGACATGTCTTCGCGCCGGCCCCGCACGGGGTCGTGGAGGCCTACGCCCTTGGCTCGGACGGTCCTTGGGCCGCGACGACGGCCGTGGCGCTGGCCTGCGGCGGGCTGTGGAGCGGCGCGATGCTCGTCCGGGAGATCGTGCGGGCGCGGGCCAAGGGGCGGTCGCAGCGGGCCGAACTGCGGCTGCAGGCACCGCTGTTGCCGGGCGAGGAGGCCGCCACGGGACGGCTCGTCGTACTGGAGGGCGAGCGGCCCGACGCCTGGTGGCTGCCGGGTTCGGCGCCCCAACTGGTGGTCACCACGGCCGCGTTGCGGCGGCTGCAGGGGCGTCAGCTGGACGCCGTCCTCGCACACGAGCAGGGGCACGCGCAGGCGCGGCACCACTGGCTGCTGCACTCGTCGTCGGCGCTGGCCACCGGGTTTCCACAGGTGCCCGTCTTCGCGGCGTTCCGCGACGAGATGCACCGGCTGGTGGAGCTGGCCGCGGACGACGTGGCCTCCCGTCGCTTCGGCCGCCTCACCACCGCCCTGGCCCTGGTCGAGCTCAACGAGGACCGGGGTGTGTTCGGCCCCTCCCCCACCCCGCAGGCTCATGTCCCGCAGCGGGTGCACCGGTTGCTCACACCTCCCGGCCGGCTCACCGCGGCGCGCCGGCTGCGGCTGACCGCGGCGGCCTCGCTCGTGCCGGTGGTCCCGGTGCTGGTGGCGCTGATGCCCGGGCTGCGGGCGCTGGGCTGAGCCCCCTCCCACCGGACGGACACCGGCCGGGCCGGCCGCGCGAGTCACCCCCGGCCACCTCACCGCCACCCGCGATCCGCCCCGGGTTGGCCTCGGACCCCGCCGGTCGGAGAGGATCGCATCATGCGCACCTCGGCCCTCGACTCCCCCTCCCCGCCCCGCCCTCCCGCGCTGCGAACGGCGGTCCGTGCCGCCCTGGCCCTCGGCCTGTGCTCGGTCCTCCTGCTGGTCGGGGTCGCGGCACAGTGGCAGCCCCTGATGTCCGCCGACGACGACGTCTCCCGCACCACCCACCGCTGGGCCGTCGCCGATCCCGGGATCACCCACGCCTGCCGGATCCTCACGGACTGGGTGTGGGACCCGGTGACGATGCGCCTGCTGGGGGCGGCGGCAGTGGTGTGGCTGGTGTGGCGGCACGCGGACTGGTGGACGGCGGGCTGGCTGGTCGTCACCTCGGCGCTGGGCACGCTGATCCAGCAGGGTCTGAAGTCCGCGGTCGGCCGGGCCCGCCCGGTCTGGCCCGACCCGGTCGACTCCGCCCACTACGCGGCGTATCCCTCGGGCCACGCGCTGACCGCGACGGTGGTGTTCGGACTGCTGCTGTGGCTGCTGCACCGGCACGGCGTCCGTCCGGCGGTGTGGCGTGCGGGGCTGGCGGTGGCGGCGGTCTCCGTGGTGGGGGTGGGACTGACCCGGATCTGGCTGGGAGTGCACTGGCCCTCGGACGTCCTCGGCGGCTGGCTCCTGGGCGCGCTGCTGGTGGCCCTGGCGATCGCGGTCCAGCTGCGCCGACGGCCGTGAGCGCGCGGTGACCATGCGGTCGACGGTTGCGCCGGCCCGGAGGACGTCCGGCGGGCCGTCGTGCCCGGCACCGAGGGGCGGGTGATCCGCGACCCCGCCGACCTGGCCGCGTACGGACCGCGGGACGGCGAGCCGTACACCTGTGCCGTGGGGCTCGACGGGTTCCTGCGGCCGGCGCACCGCCGCAGCGAGCATGTGGCCTGCGCGGGCGGCCAGGAAGTGCTCGGGGCAGGCGAGATCGGGTTCCGCCGGACGCCGGACGGCTGGGAGGTTCACTAGGTCAGCAATCAGTCGACCGGACACTGCCCCGACCCGGACTGCCGGGCCGGCGGTCACCGCCCTGGACCGGGCGGGAGTCCGACGGCCCGACGGGTTCACGTACGCCTTGGTGTTCCGGCGCTGCGAGCGGTGCCGGGAGATCGGCGTGGTGCGTGAGGGGGTGTTCGTCTGTGCGTTCCGCGAGGGCGATCTTCCCCTCCGGTGGAACGTGCCCCGCAAGATCCGCCAGCTTCTAGGATCGTCGCATGACAGCCGTTCTGTTCGACTTCTCCGGGACCCTCTTCCGCATCGAGTCCACCGAGTCGTGGTTGCGCGCCGTGCTGGGCGAGGCCGGGCTGACGCTGCCCGAGGCGGAGCTGACCGAGACCGCGCGGGAGCTGGAGACGGCCGGCGCGCTGCCGGGCGGGGCGAATCCGGTGCGGGTGCCGGACGAGATGGCGCAGGTGTGGGGGGTGCGGGACGCGAGCTCCTCGTCGCACCGGGCGGCGTACACCGGACTGGCCCGCCAGGTACCGCTGCCCGATCCGGTCCTCTACGACGCTCTGTACGACCGGCACATGACACCGGCGGCCTGGGCGCCGTACCCCGACACCCTCGAGGTGCTGAGCGGACTGCGCGAGCGCGGTGTCGCGGTGGGCGTGGTCAGCAACATCGGCTGGGATCTGCGGCCGGTGTTCCGGCAGCACGGCCTGGACCGGTTCGTCGACGTGTACGTGCTGTCGTACGAACACGGGGTGCAGAAACCGGACCCGCGGCTGTTCACGGTGGCCTGCGAGGCACTGGGGGCCGATCCGCGCGAGACGCTGATGGTCGGGGACGACCGGCGGGCGGACGGCGGGGCGGCGGCGCTGGGCTGCGCGGTGCACTTCGTGGACCATCTGCCGGCGGCCGAGCGGCCGGCCGCGCTGCGGCCGGTCCTGGAGCTGGTGGGCCGGCGCACCGACACCGCGGATCGGTAGCCCGAGGCCACTATCGGGGAGAAAGCGCGCCCACTCTGGACGATCCCCCGCGTCGCCCAGAGCAGGCGGCAGCCCGGCCCGTCTCCGTAGGGAGTGTCCGGGATGCCCTGAGTATAGTTGGCTGATAGCCAGTCAACGCAGGAGTTACAGAATGTCCCCGCGCAGCGCCTCGGTCAATGAAGAATTGCGGCGGCGTTCGCGGGAACGGCTTCTCCAGGCCGCCCTGGAGCTGGTCGGCGAGCGCGGGTACGAGGCGACCACCCTGGGTGACATCGCGGACCGGGCCGGATCGGCGCGCGGGCTGGTGTCGTACTACTTCCCGGGCAAGCGGCAGCTGGTGCAGTCGGCGGTGCACCGGCTGATGCACCGCACGCTGCAGGAGGCGCTGGAGCGCGAGCCGCGCACCGAGGAGGGCCGGGAGCGGATGGCGCGGGCCATCGACGCGATCCTGGGGCTGGCCCGCGACCGTACGGTGCTGATGCGCCAGCACATGGCCGGGCTGCTGCAGGCCGAGGGGTTCGTGCAGTGCCCCGAGCAGCAGCGGCTGGCCGAACTGCTGCGGGACACCGCGCGGCGGCACGGTTCGCAGGACGTCGACCACGACTACCCGATGCTGCGCTCACAGCTCATGGGCGCCGTCTACGCGCTGGTGCTGCCCAATGTGCCCCTGCCGTTCGCGACCCTGCGTGCCGAACTGTTCGCACGCTACCGGCTCGACTGGGCGATGGGGGACCCGCCGGACGCCGAGGCGTCCGGCGGGAGTGGTGAGACGGATCTGTCGCGCTTCTTCGCCACGGACCCGCCCGCCGGACATCAGTCGAAGTAGTCCGGCTGGGTCTGGACGTTGAGCTCGCGCAGGTGGACCCGCTTCGCCGGATCCGTGCGCCGGTCGCTGAGCTTCAGCACGTCGAAGCCCTTGGTGATGTCGTTCGAGTAGATGTAGCCGTTGTAGTAGTACGCCGACCAGGCCCCGCCGACCGACAGTGCCGTGGTGCTGAGCGGGCCGCGCTCGAAGTAGGCGATCTCCTTGGGCTTCGAGGAGTCGGTGAAGTCCCAGACGGAGACGCCGCCCTGGTACCAGGCCTGGACCATGATGTCCTTGCCCTTGACCGGGATCAGCGAGCCGTTGTGGGCGACGCAGTTCTCGGTGTCCGCCTGGTACCGGGGGATCTTGTAGTAGCTGCGGAAGACCAGCTTGCGCTTGTCGCCCTTGCCCACGATGTCGTAGATGCCGTCGGCTCCGCGGTTCGGACCGATCGCCGCATTGCAGGTGGCCGCGCCGCCGCCGCCCAGCTCGTCGGTGAAGACGACCTTGTCGGCCTTCTGGTTGAAGGTCGCCGAGTGCCAGAACGCGAAGTTCACGTTGTCCTCGACCTGGTCGATGACCTTCGGGTTCTCCGGGTCCTTGATGGAGAACAGGATGCCGTCGCCCATGCAGGCGCCGGCCGCGAGGTCCTTCTCCGGCAGCACCGTGATGTCGTGGCAGCCGGTGGTCTTGGACACGCCCGGGTTGGTCGGTGAGCCCGGGTTGCCGCCGCCGTCCGGGCCCTCGCCCGGGAAGAGGACGGGGAAGTTCACGACCGCCGCCCGCTCGGGCGCCTTGCGCGGCACCTTGATGACGGAGATGCCGTCGTGCGGGGGCTGGCAGTCGGGGTAGGTGGCGCTGGGCGAGTACGAGGAGACGTAGATGTAGACGTTCTTGCGCTCGGGCACCAGGGTGTGGGTGTGTGAGCCGCAGGCGGTCTCGACGGCGGCGACGTACTTCGGGTTCTGCTTGTCGCTGATGTCGAAGACCTTCATGCCCTCCCAGGAGGACTTCTCGGTCGCGGGCTGCGTGGTGCTGTTGCAACTGTTGTCGCTGCGCGAGGAGTCGGTGGAGAGGAAGAGCAGGTCGCCGGAGACCGAGATGTCGTTCTGCGAACCGGGGCAGAGTACCTGCGCGACGGTCTTCGGGGCCTTCGGGTTGCTGATGTCGAAGATGCGGAAGCCGTCGTAGTTGCCGGCGAACGCGTACTTGCCCTGGAAGGCCAGGTCCGAATTGGTGCCTGGCAGCGTGTCCTTGGGGATGTTGGTGAGGTGCTCGACGTTGCCGGAGTGGACGATCTCGTCCTGCCCCGGTATCTCGCCGTCGGCGATCGCCGCGGCCGCCTCGGCCTGTAAGCCCGAGGAGACCTCGCGCTCCACGGCGGGCCCGTCCCCCGGGTCGGGGGTGGCGGCCGCCGGGACCGCGGTCAGGAGCGCGGCCAGCAGCCCGGTGCAGGCGGCCACGACTCCCGTCCGTCTGCGCCGGGTTCGGGGATCGTTCAACAGGGTCACTGCATCCTCCCTCGTCGCCGTTCGCGGTGGAACGGTTCACAGTCCCCTGAAGTATCGTCTTCATCATGCACATATCAAAGACTGGCAACGCAGACGTAATGAATCTTCCCGCCGGGTAGTGCGAACATTCGAACCCCCGTGCCCCAGGAGGTAGTTGTGCCCAACCGCCGCGCATCCGTCGCTATCGCGGCCACACTGCTCGCGCTCGCCCTCGCGGGCTGTGACTCCGGCACGCGGGCCGAGTCGGCCACGGCGACCGGTCCTTCGGTGATCGTGCCGGGCCGACCGGGCGAGGCGAACCGGACGCTCTCCGCCCAGGACGCGGCCGGGCAGCGCGCCGAGGACGACACACCCAACGCGGCGGACGTGGCGTACGCCCGGATGATGATCGTGCACCACGCCCAGGCCCTGGAGATGACCGGACTGGCCCCGAAGCAGGCCGAGTCGGCCGACGTCAAGCGTCTCGCCCTGCGCATCTCGGCCGCCCAGGGACCGGAGATCGAGGCGATGAAGGGCTGGCTCGAGGAGCACGGCAAGGCGGAGACCGCCGAAGAGCACGATCACGCCACCATGCCCGGCATGGCGACCGGGGCACAGCTGAAGGAACTGCGCGCGGCGCACGGCAAGGCGTTCGACACACTGTTCCTCACCCTGATGATCACCCATCACGAGGGTGCGATCACGATGGCCACGGAGGTCAAGGCGCAGGGCAACAACCTGCGCATCGAGGAGATGGCGGACGACGTGGTGGCCCAGCAGACGAGCGAGATCGCGCGGATGCAGGACATGCGGTGATCCGGCCACGGCGGTGACGCGCTTTCTCAACGCCTGACGTGACGAGGCGTCGGACATCCGGCGTTCCGCGCTTGCGCGACCGGACTACAGCCCTCGGCCCCGCGCGGCCAGGCAGGGCGGGCCCGCCGAGGCCCTCGATGGAGACAGACCCCCCGGACACCACCGCCAACAGCTCCACGCAGGCGCCGTCGGTGAAGGCCGGGCGGACGTCGAACCAGGTCGCAGCACCGTCGTCACCCTCCCGCACCCCCCGTGCGGGCCACACGGCCCAGGGTCCCTTCCTCAGCGGAACGATCACAAAGATCAAGGACCGACGCTTCCAGCACACACGCAACGTAACCGTATGATCACTTTCCATGCGAACGACCACACGCACGGTCCGGCCGAACGGCGCCCTGTCAGCGGAGCACCGGCGGTGCGATGCTGGAGACACCAGCGATCTCCTCCGGCTGCCGGGGTAAGGAGTTCCGCCCGTGCTGCGTGTCGCCGTCGTCGGCTCCGGGCCGAGTGGGGTCTACACCGCCCAGAGCCTTGTGCAGCAGGACCCGGACGTGCGCGTCGACGTCCTGGACCGGCTGCCGTGCCCGTACGGCCTGGTGCGCTACGGCGTCGCCCCGGACCACGAGAAGATCAAGTCGCTGCAGGGCAGTCTCCGGACGGTCCTGGAGCACGAGCGGGTCCGCTTCCTCGGCGGGATCGAGGTCGGCGCGGGCGGAGTGCCCGTCACCCGACTGGCCGAGTCGTACCACGCCGTCGTGTACTGCGTGGGCGCGGCGGCCGACCGCCGGCTCGGCATCCCCGGCGAGGAACTGCCCGGCAGCTGGTCGGCGACGGAGTTCGTGTCCTGGTACAGCGCCCACCCGGACGCCGTGACGGGCTCCTTCCTGGCGGGTGTGCGCTCGGCGGTGGTGATCGGCGTGGGGAACGTCGCGGTGGACGTCACCCGGATCCTGGCACGCGGCCGGGCCGAGCTCAGCCCCACGGACATGCCGCAGACGGCGCTCACCGCACTGGCCGCGAGCGGGGTCACCGACATCGGGATGGTGGGCCGGCGCGGCCCCTCCCAGGCCCGGTTCACCACCAAGGAACTGCGCGAGCTGGGATCCCTGCCGGACACCGACGTGCTGGTGGACGAGGCGGAGCTGGCGCCCGATCCGGCGTACGGCGATCCGTCGGGACTGCCGGCGGCGCAGCGGCGGAACGTGGAGGTGCTCCGCGGCTGGGCCGCGTCGCCGGCCCTGGGCGTACGGCGCCGGATCCGGCTGCGGTTCTTCCTGCGGCCCGTCGAACTGATCGCGGACGCCGGGCGGGTGGGCGCGGTGCGCTTCGAGCGGACCGCGCCCGACGGGTCCGGCGGGGTCACGGGCACCGGCCGGTACGAGGAGGTCGAGGCACAGCTGGTGCTGCGGTCCGTGGGGTATCGCGGGGTGCCGCTGGAGGGGCTGCCGTTCGACGCCGAGCGGGGCACGGTGCCGCATCTCGCCGGGCGGGTGCTGCGCTCGGGGGCCGTCGCACCGGGCGAGTACGTGGCGGGCTGGATCAAGCGGGGCCCGACCGGGGTGATCGGCACCAACCGGAGCTGCGCGAAGGAGACGGTGACGTCGCTTCTCGAGGACGCGCCCGCACTCCTGCGCAGGCCGGTGCCGGAGGATCCGCTGCCGCCGCTGCGGGCCGCCGGGGCCGAGCCGGTCGGGTGGGACGGGTGGCTGGCGATCGAGCGGGCGGAGGCGGAACTCGGGGCCTCGCTCGGGCGGGGTGCGGTGAAGCTGCCGGACTGGGACGCGCTGTGGGCGGCGGCGGGCCGTGAGCGGACCGCCGACCGGTACACGCGGCCGCCCCACAGGAGCAGTCGACATTCTGTTTGAACGCCGTACCGTCTTGTGCTGTTCGGATGTCGCCCCGCTCCGGAGTGCCCAGGATCACGACCGCACCCGTTCATCGCGTCGACGAGGTGCCCCCCGTACGTCAACTCGCCGTCTTCGGTCCGCAGCATGTGCTCGCGATGTACGCGGGCGCGGTCGCCGTCCCGCTCATCGTGGGCGGCGCGATGAAGCTGTCGCCCGCCCACCTTGCGTATCCGATCACCGCCGATCTGCCGGTGTGCGGGGTGGCCACGCTGATCCGGTGCGTCGGTTTCCGGCGGTTCGACGTGCACTTGCCGATCATGCGGGGCTGTACGTTCGCGGCGGAATCGGGACAGTCAGCTCACTGTGCAGACAGTCCCGTTGAGAGTGAAGGCGCCCGGTGCCGCGCTGTTGCCCGTGTGGTTCGCCTGGTAGCCGATGGTGACGCTCGCGTTCGGCGCGAGCGTGCCGTTGTACGAGGCGTTCGTCGCCGTCACCACGCCGGTGGCCGGGGCGTACGTGGCGCCCCATCCGTTGGTGATGGTCTGCCCTGAGGGCAGTGTGAAGCCGAGCCGCCACCCGTTGACGGTCGAGGTACCGGTGTTGGTGAGGGTCACGGAGGCGGTGAGGCCGGTGTTCCACGGGTTGGTCGTCGCCGCCACCCGGCAACCGCCGGGCTCGGGCTGCGGGGCGGACCCGGAGCCGTCCAGGCCGAAGAAAGTGATCACTCGGGCGGCCATGCCCCAGGCGTAGAGGTTGTGGCCGACGCCCTGGAGGCTGATGGCCTCGACGGGGGCCTGGTCACCGGTGGCGCCGTAGCGGGTGCGGGTCCAGCCGGCGGCGGGCGAGTCGGTGGCGGCGGGAGTCTGGTCCAGGCCGCGCACATTGGTCCACTGCTTGATCTCCTCGCCGAAGTTGGGGTAGCGCAGCACGTCGTCCTCGGTGCCGTGCCACAGTTGCATCCGCGGCCGGGTGCCGGTGTACCCGGGGTGGGCGCCGCGGACCAGGTCGCCCCACTCCTGCGGGGTGTGGATCACGGTGCCGCCGGAGCAGGCGCTGTTCCACTCGGAGCCGTCGGTGGTCGCGAAGCAGGCGAACGGCACTCCGGAGAAGGCCGAGCCGGCGGCGAACACGTCGGGGTAGTCGCCGAGCAGGACGTTGGTCATCATGGCGCCGGAGGAGATGCCGGTGGCGTAGACGCGGCCGGGGTCGGCGGAGTAGGCGGCGCTCACCCAGTCGATCATCGACCTGATGCCGACCGGGTCGCTGCCGCCGCCGCGCTTCAGTGCCTGCGGCGAGGAGACGTCGAAGCACTTGCTGCTGCGAGTGACGGACGGGTAGACGATCACGAACCCGTACTGGTCGGCGAGCTGGGCGTACTCGGTGCCCGAGTACATCGCCGGGCCCGAGCCTCCGCACCAGTGGACGGCTACGAGGACGGCCGGGTGGGCGGTGACGGTGGCCGGTGCGTACACGTACATCTGGAGGTTGCTGGGGTTGGTGCCGAAGCCGGTGACCTCGGTGAGGGTGGCGGCGGGAACGGGCGCGGCGGCCTGCGGCCGGGCCGAGGCGGCGGGTGCCGTGAGGAGTGCGGCGGCGAGGAGGAGGGTCAGTGCGCCCAGTAACGAACGCAGGGCTCCGCGGGGGAAGTCGGACACGCGCTTGTCCCTTTCTGTAGCGGCTCGGGGGACGTCGTACGTGGTGGGGGCGGATCGTTCAGCGGACGGTGTTCGTCTCCGTCAACGGGGCCGGTCGCCAGGGAAGTGCGGCCGCGGGTCCCGGTGACAGGTCCGGTGCGGTGAGGGCGATCAGGAGCAGGACCGGCCCGGCGGTGAACGTATACGTGCGCGGAGTCGGCATCGACTCGCCCCTCTCTCACGGGGCATGCGGGGGAGCGTCCGCATCGCATAGTGGCATGCACACGGCCACCATGGAAGCGCTCCCACAGCGCGGTCTTGTTCTGCGCAAAGCGTTGACCAGAAAGCGCTTACCCTCTACGTTCCGTTCAGCAGTGTGACCGAGCCGCTCGCGAGATCCCTAAATGGCCGCATTGCAACCATTTATCTGTTCAACATCTCGAATGCAATTCATGTATGCGATCATCTCGCCCTCCCGAAGGGACGCTCCGCATGCGTACAGGCCCCCCATGTACACGGACGCAAAGGTCCGACTCGTCCGCCGTCGCCTCGGTCACCTCCGGCGCGGGCACCGGGAAGCTCCGAAACCGCCTACACCCCTCTGGAAGAAGGCATCGGGACATGACTTCACCAGCATTTCCGCGCCGACGGCGCACCCTGACCGGGACATTGGCCGCCCTCGGGGTCTCGGTTGGCATGATCATGACTATCGGACCGACTCCGGCGAGCGCCGCCACCTGGCCCACCGCGACCGGCAGCCAGGCGGTCTCCTCGACCATCTCGGTCTCCGGCACCAAGGACTACGGGATGATCCGTCTCTACGGCACCGGTGACCTGGGCAGCGGCAGCCAGGACGAGGACCAGGGGCCGATCCTGGAGCTGGCCGCCGGAGCCGTCCTGAAGAACGTCATCATCGGTGCTCCCGCCGCCGACGGCATCCACTGCAAGGGCGCCTGCACCCTGCAGAACGTCTGGTGGGAGGACGTCGGCGAGGACGCGGCGACCTTCCGCGGCAGCTCTTCGTCCACCGTCTACACCGTCTCGGGCGGTGGAGCGCGGTCGGCCAGCGACAAGGTGTTCCAGTTCAACGGCGCCGGCACCCTCAACATCTCCAACTTCGCCGTGCAGAACTTCGGCACCTTCGTCCGCTCCTGCGGCAACTGCTCGACCCAGTACAAGCGGACGATCAACCTCAACACCATCGAGGCGACCTACTCGGGAAACAAACTCGTCGGCATCAACACCAACTACGGCGACAGCGCGACCCTGAAGGGCATCACGATCGTCGGGGACAGCAGCAAGAAGATCGTCCCGTGCCAGAAGTACATCGGCAACAACACCGGCGCGGAGCCGCCCACGAACGGCTCGGGTGCCGACGGCACCTACTGCAAGTACGCGGCCTCGGACATCACCTACAAGTAACCCCTCCCCCACCACCAGCCCCCCACGGAGAAGGCGGCCGTACGAAGCGCCCCCCGCACGGTGCTTCGCACGGCCGCCGCCGCCATGCGCCAGGGCTTAAGGCGCCACGGCCGTCGCGTGCCACGGCCGTCGCGGCTATGCGCCCAGGGCCACCGCCACCAGCTCCCGCTGGTGTTCCCGGTAGGCGGTGCGCAGGGCGGGGCCCGGCCAGTCGGCGGGCAGGAGCACGGCGGGCAGCACGGGGTCGGCGAGCAGATGCCGTACGACCGCGGCGAGCGCCGTGAAACGGTCGGCGGGCCGGGGCGAGCGCTCGACGTGGGCCAGCAGGGCCCTGGCCGTGTCCGCCCAGGGGGCGAGCGGCCACAGGCTCGCGGCCAGGTCGCGGGCGGGGGCCTCGGGGCGGGCGGTGAAATGCTGGAGCACCGCGCCGAGGTCCCGGGGCCAGGAGCGGCCCAGATTCGCCGGCCGCAGCCAGACGCCCTCGCGCAGCTCGGCCAGACGCAGGGCCGTCAGCCGGGTGCGCAGCTCGGCGCGTTCGGCGGGGCCGCGGCCGGTCGCGGTGATCGCGGCCATCTCCCAGTCGCCGTCCCACGCGCGAGTGTCCGGGTGCACGGCGTCGTCCTGGCGGCGCTGGCGGGCCAGCAACCGGTCGCTGAGCCCGTAGACGGTGTCCGTCCGGCGCAGGTCACCGGCGGCCACCATCCGGCTGAGCGCGGCCCGCACGGTCGAGCCGCCGACGCCGAACGGCTCCACCCCGCGCACCAGGTCCTTCGCGGGCAGCTCGGGCGGGTGCGTGCCGAGCAGCAGGCTCAGGACCACCGACCGCGCGGACAGCGGTCGCAGGTCGACCCCGCCGGGCTGCGCAGAGACGTTCATCCGCATGAGGACGTACTGTACGGCGCCCTGGGTATTGCACTATTGCTACAGTCGCAGCTGAAGTGCAACATGACGGTATGGTCTTCACACTCGCGCAGTCGCAGACAGAGCCGCCCCACGCCACGCATGAGGTCGCCAACCAGCCCCCGCTCCTCGCCCCGTACGACGCCTCCGAGGACACCGCCCTGCTGGAGGGGCTGCGCCGGGAGGGCGCCGGGTGGGCGGAGCCGGACGTACGCCGGCTGGGGGTGCGGGCGGGAGGCGTTCAGGCGCAGGAATGGGGCGAGTCGGCCAATCGGCACGAGCCCGTACTGCGTACGCACGACCGGTACGGCCACCGTGTCGACGAGGTCGACTTCCATCCGAGCTGGCACGACCTGATGCGGGTCGCGGTCGCCGAGGGCCTGGCCGGCGCGCCCTGGGCCGACGACCGGCCCGGCGCCCATGTCGCCCGCACGGCGGGCGGGCTGGTGTGGGGTCACACGGAGGCCGGGCACGGCTGCCCCACCTCGATGACGTACGCGGCCGTGCCCGCGCTGCGCCGCGAGCCGGAGCTCGCGAAGATCTACGAGCCGCTGCTCACCGCCCGGGAGTACGACCCGGAGCTGCGGGTGCCCACGCAGAAGAGCGGGCTGCTCGCCGGTATGGGGATGACGGAGAAGCAGGGCGGCTCGGACGTCCGTACGAACACCACCACGGCCACGCCCACGGCGGAGCCCGGGGTGTACACCCTGCGCGGCCACAAGTGGTTCACGTCGGCGCCGATGTGCGACGTGTTCCTGGTCCTGGCGCAGGCTCCCGGCGGGCTGTCCTGTTTCCTCGTGCCGCGCGTCCTGCCGGACGGCAGCCGCAACACCTTTCGCATCCAGCGGCTGAAGGACAAGCTGGGCAACCGCTCCAACGCGTCCTCCGAGCCCGAGTTCGACGGGACCGTGTCCTGGCTGGTCGGCCCCGAGGGGCAGGGCGTGAAGACGATCATCGAGATGGTCAACTGCACGCGGCTGGACTGCGTGATGATGTCGGCGTCGCTGATGCGGAAGACGCTCGTGGAGGCGGGTCATCACGTACGGCACCGGAGCGCGTTCGGTGCGCGGCTGCTGGACCAGCCGCTGATGCGCAACGTCCTGGCCGACCTTGCGCTGGAGTCGGAGGCCGCGACCACGCTGACGCTGCGGCTGGCCGGGGCGGCCGACCGGGCGGTGCGCGGGGACGCCGGCGAGCGGGCCTTCCGGCGGATCGCCACCGCCGTCGGCAAGTACTGGGTGACCAAGCGGGGTCCGGCCTTCGCCGCGGAGGCGCTGGAATGCCTGGGGGGCAACGGTTACGTGGAGGACTCCGGTATGCCCCGGCACTACCGCGAGGCCCCGCTGCTGTCGATCTGGGAGGGCTCGGGCAACGTCAACGCCCTCGACGTGCTGCGGGCTCTGACCCGCGAACCGGCGACGGCGCAGGCGTTGTTCGGCGAACTCGACCTGGCGCGAGGTGCGGACCCCCGGTTGGACGCGGCCGTCGCACGGATGAGGTCCGAACTGGGCGGGACGACACCGTCCGGTGCCCGGCGGCTGGTGGAGCGGATGGCCCTCGTCCTCCAGGCCTCACTCCTGGTCCGGCACGCCCCGGCCGCGGTCGCGGACGCCTTCTGCGCGACCCGGCTCGGCGGCGACTGGGGCCACGCCTTCGGCACCCTCCCCGACACGGCCGATCTCGACGCGATCCTGGAACGGAACCTTCCTGGCGGGGAGTGAGCGCCGGAAGCCGCATGCCGGGGCTGGGGCCCTGAGAGGGCCCGGCCGGGTATGCGGTGGCCACGATGCTGCGCCCGGGGCCCGCACACGCGCGTGGAGGGATGCCGCACGCCCCGGCGCGGCCGAGCGCCCGCACACGCGCGTGGAGACCGCCGCGCCCGTCCGACCTCGGCCCCGCAGCGGAACCCACCGGCCCGCCGCCCCGCCGCCGGCCGGGGATCAGCCCGTGGGCCTCCCCCACAGCGCGTCGAACCGGGCCCAGTCGGCGTCCCACTGTTCGACACGACGGCGTTCCAGACGGCCGCACAGGAGGCGGCCGCCGACGAAGGGGAAGGCGGCCATGCCCACCCCGGCCAGGCTGCCGACCAGGGAAGCACGCAGCCGGGCCTGGGCAGGGGTGGCCGGCTTGGTGACCAGGCGGCCCTGGCGGTCCGTCCAGACGGTGACCGTGGTGCCGGCGGGGCTGCCCGCGGCGACCCGGACCTGGCCGGTGTGGGCCGAGCCGTCGGGGCCGGTCCAGGCGACCTTCGCCCAGACCTGGTCGGTGCCGGCGGAGCCGTTCTGCCGGGCGGCCTCGCCGGGTGCCGGTTCGGTCAGTCGGGCCTCGAGGGGACGCCACTCGACGCGTTCCCGGGCCAGCCCGTGCTCGACGGACCCTGCGGCCGCCCATCCCGCCAGGACCCCGGCAAGGACGGTCAGCGCCCAGGCACCGAGCACCACCCAGGCCTCCACCGCGTCGGCGCGACGCTTCAGCGGGTTGCGCCGCCAGCGCCACAGCCACACCTTCGGACCACGGAACGCCATCGAAGGCATCCTCCTCACGAGCGCACGAACATCGTCGGACCGCCCTCCCATACGCGGCGGGCGGTCCTGATGCTCAGGGTGAGACCCCCGTCACGACGGTCGCACGGACCCGCCGCCCGCGCAGGCATCCCTCGGAATGTGGCCGACGTCATGCGATCGAACCCGCCACCACCTCTGTGACCTGCGATGACGGCGCGCCCGGAGGTGACTGTCAGTGGCGGGGTGCAGACTGGCCGGTGTCTGGGACAAGGAGGTCCGGGACACAGCGGAGGTGATCGGCATGACCGAGGTACTGCTCGCCGTGGGCACCCGCAAAGGCCTGTTCATCGGGCGTCGGCGCGGCGGCACATGGGAGTTCGACGAATCCCCCTACTTCAACGCACAGGCGATCTATTCGGTCGCCATCGACACCCGCGGCGAGAGCCCGCGCCTGCTGGCCGGCGGTGACAGCGCGCACTGGGGTCCGTCGGTGTTCCACTCGGACGACCTCGGCCGCACCTGGACGGAACCGGCCAGGCCCGCGGTCAAGTTCCCGCAGGACACGGAGGCCTCGTTGGAGCGGGTGTGGCAGCTGCACCCGGCGGCCGCCGAGCCGGACGTGGTCTACGCGGGGACGGAACCGGCGGCGCTTTACCGCTCGGAGGACCGAGGGGAGAGTTTCGAGCTGGTCCGCCCGCTGTGGGAGCACCCCACACGCTCGCGGTGGGTGCCGGGCGGCGGCGGGGAGGGCCTGCACACGGTGCTCACCGACCGGCGCGACCCCCGGGCCGTGACGGTGGCCGTGTCGACGGCGGGCGTGTTCCGTACGACGGACGGCGGCGAGAGCTGGCAGCCGTCCAACTCCGGTGTCTCCGCGGTGTTCCTGCCGGATCCGCACCCGGAGTTCGGCCAGTGCGTGCACAAGGTCGCGCGGGACGGGGCCAACGCGGACCGTCTCTATCTGCAGAACCACTGGGGCGTGTACCGCAGCGACGACGCGGGCGGGCGCTGGACGGACATCGGCGAGGGCCTGCCCTCCACGTTCGGCTTCGCGGTCGCCGCGCACCCCAGGCGCGGGGACACGGCGTACGTCTTCCCGATCAACGCCGACGCCGACCGGGTGCCGGCCGACCACCGCTGCCGGGTGTTCCGCACGGCGGACGCGGGCAGGAGCTGGGAGCCGCTGACGGCGGGGCTGCCGAAGGAGGACCACTACGGCACGGTGCTGCGCGACGCGCTGTGCACGGACGACGCGGACCCGGCGGGCGTGTACTTCGGCAACCGCAACGGCGAGGTCTTCGCCTCCGCCGACGACGGCGACAGCTGGCAGCAGTTGGCCTCGCACCTGCCGGACGTGCTGTGTGTGCGGGCCGCGGTGACCGCCTGAGTCCGGCAGGAGGGGCCACCGGGGCCTTGGCATCGGTTGATCACCACTGTCCCGGTGCGGACCGCACGCCGGCCGGCGGGAAAGCGCTCGTCTGCCGACCGTGCACGCCCCGTTCACCCAGGGAACGGGGCATGCGTCCCGGTGGGGAGTGCGGGCTACGGCAGTTGCCAGTCCACCGGCCGGCCCCCCTGCCGCACGAGCAGGTCGTTGGCCCTGCTGAACGGCCGCGAACCGAAGAAGCCACGGTCCGCCGACATCGGCGAGGGGTGAGCCGACTCGATCGCCGGAAGTTCGCCCAGCAGCGGCCTCAGATTACGCGCGTCACGCCCCCACAGGACCGACACCAGCGGTTTCCCTCGCGCCGCCAGGGCCCGGATCGCCTGCTCGGTGACCTCCTCCCAGCCCTTGCCGCGGTGCGCCGCCGGCTTGCGCGGGGCGGTCGTCAACGCCCTGTTGAGCAAGAGCACCCCCTGCTCGGTCCACGGCGTCAGATCACCGTTCGACGGCCGGGGCAGCCCCAAGTCCGTGTGGAGCTCCCGGAAGATGTTCTCCAGGCTGCCGGGCAGCTGGCGCACCTCCGGCGAGACCGCGAAACTCAACCCGATCGCCATCCCCGGCGTCGGGTAGGGATCCTGGCCGACGATCAGGACGCGGACGTCGTCGAAGGGCTGCTGGAAGGCGCGCAGGACATTCGCCCCCGCCGGAAGGTAGGTCCGGCCGGCCGCTATCTCGGCCCGGAGGAAGTCCCCCATGGCGGCAATGCGTTCGGCCACAGGCTCGAGAGCCTTCGCCCAGCCCGCTTCAACAAGTTCATGCAAAGGTCGTGGTGCCACGGCGCGTCACTCTACTGGCACACACAGACGCCCCGCATACGCAGGAAAGTCTCCGGACAGGGACCGTTCCGCGGACGCTAGTCTTCCTCCTCGCCGAGGTCCGCGAACCGGTCGAGCGGACCGCTCCGACGGCCACCGGGAAGGAGATACGAGCTTGTCGCATCCAGTGACCGAACCACTCCGCCATGATCGTCATGTCTGGCCGGCCCTCCTTCCCGGCTGCTCGGAACCGCCCACCCCGACCGCACGCAGGACCGCCGCGCACCCGGTGCACCGGCACCTGCCGTGACCGTCCCGGCGGGCCCGGAGGGCGCCCTCGGCATCCTGGCCGTGGACTCCGGCGGCTCCGGTCTGCGGGTGGCCGTCGGGACCGTGGGGCGGGGTGCGCTCGCCGAGCGGTCCTCCGGGGTTCCGGTGCGGACCGGTGAGCGGGGGATCGATCCCGGCCACCTCTTGGAACAACTGGTGCCGATGGTGCGGGCGTTGGCAGCCGAGACGGGAGTCGGGCGGCCGGACACGGCCGTTGTGGGCGCGGCGGGACTGAGCAGCCTCGGCGAGGCCCTTCGGGCCGAGCTGCCGACCGCCCTGGCACGGGAGTTCGGGGTCCGCACGACCGCGCTGGCCGCCGACGCCGTCACCGCGTACACCGGCGCCCTGGGACCGAGACCGGGTGCCGTGGTGGCCGCCGGCACCGGTCTCATCGCGATCGGTACGGATCTGACGGCGTGGCACCGGGCGGACGGCTGGGGCCATCTGCTGGGCGACTGCGGCGGCGGGGCCTGGATCGGGCGGGCAGGCCTCGAGGCCGCGCTGCGCGCGTACGACGGCCGGCCCGGCGGGTCGGCCCGGCTGCTGGGGTGCGCCGAGGAGAGGTTCGGGCCTGTGCCCGGGCTGCCGGGGCTGCTCTATCCGCGGCCGGACCGGGCGGCCGTCCTCGCCTCCTTCGCGCCCGAGGTCGCCCGCTGCGCGCCGGACGACCCGTCGGCCTCGGGCATCCTGCGGGCTGCGGCCCGGCACATCGCGGAGTCGGCGGCCGCCGTCTGCCCGCCCGACGGCACACCCCCGTTCGCCCTCACCGGGGGCCTGGCGCGGCTGGGCGACCCTCTCCTCGTACCGCTGGCGGAGGAGTTGGCGACGAGGATGCCGCACGCGCGGCGGGTGACCGCCGAAGGGGATCCGCTGCACGGCGCGGTACGGATCGCCGCCGGACTGGCCGTCGGCCGCCTCCCCCTGCCGGCCGACGAGGCACTGCTGTCGGTGGTCCGCGGAGCGTAGGGAGCGTACGGAACAACTCGTACACCGTCCCCCAAAAGAGGGATTGCTCCTGTCGAGGGCAAGTCGCCCGGAAAACACGCTGATCACTTCTGATCCGTACGTAACTCATCAGACAAAACCGGACGGATACCGCTCACGTGCACCCTCCCCGAACAGGGGAACCCAATTAGCCAGTAACATGCGTCGCCATGAGCTCCCCCACTGGGCCCGCGTCCGGCCTGCCAGTACGAATGCCGCGACCTCGCCAGCCCGGGCGGCACCGCCGACCCGAGCCGTTGGCTGCTCCCGAGGGCGCGCCCGCGCTCGTCCTCGCGGTCCCGGGCGCGTCGAGCGCCGCCGGCCGCGGCCTCGCCGAGGAGATCGTGAGCATCGCCCGCTCCGAGCTCCCCGGCCTCGACGCGCGCATCGGGTACCTGGACGGGGACGACACCGAGCACACCACCCTGCAGGCCGTTCTGGCGCACGCCGCCGAGGAGCGCACCGCCCGCTACGAGCAGGCCCGTGCCGCCGGTCTGGACGTCAAGGAGCCCGACGGCCCGGTCGCGGTCGTGGTGCCGCTGCTGGCCGGTCCGGACAGCGCGCTGCTGCGCCAGGTCCGCCAGGCCGTCATGGAGAGCCGGGTCGCCGCCGAGCTGACCGATGTGCTGGGCCCGCACCCGTTGCTCGCCGAGGCGCTGCACGTGCGGCTGTCCGAGGCGGGTCTGGCGCGCGCGGACCGCGCCCGCCTGTTCACCGTGGCGACGGCCGCGGACGGCATCATCCTCGCCTCTGTGGGCGGCGAGGAGGCCGTGCAGGCCGCCGGGATCACCGGCATGCTGCTCGCCGCGCGGCTCGCCGTGCCGGTGATGGCCGCCGCGCTGGACCAGGAGGGTTCCATCGCGTCCGTCGCCGAGCAGCTGCGGTCCTCGGGCTCGCAGCAGCTGGCGCTGGCGCCGTACCTGATCGGCCCGGAGATCGACGCCGCGCTGATCGAGGAGGCGGCCAGGGAGGCGGGCTGCGCCGCAGCCGAGGCGCTCGGCCCGTACCCGGCGATCGGCAAGCTCGCGCTGGCCAAGTACACGACCTCCCTGGGCATCGCCCCGCAGCAGCCGCAGGGCGCGCCCGTGCGCTGACCGGCGGGACGGTCGGTCCTGGACGCCGTACGACACGAAGGGCCCGCTCCGGGTGCGGAGCGGGCCCTTCGGCGTGGGATCCGGCAGGCGGGATCCGGCGTGGCGGATTCGGGTGCGGCGGGGGTGGGCGGGTCAGCCGACGACCACGCAGGACGCCGCGGGGACGGGGATCGAGCCGGCGAGCCGCGGAAGGCCCGTGGCCTGGTCCACGATGAACCAGGTGACGTCACCGGAGCGTTCGTTCGCGACGTACAGGAAGCCGTCGGTGGCGGTGAGGGCCCGCGGCCAGTGGCCGCCGCACGGCACGGTGCCCGTCAGCCGCAGCGCGTCCCCCTCGTCCGACACGGCGAACACGGACAGCACGTCCTCACCGCGGGTCGCGGTCCACACGAACCGGCCGTCGGGCGCCACGGCGATCCCCGAGGGGTAGGCGTCCCCGGCGGGGGCGTCGTGGAGCACCGCGACCTCCGCCAGGGGCTTCAGGGAGCCGTCCAGGGCGTCCCAGCGGCACACGGTGACGGTCGGGGTGAGTTCGCTGACGACGTAGGCGTACGAGCCGCCGGGATGGAAGGCGAGGTGGCGTGGCCCGGAGCCGGGGCGCAGCGCGTGCTCGTGGTGCAGGACCGGAAGGCCTTCGTGCAGAGCGCACACCCGCACCGAGTCCGTGCCGAGGTCGACGCTGACCGCCCAGCGGCCGCTGGGGTCGGGCTGGACCTGGTGGGCGTGCGGGCCCTGCTGGCGCGGGGTGTGCGGCCCGGAGCCGGTGTGCCGGAGCACCCCGGAGGCAGTCCGGGCGAGGCTGCCGTCCGCGCGGACGGGGACGGCGGTCACACTGCCGGAGCCGTAGTTGGCGGTCAGGACATGACCGTCGAAGACGGCGAGGTGGGTGGGACCGCTGCCGTCGACCGGCACCGGCGCCCCGGCCGGTTCCGGCACGTCCCCGGTGACGCGGTACGCGGCCACCGCGCCCTCGGCCGTCTCGCTGACCGCGTAGAGCATGTCGCCGGCCGGCGACAGGGCCAGGTAGGAGGGATCGGGGAGGCCGTTCTGGCTGCTCAGTACGGTGAGCGCCCCGCTGCCCGGGTCCATGGCGGCCGTCACGATGCCGGGCCCTCCCGCCGCCGTGAACGAGCCGATGAACGCCCGCCGGGGCCTTACGCCGAGGTCTGCCACCGCTGTCCCCTCTCGGTCACTGCGCCTGTCCGGGGTGACGGTAGCAGTTGATCAGCACCGGTCTAGACCAGGAGGGGGTGTGCCTCGCCCTCAGACACCCGACGGGCTGAGTGATGCCGACGCGCGCCGGGAGGTCGCGGCGGCGACCCGGTCACGGCAGTCGCGGGCGCAGACGTCGAGCAGGACCAGCACCTCGCGGGCGCGCCGCCTGCGGCCGGGCATCGGGTTCAGGGGGTGCAGGAGCGGGGCGAGGGCGAGCCGGACCCGGCCGAGCAGCTGCTCCAGTTCCGCGACCCTGGCCGCGGGGTCGGCCGCCGGGTCGCCCGCGAGGTGCGCGGCAGCCTCGGCGGTGCAGGCGTGCGCGCAGTGCCAGGCGCGCTCGATCAAGGCGTCGGTGACGGTGTGGGTGGTGACCGGCAGGACGAACAGCACCGCCAGCGCGGCGCCGAGTGCGCCCAGGCCGGTCTCCGCGAGCCGCAGCGCGAGCAGTCCGGGAGTGAGGACGCCGAGGAGGCCGTAGAGGAGCGCCGCGAGCAGGGTCACCCAGAGCATCATCCAGGTGTAGGAGACCGCCGCCGTGTAGAAGATGCCGAAGACGGAGACGGCGACCAGGGCGGCCGTGGGGACCGGCGCGCCGTGCACGGGGAGCGCGACCAGCAGGCCGAGTCCGATGCCGATCACCGTGCCGAGGACACGGCGGAAGCCGCGGATCAGGGTCTCGCCGCGGGAGGCGGTGTTGACGAAGATCCACCAGGTGGCGCCGACGGCCCAGTACCAGCGCTGTCCGGACATCAGCTGGCCCACGGCCAGGGCGAAGCCCGCGCCGGCCGTGGCCTGGACGGCCTGCCGTGTGGTGACGCGGGCGAGCCCGTGGCCGCCGGGCGGGGCGGGCACGGGTGCCGGGGGCAGCCCGCGCTCGTAGCACCATGCGCCGAAGCGCACCGCCGCCGCGGTCGCCAGGGACAGCGCGACGGACGCGTACAGCTCGGGGAGCCTGCCGGGCCCCGTGTGCAGGAACTGGGCGACGAAGAACATCATGAACGCGAACACGCCCAGGCTGTGCCCGCGCGGCCCCCAGCGGCGGGCGTACACGCCCGCGCCGATGACGGCGAGGAAGGCGAGGTCGCGGGCCACGGGGTGGGCGTGCAGGACGGTGGCCGCGGTGAGCACGGGCAGCCCGGCCGCGGGCAGCAGCGCGGTGGTGACGGCCTGGCCGCGCACGGTGGCGTCGGTGACGGTGAACAGGGCGAGCAGCGCGGCGAGGCCGCCCGTGACGGCACCGGCGAGGGAGTGGCCGACCAGGCCGCACACCATGGCGGCCAGGCCGATGCCGAGGACGGCCCGGGCGGCGAAGCGCAGCCGCGTCCGCCCCGGGTCCGGAGCCGTGAACACCTTCTTCAGCACTGTTTCCCGCCCCCTGACGGCTCGTGGCCGACGTCCCGGCATGAAAAAGGCGCCGCGGGGTTCCGCAGCGCCATCGACCGGTCCATCTCAGCATCCGCGGGCACATGGTTCAACTGCCGTACAGAACACTGTGCCAATGGCACAGGAATGACCCGTCTGCGTCCGCCGTCAGGGGGCCAACGGGCCACTCGCCCCGCCGGCCACCCGCAGGACGTGCAGCACGTCGTCGTCCGTGAGCTGTTCGAAGTTCTCGTACCAGAGGCCGACGGCCATGAAGCCGCGCGGCCGGTGGAGGCAGATCACGTCGTCGGCCTCGGAGCGCAGCAGGTCCACCGCCTGCGGTGCGCCGACCGGGACGGCGAGGACGACCCTGTGGGGCGCCCCGAGCCGTACGGCGCGCAGCGCCGCCCGGGCCGTGGCACCGGTCGCCAGCCCGTCGTCGACGACGATCACGGTGCGTCGCCGCAGGTCGGGGGCGGGACGGCCGTGGCGGTAGAGCCGTTCGCGGCGGTGCAGTTCGGCGCGTTCGCGCTCCACCACCCGGCCGAGGTCACCCGCGTCGAGGCCGAGCCGGGCGAGGGTGTCCTCGTCGAGGAGGGGAGGGGCGTCGCCGACGATCGCGCCGACGCCGATCTCCTCCTGGAAGGGGGCACCGATCTTCCGTACGACGAGCACGTCGAGCGGGGCGCCGAGCGCCCGGGCCACCTCGGCGGCGACGGCGGCCCCGCCCCTCGGCAGGGCGAGGACCACGGGGTCGGGCAGGGCGCCCTCCTCCTGCCGGGTACGCAGGGCTCGCGCGAGCTCGCGTCCGGCCTGCGCGCGATCGAGGAAGAGCACGGTGATCGCCGCCTCTGCTCTGCACCGGTCAGCGTGAGTCCCAGCGCGGCCGGGTCTGGTCCTCGCTGCGTTTGGTGCCGGATGGCCTGAGTTCATGGGGTGTGAGGCGCTCGCTCCGGTCGGCGGCGCGCGGCACCTCGTCCGCTTCCCGCCGCTCCCAGGACTCGTGGGTGGAGCCGGACTGCGGCCGGGTGGGCTGCTCTCCGGGCCTTGGAGGCCGCGATTCCCTCCCTCTCACCTTGATGCCGAGGCGTACGGCCCAGATCAGCGCGCCGGTGATCACGAGGCCTCCGACGAGCACGGCCAGCACTCCGAACACGGACCGCCCCGCCGCCGCTTCGTGAACCACCGCTGTGTAGGTCTGCATCTGCGTCGAGTACCCCGGCCCACGGGGTGCATCCCCTCATCCGTCCGCCCCTCTGACGGCGGACAGGAGGCGTGGCGTGGCTTCCTCCGGCCGGCCACGGCAGTAGCGTCGGCGCAGGTCCGCGCCCGGTGGCACGGCTTCCGGGCAACCTTGGAGGAGGACGATGACCGAGCTGTCGGAGCGCGTCGACGAGACTCCCGGCCCCGCTGCGGCCTCCTCGCGCCCGTTCGGCCGTACGCTGCTGCGCTGGGCGACCACGACCGACCACAAGGTGATCGGGCGCCTGTACATGGTCACGGCGTTCTGCTTCTTCCTCTTCGCCGGGCTCCTCGCGCTGGCGATGCGCGCCGAACTCGCCCGTCCGGGGCTGCAGTTCACCAGTGAGCAGGGCTACGACCAGCTCTTCACCATCCATGGCACGGTGATGATGCTGCTGTTCGCGACGCCGATGTTCGCCGGGTTCGCCAACGCGGTGATGCCGTTGCAGATCGGGGCGCCGGACGTGGCGTTCCCGCGGCTGAACGCGCTGTCGTACTGGATGTACCTGTTCGGCGGGCTGATGGTCGTGTCGGGGTTCGTGGTGCCCGGCGGAGCGGCGGCGTTCGGCTGGTTCGCGTACGCGCCGCTGAACAGCGAGTACTACTCCCCCGGCGCGGGCGGTGACCTGTGGGTGATGGGGCTGGTGGTGACCGGTGTGTCGACCACGCTGGGCGCGGTCAACTTCGTGGCCACGATCATGTGCCTGCGCGCGCCGGGCCTGACGATGTTCCGGATGCCGATCTTCACCTGGAACGTGCTGTTCACCTCGATCCTGGTGCTGCCGGCGTTCCCGGTGCTGGCGGCGGCGCTGCTCGCGCTGGAGTCTGACCGGAAGTTCGGCAGCCACATCTTCGACGCGGCGAACGGCGGCGCGATCCTGTGGCAGCACCTGTTCTGGTTCTTCGGGCATCCCGAGGTGTACATCGTGGCGCTGCCGTTCTTCGGGATCGTCTCGGAGATCATCCCGGTGTTCGCGCGCAAGCCGCTGTTCGGCTATCTGTCGCTGATCGGGGCGACGATCGCGATCACCATGCTGTCGGCGGTGGTGTGGGCGCACCACATGTTCGCCACGGGTGCGGTGCTGCTGCCGTTCTTCTCGCTGATGTCGTTCCTGATCGCGGTGCCGACGGGCATCAAGTTCTTCGCGTGGATCGGCACCATGCACAAGGGGTCGCTGTCGTTCGAGACGCCGATGCTGTGGGCGACGGGGTTCCTGGTGTCGTTCCTGCTCGGCGGGCTGAGCGGGGTGCTCATCGCGTCGCCGCCGCTGGACTTCCATCTCACCGACTCGTACTTCATCGTGGCGCACCTGCACTACGTGCTGTTCGGCACGGTGGTCTTCGCGATGTTCGCCGGGTTCTACTTCTGGTGGCCCAAGTTCACCGGCCGGATGCTGGACGAACGGCTGGGCAAGGTGCACTTCTGGCTGCTGTTCCCGGCCTTCCAGCTGACCTTCCTGGTGCAGCACTGGCTGGGCGAGGAGGGCATGCCCCGCCGGTACGCCGACTACCTCCCTGAGGACAACTTCACGCTGCTGAACACGCTGTCGTCGGTGGGCGCGTTCCTGCTCGGGATCTCCACTCTGCCCTTCCTCTACAACGTGTGGCACACCGCGCGGCACGGGCGGCGGGTGACCGAGGACGATCCGTGGGGGTACGGCCGGGGCCTCGAGTGGGCGACCTCGTGCCCGCCGCCACGGCACAACTTCGTGGCGCTGCCCCGGGTGCGTTCGGAGTCGCCGGCCTTCGACCTGCACCATCCGGACATCGCCGAGCGGAAGCGGGAGCGGTTGCCCCATGAGGACTGAGTCGTTGCTGTTCGGCGGTGTCGCCGCCTTCTTCGCGGGCACCGCGGTGTTCTACGGCTTCTGGGCGCACTGGGATCCGGCCGGTACGGCGGCACTGATCGTCGCCTTCCTCATGGCCTCGGTGATCTCGTTCTTCTGCGCGATGAACCACCGGCGCAAGGGGCTGCGCCCCCAGGACCGCCCCGACGCCGAGGTGGCCGAGGGCGCCGGGCCGCTGGAGTTCTTCCCGCCGGACAGCCGCTGGCCGGTCGTCACCGCCGCCGGGTTCGCGGTCACGGCGACGGGGGTGGTCTACGGGCTGTGGCTGTTCCTCATCGGCGTCGGCGTGCTGGGAGCCGGGGTGTTCGGAATGGTCTTCCAGTACGCCGACCGGGACTCCGGCCGGGCGGGCTGAGCGGTGTCCTCGGCATGCCGGGGCGGAACGTCTCCACCGGCCGGTGGTCGCTCTCGTAGCCCCCGGCGACGGACTGGCGGACCTCTCCGGTCGCCACGCCCTCGGTGAGCAGTTCCCGCTCCCTCTCCAGCAGGGCGTGGCACAGCCGCCGGGTGACCATGAACGCCAGCACCGGGGCGACGACTAGGGCGACACGGAAGATCCAGGTGAGGGCGTTCACGGAGACTCGGAAGGACAGCGCGAGGACGTCGTTGCCGCCGGCCAGCAGCAGGACGGCGTAGAACACGATGCCGGCGGCGCCGAGGCCGGTGCGGACGGGCCGTTCGCGCGGGCGGTCGCACAGGTGGTTCTCGTGCCACTCCTCCCCCGTGAGGCGCTGTTCGACGAACGGATACACGTACAGGGCCAGGAAGAGGACCCCGGGGAGGACGACGGCGGGCAGCAGGACGTTCCACATCAGGGTGTGGCCGGCGAGGTTCGTCTCCCAGGGCGGCACGAGTCGGAGCGCGCCCTCCAGGAAGCCGACGTAGAAGTCGGGCTGGGCGCCGGTCGACACGACGTCCGGGCGGTAGGGCCCGTACACCCACACCGGGTTGATCTGCACCAGCCCGGCGAGCACGGTCAGCACACCGAAGACCATGAGGAACAAGCCGCCCGAGGACGCCGTGAACTGGGGGAAGGCGGGTTTGCCGACGGCGTTCGCGCCGGTCCTGCCCGGGCCCCTCCAGTGGGTGTGCTTCAGGTGGAACACGAGGACGAGGTGGACGGTGACCAGGGCGATCAGCGCGCCCGGCAGCAGCAGGATGTGCAGGCTGTACAGCCTGGGCACGATGTCCTGTCCGGGGAACTCGGCCCCGAACGCGAACATGCTCACGTAGGTGCCGACCACGGGCAGGGACAGCATGATGCCCTGAGCGATGCGCAGTCCCGTGCCGGAGAGGAGGTCGTCGGGGAGCGAGTACCCCGCGAACCCCTCCGCCAGGGCGAGCACCAGCAGGGTGACGCCGATGACCCAGTTCATCTCACGCGGTCTGCGGAAGGCGCCCGTGAAGAAGATCCGCATCAGGTGGACGCCGATCGCGGCGACGAAGACCAGCGCCGCCCAGTGGTGCACCTGCCGGATCAGCAGACCGCCGCGCACGTCGAAGCTGATCCGCAGGGTGGAGTCGAAGGCGGCTGACATGGGGATGCCGCGCAGGGGCACGTACGAGCCGTCATAGATGACCTCGCGCATCTCGGGCTGGAAGAAGAAGGTCAGCCAGACCCCGGTGAGCACCAGGACGATCAGGCTGTAGAGCGCGATCTCGCCGAGGAAGAACGACCAGTGGTGCGGGAACGCCTTGCGGAGCAGCCCCCCGCCGTCGTACACGGGCAGCCGTGCGTCGGCGGCATCGGCCGCTTCGACGGCCGCTCGGACCGATCCGCCGCGTTCGTCGTCCACGGACCGCCGCCTCCCTCTCGGACCTGCGTTCAGGGGATCCCTAGCCAGCGGGCCGCGGGGCGAGAGCGCGCGCCGCGCGATACACCCGCACGGCACGGCCGCGGCACCTGATCGGCCGAGCGCGGTCGGAGTGCGGGTACAGTCGGCCGCGATCCGCCAGGTACCAGAGGTACGTACAGGGAGGCCGGGCACCATGGCCGTCGACGAGCTCGACACCCGCATCCTGCGGCTGCTGCTCGAACAGCCGCGCACCAGCGTGCGGGAGTACGCACGCGTCCTCGGCGTCGCCCGCGGCACCCTCCAGGCCCGGCTGGACCGGCTGGAGCGGGACGGTGTGATCACCGGCACCGGCCCGTCCCTGTCGCCCGCCGCGCTCGGCCATCCGGTCCTGGCGTTCGTGCACATCGAGGTCACCCAGGGCCACCTGGACGAGGTGGGCGACGCGCTGGCCGCCGTACCGGAGATCGTCGAGGCCTTCTCGATCACCGGCGGCGGCGATCTCCTGGCCCGGGTGGTGGCACGCGACAACGCCCACCTCGAGGACGTGATCCAGAAGTTGATCAGCCTCCCCGCCGTGGTCCGCACCCGGACCGAGGTGGCTCTGCGGGAACGCGTCCCGCACCGCCTGCTGCCGCTGGTCGAGTCGATCGGACGGGCGGCCGCGAGGTAGCGGCCCGCGTTCGCAACTTTCCGTCCTGTCAGGACCGTTGACGCCCCTCCGTGCCCCTCCTAGCGTCTGGTCGGTCGATCACTCGCACATTGTTCGACATTCCGAACCGTAGACCGGAGGAGCAGCACCCATGGCACCGCCCCTCACCAGACGCACCCTTCTGCAGAGCGCGATCCTCGCCGCCGCCGCGCCCGGGGCCGGCGCGGCGGCGGCCCCCGGGGCCTCGGCCGCCACGCTGCCACCGCCGGCCATCTGGGCGCTGCGGCCCTTCCCGCTCGAGGACGTCGCCCTCGGCCCCGGGATCTTCGCCGCCAAGCGGCGCCTGATGCTCGACCACGCCCGCGGCTACGACGTGAACCGGCTGCTCCAGGTCTTCCGCGCGAACGCCGGCCTCGCCACGCTCGGCGCGGTCGCCCCGGGCGGCTGGGAGGGCCTCGACGGCGAGGCGAACGGCAATCTGCGCGGGCACTACACCGGCCACTTCCTGACGATGCTGTCCCAGGCGTACGCGAGCACCGGCGAGCAGGTGTTCGCGGAGCGGATCCGGACCATGGTGGGCGCGCTGACCGAGGTGCGCGAGGCGCTGCGGGCCGGTCCGGCCGTGCTGAGCGTGCCCGGGAGATTCGGTACAGCCGTGGACAACGTACGTGGCTCCTACCAGTACGTCGACCTGCCCGCCGGCGTCCTCGGCGGCGCGTCGGCGGTCACCCTGGCCGCCTGGGTGAGGCCCACCCACGACGGCGCCTGGGCGCGTGTCCTCGACTTCGGCAGCGACACCACCCGGTACCTGTACCTGGCGGCGCGGAACGCGCGCGGGGTGCCCCGGTTCGCGATCACCACCGGCGGCGCGGGCGGGGAACAGGGACTGGACGGCACCGCCGCGCTGCCCCTGGACGAGTGGAGTCACCTGGCGGTGACCATCGGGGACGGCACGGGCACGCTGTACGTCGACGGCACGGCCGTGGCCCGCAACACGGCCATGTCCCTCACGCCGGCGGCCCTCGGCACGCTGACCGACCACTGGCTCGGCAGGTCCCACTACGCCTCCGATCCCGTCTTCGCGGGCGCCTTCGGCGGGTTCGACGTGTTCTCGCGCGCCCTGACCGCCGAGGAGATCGCCGGGCTGCGGGACGCGCCGGCGAGCGGTGACCTCGCGTCGTACGCCTTCGACGAGACGTCGGGCTCCACGATCGCGGACGGCTCCGGGCGCGGTCTGACCGCGACCCTGCGCCGTACCTGGGGCGGGCCGAGCCATCCGGGGTTCCTGGCCGCCTACCCGGAGACGCAGTTCATCCAGCTGGAGTCGATGACCGGCAGCGACTACGCCAAGGTGTGGGCGCCCTACTACACCGCCCACAAGATCCTCCGCGGCCTGCTGGACGCCCACCTCGCCACCGACGACCCCCGTGCCCTGGACCTGGCGTCGGGGATGGGTGACTGGATGTACTCCCGGCTGTCGAAGCTGCCCGCGGCCACGCTCCAGCGGATGTGGGGGATCTTCTCGAGCGGCGAGTTCGGCGGGATCGTGGAGGCGGTCTGCGATCTGCACGCGATCGGCGGCAGGTCCGAACACCTCGCACTGGCCCGGCTGTTCGACCTGGACCGGCTCATCGACGCGTGCGCCGCGAACACCGACGTCCTCGACGGCCTGCACGCCAACCAGCACATCCCGGTCTTCACCGGCTGTCTGCGGCTGTACGACGCCACGGGCGAGGAGCGCTACCTCGACGCCGCGCGCAACTTCTGGGACATGGTCGTACCGCACCGCATGTACGGCATCGGCGGCACCAGCACGGGCGAGTTCTGGAAGGCGCGCGACGTCGTCGCGGGCACGATCGGCGCGACGACCGCCGAGACCTGCTGCGCGTACAACATGCTGAAGCTGAGCCGGAACCTGTTCTTCCACGAGCAGGACCCGGCCTACATGGACTACTACGAGCGGGCCCTCTACAACCAGGTCCTCGGCTCCAGGCGGGACACCGCCGACGCGGAGAAGCCGATGGTGACGTACTTCATCGGGCTCACTCCGGGCCATGTGCGCGACTACACGCCCAAGCAGGGCACGACCTGCTGCGAGGGCACCGGCATGGAGAGCGCCACCAAGTACCAGGACTCGGTGTACTTCCAGGCCTCGGACGGGAGTTCGCTGTACGTCAACCTGTACAGCCCGTCCACGCTGACCTGGTCCGAGAAGGGCGTCACGGTCGCGCAGAGCACCCGGTTCCCGTACGAGCAGGGCAGCACGCTGACCGTCCGGGGGCGCACCGCCGCCTTCGCGCTGCGGCTGCGGGTGCCGGCCTGGGCGACCGCCGGGTTCCGGGTGACGGTCAACGGGCGGAAGGCCGACGGGACACCGACGCCCGGGAGTTACTTCACCGTCTCCCGGACCTGGCGGGACGGGGACGTCGTCCGGGTGGCGATGCCGTTCCGGCTGCGGGTGGAGAAGACGCTCGACGATCCGTCCCTGCAGGCGTTGTTCCTCGGCCCGGTGAACCTCGTCGCCCGCGATCCCGCCACGGAGTACCTGGAGTTCGGGCTGTACCGCAACACGGCCCTCTCCGGGGACCTGCTGCCCTCCCTCACCCCGGTGGACGGCGAGCCGCTGCACTTCACGCTGGACGGAACCGAGTTCGCCCCGTTCTTCGAGGGGACCGAGGATCCGACGCACGCGTACGTGCGCCGAGCCGAGCCCCGGGTGGTGTTCGGCAACAGCGACTCGGGTGTGGCCAACCCGGCGAGGGCGGACGGGACCACCCTGCTCGACGAAGTGTGGGCGGCGGCGCCCTTCGCGTCCAAGGGGACGCTGGTCGCGCGCGTGCGGTCCGTGGTGGACGGGTGGGTGGCGCAGGGGCTGCTCGCTCGCGCCGACGGGGACACCGTGGTGAGCACGGCACGCGGGGCGGCCTTCGTGCCGTAGACGCGGGCGGTCACGACCGGCGGCGGGGCCTGCCGCCGCCGGACGCGCGCCGGCCGCCGCCGCTGTTCTTCTTCCCGGCGTTCCCGCCGGCGCGGGCGGTGTCCTTGCGCGGCTGCCGCTCCTTCGCCGGGGCGGGCTGCTGGGCGCGGCCCCGGGTGCTGTTGACCGTGCGGCCGCGGACGATGCCGATGAAGTCCTCGACCAGGTCGGTGGTCGCCTCCTCGGGCCAGGACAGGGCCACGCCGGACCGGGGGGCGTCCACGACCGTGCGGTAGGTGAGGTCGCGGCGGTGGTGGAGGCGGGCCAGGGACTGGGGGACGACCAGGACGCCGATGTTCGCGGCGACCAGTTCGATCGCGTCGGCGGTGGTCGCCGGGCGTTCGAAGGCGGGCTCGCCGGGCGGCCGCTCCCAGCCGAGGACGTCGTCGAGGGGGTGGAGGACCACCTCGTCGGCGAGGTCGTCCAGGGTGATCTCCTCGGCCGCCGTGATCACATGGTCCTTGGGGACCACGACGACGCTCGTCTCGGTGTAGAGGGGGATCGCGCTGAACACCGCACGGTCGACGGGCAGGCGGACGAGGGCCGCGTCGGCGGCGCCTTCGCGCAGGACGCCGGAGGCCTCGGCCGGGGGCACCTGGAGGAGGGTGAGGGGGACGTCGGGCAGGCGCTCCTCCCAGATCCGCACCCACTTGGCGGGCGTCACCCCGGGAACGTACGCGAGCCGGAACGAGGGGGAATCCGCCTGGTCGGTCATTCCGCCAGGTTACCGGCTGTGGTCGGACGTCCTGTCGGCGGCGGATAGTCTGGACGATATGAAGTCGCAAGCCACCACCCAGACGATGAAGCCCGCCACCGCGGCGAAGAAGCTGGGTGTGTACCTCCCCGCCACGCCCGCCGAGTTCCAGGAGGGCGTCGTCTCACGCGCCGAGCTGACCGAACTCCAGGCGAACCCGCCCGAGTGGCTGCGGACGCTGCGCGAGAACGGCCCCCACCCCCGTCCGGTGGTCGCGGCGAAGCTGGGCGTGTCCATCGCGGGCCTGGCCCGGGGCGGGGTGACGGAGGCCCTGACCACCGAGCAGATCGAGGCGCTGAAGGACGCGAAGCCGGAGTGGCTGGAGAAGGAGCGGGCCACGCAGGCCGAGGTGCGCAAGGAGAGCGCCCGCCTCAAGAAGCGCGACGCCGAGCGCGCGGCCGCCGCCGAGGACTGATCCCGGTCGGCCGCGCGGCGCCTGCTCATGAACAGGCGAACGCGGCCGGGGGCACGTGCCGCAGCGTGAGCGGGTCGGCGAGGCAGGGCACGGCGCAGGACGCGATCCCGGCGACGACGGCGTGGCCGACCGCCTGGACGGTCGGCGGGTGACGCGGCACGAGCACCGCTCCGACCGGCAGCGACAGCAGCGCCGGGACGACCGGGCTGTGGCCGCCGGACGCGGTGTCGGGGTGACCGCCGAGTCGGGCGGCCCACCAATACCCGCGGCCGGATGTCGTCCACCGGCCGGTGCGCGACGCGGAGCCCGTCGCGGTCCGTCTCCTGTGGTGGCGCGACGCCCCGCCCCCCACCGCCCGGGCCGTGATCGAGCTGCTCACGGGGTTGTACCGGGCGGAGCGGGACCCCGGGAGTCGCCTGCGGGTGGTGGCTTTGACTACGATCTGGGCAGGTTCACCGAAGTGGGTGTTTCGAGGTTGCTGGGGGTTGGGATGGTTGCTGGTCGTGTGGTGCGCTTCGACAGTCAGCGGGGCTACGGATTCATCGCGCCCGACGACGGCGGGGAGGATGTCTTCCTGCACGTCAACGACATGCTGATGCCGGAGTCGCAGGTGCGGCGGGGCATCGTCGTGGAGTTCGAGATCGAGGACGGCGAGCGCGGCCCCAAGGCGTCCGGGGTGCGGCTCGCGCGAGGTGCGGACGGCAAGCCGCTCGCGGCCGACGACGACGTGCTGTGCGATGTGCTCAGCACCGACGAGTTCGTCCGGGACGTCACCGAGTCCCTGCTGACGGCGGCGCCCTCGCTCACCGGGGAGCAGATCGTCCTGGTGCGCGCGGGGCTCTTGCAGTTCGCGAAGAACCACGGCTGGGTCGAGGGCTGAGCAACCCTGCCCGCCCACGGGGCCCCGGCCGATTTTTCCGGCCGGGGCCCCGTTGTCAGTGGCTGGTTCTAGAGTTCCCAGCACTTGATCGCTGCGGGTGCGGGAGGCTCGAATGGGGTGGGTGTCGGCCGGCGACTACGAGGTCGCCCTCGACGAAGGCAAGGTGGTGTGCCGCAATGCGGCGGGGCGGCGGTTGAAGTCCGTACCACCGAAGATCGCCGACGATCCGGCGGTGGTGGGGCTGCGTCAGCTCACCGAGTGGCTGGAACGGCACGAGCGGCAGTGCCTGGCCGATGTCGAGCGGTGGTTGGTGCGCTCGTTGCCGGTGCCGTTCGCGGTGGTGGCCCGGGTGTGGCCCGACCCGGCGTGGCAGGCCGCGCTGCGCGACCTGGTCGTCACCGGGGCCGACGGCGAGGTGGCCGGATTCCTGCGGGACGCGGACCCCGAGCGGGGTCTCGGCCTGGTCGACCTCGACGGCGACACCGTGCGCATCACCCCCGACCTGGTCCGGCTGCCGCACCCGGTGCTCCTGGACGAGCTGGAGGACCTGCGGGAGTTCGCCGTCGAACTCGGGGTGGAGCAGCGCGCCCAGCAGCTCTTCCGGGAGGTGTGGCACCGGCCCGCCACGCTGGACGGCGAGGGCGCCTCGGTGGAGGAGTACGCGGGCGGGTCGTTCAAGGAACAGCGGTTCCTGCACGGCAGGGTGACCCAGCTCGGCTACCGCGTACGCGGCGGCAACGCCGTCCTCTCCGTCCTGGAGGACGGCCGCACGGTCGAGGCCCGCGTGTGGGTCGGCGACTACGAGGGCTACGAGGAGGCGGAGACCGGTCCCCTGGTGTTCACGGATCCGGCGGGCCGGGCGCTGAAGCTCGGTCAGGTCGGGCCGGTGGCCTGGTCGGAGGGCATGCGCATGGCGGCCGCACTGTACGCGGGCCGCGACATCGAGGACGAGGAGCGGGCGGCATGACGACCTACGACGAGACCACCGCCGGCGTCCTGCTCGACGCGGGCGCGGTCCTGCCCCCGGGGAGCACGGCCCGCGAGGACGCCGACACCCTCACCGTCCGCACGTACACCCACCCCGCGCTGGACGACCGGCGGATCGTCCGGCTGGTGCCGGGCACCCTCGGCGAGGCCGAGGACCTCGCCCTCGACTTCCTCGGTCTGGCCCGGGAGACGGAGGTGGCCGAGGCCGGGCAGGTGCGCAAGGAGACGCTCGGTTTCCCCGCCTGGGCGCTGGTCAACGACCCGGCGAACGGCCATCACGCGCTGGCGCTGGTCAAGGACGTCGAGCGGCTGGCACGGCAGGCCAAGTCCCGTCCCGGCGCGGCCAAGGAGGGCTTCGAGGAGCTCGGTACGCGGCTCGGCCGCGCGGTGCCGCACTTCCTGCCGACGTTCTACGAGCAGGCCGCGCGGGCCTTCCTCCAGCAGGAGAACACGACGTACGCCGCCGCGTTCTTCGGCAAGGCCCGCGAGGCCGAGCGAGTGCACGCGCTGGCGGTGGACGAGGAGCGGCAGCGTGCCGTGTTCCTGGAGTTCGCCTTCGCGGGCGCGCTCACCGTCAAGGCGCTGAAGGAGCATGTCAAGGCGCTGGCCGCGCGGCTCAGCCCGGCCGAGGCCTGGGCGCAGTTCCGGCAGCTGACGGTGGAGCGCTGCGCGGCGGGCATGCCACCGTACGCGTCGCTGCCGCAGGACGCCCGCGGGCTGATCAAGGCGGCGGGGCTGGACCGGGTCACCGAGGAGTGCGGGCTGGTCGCCGATCTGCTCGACTCCCCCGCGGCGGTCCGCGCCCCGGCCTCCTTCTGGAACACCTACCGGGCCACGCTGGTCGTGCTCGCCGAGCGGCGGCCGGAAGTGCGTGGACGGCTGCTCGAGATCATGCCGGCCGGTCTCGGCCGCGGCGTCGAGGACGACGAGTTCTGGCTGGGGCTGCTCGCGGAGACCGGGGCGGATCTGCTGCTCACCGGCGAGGCCGGGGCGGCGGCGGGCGAGGCCGACACGGCGGACTGGCTCAGCCGCTGGGCGCTGCACCGCAAGCACGGCGGCAACATCTGCGAGCGTTCCCCGGCCACCCTCGCGCTCGTGGCGAGGATGGCCGCCAGGCTCCGCGCGCAGGCCCGGCCCGTCGACCTGTTCACCGGCCGCTGGCACGCGGGGGCCGACCTGGATCTGCTCGACCTGTGCGCGGCGGAGGGCGTGCCGCTGACGCCGCCGGCCGAGGACCAGGTGGTGTACCTCGGACTGCACCGCTGGCTGTCCGAGGACCGGCCCGGCGCGCGCGATCTGACGGCGACGGCGGCCGACCCGCGCCTGCGGCGCCTGCTGTACACGGAGATCGGCACACAGAGCACCCAGAGCGGTCGGCGTCCGGACGCCGAGGTACTGAAGCGTATGACGGCCCACCCCGTGGTGGGTGAGGTGCTGCGCGAGTGGCTCGAGGACGCCGCCGGGGAGCTGACCGCCGCGGTCGGTCTGCCGGCCGCGCGGGCCGCGCTGGAGCGGCTGCGGCCGTTCCGTACCGTGGCCGCCGTCATCGCCCCGGCCGCCGTCGCCCAGGTCGCCGCGCACCGGGCGGCGCCGCTGCTCGGACACACCCTGCGCGCGGGCATCCTGGACGAGCTGGGCTGGCCCGCGCTGGAGGAGGCGGTGCGCCGGATCGAGGCCGAGACCAAGCCCCGGCACGACCACGACGACAAGATGACCGTCGACGAGGCGTGGCCCGCGCTGATCCTCTCCCGCGGCCACAAGGTGTTCGTCGTCGGCCCCGCGGAGCTCCTGCTGGAGCACGAGCTGCGGCTGCCCGTCGAGCTCGACCGCTGGCACCGTCCGTCCTTCCGCTACACCGACGGCGAACTGCTGGTGATGTGGCGTCAGGACGGCAAGCAGTTCGGCTACTGGTCCGCCCGCCCTGCCGACGTGTTCCAGCTCGGCGGCGAGCAGATCCCCCAGTACTGGTACGGCGGCAACGAGGCGGGCGATCCTTCTCTCCCGCTGCCCGGCGGCGGCCGCGCCACCGGCGGGCGCACCCTGCACCCCGGCGACACCGTGCTGCCGCCCCGCCGGCGCATCCTCGGCGACGGCACCTCGCACTGGCGCGAGGGCAGGCAGGGCCGGCAGTCGGTGTGGCTGGAGTACGACCCGGCGACCGGTACGCACGGGCGTGCCTCGCTGCCCGCGTTCCTCCGGTCCGGCATCCGGGAGGACGCCACCCTGCTCCAGCAGCACTGCGAGGTGCTGCCGCTGCAGCCCGGTCTGGAGCACAGCCCGTTCGGCACGGACGGCACGGTCCTCGGCCGCTGGGTGCGCACCGAGGGCGCGGGCGACGGGGAGCGCAAGGTCACCGGTACGCCGGACGGCCGTACCGTCGCCCTGCCGGCGGAGCGGGGCCGCGCCTCGCGCGTACCGCTCGGCGCGCTGCGGCTGCCCGGGGGCGCCGAGCCGGTCGTGGTCCGCAGCGGCCGCCAGATCACGCTGCACGCGGGGGACGACCCGTCCTCCGCCGGGGAGCTGGGGCAGGTCACGCCCATGGAGCGGGGCGGTGAGTTCGCCCGCGGCACCCGGTTCGTGCCGCCGGTGGAGTACTGGCACGCGCTGCGTCCGCGGGACGAGGGGGCGTCGGCGGTGCTGCGCGCGCTGACCGACGAGCAGGCGGCCGAGCTGCTGCGCGCCGGGGAGCGGGCGCTGACGGAGCGGCGGGAGAAGCTGGCGGCGGCCAAGGCGGTCGACGGCACCCCGGCCGCGCAGGCCGTCGTACCGGCCGCCGATGAGGTGCTGCGTCAGGTCGTGGCCGCGGCCCTGCCCGCGCTGGGCGACCCGCGGCTCGTCACCGGAGTGGGCGAGCTGGTGCGCGCGATGCTGCGGCTCGCCGAGCTGACGGCCGCCTATGTGGCGCCGCCGGTCGAGCGGCCCGAGCAGGATCCCCGGCGCGCCGCGGGCATGTTCGCGGACTACAGCCCCGAGCACGGCGACAACGCGACGCTGCGGGAGGCCGTCAGCGGTTTCGCGGGGCTGCACGGCTGGTGGGGCGGCGATGTGCACTGGAGCGCGCTGCGGCAGATCCGCGCCGTGAACCATGTGCTGTCCGGGAAGCCCGCCGACGGCAAGCTCCTGGTGGAGGCCTCCCGGCAGGCGGGCGCGGCGGACGGGTGGCGCAGCGACGAGTTCACCGTGTCCTGGGGCGGCGCGGTGTGGACGTCCATGCTGGACGTGCTGCGCCCGCTGGCCTACCGGGCCGCCTCGGCGACGGTGACCGGGGCGCACCGGGAGGCGCTGCTGCTGCTGTTCGAGGCGGTCGCTGAGGGGCCGCTGGCCGCTCCCGGGGGCGCGCTGCGCGAGGTGGTGCTGAGCGAGCCCGGCCACAAGTGGGAGCGGGTCGGTCAGGTGCTGCGCCGGGAGGGCCGCACCGTCGTCGTCATCGGCTGCCAGAGCATCGACCGGCAGCGCGACGTGGTGCAGTGGCTGGCCCTGGACCACGATCCGACCGGGGCCTTCGGGGCGGTCGCGCACTTCGCCCTGGAGCGGGAGACCGCTCACCCGGCGGTGTTCCCCGCCGACGCTCTCCGCGCGGTCACCGAGCTGGTCCGGGCCAAGGGTGCCGCTCCCTGGCAGCCGGACGCGGCCGCCGCCCTCGCCGCCGCGACCTGCGACGGGCTGGGGCTCATGCAGTCGGCCCTGCTGCTCGCCGGCCGGCCGGCGCAGCTCACGGACGAGGTGATCGCCGCGACCGGTCTGAAGCCGCGGCAGAAGGCCCTCGGCGACGAACTGCTGGCCTCCGTGGGGGACGACTCCCTGGCGGCGCTCGTCGGCGCGCTGCTGCCCCGAAACCCCGGCGACCTGTGGACGGCCGGGCCGGACACACAGGCCGCGGGCCGGGTGTGGGCGGAGCGGTTCGAGGGGGTCCGCCGGCTGCCCGAGGACCTCGCAGGGGAGCTCTCCCTCGCGGGCCTCGCCACCGGCTCGGTCGAGGACGTCCTCAACCCCCGGCGCACCCCGTGGATCAGCCGTACCACCGTCCAGCGCCCCGACAAGGACGGCGACCTGGTCCCGGAGGACCCGCAGGCCCTGCCCGAGCGGTACGACCTGACGCGCGCCGTGGCCGCCGTCGCCGGGCTCGCCTACTCCCTGCCGTACGGTCATCCGCTGCGGGCCGCGCTGCCGGAGAGCCTCGCCGCGCTGCGCCGCCGGGTCGCCGACCCGGAGCTGCTGCTCGACCTGGACGTGGCGTGGACGGCGAAGGCCGGTTCGACCGCGGTCGAGCTGCGCAAGGCGTACGGCATGCCCGCCGCCGGCGGGGCCGACGAGAGCGGTCTGATCCACGCGGGCGAGGCGCTGGTGCTGCGCCCCTGGTACGGCGACCAGGAGACCGTCCTGGTGCGGACGGGCGCGATAACCGGCCCCGACGACCCGGTGTTCGGGCTGCTCGAGGGGCTCGTCGGCATGGGACGGGGCGAGAGCATGTGGGCCCTGCGGACCCTCCTGGACGCGGAGCTCACCCGCGCTGCCGCGGCCGGCGGCGAGGGGCCCGCGGGGTACGCGCAGGATCCGACGTTCACCGTGCCCGAGCTGGTCACCGAGGTCGCCGGGAAGCACGGGCTGGGGGAGGACGCCGCGGCGCTGTATCTGATGCTGCTCGCCCTGCCCGACCCGACGGACCGCAACTGCGCCCGCTGGACCGGGTGGAAGCCCGCCAGGACGAAGAAGGCCCGCGCCGAGCTCGCGGCGAGCGACCTGGTCGTGGAGGCCAGGCGGCCGCGCGCCGGTCGCACCCTCTTCCTGCCGTGCGGCTGGCTGGACCTGAAGTCGCCCGCGCTGCCGGTGGAGCTCTGGAAGCAGGGCCTCTACCCGGTCCGCGGCTACTCCCGCCCGGTACCGCTGGTGCCGGTGCCCGAACTGTTCACGCGCGCGTGGGACCGCGTCCGCGCCGGTGACGCCCCGGCCTACGAGGAGCTCACCACCCGCGCCACCCGCAAGGGCCGCCGCCGATGACCGCCGTCCCGTCGCACCTGGAAGAGCACACCTCGATGACCACCACCCTCTCTCCCGAACCCACCCGCCAGATCGTGCCGCCCGAGGACCGGTTCGCCGCCGAACTGGCCTTCCTGGCCGCGTACGACGACGGTCCGCGGCCGCCCGCCTGGCTGCTGACCCCGCGCGCGGTCGTCACCTTCGTCATGGGCAGCGACGGCCGGGCCCTGAAGCTGCCCGACGGCGCCGAGGTACCCGACGGGGTGCCGCGCCGGCTGGTGGTGGAGGAAAAGTTCGTCGGCGACCGGGCGCTGGTCGAACGGTGTGTCGTCACGCTCGCCGGGGAGCGCGGTCTGCTGCTCGTCGGTGAGCCCGGTACCGCCAAGTCGATGCTGTCCGAGCTGCTGTCGGCGGCCGTGTGCGGCACCAGCGGGCTGGTCGTGCAGGGCACGGCGGGCACGACCGAGGATCAGCTCAAGTACGGCTGGAACTACGCCCTGCTGCTGGCGCAGGGGCCCAGCCGGCAGGCGCTGGTGCCCTCGCCGGTGCTGACCGCGATGCGGCGGGGCGGGATCGCCCGGGTGGAGGAGGTCACCCGCTGTCTGCCCGAGGTGCAGGACTCGCTGGTGTCGCTGCTGTCCGAGCGGCGCATCGCGGTGCCCGAACTGGCGGGCACCGAAGACGCGTTGGCGCACTCGGCGCCCGGCTTCAACCTGATCGCCACCGCCAACCTGCGGGACAAGGGCGTCTCCGAGATGTCCGCGGCCCTCAAACGCCGCTTCAACTTCGAGACGGTCGGCCCGATCCCGGACCTCGAGGCGGAGACCGCGCTGGTGCGCAGCCAGGCGCGGGCCTCCGTGGAGCGGGCCGGGGCGCCCTTCCAGGTCGACGACGCGGTGCTGGAGGCCCTCGTCACCGCCTTCCGGGACCTGCGGGAGGGGCGGTCGGCGGAGGGCTGGGAGGTGGAACGGCCGTCCACCGTGATGAGCACCGCGGAGGCGGTGTCCGTCGCGGGCGCGCTGGGGCTGGCCGCGGCGTACTTCCCGGGGGACCGTGACGTGCTCGGGCTGCTGCCGGGGCATCTGCTCGGCGTGGTCCGCAAGGACGACCCGGCCGACGCGGCCCGGCTGCGCGGCTACTGGGACGGCCCCGTCCGGCGCCGCGCCGAACAGGGCTCCGCCACCTGGCGGACCCTGTGGGACCTGCGTACGGTCCTGGAGGGCTGAGCCCCGTGGCACTTCCCGTATCCACCGCCGTGTCCGCTCCGGAACAGGCCCTCGCCGCCCTTACCGACCCGGCCGCACCGTATCTGGTCGGGGTACGGCACCACGCGCCCTCGCTGGCCGCGGCGGTGCCCGCGCTGCTGGCGGCGGCGAAGCCCGACGTGCTGCTCGTCGAGTTGCCGGCCGAGATGCAGGAGTGGCTGCCGTGGCTCGGCCACGAGGAGACGAGGGCCCCGGTCGCACTCGCCGCCGCACCCGGTGACGGGCGGGGCGGCGAGGGGCCGGGCCACGGAGGGCCGGCGTTCTATCCGTTCGCCGACTTCTCGCCGGAACTGGCCGCGGTGCGCTGGGCGGCCCGGCACGGCGTGCCGGTGGTCGCCTGCGATCTGCCGCTCGCGCACCGGGCGTGGGGCGAGGGGCGCGGGAGTGTGGCGCAGCACGAGTCCCTCGGGCTCACCACCGCGCTGCGGTCCCGGCTGACGGGTCGTGCCGGGGAGGACCTGTGGGACCGGCTCGTCGAGGCCACCGCCCCGGGTTCCCCGCCCGAGGCCCTGCGGCGGGCGGCCCTGCTGACGGGCTGGGTGCTGCGGGAGGAGGCGGCGGCGTCCGGCGGGGTGCCCGCGCTGGACCTGCGGCGGGAGCGGTGGATGCGGGCGCGGCTCGCCGAGGCGACCGCGGGGGGCCGGCGGGCGGCGGCGGTCGTGGGCGCGTTCCACGCCCCGGCGCTGACCGGACCGGGCGAAGGGGAGGACACCGGGGCCGCCGACGAGGGCGGCTCCGCTTGGACGACCTCGTTGATCCCCTACACCTACGCCCTGCTCGACGAGCGCTCCGGCTATCCGGCCGGGATCCGGGACCCGGAGTGGCAGGACATGGTGATGCGGGCGGCGGGCGATCCGGCGGCGCTGGAGGAGGCGCTGACCCGGGCCGCGGTGCGGGTGTGCGCACAGTTGCGGGGGCTCGGGCATCCTTCCGGGCCCGCCGACGCGCGGGAGATCAGCCGGCTGGCCTCCGACCTGGCCCGGCTGCGGGGACTGCCCGCGGCCGGCCGGGGTGAGCTGGTCGAGGCGGTGCAGACGGTGCTCGCGCAGGGGGAACCGTACGGGCGGGGCCGGGCCGTGGCGCGGGCCATGGAGCGGGTGCTGGTCGGCACGCGTACCGGGCGGCCCGCGCCGGGCGCGCCGCGCAGCGGACTCGTCCCGGCCGTGGAGGCGGAGGTGACGGCGCTGGGCCTGCCCGGGCCGGAGGGCGGTTCCGGTGGCGGCACCGGCGCGGCGAAGGACCTGCGGCTCGACCCGCTGCGGTCCGACCTGGACCGGCGCCGGGAGCTGCTGCTGCGCCGGCTGGCGGTGTGCGGGGTGCCGTACGGGGAGGCCAGGGAGGTCGTGGGCGCGGGCGGTGCCGAGGCGCTGACCTCCCGTTGGGAGGTGCGCTGGACCCCGGCCACGGCGGCCATGCTGACCGCGGCCGGGGTGCGCGGGGTGACCGCCGCCCAGGCCGCCGAGGGCGTGCTGCGGGAGCGGCGGCGCGCGGAGCGCGACGAGGGCGGGCCGACGGGCGCCCAGGTGCTGGAAGGGCTCACGCGGGCGGCGGAGTGCGGGCTGCCCGCGCTCGCGGACGAGCGGCTGGACGATGTGGCGGAGGTGCTGCCCCAGGCCGGGACGCTGCCCGAACTCCTCGCCGGGCTGGCCCTGTTGGACCGGGTACGGTCCGGTCATGTCGCCGGTCTCGGCGCCGACGGGGAGCGTACGGCGCGGGCGGCCGCGGTGGCCGGGCTGCTCACCGCGGCGGCGGTGCGGCAGGTGGACGGTCTGACCGGGTCGGAGGACCCCGCGGACGCGCATGCCCTGCTCGAACTCGCCCATCGTGCCGACCTGTTGGGCGGCATCCGGCTCACCGACGCGCTGGCGCGGCTGGCCGCCGACGGTTCGCCGCTGATGCGCGGGGCCGCCGGGGCGGTACGGGTGCTGCTCGGACAGGAGGATGCCCGGGTGTTCGGCGACCGGGTCGCCTCGTGGGTCGACGGCGCCGTGGACGCCGACGCGAGGTCCGCGCTGGCGGCCCGGCTGAGCGGGCTGCTGACGGCCGCGGGCCCGTTGCTCGAGGCGGCGGCGCCCGCCCTGGAACCGCTGCTGGACCGGGTGGCGGAGCTGCCCGACCGGGAGTTCCTTGACCGGCTCCCCGCGCTGCGGGGCGGCTTCGACACGCTGAGCCCCGCCGCCCGCGACCGACTGCTGTCGGCCGTGGAGGAGCGCCTCGACGTGACACGGGTGGCGGACACGGGCGGCGTCGACCCGGCCGCGCTGGCCACCTGGACCGAGGCGGATCTCACCGCGCGCACCGCCCTGCGGTCCCTCGGCCTGCTGCCCGCACCGGCCGAGACCGCAGGCCCGGAGGCCACGGACCCGGACTCTGCCGACGCCACCGGCGTCACCGCCACCGCCATCACGGCCGCCACGACCGGCGTGGCTCCGGCCGAGGGCAGGCTGCTCGGTCCGGCTGATCGCTGGCGGCTCGTACTGGGCCGCCGTACCGATCGGCTGCCGCCGTCCGCGGCCCCGCTCGCGACCGCGCTGGACGAGTTGTACGGCAGTGGGCGCGGGGAGGGCAGCCGGGGCGATCTCACCGGTGCGGGGGCCGGCGGCGGCCGGGAGGCTCCGTACCCCGGGGTGCGGGAGTGGTCGGAGGAGCTGGCCGTGCTGTTCGGGCCGGGCATCCGGGAGGAAGTGCTCGCGGCGGCCGCGGCGGCGGGTCGCAAGGACGTGCTCGCGGAGCTGGACGCGGATCGTGTGCGCCCGTCGGTCGATCTGCTGCGGACCGTGCTGCGGCACGCGGGCGGACTGCCCGAGGCCCGGCTGGCCGCGCTGCGTCCGCTGGTCCGCCGGCTGGTGGAGGCGCTGACCCGGGAGCTGGCGACGAGGCTGCGGCCGGCCCTGCACGGCACGGTCCTGCCCCGCCCCAGCCGGCGGCCGGGCGGCGGCCTGGACCTGCCCCGTACCCTGCGGGCCAACCTGGCGACCGCGCGACGCGGCCCGGACGGCACGGTCCGGGTCATCCCGGAGCGGCCGGTGTTCCGTACGCGGGCCCGGCGGGCGGCGGACTGGCGGCTGATCCTGGTGACGGACGTGTCGGGGTCCATGGAGGCGTCCACGGTGTGGGCCGCGCTGACGGCCTCGGTGCTGGCCGGGGTGCCGACCCTGTCCACGCACTTCCTGGCCTTCTCCACCGAGGTCATCGACCTCAGCGGGCATGTCGAGGACCCGCTGTCGCTGCTGCTCGAGGTGAGCGTCGGCGGCGGCACGCACATCGCGGCGGGGCTGCGGCACGCGCGCGAGCTCGTCACCGTGCCGTCGCGCACCCTCGTGGTGGTCGTCAGCGACTTCGAGGAGGGCTATCCGCTCGGCGGGCTGCTCGCCGAGGTCCGAGCGCTGGTCGGCTCGGGATGCCATGTCCTGGGATGCGCGAGCCTCGACGACACCGGCCGGCCGCGCTACTCCACGGGGGTCGCGGGTCAGCTCGTCGCCGCGGGCATGCCCGTGGCCGCCCTCAGTCCGCTCGAACTCGCCCGCTGGGTAGGGGAGAAGATCGCATGAGTACGAGCATGAGTGCGAGCCACGGCCTGCCACCGGTCGCTCCCTCCGTGACCGCGGAACTCGTCGAGGCGCTGTCGCCCCGGCTGCGCAAGCGGCTGGACGCGGGGGTCGCCAAGCTGGCGGCGCGTCCCACCGTCCGCGACGGCGACACCGTGCGCATCGCCGTGGACGACGACACCGACCTCGAACTGCACGCCCCCGGTGGCGCGGTGACCAGTGCGGCGGCGATCCGCTGCGGTTGCCTTCTCGCCCCGGACTGCCTGCACCGCGCGGCCGCGGCCTCGGCGGCGCCGGTGGCGGAGAACACCCCCGAGGACACCCCGGAGGTCACCCCCGAGGACATCCCGACAGCCGCACCGGAAACGCGGCCCGGGAAGGAACCGCAGCCGGAGCCGGAGCCGGCGGCCGAGTCCCCCTCCCCCGGTCAGCTCGCCGCCGCCCGTGCCCTGTTCGACGCTGCGGCCGCCGTGCTCGAGGCCGGTACCGACGGATCCGGTGCCGTGCTCCAGGCGGAGTTGCTGCGGGCCGCGCACACCGCCCGGCTCGCCGCGCTCCCCCGGGCCGCCGCCGCGGCGGTCTCCGTCGTCACCGGGGTGCGCGCGGCCCGCTCCGCCGACCCCGCCTATCGTCTCCCGGACCTCGCCGACGCCCTCCGCACGGCCCTGGGTGTCGCCCACCGCGTCCCGCACGCCTCCGGCGCCGAGCTGGCCGGTCTGCGCGGCACGGTACGGCAGCCGTACACGCCGGACGGCTCGCTGCGGCTGTACGGACTGTTCTCCGAGCCGGTCCTGACAGCGACGGGATACGCGGGCGCGGTCACCTGGACCGCCGACGCCGACGGCCGCCTCTACACGGTCTCCGACGTGGCCCCGGGCGGCGCCGGCCGCGCGGCGGGCGCCGCCGACCGGACCGTACGCCTCGGGGACACGGCACTGACCCACCGCGAGCTGTCGCGTGCGGGGCTCGCCGTGTCCGGTGCCACCGTCTCCCCGACCGGACGGCTCGGCGCGGGGGCGGGGGTGCGGGCGGTCCGCGCGTCCGGCGTCGCGTGGCGCGCCGAGCCACTGGACCGGCTGTGGGCGCCCCCCGTCGCCGAGCAGGTGGCCCGCGCCCTGGACGGCGGCCACGGCCTGCTCTTCCTCGACGTCACCCTCATGGGCACGGTCCGCGAGGCGGCCGGGGACCGTCTGCTGGCGGACTGTGACGGCCTCGCCCTCCGGCTCGCACCGGCCCACGACGACCCGGCCCTCCCCCACCGCGACAACCTCCGGCTGCTCGCCGCCGCCCGGGGCAGCCGGCTGCGGGTCGTCGCCCGGCTCGTGCCGGGACCGCTGCCGCGTGCCCTGCTGCTCGCCGCCGAGCACCCCGCCGACCCCGACGCCCGGGTGGATCTGGGTCTGGACCGCCTCCAGCACGCGGACCTGCCCGCGGCGACCGCCCCGCCCGCCGCCGTCGCCGCGGTGGACGAGGCTCCGCTCCACCTGCTGCGCCGCCGGGTGCACCAGGCCGTGTCCGGGGGCCGCCGGGTGCTCGGCTTCCCGGGCGGCGGGGCGGGGGACGGCGCGCGTCTGCGCAGGGTCGGACTCGTCACGGCGGCCGATCTCCTGGACGACCTCCACGCCTCCGCCGCGGACCGGACCCGCGACGCCTTCGGCCGGCTGCTCCCCGCCGACACCGCCCGCTTCGCCCGCGCCTGGCTGGCCTCGGCCGTCTACACCGGCGAGGTCGAGCGGGCGCTGTGCTCGGCGGCGTGGGGTGCCGTCGGAAAGGCGGTGTCCCCGGCCCTTTAGGCCAGGATCTGACCTCTATGGCTTCTAACGTGGTTCTCGACCGCGGAACAGAACGCGCAGAACTCACGGAAGAAGAGACCCACCATGAGCGACTCCACCCCCCTCGCCCAGACCGTCACCGGCGAGCGCGCCGACCTGCTGGCGGAGCTGGCTGGCGCCCGTCACTTCCTGCGGTTCACCACCCGCGAGCTCACCGACGAGCAGGTCGGGCGGCGCACGACGGTGAGCGAGCTGTGTCTCGGCGGCCTGATCAAGCACGTCACGTCCACGGAGCGGGCCTGGGCGTCCTTCATCGTCGAGGGCCCGTCGGCGCTGGGCGACTTCGACTCCATGACCGAGGAGGACTTCGCCCGGCGGGCCGACGACTTCCGGATGCTGCCCGGCGAGACCCTGGCCGGTGTGCTGGAGGCGTACGCCGAGGCGGCCCGCCGGACGGACGAACTGGTCGCCACCCTGCCCAGCCTGGACGCGGACCACCCGCTGCCGTCGGCGCCGTGGTTCGAGCCGGGCGCGCGGTGGTCGGCCCGCCGGGCGCTGCTGCACATCGTCGCCGAGACCGCCCAGCACGCCGGTCACGCCGACATCATCCGCGAGGCCCTCGACGGGGCCAAGTCGATGGGGTGAGTTCCAGGACGTGGACCTGCCAGGGTTCCAGGGCCACGTGGAGTCCGGGGTCGGTCAGTTCGTCGCCGTCGCGGTCGTACGACTGCGAGGTGAGGAGTTCGGCCAGGCGGCAGCGGTGCCCGCGCAGGTCGTCCCAGGGCAGGGGGATCCTCGCCTGGGACGACCGGTCGGAGTCGTTGACGACGATCAGGTGTCGGGCGTCCGGGGCCGTCCAGGTCCAGGCCAGCAGATTGCCGTGGGTGTCGTTGCCGGGCCGGCCCGTCGGGGTGAGCTGCCGCCACTCGCCCCGGCGGACACGTGCCGCGGCCGGCAGCAGACGGTCGTAGAACGCGCGCAGGGGCTCGTCGACGGGCTCCACCGGTCTGCGCGTGAGGAACACGGGCGGGCGTACCCGGCGCCCCTCGAACTGGCCCTCGTGCCAGAGGGTCGCGCCCGGCAGGGTCGCGACGGCCACGGCCGCCGCCCGCCCGCGTGCCCCCGGCAGGGTGGCGGCGGCACGCGGTTCGTCGTGGTTCTCCAGGAAACGGACCAGTCCCCGCTGGTGGGCGGGGTCGGCGGCCAGGTGGGCGCGGATCGCCGCGGCGTCCTCGTGGAGCAGGCGGTCGTACAGCCGCTTGTCGTAGCAGTGGTCGAAGCCCTGCTGCTGGAGGGCCTGTTCGAGGTCCCAGTAGGCCTCCGCGACGAACAGGAGGTCGGGGTGGCGGGCGCGGACGCGCGGGACGACGTAGGTCCAGAAGTCCTCGGCGGGCGCCGGTCCGGCCCTGTCGCCCCAGGTACTGGCGAAGACGTCGTTCATCGGCAGCATCGCCATGTCGCAGCGCACGCCGTCCGCCTGGTCGCCGACGGCGACCAGGGTGTCGACGGTCGCCTCGCGCAACGCCGGGCTGAAGGCGTTCAGTTGGACCACGTCCGGCCAGGGCGGGAAATACGGGTCGCGGCCGCGGGCGTAGATCCGGTCGCCGGTGCGGAGGTACGCGTCCGGTGCGCGGTCCAGGTCGTCGGGCGTGCCCTGGATCAGGTGGCCGGGGTGGGCGGTGAGCCAGGGATGGTCGGGGGCGATGTGGTTCGGGACGAAGTCCACGACCAACCGCAGCCCCCGGGAGGCCAGTTGGACGCGGGCGACGGCCAGTCCCTCGGGTCCGCCCAGCGAGTCGTCGACCACGTAGTCCCGTACGCAGTAGGGAGATCCTGAGATGTCCGCCTCCGTGACGTCGGGCAGTGCCTCCCGGAACGACCGCAGCAGGTTCTCGTCGCCCAGCGCGATCCGCAGGCCCGCCGGGCTGCGCTGCCAGACGCCCATCAGCCAGACCGTATCGACACCCGGCCGGGCGACCTCGTCCCAGACCTCGGCGGGCACCTCGCCCAGGGTCACGGGGCGCCCGAACCGGCGGCTCAACTCGCCCAGCCAGACGACGGTGTTGATCTCGTAGAGCACGGTCATGACCGGGGCTCCTCGCGGTCGCCCATCGCTTCGGGGGCGGCGACGAGCCGGTCCAGCCGGTCCACCGGAAGGCCCTCCTGCACACGTTCCGTGGACATACGATCACCCTAACATTCGACCCATTCCCGACAATGGATCTCACATCGTGATGGACCATGTGCGGGCCGGGGTCGCGACGACCGGGTCCGCCGAACGGCGGGCACCCGCTCGAAAATCCGTGGCGGCCCCGGATCGGGCTCGCTACGATCGGCGTGATGATCACTCAGTCTGCAAGCAGATTGGGGGTCCCGTCCGCGCAAGGTGAGTGCTGATGCTCATTCACACCGCGAACGGGGACTCCCGGCTTTCCTTCTGGCGGCGCGTGCGCGAGTTCGCCGTACCGCCCTCCATGATCGAGACCGCGACCGCCCGTCGGCTTGCCGGGGACTGGGCGGGGGCGTGTGCCGCCGCGGGCTTCGACCTCGATTTCACTCCGCGTGCGGTGGCCCGCGCCCATGGCCGGGAGCTGGCGGCGCGAGTCCGGGCCGACCTTCGGCTGCTCGCGCCCGACCTGCTGCGCTGGCACATGCCGAGGATCGCTCCCGACGGGCTGCTGCGACCGGGGCTGACCCTTGCCCTGGCCCGGTACGACGGGGCGCGGCACCCGGTACATCTCGTGGTCCGTACCGCGCCGGCCTGGGCGGACGCGGGTCAGCGGCTCAGCCTCGCCGTGTGGTCCCGCTCCGACGGCGAGTCCCGGCATCATCCGCATCCCCGTCCCGACCGGCGGTTCCGGCTCGACCTGCACCGTCATCTCTGGGACGCGGGCCGGGCGGATGAGCTGCGGGTCCGTTCGGGGGCGGCGGGAGCACCGCATCCCGAGGCGTCCGTGGTGGTGCCGCCGGAGCCCGGCTGCGCCGTGGGCAGATGGGCGGCCGAGGCGGCGCTCGTGCTCGACGCCGCCGGGCGCCCCCGGCCCACCGGCACCGTCCTGGTGCGGCTCGGGGGCCGGCGGCGGCTGGCCCTGGAGCTGGACGGCGACGGGGGCGGCGCGGGGCCGCCCGCGATGCGGATCACGCGGGCGCCCACGGGCGGCGGTGTGTCCGGGCTGCCGGTGCTGCCCGAAGCGGCGACCTGGGTGCTGCCCGACCTGGAACTGCTGCGCACCGGCGCACTCGAGGCGGACCGGCTGCACCCGCTGGTCGCCGCCGCGCTGGTACCGGGCCCGCCTCCGGCCGCCCCGGCGCGCGGTGCGGACCCGGCGGGACAGCCGCGCCTGGTCGAGTGCCGCGGCGCCCGGCACCGGATCGCCCTGGTCGACGGTGTCCTGGCCGCGCTGGACCACGACCCGGACGAGATCCGGCGGGAGGAGCTGCTGACCGCACTGAGCGGCACGCCGCTGCCTTGTCTGCAGGAGATCGACCGGGCGCACCGCCGTCCCGAATGCCTCGACGGCGTCCGTGAACGCCTGAACCACGGTGACATCACCGGCGCGCTGGCGGTCGTCGAGGGCCTGTTGGGTCCCGAGGCGGTGCTGCGCGACGGCGCCCTGCGGGACGCGCTGGACGCGGCCGCGCGGCGGCGGATCACCTACGGGCTGTTCCGGGCGGGGCTGGTCGGCCCCGGACCCACCCGGGTCCGCCCGAAGGACCGCCGTCCCGGCCTTCTCCGCTCGCACCCCCGCCACACCTCGCCACGCTGACGATCGTTCCTCCCGCCTTCCCTCACATCCACTCACTCGGCTCACCCCGACCAAAAGGTGATCAACCATGCCCACTTGCACTCCGCTCACCCCGCCCGCCTCCCGACTCGACGTCGCCGAAGACCTGTTGGCGCTGCTTCGCGAGGCGGACACCGAACCACGCCCCGACGTCCAGCTGGAGGCCCTGACCCTGGCCGTGGCGGCCGATCTGCCCGTGCTGCTGTGGGGAGAGCCGGGGATCGGCAAGACCGCGGCGCTGACCCAGCTGTCCACGGCCCTCGGCCTGCCGCTGACCACGGTGATCGCCAGCGTGCACGAGCCGTCCGACTTCTCGGGGCTGCCCGTGGTCGGGGACGACCCCGCCGAGCAGGGCGTCCCGATGGCCCCGCCGGACTGGGCGGTACGTCTGGTTCGGGCGGGGCGGGGGCTGCTGTTCCTCGACGAGCTGTCCACCGCTCCTCCCGCCGTACAGGCCGCGCTGCTGCGCCTGGTGCTGGAGCGGCGGATCGGCACTCTGAAGCTGCCGCCGGCGGTGCGGATCGTGGCCGCCGCCAACCCCCGGTCCTCCGCGGCCGACGGCTGGGAACTGAGCCCGCCGCTCGCCAACCGGTTCGTCCACCTCCACTGGGCCCACGATCACGAGGTCGTCGTACGAGGGCTCGGCGGGACGTGGCCGCGGGCCACCCTGCCCCGGCTGGACGCACGGAAGCTGCCGCAGGCCGTGGAGTACGCCCGGCGGGCCGTGTGCACGTTCCTCACCGCGCGACCCAAGCTCGTCCACCAGCTGCCCGGCAGCGAGACCCGGCGGGGCGGCGCCTGGCCGTCGCCCCGGAGCTGGGAGATGACCCTGCGGCTGACCGCGTTCGCGACGGCGGCCGGTTCCTCGAGAGACGTGCTCTCCCTGCTGGTCAGGGGCACGGTCGGGGACGGTCCGGGGCTGGAACTCCTGGCGAGTCTGGACCGGTTGGACCTCCCCGACCCGGAGACACTGCTCGCCGACCCCGCGGGCGCCGAGCTGCCCGACCGCGGGGATCTGCGCCAGGCCGTGCTGGACGGGGTGGTCGCGGCGGTCCGGGCCCGCCCCGAGAAGTCCCGCTGGGACGCGGCATGGGCGCTGCTGGTGCGTGCGGTGGAGACGGGGGCGCCGGATCTGGTGGTGGTCCCCGCGACCACCCTCGCCTCGCTGCGCCGCGCCGACTGGGAGGTACCGGAGTCGATCGAGCGGCTCGCCGGGGTGGTCTCCCTGTCCCGGCGCGCGGACGACGCGGCGAAGCGGGCGGCGAACACCGTGAAGGCCGGCCGATGAGCGCCGGGGCGACAGCCGTACCGGCGCCACTGGGCCTCGAGAAGCTCTTCGCCGCCCGGCTGCACGCCGCGCGGGCCCGGCCCTACCTCGCGACTGCGCTGTTCGCGCTGCATGTCGTGGAGTCGCGGCAGGTGCCCACGATGGCGGTCGACCGGTACTGGCGGGCCTACGTCTCGCCGTCGTTCGTGGACCGGATGCCCGTGGAGGAGCTGGCGGCGGTGTGGGTGCACGAGGTGTCGCACCTGCTGCGTGACCATCACGGGCGCGGTGACCGGGTGGCCCGCGAGCGCGGTCTGACCGGACCCGGGGAACGGCTGCGGATGAACATCGCGGCGGACTGCGAGATCAACGACGACGCGTACGGCGACGGGCTGGTGCGGCCCGCGGGCGCCGTCGGCCCGCAGTCCCTGGGCCTGCCCGAGGGCAGGCTGATGGAGGAGTACCTGGGCGGCTTCAGCCTGTCGCTGCAGACGCAGGAACTGGCCTGGCTGGACTGCGGCAGCGGTGCCGACGGTCTGGACCGCGCCTGGGATCTGGGGCCGGACGGCGCGCACGGTCTGAGTGAGCAGGAGCGGGACGCGGTCCGCTTCCGGGTGGCGCAGGGCATCAAGGGCCGGCCGGGCCACACGCCCGAGCGCTGGCGGCGGTGGGCCGAGGAGGCGCTGCATCCGCCGCAGCCCTGGCGGGAGTTGCTGGGGGCGGCGGTCCGCTCGGCCGCCTCCGGCGCGGGTGCGGGCGAGGACTACTCGTACGGCCGGCCGTCGCGCCGCTCCACCGGTGTGCCCGGGGTCGTGCTGCCGAGTCTGCGGCGCCGGCCGCCGCGGGTGTCCGTCGTCATCGACACGTCCGCCTCGGTCAGCGACGCCGAGCTCGGCAGTGCGCTCCTCGAGGTCGCCGCGATCTCGCGGGCCGTGGGCGGCCGCCGTGACCTGGTCACCGTGCTGCCCTGCGACGCGGCGGCCCGGATCGTGCACCCACTGTGCCGGGGCGAGGGCATTCCGCTGCTGGGCGGCGGCGGCACGGACCTGCGGACCGGCTTCGCCAAGGCCCTGCGGACACGGCCCCGGCCCGACGTGATCGTGGTCCTGACCGACGGTCAGACCCCCTGGCCCGCCGCCCGTCCCGCGTGCCGTACGGTCGTGGGGCTCTTCCCCCGGCAGGGCGTGCCCGCGTTGCGCGAACAGGATCCCGACTACACTCCGGACACTCCGCCGGCCTGGGCGCGGGTGGTCGACATCGGGTGAGCCGGGCAGGTCCGTGCACGTTCAGGGAATCGACGGGGGCATTCCCCGTCCCCGGATCGGCGCCCACCGCTGCCGCGCGTGCGGCCATCTGGAACTCTTCGCTCCGCGCGAAGTGTGAACTCCCGGCGAGAGCCCCCGGTCCGAGGTGAGCCGCGGCTCCCGACATGACACCCTGATGTGACCGCTCTTCAGCCATCTGTACATGGGGGGACATGGTGCTCGCCAGGAATGCCGCCGCGGCGGCGGCGAAGGTGTGCGTGGCGGGGGTGCTGGCTCTGGTGGGCTGTTCCGTCGGGGGCGGGGACACCGCGACGGCGACAGCAACGGCCACCGGCACCTCGGCTTCGGCACCCACCACGGCCTCGGCACCCACTTCGGCCTCGGCCTCGGCTTCGGCTGAGGCCACCCCTGCCGTGAGCGCCTCCCCGGCCACTCCCCCCTCCGCGGCGGCGTCCGCGAGCCCGTCTCCCGTGCCCGCGACCGGCCCGGAGCAGCAGTTGGCCGCCATGCACATCACCGGTGGCTTCGCGGGCGTCGACCAGCAGGTGGTGCTGCGGGGTGACGGAACCGTGCGGACCACCGACCGGGGCCGGTCCGAGGTGCACCGCACGACGACGGCCCAGTTCACGAGGCTGCGCACGCTGCTCGGAGATCCGGCGCTGGACGGCGTACCCGCGTACTCGGTGAACCGGGGAGCGGCGGACCTGTTCCAGTACACGCTGCGGTTCGCCGGCCGTACGGTCGTGACGGACCGCTCCACCGACCAGCCGCCGCTCGACCGCCTGATCGACGCACTGGACGACTGGCTGTAGCCACTCGGCCCTACTCTGGGCCCGTGACCAGCTTCGATCAGGCAGGCAGCGCGCCGCGACCGCAGTCGCTGATGCTGACCTTCTTCGGTGTCCACACCCTAGGCCGGGACGTCGCCCTCTCGGGCGGGAGCCTGATCGAGGTGCTCGGGCAGGCCGGGATCACCGAGGACGCCGTACGCTCCACCCTCACCCGCATGGTGAAACGGGGCCTGCTCGAACGGCATCGTCGCGGCCGCAAGACGTACTTCGGGCCCACCGAGCGGGCCACTCGCGTCCTGCGGGACGGCCATGACCGCATCTGGCACACCGGGGCGGTCAACCGCGACTGGGACGGCACCTGGACCCTCGTCGGCTTCTCGCTGCCGGAGGCGTGGCGAAGGGAGCGGCACGATCTGCGCTCGCGGCTCGTGTGGAACGGCTTCGGTCCGCTGCAGAGCGGCCTGTGGGTGGCCGCCGGCGCGGTGGACGTGCCCGAGGTGGTGGCGGGGCTCGGCCTCGACGCCCACCTGCGGGTCTTCCAGGGCGCCGCGGCGGCCGGCCCGACCGACGCCCGCACCGTGCTGCGTACGGCGTTCGCCGTCGAGTCGATCGCCAAGGGCTACGAGACGTTCCTGGCCCGCTGGAGCGCGGACGAAGAGGAGACGGACCCGGCGAACGCGCTCGTACGCCAGCTGCTGCTGCACACCGACTGGCTGGAGCAGGTCCGCCAGGACCCCCATCTGCCGGCCGAACACCTGCCCGAGGACTGGCCGGCGGCCGACGCCGAGGAACGCTTCCACGCGTTGGCGCGCCGCTTCGAGGAGCCGGCCCGCCGCGAGGCCGCGAGCGCGCTGGATGTGATCCCGGTGGCCGGATCCAGCGCCTGACCTGCACGAACGGCCAGGTCGGCAGCCACTTCACCGTCTGTGACACCGCCGACGGAGAGGTCCGTCCATCATTACAGGGCAATCTATTGACCGTCGACGAAAATCTGCCCTACATTCATCGCGTTCTCGGCGCCCCATCCCCAAAGGCGCCGCCATCCCCCTCCATGGCATGTCTCGCCATCAGGACCCTTCCGCACGGAAGCCGCTCAAAGGGGAGCACTCGTGTCCACCGAAACGCGCACCCAGCCCGACTCCACCACCGGCTCGCAACGGTCCGGCGGTCTGCCAGTCGGCACCCTCGTCGCCGGCTGTTTCGCGGTCTGCCTGGCGCAGATCGCCCTCGCCATGCCGGCCACCCTGAACGGTCTCTTCCAGGAGGACCTGCACCCCGTCGGATCGCAGCTGACCTGGATCTCGGACGCGTTCCTGCTGCCCGTCTCCGTCCTGGAGCTCACCTTCGGCGTCCTCGGCGACCTCTTCGGACGCAAGCGGCTGCTGGTCGGCGGCGGCGGGCTGCTCATCGTGGGCGAGGCGCTGGCCGCCGCCAGCACCGGCATCCACACGCTCTGGGTGGGCCAGGCCATCGCCGGTCTGGGCGCGGCCGCGCTGTTCCCGACCTCGCTCGCGATGATCGCCGCGGGCACCCACTCGGCCCGGGACCGGGCCCGCACCATCACCATCTGGGCCGCCGCGCTGTCCAGCGGCGGTTTCATCGCCCCGGTCCTCGGCGGTATCACCGGCAACTACGGGTCCTGGCGCTGGGCCTTCATCGTCGTCACCGGCCTGGCCGTGATCAGCACGCTGCTCAGCCAGTTGATGGCCCAGAACTCCAGCGCTCCCGAAGGCCGTTCACTCGACCTGGCCGGGCAGATCACCATCGGTGTCGGCATGTTCGCCCTGCTGTACGCGGTGATCCAGGGTCCGACGGACGGCTGGACGGCTACCCCGGTGGTCGTCGCCTACGTCGTCGCGGCGGTGTTCATCGGCCTGTTCGTCGTGGCGGAGCGCCGCGCCGCGTCCCCTCTGCTGCGCCTCGACCTGTTCCGCAACCGGTCGTTCGCGGTGGCGTCCTTCGTCGCGGTGGTCGGCATGTTCAGCTACCTCGGCACCGCCTACGCGACCAGCATCCGGCTCGGGCCGATCCAGCACCAGAGCCCGCTGCGCGGCTCGTTCGCGTTCATCCTGCTCAACTGCTGGACACTGCTGCTGATGCCGGTGATCTCCCGGCTGCTGGAGCGGGTCAGCGCCCGCTGGGTGCTCGGCCTCGGCCTGGCGCTGATGGCGTCCGGTGACTTCCTGGCGGCGGCGCTGCCGGTGGAGGACCGTGCCCTGACCTCGCTGATCCTCCCCATCGGGCTGGTCGGTGTGGGCTTCGCACTGACGGTCTCCTCCATCACCGCCACCGCCGTCAACACGGTGCCGGTCCACTACGCCGGTATGGCCAGCGCGTCGACGAGCCTGCTGCGCGACTTCGGCTTCACCCTCGGCCCGGCGGTCATCGGCGCGATCGCGCTCAGCCGCGCGGCGGACGAGTTCACCCGCAACCTCGCCGCCTCCGGCCTCTCCGCCGAGGCCAAGGCCGCGGCGGCGCAGGTCGCCGCCGAGGGCGGCCCCCTCGCCTCCAACTCGGTCCCGCCGTCCTCCCCGCCGGGAGGCGCGGTTCCCATCGCCCTGGAGGCCCTCGGGAACGGTTACGCGATCGGTTACGTGGTCTGCGGCGTCGCGGCGCTGGCCTGCTGCCTCCTCAGCGTGATCGCGCTGCGCGGGAAGGCGGAGGACACCGAGACGGTGGGCCTCGCCAAGGAGGAGGAGCCCGCGGCCGTCTGAACCGACGACCGTCCCGTGCGCGTGGTGCCCGCACCCTCCCGGGGGCGGGCACCACGCCGCAGGGTCAGCGGCCGGTGCGGATCAGGCCCGTCAGATAGCGCCACAGCGAGGATCGCTGCCGGACGGACGGATCGGGCAGTGTCACCTCGCCGGACGCGGACTCCGGGGCCGGATCCTCGGCCGGGTCCCGTCGCGGCTGCCGCCCCTCGGTGGGCGCGGCGAGTTCGTACCGTACGGGCAGGGAACGCAGGCCCCGCATGAACGGCGAGGAACGCCACGGCAACTGGTCGGCGGGGAGGGCGAGTTCCAGGTGGGAGAACCGCTCGAAGAGCCGGCCGACGCCGACCATCGCGACCGTCGAGGCGAGTTCGCGCGCGGGGCACTGGCGGCGGCCCGCGCCCCAGGCCAGGTGCGCCCGGGAACTGACCGTGGTGCCCGAGGTCAGCTGGTCGGCGAAGAGCGGATCGGCGTGCGCGGCCGCGGAGGACACCCACACCGGGTCGCCCGCCCTGATCGTGTAGTCGCCGAGCCGGGTGTCCCTGGCCGCGAAGCGCGGTACGAAGTTCACCAGCGGCGGCTTGCGCATCACCACCCGGTTCATGGTCTCCCGGACCATCCCGGCGGACAGGCTGGCCCGTACGCCGCCCTCGCCCGAGAGCACCTCGACCACGGTGTTGGAGATGAGGATGCCGACGTGGTCGGAGGTCATGCCGAGCAGCATGAACAGTTCCCGGGCCAGCTGGTCGAGGGAGAGGTCCGGGTGGGCGGCCAGCAGATGGGACGGGAAGTCGTCGCCGGGTGTTCTCAGTTTCACGGCCGCGAGTTCCGCGAGTGCCGCCAGCAGCCGTTCGAGGGCGGGCTCGGCGTCCGGGCCCGCGTCCAGCACCCGCCACATGTCCATCAGGGCGTCGTCGCCCTGGGAACCGGGGAAGCCGAGCAGATGGCTGGCCACCATCAGCGGCAGCGGCCGGGAGAACTGGGCGGACAGGTCCGCGAGACCGGTGCCGCCGGCCTGCCCGACCAGGGTGATCAGGTCGTCGGCGTAAGCGGTGACGGCCGCCTTCAGCCGCTTCGCCTGCGCCTGGCGCGGGTCCTGGAACGGCTTGAGGGCCGCGTCCCACGCCATCCGCAGCTGCGGGTAGCCGGGGCCGCCCTGGATCAGCACATGGTTGACCTCCAGGGACGGGCCGAGCGGCCAGTCGGCCGGCACCCGGCCCTCCGAGCGGGCCCGCCAGTTCTCCAGACCCTTCGGCCAGCCGTCGTCGTCCTGGAGCACCTCGAGGGCCTCCCGATAGCCGAGAACCAGCCAGGCGGGGACGCCGAGGAGATCCACCGGCGCGACCGGGCCGTGACGCTGCCTGAGCTTCTCGTACACGAGCGAGGGGCGCGTCTCGTAGTCACGGGTCAGCAGCGGCTCGGGACTCAGCGCCTCCAACCGCGCGCCGTCCACGTCCACCGGCCCACCCTCGCCCACCTGGGATTCCTTCACTCGCCGCCCCTCCGACACGCCCCGTACCGACGCCCCTTCAGCCGGTAGCCGAAAACCTATCCCAGGGATGCGGGTGGTGAACAAGGGGGGCGGGCATGACCGATGGGAGTCCTGTACCACTGTGGGCGTTCCGCAACGAATGAGAGGGCCGCACGACGCTCGCCGTCGGGTCCGTGGCGTCCGCGCCGGTGATGGACCCGGCGGTACCGGCCACCGCGGGCCGGGGCCTGGTTTACTGCACCGCGCGATCCGCGAGATCATGCCGGGGCTGGACGACCACCGGTCCTGCGGACGGACGTGGAGCGGGTGGACCGCGTCATCCTGGACAGCGACGACGTCCGCGGCACCCGGTGTGCCTGGGCGGAAGGAGCCTCATGAGCACCGTGGACGTACACCAGCATCTGTGGACCCCCTCACTGGTGGAGGCCCTGCGGTCCCGCCGCGAGCCGCCGCGTCTGGACGGCTGGACTCTGTACCTGGACGGCGAGCCGCCCTACGAGATATCCCCGGCCGACCACGACGTCGCCCTGCGTGCGGAGCTCGCGGCCGCCGACGGCCTCGGCCGGGCGCTGGTCTCGCTGTCCGCGCCGATCGGCGTGGAGTGGCTGCCGGCGGTCGAGGCCCGGCCGCTGCTCGACGCCTACCACGACGGCGCGGCCGCGCTGCCCGAGCCGTTCGGCGCCTGGGCCGCCGCCTGCGTCCGGGACGTCGACGCGGACGCGACGGCCAAGGAGCTCGACCGGGGTTTCGTAGGACTGCAACTGCCGGCGGACGCCCTCGCGGATGCGGCCGGCTACGCGCGCTGCGCCCCACTGCTCGCGCTGCTCGAGGAGCGGGGCCTGCCGTTGTTCGTCCACCCCGGGCCGGCGGCGGCCGACTCCTGCGACGGGCCCGGGTGGTGGCCCGCGATGGTCCCCTACGTCCAGCAGATGCACGCCGCCTGGTTCGCTTTCCGGGCCTTCGGCCGGCCACGTCATCCACGGCTGCGGGTGTGCTTCGCGCTGCTGGCCGGGCTGGCCCCGCTGCACGGGGAGCGCTTCGCCGCGCGGGGCGGTCCTGAAGGGGAGGCCGACCCGGATGTGTTCGTCGAGACGTCCTCCTACGGTCCGGCCGCCGTCACCTCGCTCGTCCATGCCCTGGGGGTGGATGCCGTGGTCCAGGGTTCGGACCGGCCCTACGCCGAGCCGCCGCGCCACCCCGGCTTCGGCCTGGGCGGAGCGGCGGCGTACGCCTTCCGTGTCGCCAATCCACGACGCCTGCTCACGGGACGGGAGTGACCGGCCCCGGATGCCGATTCAGCGCAAGGCCCCCTTGGTCGCGTCGGCGATGAACCCGCGGGCGAAGAAGGTGAACACCAGCACCAGCGGGATGACCGACAGCAGCACCCCGGACATGACCATGCTGTAGTCGGTGGAATGTCCGGCGTACAGCTGGGCCAGCGCCACCTGGAGGGTGAGCCGGTCGGGGTTGACCAGCATCACCAACGGCAGGACGTAGTCGTTCCAGGCGGCGATGAAGGTGTAGATGCCGAGGAACGCCAGGGCCGGGCGGACGCACGGCAGCACCACGTGCCAGTACTGGCGGAAGAACCCGGCGCCCTCGATCCGGGCGGCGTCCAGCAGTTCGTCGGGGACGCTGCTGGTGGTGTACTGGCGCATCCAGAAGATGCCGAAGGCGTTGGCGGCGGCGGGCACGATGAGCGCCTTCAGGGTGCCGAGCCAGCCCAGCTGCACCATGATCTCGTACTGCGGGATGATCGCCAGCTGGGTCGGCAGGAGATACATCGACAGCAGGACGCCGAACAGGAACTTCTTCGCGGGGAAGTCGTACTTGGCGAAGGCGAAGGCGGCCAGCGAGTCGAAGAACAGCACCAGGAAGGTCGTACAGACCGCCACGATCACCGTGTTGAACAGGGAGCCGAAGAAATCCATCTTGTCGAACAGGTGCTGGACGTTCGTCAGCAGGTTGTCGCCGAACCAGAGCTTCGGCGGGTAGCGGTAGATGTCCTGCGAGGTGTTCGTCGCCATGACGACGATCCAGTAGAACGGGAACACCGAGATGACGACGCCGGTCATCAGGACGGCGTGGACACCGAATCCCCGCAGGCGCTTACGGCTCTGGCTGTTCACGACCGTCGCTCCTTACGCTGCACCAGGCGCCAGTTGATGACGACGATCAGCAGGATCAGCAGGAAGAAGGCCCAGACGATCGCGGCCGCGTAGCCGAAGTCGTTGTTGTCGAAGGCCTGGTGGTAGAAGTACAGCAGTGTGGTCATGCCCGCCTGGCCCGGACCGCCGGAGTTGGGGTTGGTGGAGGCGTCGCTGTTGAACAGCACCTGGGGTTCGGTGAAGCTCTGCAGACCGGTGACGGTGGAGACCACCACGGTGAACAGGATGATGGGCCGCAGCAGCGGGATCGTGATGGAGAAGAAGATCCGGACCGGGCCCGCCCCGTCCATCCGTGCGGCCTCGTAGAGCTCCGAGGGGACCGCCTGGAGACCGGCCAGATAGATGATGGCGTTGTAGCCGGTCCACTGCCAGGTCATCAGCGCCGCGATCACCACCTTGATCGTCCACTCGTTGCTCATCCAGGGCACGGCCGACATGTGCACCGCCCTCAGGACGGCGTTGATCAGGCCGAAGTTGTTGCTGAAGATCGCACCGAAGAAGATCGCGATCGCCACCAGCGAGGTGATGCTGGGGATGAAGAGGGCGACCCGGTAGAAGGCGGTGAGGCGTTTGGTGGAGTTGACCAGCACCGCCAGCACGAGCGCCAGGCAGAGCATCGGCACGGTCGACAGCACCCAGATGACGAGGGTGTTGCGGATGGACAGCCAGAACACCGGGTCGTCCCACAGGAAGCGGAACTGCTGGAACCCGACATAGTGCATGTCCCCGATGCCGTCCCAGCGCTGGAACGCCAGATACACGGTGTAGATCACCGGGAAGAACATGAAGACCGAGAAGATCAGGTAGTACGGCGAGACGGCCAGGTACTGCGGCCAGTACCTCGCGACCCGCCGGCGCGGCCCCTGCCTGCCCCCGGCCGACACCGGCCGGATCCGGCGGCTGTGCCGCCCCGGACCGCGGGAACGGTCCGGGGCGGGCTGCCCGGTGGGTCCGGTGTCGGGTCCGGAGGTCGGTCCGGTGGGGGCCGGGCCGGCTACCGGGCTGGACGACATGTCACTTCACTCCCTGCCGCTGGGCGATCTGCTTGGCCTGGCCGACCGCGTCCTTCCAGGCCTGGTCGGGGTCCTTGCCCTTGGCCTCGATGCTGGTCAGCTCGCTGTAGTAGGGCGCTGCGACCGCGGCGTCGGCCGGGGCCTCGTAGGCCGCGGGGATCTTCTCGGCCGCCGGGCCGAAGATCTCGATGGTCTTCTGGCCGCCGAAGAAGGCGTCGCCGCCGGTCAGCGCCGGCAGCTTGTAGGCGGCCGGGGCGGTCGGGAACAGGGCCGCGTCGGTGAAGCCGCGGGCCTGGTTCGCGGGGTCCAGGATCCAGCTGATGATCTTGAAGGCTTCCTCGGGGTTGCCGCTGGTCGCGGGGATGGCCAGGAAGGACCCGCCGAGGTTGGACGGCCCGCCGGGCAGGCTCGCCACCCGCCACTTGCCCTTGGTGCCGGGCGCGGCGTTGCTGATGTCCAGCGCGTGCCAGGCGGCGCCGATCTCGGTGCCCAGGGAGCCGTTGCCGATCGCGGCGTTCCAGGTGTTGTCGTTGATCTTGGCGTCGATGCCGAGGGTGTAGGGCTTCACGGCGGTGGTCCAGGCGGTGCGGATGTGGTCCTGGTCGCCGATGAACTTGTTGTTCTCGTCGATGAACCGCTGGGTGCCCTGCCCGATCATCATCGAGAACACCGAGCCGATGTTGTTGATCAGGTAGGTCTTCGGTATGGCCTTGTGCAGTTCCACGCCGGCCTTGAAGTAGTCGTCCCAGGTGGACAGCTCGGCGGAGACCTTGGCCGGGTCGGTGGGCAGGCCCGCCTTCTCGAACAGGTCCTCGCGGTAGAAGGTGGCGCACGGGCCGATGTCGATCGGGAAGCCGATGAGCTTGCCGTCCTGGGTGGTGGCCTGCTTCAGCTTCCAGGACAAGTACTGCGGCGCCAGCTTGTCCGCGCCGACGCTGTTCAGATCGATGAACCGGCTGGCGTTCGGCAGGAAGGAGGCGATGTCCTCGCCCTTGATGCCGGTGATGTCCGGCGCGGCCTGCGCCGAGCGCAGACCGGTGAGCAGCTTGGTCTTGAAGTCGCCGCCGACCACGGAGGTCTTGAGGGTGATGTCGGAGAAGTGCTTCTTGGCGTCCGCGACGACCTTGTCACTCAGGCCACCGGACCAGTACCAGAGGGTCAGGTTCTTGCTGTCCTTGCTGCCGCTCGAACCCGAGCCGCCACCGCACGCCGCGGTGGCGCCGGCCGCGGCGGCCGTGAGTACGGCGGCCTGCAGGAATCGTCTGCGGGAAAGGTCCACGATCTTCTCCTAGTTCTGGGCGGGTTCGGCGCGTCCGGCAGGTCCGACAGGGCCTGTGAGTCGGGGGCCGCGCGGAGGGGGCGCGGCGGGAGGCCGGATGGCTGAAGGGCATCGGCGTGGGTGTTGACCCTTCAGCCACCCGGGGTGTGTGACCTGGTCCTCTCAGACGGTGCCGACGCGTCCGCGACGGCGCTATGCACCGTTCATCCGCTTCGGCCGACCGGAGTGGGGTCCGGACCTGGCTCCGAATTACGCAAGAGAGTGCACCCGGTGCGCGGGTTTGACAAGGGTCAAGCAGGTATCGAGACATTCATGCGCGACTTTGCTTGAGTTTGGCGGGTTGGCGAGTATGGTCTGCCGCATGCTCCCTGACCGAAGACATCAGCTGATCCTGCGCGCGCTGCGTGCGGACGGGCCCACCACGGTGGCCGCCCTGGCCGAGAAGGTCGGGGCGAGCCAGGCGACGATCCGCCGGGATCTGGCGCAGCTGGAGGACGAGGGTCTGCTCAAACGGGTCTACGGCGGTGCAGCCCCGGTCGTGGGCGAGGACGATCCCTTCGCCGACGTGGCCGGGGTGCGCGTGGAGGCGAAGGACGCCCTGGCCGCCTGGTGCGCAAACCTCGTCAGGGACGGCGAGACGGTGCTGCTCGACATCGGCACCACGGCCCACCGGGTGGCCCGGCATCTGCACGGCCGGTCCCTGACCGTGATCACCAGCAATCTCGCCGTCTACGAGGAGTTGCAGGACGACAAGGACGTGCAGCTGATCCTGCTGGGCGGTGTGGTCCGGCGCGACTACCGCTCACTCGTCGGCTTCCTCACCGAGGACAACCTGCGGCAGGTCCACGCCGACCGGCTGTTCCTCGGCACCAGCGGGGTCCGCCCCGACGGGCAGGTGCTGGACACCACCGCCGTGGAGGTTCCCGTCAAACGGGCGATGATCGCCGCGAGCGCCCAGGTCGTCCTGCTGGCGGACGCGGGCAAGTTCCCCGGGACCGGCATGGCCCGCGTGTGCGGTCCCGAGGAGCTCGACATCGTGGTGACCAACGCCCCCGGGGACGAGAAGACCTGTAATCGGCTGCGCGAGGCGGGAGTTGAGGTGGTCGAAGTATGAGACTGACGATCCTGGGCGGTGGCGGCTTCCGGGTCCCGCTCGTCTACCGGGCCCTGCTGGGCGACCGCGGCGAGGGACGTGTCACCGAGGTGACGCTCTACGACCTGGACGCCTCCCGGCTCACGACCATCCGCCAGGTCCTCGCCGACCAGGCCGCCGGGCATCCCGACCCGCCCGCCGTCAAGGTCACCACCGACCTCGACGAGGCCGTCACCGGGGCCGACTTCGTCTTCTCCGCCATCCGCGTCGGCGGGCTGGCCGGCCGGGCGGCGGACGAACGGATCGCCCTGGAGGAGGGGGTGCTGGGCCAGGAGACCGTCGGCGCCGGCGGCATCTCCTACGGACTGCGCACCATCCCGGTGGCGCTCGGGATCGCCCGCCGCATCGCGGCGCTCGCGCCGGACGCCTGGGTCATCAACTTCACCAACCCGGCCGGCATGGTCACCGAGGCGATGACCGCTCTGCTGGGCGACCGGGTGATCGGGATCTGCGACTCACCGGTCGGCCTCGGCCGGCGAGTGGCAGGCGCGCTCGGCGTCGACCCGGCCCGCACCCGCCTGGACTACGTGGGCCTGAACCACCTGGGCTGGCTGTGCGGGCTGTACGCCGACGGCCGGGACCTGCTGCCGTCACTGTTCGCGGACGAAGCCGCCCTGACCTCCTTCGAGGAGGGCAAACTCTTCGGCGCGGACCTGCTGCGCACGCTCGGCGCGCTGCCCAACGAGTATCTGCACTACTACTACTTCCACCGCGAGTCCCTCGGTTCGGCGCGCGCCGCCGCACAGACCCGCGGTGCCTTCCTCCACTCGCAGCAGCAGCGCTTCTACGACGCGATGGGCGCCGTGGCCGTGGAACCGCCGGCCCCCCGCGCAGCCTGGAACGCCTGGGACGCCACCCGCCTCGAACGCGAGACCACCTACATGGCGGAGAACCGCGACGCCGTCGGCATGGGCGAGCGGGACTCCTGCGATCTGGAGTCGGGCGGGTACGAGCAGGTGGCCCTCGCCCTCATGCGGGCCATCGCCCTGGACGAGCGCACGACCCTCGTCCTCAACGTCCGGGGCCGCGGGCGCATCCCCGTCCTGGACGACGACGCCGTCATCGAGGTGCCCTGCCATGTGGACGCCAACGGCGCCCGCCCCATCGCCGGAGCCCCCCTTCCGGAACACGGCCAGGGCCTGGTGTGTGCCGTCAAGGCCGTCGAGCGGGCGGTGATCCAGGCCGCGACGACCGCCGACCGCAGCCACGCGGTCAGGGCGCTGACGATCCACCCGCTGATCGACTCCTACACCGTCGCGAAGCGCCTCCTGGACGCCTACCAACGCCACTTCCCGGAACTCGGATACCTGGCCGCGAGCCACTGACGGAAACCGGACCGGCTACGGCAGTCCGGTCACCGTCCTCCCGTGGCGGGCCGGCGGCGGCCTGTTCATGTGGTTGCCGGGGTCCATCGGATCCGTGTGCTGCACAGGGAGACCACGGCCGCCGCTGCCGCGACCAGGGCCAGGCCCCACACCAGTCCGCTCGCGTTGGCCACGAAGCCGATGAGCGGCGGTCCGGCCAGCAGGCCCGTCGTTCCCATGGCGGCCACCAGGGCCAGGGCGTCCGAGCCCTGTCTCGCCGCGGCCACATAGACGCACGGGGTCACGGCCGCACAGCCCAGTCCGACGAGGGCGAAACCGATCAGGGCCGTCGCCACTCCCCCGCCCACGAGTGCGAAGGCGAGCCCGGCGGCGGCCAGCGCGCTGCCGAGGAACACGACCCGCCCGTCGCCCCAGCGGCTGCGCCACCCGTCGGCGAAGAGCCGGGCCACCACCATCATCCCCGACACGACGGCGATGCCCATGGGCGCCAGTTCGGCGGAGGCCTTGGCGACCTCCCTCATGTAGAGGGCGGACCAGTCGTTCATGGCGCCCTCGGTCACAGTGCCGAACACCATGGCGCAGCACATCCACAGGGTGACCCGGGACGGCAGGGTCCACCGGCCGCGGCCGCCGTCCTCCTTCCGCTTCTCCTCAGCAGGCGCGTCCTCGGCGAGCAGACCGGGTCGGGCGCCGGCGGCCAGCAGGACGAGGACGGCCGCCGCCACACCGAAGTGCCCGGCGACCGACGAGGTGACCGCGTTCATGCCGGAGGCGAGAAGGGCCGCCAGCAGGGAACCCGCGCTGAAGGTCGCGTGCAGTCTGGCCATGGCGTTGCGCCCGTGCCGGGCCTCCAGCGCCGCTCCCTGCGCGTTCATGGCGACGTTCAGGCACCCCACGAACACACCGTCGGCGAGGAGGACCAGCAGGGCGACCGGATAGTTCGGCGCGGCGGCCAGCGCCAGGAGCAGCAGCGTCAGACAGAGGGTCGACAGCAGGGCGAGACGCGCGGAGCCCAGCCGCTTCATCAGCACCGGCACCAGGGGGAACGACGCCACCGCGCCGATCCCCGCCGCCATCAGCAGCACCCCCACCTCGGCCGCCGTCAGTCCGAGGTCCGCCTTGACGGCGGGGATCCGCGAGGCCCAGGTGGCGTACTGGAAGCCGAGGGAGCAGAACAGCGCGGCGATCGCCGACTGCGCGCGGTGGAAGGGGTCACGGACAGGGAACAAGGAGATCAGCTCGCTTCGTCGCCTTGGACATGTAGACGGCGTGCGCGCCGTAACCGCCGGGGCGTACGCCCGGGTGTGCGGTGAACCCGCGCGCGGACCAGAACGGCTCGCTGCGGCCGACGGCGACCAGTGAGATCCGTTCGTCCCCCCGCGTGCGAGCCGTCAGGGTGAGGTGGTTCAGGAGGTGCTGCGCCAGCCCCCGGCCGCGCAGCCGCTCGGTGACGACGATGTCGTGGAGGTGCAGATTGCCCGGGGACGGCGGCGGTGCGGCCGTGTCCTCCGTCCGCTCCAGTTCCGGATACCGGCCGGCCTGGTACGGGAGCGCCAGAAGGTATCCGGCCGGCCGGGAGCCGAAGTCCAGGACGAAACACGTGCCCGGCGAGGCGTCCGCCCTGGACCGCAGTGCCGCGCGCCCCTCGGACAGGCCGAGCCCGGCGTAGGCGCGGGACTCCATCGCCACGATGACGTCCCAGTCGGCATCGGTGATGTGCCGTATGCGCAGGTCGTCGTTCACGGCAGCCGCCCTCCCGTCACGGTGCAGGGCAGCGGGTCGAAGCCGTTGAAGCCCTGGGTCAGGTAACTGATCGCGTAGGCGCCGCTCGACAGCACCCAGACCGGGTCGCCCGACGCCAGGTCCTTGGGCACCTGGACGAGTCCGTGCTCGTGGGGGTAGGCGTCGTCGCTGTCGCAGGTGGGCCCCGCGACCACGGCGGGGAGGCACTCGGCGCCGGGGTGGGTGGGGAACACGAGCGGGTACTGCAGCGCGTCCATCTCGTAGAGGCCGTTGAACTTGCCGCAGCTCAGATAGAGCCAGTACCGGTGCTCGCCGTCCGGTCCGCGCCGCTCGGACAGCCGCGCCACATGGGCCCGGACGGCTCCGTGGTCGGCGACGAGGTGGCGCCCCGGCTCCATGACGAACGCGAGGTGGTCGCCGTGGACTTCCCTGAGGTACCGCATGCCCTCCCGGATCACGGCGAAGATCTTGTCCATCGGGGGGTCCAGGGGCGTTCCGTACCGGTCGAGGTACCCGAGGGCAGGAAGGCCGCCGCCGAGGTTGACGTGGTCCAGGGTCGTGCCGCGCCGGCCCAGTGCGGTCAGGACGTCTGCGAGCGACTCGACGGCGCTGTGCCAGGCGTCCGCGGTCATCTGCTGGGAGCCGACGTGCACGGACAGACCCGAGGGGACCAGCCCCTTGTCCCGCGCCGATTCCAGTACTCGCACCGCGTCGGCGGGCGAGCAGCCGAACTTGTCGCTGAGGCCCCAGAGCGCCCCTTCCCCGCTGGTCGCCAGCCGGCAGAACACCCGGGCGCCGGGGGCGTGGACGGCGATCGCCGCCACGTCCTGGAGGCTGTCGGTCGCGAAGTCCCGCACGCCGAGACGGTGGGCCTCGGCGATGTCCCGGTCGGACTTGACGGTGTTGCCGTAGTGCATCCTGGCGGCGGGCACGCCGACCCGCAGCGCCTGTTCCAGTTCGCGGGGGCTCGCCCCGTCCACCCCGGCGCCCTTCCCCGCCAGACATGTCAGCACCTCGTCGACGGGGCAGGCTTTGAGGGCGAACCGGATGTCCACTCCGGGCAGTTCACGCCGCAGTGTCGCGTAGCGGTCCTCGATCCCGGTCAGGTCGAAGACGATCCGGTCGTCGGTGGCGGCGGCCAGCGCGGCGAACAGGGGGGTCGGCTCGGATGCCGTCGTGATGGCCGTGCTCATGCCGACCGTCCTGACGCCGGGTGCCGTACAGGGGTGAGCCGGGCAGCCCCCACGAGCGGCTGCCATGCCTCCACCAGCAGGGCGAAGTCCTCGATGTCGCCGCGGGCTTCGTCGAGGAGACGTTCTCGGCGCCGTGCCAGGAGGTCGGCGAACACGGCGTACCGGCCGCCGAGTTTCCGGTACGCGCCGTCGAGGACGTCGAGCCGCCGGACGTTCTCTCCGCGGTCGAGCCGGCTGCTCTCCCTCGCCAGCCGGGCGACGGCGGGCGCGCGTACCCGGCCGTGGTCGTCGAGGAGCGAAGCACCGGCGCGGGCCATCGCGTCGTAGAGGAAGTTGAAGTAGAGCATCGACAGCAGGAACTTGACGTAGCGCAGCTGGTACGCCGTGAATCCGGAGTCGGTCCGGCGTTCGCCGGTGTAGTAGTTGACGATGTTCCGGTTGTGCAGCACCCCGGGCAGCGCGGTGTCGTGGACCAGGTGGATCAGGAAGTAGTCGCTGCCGATCGTGTCGGTCGCGGGTGGCAGCGGGACGCGTTCGTGCACCCCGTGGAAGCTGATGTTGCACATGTCCACCCGCATGGGGTCGACCAGGGCGAGGGTCGAGCGGTCCCGGTCGAACGCCTCGGAGCCCGCCCCCCGGAAGGACTCCTCGACGAGCTGCCGCTTCTCCTCGGCGGACCGGTCGAGGGGCGCCCACAGGCTGACCAGGTCGTGGTAGACGTCGGGGTCGAGGCGGAGGATCTCGCCGATGTCGACGGAGAGTTCGCCCACGAAGGAGGCGCCGACCATGGCGACGCGCCGGTGCGCGTACCGCTGTTCCAACGCGTTCTCGGTGACGTCGTGCGCGACGTCCGCGGCGCGCCTGCCGAGCGAGGCCAGCTCGTGCCGGACGGGGAAGACCGGCTCGCCGTTCACGGTCTGGTAGCGGCTGTCGGAGTCCCTGCGGTGGACGGACTCGCAGCCGAGGGCGATGCCGATCAGGAAGGCCCGGTTGGTGCAGGCGCCGTAGGAGAGGGCCGCCGGAAGCATCAGATCCAGCAGCAGTTCGGGCTTCACGGCCCCGGATCTGACGATCACCCGCTGGAGGAAGTCCCGCTGCCGCTCCTCGTCCAGGTGGTGTACGACGATCCGCGGGTCGTCGGGAAGCCTGCGCACGGCCTCGGCGTGTTCCGCGAACACGGCTGCGGCGCAGGAGTCGAGGATCAGGAGGTGGACCTCGACGTCGAACTGCCGGACGGCGTAGGCCGCCTCCTCACCGATGGCCGCGATCGTCGCGGCGCACGGTCTGTTGGTGGGGAGGGTCAGACAAATTCTGCGCATGCCGCTTCTCCCACCGGCTCGTCACCCGGCTCGTCCAAGGACGGTCCGCTCCAGGACGCGAGGCCCAGCAGCCTGGCGCCGAGTTCGCCGAGGGTGGCCCTGCCGTACCTCAGGGATTCGTGCCGCTCGGCGTCGCCGAGCAGGGTGGCGTTCCAGTCCGGTGTACTGAGGGTGCGCCAGGACTCGACGCGGGAGCGCCGCAGCGTTTCGTGGGACTCCAGCGCCGGCATCATCGACAGGTACTGGACGGCGCGTACGCCGTTGTCGGAGGTGTTGGGCGCCACGCCGTGCGCCAGCAGACCGTTGAAGATCAGCAGGTCGCCGGCCTCGAGCTCGGGCCGCACCACGGGGAACTCCGCGCGGTCGACGGCGGGCCGGATCGGGTCGCGGTCGTCGGGCTGGAGCGCCTTCCACCGGTCGAATCGCCGGAACAGCTCGGGACAGCACTGGAATCCGCCGAGCTCCGGGGCGTGGTCGGTGAGGGCGATGATCCCCTGTACGCGCTGCGGCAGCACACCGAGGGTGGTGTCGACATCCCAGTGGAGTTCGATGTCGAACCCCTCCTCCGCGCGCGGGATCAGGGCGCGGTCACGGTTCTTCACGTTGGGCGGGTTCAGGTTGAGCCGGTCGAGGGTCACCCACAGCTCTTCGCAGTCCCACACGTCGACGAAGGCGTCGTAGACCCGCCGTGTCTGGCGGCTGTCCCAGATGAGCTGGTGGTGGTAGGCCTCGACGAAGCCGTAGATGTGCAGTTCCCGGTCCAGGTCGGAGCGGTACTCGCGCTCCTCGTACCACGTGTCCGGGCGGTCGGGGTCGAGCCCCTGGAAGTCGTGGGCGAAGTCCAGCAGGCGGCGGGCCGACGCGGCGGGGATCGCCTGCTTCACCACCACGTATCCGTAGCTCTGCCAGAAGGCGAAGTCGTCCTCGGAGAGGACTCTCAGGGGGCGGGTCTTCTTCAGGTCGCGTAAGGGCGTCTCGGCGAGATAGGTCTCGCCGTCCGCGCTGAAGTAGGGGACGTCCGAGGGAGCTCGATGGAGATGACGGTCAGGCTTCGGCATTGCGGTGTGCTCCAGGCCTTGATCTCGTTCCGGTGACACCCGGCCGGGCGTCACCCAGTGCGCGTGTGAGGGGTGGTGGCCGTTCCCGCGGGTCACTGCACCACGTGCCGCACCAGCCCCTCTTCGAACTCGCGTCTCACTAACTTGGACTAGACCAACTCGGCCTGTCAATCATGGGCGTTGGGCGCGTTTCGTCGCCAAGTCGGCTCGATCCGGTACCACTTGACACGGCGGGTCGACCTGGCGGAGATTCATTGGTCTGTACCAAGTCGGTCGAGTGGCGTCGATGCGAGTCGTCGTCGGCACGGCCGCGCGAGCCCTCTGACGAAAGGGGCACTCGATGCACCCGATGCTTTCCAGCAGGCACAGCGGGGAGTTGCGCCGGTCGGCGCTCTCCGTCCTGCAGCCGGGGTTCGTGGGTACCGAGGCGCCGGAGTGGGTGCTGCGCGCGATCGGCGAGGGGCTGGCCTCCGTGGTGCTCTTCTCCCGCAACATCGTCTCGCCGGCACAGGTTGCCCACCTCACCGGCCGACTTCGCGCGGAGAACCCGGAGTTGATCATCGCGATCGACGAGGAGGCCGGCGACGTCACCCGGATCGAGTCGTCGACCGGTGCCACCCGGCCGGGCAACTTCGCGCTCGGCACGGTCGACGACACCGAACTGACCGAGGCCGTCGCAGCCGATCTGGGCCGCCAGCTGCACGCCGCGGGGGTGAGCCTCGACTACGCGCCCAGCGCGGACGTCAACTCCAACCCCGACAACCCGATCATCGGGGTCAGGTCGTTCGGCACCGACCCGGAACGAGTGTCCCGGCACACCGCCGCGTGGGTCCGGGGCCTGCAGTCCGCCGGGGTCGCCGCCTGCGCCAAGCATTTCCCCGGCCACGGCGACGTCGCCGTCGACTCCCACCACGGGCTGCCCGTCTACGCCGCCGACCGCGAACAGATCGCCGCCCAGGCCCTGCCGCCGTTCCGCGCCGCCGTGGACGCGGGCGTCCGCGCGGTGATGACCGGCCACCTCCTGGTGCCCGCCCACGATCCCGACCTGCCCGCCACGCTGAGCCGGCGCATCCTGGGCGACCTGCTCCGCGGAGAGCTCGGATTCGACGGCCTGATCGTCACCGACGCCATCGAGATGGGGGCCGTGACCGACCGCTACGGCATCGGCGGGGCCACGGTCGGAGCGGTCGCCGCCGGGGCCGACGCCGTCTGCGTCGGCGGCGAGAACGCCGAGGAGGCCACTGTCGCCCAGCTCACCGGCGCCCTGGTCGACGCCGTCCGGTCCGGGGAGCTCACGGAGGAGCGGCTCGACGAGGCGGCGGGCCGTGTCCGGGAGTTCGCGGCCTGGTCGAGGGGCCTGGACCCGGCCGGTCCCGTCGGTCCCGGCGCCGGGGACATCGGTTTCGCGGCCGCCCGCCGGGCCATCCGGCTGACCGGTGCCGCGCACCGGGCCCTGCCGCTGTCCGCGGCGCCGCACGTGGTGGAGCTGGTGCCCACCACCAACCTGGCCATCGGCAAGGAGACCCCCTGGGGGGTCGCCGTCCCGCTGGGCGAGCGGCTGCCCGGGACCACCTCCGTACGGGTGCACCACCAGGAGCTGCTGCGTCCGCGGACCGGTGCCCTGGAGACGCACGCCCTGGCGCCCGCCTCGGGACGCCCCCTGGTCGTCGTCGTCCGGGACGCCTCCCGGCACGCGTGGATGGCCCGCGCCCTCACCGACCTCGTCACGGCCCGCCCCGACGCGATCGTCGTGGAGATGGGTCTGCCGGGCACCCCGGTCCCCGGAGTGGCCCAGATCTTCACCCATGGCGCGACGGCCGCCTCCGGGGTGGCCGCGGCAGAGGTCCTGACGGGCGCCGGTCAGGGCCCTGCTGCTGGATCTCCGTGACGCCGCGGGGATCCAGCAGGAGAGCCCTGACCCGGGGTGGAGTGGCGGCACGGGCCGGGGGAACGAGCCGGTCCCCAGGGGGAGGTGCCGGTCGCACCCGGCCCGGGGCGGCCCGCGGGTTCTACGCCCCGCGGCGGATCCGGGCCGCTTGGCGGGCCTCGGCCGTCTGACGGGCCTCGGCGGACCGGCGGGACTCGCCGCCGCGACCGGCCCGCCCCGGACGGGCGCCCATTCCGCGGAAGGGGGCGCCACCGCGCTTCGTGCGCTCCGCGACCGGCCCGCTGCCGCCGACGGGCACTCCGGACGGAGCCTGGGCGCCGGTGATGCGGCTCAGCTCGGCCTCCCCTGACCGCACCTGCGTGACCTGCGGCCGGATACCGGCGTCGGACATGAGCCGGGCCACGTCCCGGCGCTGGCCGGGCAGCACCAGCGTGACGACGGTGCCGGACTCGCCGGCGCGCGCGGTACGGCCGCCGCGGTGCAGGTAGTCCTTGTGGTCGGCGGGCGGGTCGACGTTGACGACCAGATCGAGGTCGTCGACGTGGATGCCGCGGGCCGCGACGTTGGTGGCCACCAGGACCGTGACGTCACCGTCCTTGAACCGGGCCAGGGTGCGGGTGCGCTGGGGCTGCGACTTGCCGCCGTGCAGCGCCGCGGCCCTGACACCGCTGCCCAGCAGATGCCTGGTGAACTGGTCGACGGCGTGCTTGGTGTCGAGGAACATCAGCACGCGCCCGTCACGGGCGGCGATCTCGGTGGCCGCGGCGTACTTGTCGGCGCCGTGCACGTGCAGCACGTGATGGTCCATCGTGGTGACCGTGCCCGCGGACGGGTCGACGGAGTGGACCACGGGGTCGTGGAGGTAACGGCGGACCAGCAGGTCGATGTTGCGGTCGAGCGTGGCCGAGAACAGCATGCGCTGACCATCGGGGCGCACCTGGTCCAGCAGTGCGGTGACCTGGGGCATGAACCCCATGTCGGCCATCTGGTCGGCCTCGTCGAGGACGGTGATGTTCACCCGGTCCAGGCGGCAGTCCTTGCGTTCGACGAGATCCGCCAGACGGCCGGGCGTCGCGACGACCACCTCGGCCCCGGCGCGCAGCGCGCCGGCCTGCCGGCCGATCGACATGCCGCCCACCACGGTGGCCAGCCGCAGCTTCACCGACCGCGCGTACGGGGTGAGCGCGTCGGTGACCTGCTGGGCCAGCTCCCGGGTGGGGACGAGGACCAGGGCCAGCGGCTTCCGCGGCTCGGCACGCTGCCCCGCCGTGCGCGCGAGGAGCGCCAGGCCGAAGGCGAGCGTCTTGCCCGATCCGGTGCGCCCGCGTCCCAGGACGTCACGCCCCGCGAGCGAGTTCGGCAGGGTGGCGGCCTGGATCGGGAACGGCTCGCGCAGGCCGAGGCCGGTGAGCGTCTTCGACAACTCGACGGGCAGATCCAGTTCGCCGAAGGTCGATACCGCGGGCAGGGCGGGGGTGACGGTGACCGGCAGGGCGAACTCGGAACGGTCACGCGTGCGAGCTGAACGGCTCAAGGAGAACCTTCCTCGACGGGGCACGCATCGAGGAATTCCCGACATGGATGAAACGCCGGATGAATTGCAGGAACGAGCCAGGAGTCGGACGGGAAAACAAAAAACTTGTCGCACTACGACAAAGCAGCCGGCTGGTACCCGCACAGATGCGGGTACCAGCCGGCTTGTACGCCTCAGGTCAGGCGGGGGTGATGTTCTCCGCCTGCGGGCCCTTCTGGCCCTGCGTGACGTCGAAGTTCACCTTCTGGCCCTCCTGGAGCTCACGGAAGCCCTGGGTGGCGATGTTCGAGTAGTGGGCGAAGACGTCGGGGCCGCCGCCGTCCTGCTCGATGAAGCCGAAGCCCTTTTCCGAGTTGAACCACTTGACGGTGCCAGTAGCCATGTCACATCTCCTTCGGGGTCACACCAAGGGCTCACACCGCGTGAACCCTCGCGTTGCCACTAATGAACCCCGCCCGGATAAGCACCGGAGATACAAAAAATGCCCGACGACATATTGTCGCCGAGGCACTTGAAGTTTCGGGAACCACAACTGCAACTGGCATGAAGCCTAGCACGGTACATGGATTGCACAAGGTGCGACCAAGCGGCCCGAAATGTTTCGGCAATGTCCCTGCCACGCGCCGACCGGCGTCCACGGTTCCACGCCTGCGCGTGCACGCCTACGGCTCCCCTGTGAGCGTGCGGACGCGGTGGCCGGTGAGCACGGCCGTCACCACTTCGGTGCGGGACCGCAGCCCGGAGCGCGCGAACATCCGCGACAGACGGTTGGCCACCGCGTCCTCGCTGAGCCGCAGCAGCACGGCGATCCGGCGGTTGGTCAGCCCTTCGGCGATCAGGGTCGCGAGCAGCTGCTCGTTCTCGGCGGTGGCCCGCTTGCGCCCGGGGACGGTGATCCCGGCCTCCCGCATGGCCGTCCGGGTGCGGAAGCGCCACAGAGCGGCGCCGGTCCGCCCGAAGAGTTCGTACGCCTCGGACAGCAGCTCGGGCGGGCCCGCGCCCGCGCCCGCGGCGGCGACGAGGGTCACCGCCGTCTCGAACGGCTGACTGCGCGAGCGTGCCAGCTCCACCGCCTCCCTCAGGTGCTCCCGGGCGATACCGGGACTGTGCCGCCGCAGGACGCGGGCGGACGCGAGCAGATGTCCGAGCCGGGTCCTTCCGCCGTCCGCCCGGCCGGAGATCCGTTCCAGGCGCTCCAGGCAGGTCAGTGCCTCACCGGTGCGTCCGGTCTCCGCGAGGACCTCGGCGAGGGACGCCCACAGCTCGTCCGTCCCGGCCACCTGCCCGTGGACCGCCGCCGCGTCCAGACCCCGCCGCAGTGTCCTCTCCGCACCGGACAGGTCACCGAGGGTCCGCAGCACCTCCGCTTCGCAGGCGTCCAACGAGTACTCCAGCGGGCCCCGGCCGCGCGCGCCGTCGAGGATGCGTCGGGCGCCGTTGGTGCGGCCCCGCGCGAGGAGGACGGCCGCGGTCCGCGCCGGAACCAGGCAGCTGTCCGCGGCGGTCGCGCCGACACGGTCGTTCGCCAGCATCCACCGGGCGGGTTCCAGCGCCTCGTCCCACCGGCCCTGGAGATGACGCCAGAGGAACACACTGCGCGGGGGCAGCGCGTCGGCCGTCAGGCCCTGGGCGGCCAGCAGTGCTTCCGCGGCGTGCAGGTCTCCGCCACTGAGCAGTTCGTCGAACATGGCGGTGGCCAGCGCCTGTGCCTGGCCCACGCCGAGGTGCGACGCCTCCGGAAGGGCCAGCGAGCGTCTGAACCGCCGCGGCCGGCCCAGCGCCAGTTCCGCCACGGCGCGGTAGTAGGCGGGCTTCACCCGGGTGCGGACATCGGTGTTCCACACCGGTTCGGTGCGCGCGAGCAGGTCCAGCGCCTCCTGCCACCGCTCCAGCCGGCACAGGGCCAGCGCCCGGCCGGTCACGGCGACCGGGGCGGGCAGCCCCAGTTCGTCCCACCACTGCGTCGTGGCCAGCCGGGACAGCGCCCGCCGGTCCACGTCGTCGGCCGTCGCCGCCGTGAGGAGGGTGGCGGTGTCCTGCAGCACCGGCGGGCCGACGACGTCCGCCGGGTTGCGCAGGATCGACTCGGCGATGATGCGCGCGACCCGGAAGTCGCCCGCGTGGTAGGCGGCCTTGGCGTACCGCTGCAGGGCCGGTACCCGGTCGGCGGGCCGCTCGATGAGGTTGCCGGCCGCCCGGCACCACCGGAGCACTCCCCTGCCCTCGCAGTCGCGACGCAGGCTGTCGGCGGCGGCCGTCAGGTCCCCGACCGCACGGTCGCGGTCGACCAGGGTCCCGGCATCCGCGATCCGGTCCGCCAGGTAGGCCACCGCGTCCGCACCGGCGAGCAGGGCCGGCGCCGGCGGCCCACCCGCGTCTCCGTCCGCCCACAACGCCTTGACCGCGGTCGCGGACAGGCGGCTGCGTTCCAGCGGCCCCAGTCGCTCCCGCAGGGCGTGTGCCGTCAGCGGAACGGCGAACGTCCAGCCGCGTGCCGTGTCGCCGCCCGGCCCGGACACGGCTTCGACGATCTCCGCGGCGATCAGCTCACGGATCCCGGCGGCGACGGCGTCGGCGGACAGTCCGGTCGAGGTCGCGGCGAGTTCCGCGGCCCGCCCGCCGAGCGGCCACAGGACGCTCAGGGCCCCGGCCACCCCGCGAGCGGGCCCGCTCAGCGCGTCCACCGCCCGCATGAACCGGTCGCGGTCCGACAGCACCGGCGTCGGCGTCCTCGCGCCGACGAAGGCGTACCCGTCGGCGACCTTGATCGCCCCCTGCCGCGTCCACCCGGCGAGCAGGGCGTCGACCGCCCCGGGAACCCCGCCCGTCAGCTCCCGCACCCGCCGGGCCAGGCCCGCGTCAGGTGTCGCCTGTAATCGTCGTGCCACCGCCTCGGTCGTCTCCTCCGGGCCGAGACGGGGCAGAAGTACCGTGCGCGTCCACCGGGCGCCCGCCAGCCGTTCCACGGTGCCGTCGAGGCCGTGCGCCCCTGGCGTCCGGACCTCGTCCGCATCGGCCGGGCCACGGGAGGATCCCCCGTCGGCCGCGCTCTCGCACCGTTCACCGCGCCCCACCGCCGAGGCGATCAGCCGGACACCGGAAGGCACCCGCGCGAAATCGGTCGCGCCGAGCACGGCCAGCGAACCGGTGTCGGCGTACTGGACGTCGTCCATGACTACGACCATGGGCGCGGACCGCGCGAGAGCGGCACGCAGCAGTCCGGCCAGCGCCGTCCCGTCGTGCCGCTCGGCCGCCCGCAGCGCCTGCGCGACCGGCTTCGCCGACCGCTGGCGGGCCGCGGCGGGCCGGTGTCCCTGCAGCGCCATGACCAGCCGCAGCGCGAGCAGGAGCGGCCGTGCACCGTCACCCGGAACGCACCCCACCTCGAGCACGGTCGTCCCCTCCGCACGCAGGCGTTCGGCGACGGCGTGCACGAACGCGGTGCGCCCGGCTCCTCGTTCGCCCCGGACCAGGAGCAGGCGCGGCCCGCCCGGATCCCGCAGGCCGCCGTGGACCGCGTCCAGCCCCCGCTCGCGGCCGATCAGGCGGTCGGCCGGGGGTTCCGGGCGCGCGGTCGTACCGCCCGGGACCGGCCGCGGACCTTCGGACGGAGCAGTCACTGGCCACCGTGCTCTCTTCGCTGACATGGGGCGGACGGGCGGTGCCGGACCCGGATCCGCCGAGGGGGTCGCCGGCGGCCCGCGTCCGAACCCCTCCGTCGGCGCCAGCCATTATCGTCATTTCCCTATGGTCATTTCCGTCGGGCAGCGGGCTCCGGAAGCACCGCGCCGCGGACGTTCCTTCTCCCGACCGCCGTTCACACGCGGAGTACCGGACCGGGAGGGGTGGGCGTGCGGGAGGACGGAACCGTCGTCGGCAGGGACGGCGAGATCCTGGAAGTGGCTCGGACGCTGGTGTCCACCGGTGATTCGGCGCGCACCCTGCTGATCGTCGGCGGAGCCGGTTCGGGCAAGACCGCCGTACTGGAACAGGCCCGGCGAGCGGCGGTCGAGGAAGGTGCCGAGGTTCTGCGGCTGCGCTGTCACGACGGTGGGAGCGCCACCGGTGCCGCCGCCCTGGCCGACGGCGTCCACCATGTGCTCACCCGGATCCACGACCGCCGGAGTGCGGTCCGCACCAGTGCCGTCCGCCGGATCCGGCTGCAGGCAACCGGCCGCGCCGGCGAGCTGACGCTGCTGTCCGTCCTCAGCGAGATCCTCGCGGACGCGGCCCGCCGTCTCCCCTTCGCGGTGGTGGTCGACGACGTCGAGCGGCTGCCGTCGCCGACGGCATCCGCCCTCGCCCTGCTGTTACGCGTCTTCCGCCCGACCGGCGTACCGATGGTGATGGCCGGACGGCCGGCGCACCCGGGAGACGACGGCGTCCCGCAGCTGACCGCGGCGGCCGACCGGCTGCTCGAACTGCCGCCGCTGCGGCCCGCCGAGGTGGAGACCCTTGTCGTACGGCGGCTGGGCCGCCCGGTCGAACCGGCGCTGGTGACGGCGGTGCTGCGGGCGCTGGGCCCCATGGCCGGCATCCCCGAGGCCGTGCTGTCGGTGCTCGACTCGATGGAGGAGCGCGGCGACCTACTGGAACTCGACGGTCATGTGTGCCTGACCGAACCGGAGCACACACTGCGGCTCGGCACCGACGTGGCGCAACTGGGCCGGCTCTGCTGGCCGGGCGCGCCACCGGACGCCGTCGCCCTGGACGCGGCGGCCGCGGTGGCCCGCAACCTCGAGCACACCGAGATCAGGCTCGCGGATCTGCACCGGCTGAAGCCGGGCGGCCCACGGCGGGCCGGTCTCGTCGACCGGACCGTGACCCCGCTGATCAGGGACGGGATCCTGACCGTGAACGAGGACGGCCGGATGGCGTTCGCCGTTCCGGCTCTCGCGGCGGCACTGCGCGCACTGCCCACCCGCCACGCCGTGCCGTCGCTGCACGCCCTGATCGTCCGGTCGCTGTCCGACCGGCTGGGCGCAGAGACGGCGGGGAGCTGCTGTCCCCGTCTGGCCGATCACGTGGCGGCCGCCGGGACCGAACTGGACGACACCCTCGCGGTGGATCTGCTGCTGGCGGCGGGCCGTGCGGACGCCAGGTCCGACTGGCCGCGATCGGTCCGCGCCTACGCCTCGGCGCTCCGGCGCCTGGGGCCGCACGACCCTCGTACCCCTCGCGTGCTGCGCGAGTCCGCCGAGCTGAGCCTGCACCACGCCGACCACGCCGGCGCGCTGGCGCTGGGCGAACCGTTGCTCGCCTGTCTGGACAGCTCATCGGCCGAGCGGGACGGGGAGGGGTTGCGCTTCGTCGCCGGGGTGTGGGCCCTGGCGGGACTGCACGAGCACCGGTCGCCGTACGCACCCACCGGTCCCCGCGGGCGCGACGGCCTGGAGCGGCTCCCCACGGTGGCCGAACTCGCCGCCCTGGCCGGACCGTACGGCCTCCCCGAGCCGGCCCGCCCTGCGGACGGGGAGTCCGGGCCGACGGACGGCGAGGCACGGGCGGCGGGCGGGGTGAGGACGGTCGGGGCGGGCAAGGCCCCGGGGCCGGAGCCGGCGGCGCGGCGGCCGGGGACGGGGCCGCTGCCGTCGCCTGCCGAGGTGCGGCTGCTGGCCGCCGCCTCGGGCAGCCGCGCCGGTCTGCTCGGGGCCCTCGTCGGCGCCCTGCCGCCCGAGGCCGACACCTCGCGGACCCTGGACCGGCTGCGCGACGCAGCCGCCCACGCGGACCTGGCCGGCGCCCTGACCGCCGTACTCGGTGACCGGTACGCGGGGGCGGGGGACAGCACCGCCGCGCACCACCACGCCATGGTGCGCGACTACCTGAGCGGGGACTGGGACCGGGCCCTGGCACACGCCCGCCGGATCGAGGCGCGAAGCCGCACCGTCGGCACGGAGGCCGCCGCCGCGCAGCCGGCCCGGGCGCTCGCGGCCGAGATCCACTGCGCACGCGGGGAGTTGGGGCGCGCCCGGGCATGGCTGGGGCTGATTCCCGACACCGTGCCCCACCCGCTCGTCGCCTGGGTGAGGCTCGGCGTGGGGTACTGGTCGGGCGGGGTGGCGGAGGCGCGGGAGAGAGCACGTGCGGATGTACGACGGGCTCGCCGCCGCGGACTGCTCTCGGGTCTCGAGAGGGTGCTGCTGCGGTGCCTGGCCTACGCCGTGCTGGAGGACCTGCCCCAGGTCATGCGGGAGGCGATGGACGAACTGGAGGCGCTGCACGAGGAAGTGGGCTCCCCCATGACGTACGAGGCGGTGCTCTTCGGCCGTGGCCTGGTGCACGGCTGTACGGACAGTGCCCTGGCCGCCCTCCGGTCGGTGCAACGACGCGGCGACGTGTACCTCGGCCTGCTCTGCCACCTGTGTCTGGTGGAGCTCGGCCACGACTCCGAAGGGCGACTGGCCGAGGCCTCACGCATCGCGCAGGCGCTGGGCATCGGGCGCGCCACGCGTACGACGCTCGGCCACATGGCGCGCCGGCAAAGCGTCGTACTTCGCAGGCCGCGGCCGGACAAGGACGCGTTGAGCGAGGCGGACGTCAGGCTGACCGTGCTGGTCAGCGACGGGGCGACCAACCGGCAGATCGCGGCGCGGCTCGCGTGGAGCGAGAAGACCGTGGAGCGGCGGCTGACACAGCTGTTCCAGCGCACCGGGTGCCGCTCCCGGGTGGAGCTGGCCGCGGCCTGGTGGGACGGCAGCCTCGCCCGGCGCGCCCTGGTGGCCGACAGTGGGCCGGACGGTGCGCCCGACCCGGCCGGGGGTTCCTTCCCCGCCGCCGACCGGGAGACGCCGCCGGGCCGGCGGTGAGGTGGTTCCCTGCCGTGACCGCCGGTCCAGCCGGTCAGGCGGAGCCAGCGGTGTGCCTGTCGACGGGCAGACCGAGTCGGCCGGTGTCCAGGGAACCGTCGGCGTTCACCTCGAAGCGCCAGTCCGCGTCCGGGACGTACCCGAGCACCAGGAGCGCGTCGGACTCCCGCAGCGGAGTGTCCGACCATCGCTCGTCGCGGAACTGGGCGGCGGTCACCACGAAGAGCCGGCGGGCGTGCGTCCCCGTGGAGGCCGCGCCGCCGCCCCCGCCCGTCCTGAAGTGCAGGGTCCGGTGAGCCGACGCTCCGGTATCGGCTCCCGGCCGCGCGCTGTCCCCGCGGGTCAGGGCCTCGCCCCGGGTGGGCGCGGTGTGCAGACGGGCCGACCGTGTGTCCAGGCCGTCGGTCACCGAGGGCCCGGCCGCCGAACCCACCAGGACGACCACCGCGAGGACGCCGACCGGTCCCGAGACGATTTCGTTGATGAGCGCTTGGGCCAGCTGCAGGACATCGTTGTCGTCCCCGGTCAGGGCGATCGCCCCGGGCAGCCGCGAGAGGTCGACCAGCACCCTGTCGCCCCCGTGGTGGCCGAGCGTCACGGTCAGGGAGTACGGATGCGTGGGACCGGCGCTCCCGTTGCCGGCCCGGCGCAGGTTCGCCGGGTCCACCCACCACTCCTTCCCGGAGACGTCCGCGGCCCATGGCGCGGGCGCGGGCGCGTCGGCACCGGCGAGCAGTAACGTCATCCGCCGCTCCGAGTGGAGTACGGCGTGCACATCGGGCAGCGGGCGCGTGCCGTGCTCGCGCCCCTCCGCCACGGCCCGCAGGCCCAGGGCGACCGTCTCGAGTGCCTTCCGGTCGGCCCTCCGCCCTGCGGCGGGGACCCGTCCGGGGGAGAGCCGGGGTGTGCGCCGGGTGAGCACGGCGACGACCCCGAGCAGCCCCAGGCCGAGCACGACGGACAGGACAATGGACGCGTTCATGCGGCCACCCTTGTTGCTAGAAGTTGCCAGAAACGTTCACCGGCGGAGCGGGGACGCGGACCGCGGTACGCCGCGGACGAACCGTCACGGGCCCGGTGCCACCCGTGGGATCTCCCGTTCGCCGGCCGACGGACGGCCGATGCCCGCGCACCGCCCGGCCGGAGCCCGCTCGTCCGCACACCGGATGCCGCAACCGACCGGCTACGCCGCGTAGTCAGGAGAACCCGTGGAGACATGGTGCTGGGCCCTGTGCGTCCGGTGAAACCCGAAACGACAAACCTTGCCGCTCTGTACAAGGAGAGCGTGCGGCGCTCCTCGCGGCAGATTTCCCTCGGGTGAGGGACGGCGGAGCGGTGGCACGAGTGTCCGCTCGCTCCGGATGGCAGCATCGGTCCCCGAACCACCTGGACGACCTCAGTTGTGAGTTGGGGGGCGCGTGCCTCAGGAAGTACTCGTCGAGACCGTGCGCGTGGCGGTCCACGCGCCCTCCGCGTTGATCCGCGCCGGACTGTCCGGCTTCGTCGCACTGGACCCGCGCCTGCACGAACTGCCGCCCGACAGGATCCGGGAGGCCGACGCGATCGTGGTGGCCGTGGACGTGGCGGACGAGGCCGCCCTGGGCCTGCTGCGGAGTCTGAGCGACGCACCCGGCGCACGGTTCCTGGTGGTGGTGGGCAAGCGGTGGCGGGCCGACGTGTCGGCGGCGCGGCGGCTGGGCGTCCGCGCCGTCGTCTGGTGGGACTTCTGCAGCCCGGACGTCTTCTCCCGCGCCGTGCGCGCGGTGGCGGGCGGCGACGAGGGCGTCTCCTCTCCCCCGCCCGCGCCCGCGCGTCAGTCACGGCACTCGGGGCGGACGGAACACGGCGTCGCCCCGTCCCGGGAACGGGCCGTGCTCGAACTCAGTCCTCGCGAACTGGACGTGCTGCGCCTGATCGCCGAGGGAATGCACTGCGCCGAGATCGCGAAAGAGCTGTCCTACTCCGAACGCACGGTGCGTTACATCCTGTACGGCGCGATGAAGCGCATGCGGACCCGCAACCGCGCCCACGCCGTCTCCTACGCCATACGGGCCGGACTGATCTGAACGGCCGTGGCGGGACCCCACCGTGCGCGGCGACGGCGACCGGTGGTTGGCTGTCCCTGGTTCCGTCAACCAGTCCGTCCACGGGAAGGCCGTGCAGCCATGAGCAACCCCTACGCGCTCGAGTACAAGGTCGTCACCTTCCGGGAGTCACTGATCGGAGACGCGCTGGACAGCGACAAGCTGGAGAAGGTTCTGAACAAGCATGCCGAGGACGGCTGGGCTCTCAAGGCGATCACGTCCGCCGACGTCAAGGGCCGTATCGGGCCCGGTGCGGTCGAGGGCCTGCTCCTCACCCTGGAGCGTCAGCGCCGCTGACGGCCACGGGTCCCGCCCGGCCCGGTGACCGGCGGCTCCGGGACGCTCGGCCGGGTCACCGGGCAGGCACCGGCCGCCGGTACGGGAGGGACACCAGGTCACTCCCGCGTCGTCCGCTCACCGATCGACAGCCGACCGGGCCGCCCCTGTGGTCTCCTGACGTATCTGAGCAGGGGTGCGGCCGTACTCACGGCGGAAGGCGCGATGGAAGCTGGTGACGTCGGCGAAGCCCGCCCTGACCGCCACATCTATGACGCGCAGATGTGCGCGTGCCGGGTCCTGAAGCTCACGCCAGGCGTAGTCCAGCCGACGACGGCGTACCTCGGCGGCGAAGCTGCGCTGTTGGTCGGCGAAGACCGCGTACAACAGGCGTACGGACACGCCCAGCCGGCGGGCGGTGACGGGCGGGGACAGGTCGTCGTCGGTGAGATGCTCCTCGATGTCGGCCAGTGCGGCGGCGCGGAGCCGACTGTGCCGCACCGGCGTGGACGAGGTGGCGGCCGGCTGTTCCAGGGCGACGGCGAGGATCCCGCATGCGTGTGCGGCCAGCCTCGCCGCGGTGTCCTCCGCGAGGTCGTCCCGGGTCAGCGCGCCCAGGGCGTGACGGACCGCCGCGCCGACCCCGGTGGCCGTGTCCACGCGGGTCGCCGTCCGCACCGGTGCACTCACTTGCCTTTCCAGTAAGGACTTGGGCAGGAACAGCGAGAGCTGTCGGAACTCCTCGGGGAAGTCGAAGGCGAACGGTTCGGCAGTGTCGACGACGCCGATGTCGCCCGGGCGCAGCACGGTCGACCGACCGTGCTGTGTCATCCGACTGGTTCCCCGCAGTTGGAAGTTGGCGTAGTAGCCCTGCTGCGGAGTGTGGGCGATGTCGCGGGCGGTGCGCTTCACCTGTTGCCGCTGCGAGTCGATCCGGGCGATGTTCATGTCGGCGAGCGGCCATTGGCTGACCGTCCCGGCAAAGCCGTCGCGCAGATCCGACTCCGGGGTCAACGCGAGGAATGCCTCGCAGATGAGTTCCCGCCAGTGTGCGAACTGCGCTGCTTGAGGTGATTCCGACGTCGACCAACGCTGCACCACGAGTCCCCCCGAACTCCGGCTTGACGGGGTTGCACCCGGTCCCGTGCACTCAAGGCAAGTCAACGGCGCACCCAGGGCAACACCTGCGATGGGCGGATCGTACACCGTTGAGGGATGAACCTCACGACGCGTTTCACCGAGCGTTTCGCGCTCACCACGCCCATCGCGCAGGCGGGTATGGCCTTCGTCGGCTCCGCCCCCGAACTCGCCGTCGCGGTGAGCGAAGCGGGCGGCCTGGGCAGTCTGGGCGCCGGGCTGATGCCTGCCCGCGAGCTGGCCGGCGTCATCAGGTCGGTGCAGGAGGGCACGGACCGGCCGTTCCACGTCAACTTCATCACGGGCCTCACCGGGCAGGAGAGCATCGACGTGGTCGCCGCCGCCGGGGTCGCGGCGGCCTCCTTCCACTGGGGGCACCCGCCACGCGCCTGGATCGATCTGCTGCACGCGGCTGGAACGCAGGTTTTCGAACAGGTCGGTTCGGTGGACGAGGCCCGGCGGGCGGTCGACGACGGCGTCGATGTCGTGGTGGCGCAGGGCTGCGAGGCCGGCGGCCACAACCGTTCCACGCTGCCGACATTCGCGCTGGTGCCGATCGTGGTGGACGCGGTCGCCCCGGCTCTGGTGCTTGCCTCGGGCGGGATCGCCGACGGGCGGGGACTCGCGGCGGCGCTGATGCTCGGCGCGGACGGCGCCTGGATCGGAACCCGCCTGGTGACCACCGCCGAATCAGCCGCGCACGACGGGTACAAGGACCGGTTGATCGCCGCGTCCGCCACGGACACCACCCGCACCGCGATCTTCGGCCCGGACAATCCCCGGTTCAATCCGATGCGGGTGCTGCGCAACCGGGTCGTCCGGGAGTGGTCCGGCCGGCCGGACGAGGTCCCCTCCGACATCTCCGCGGAGCCGGTCATCGGACATACGACCCTCCTGGGTGAACAGCTTGAAATGCGTCGGTTCACGAACCTGGTGCCCATGCGGGACATGACCACGGGCGACTTGGAGGAGATGGCACTGCTCGCCGGGCAGGGGGTCGGACTCATCGACACCGTGGAACCGGCGGGTGCGGTGATCGTCCGTATGACCGCCGACGCCACCGCGGCGATGGGCCGGTACACCGGCCGTGTGTGAGTCCCGCCTCCCGGGTTCCGGTGGGCGGGACCGACGGAGCGGGATCCGGCGTCCGACGCCCGGCGAGGCGGTTTCCCGCCCGGACGGCGACGGCGGTAGGACTTAGGCGGCCGCGCATCCCGTTCCTGACAAGGTGACGGGAGCCGTCCGCTTGTTGATGGCGTATCGGTACGTATCGAGGAGCGGAGTTGAGCGAGGGATTAGGAGCGACAGCACCGAGGAGCGGGGAGTTGTCCGCGGGCGGGGTGGATCGGCTGTCCTGGCCCGACTCCGGTGCGGTGCCGGGTGCCGGCAGGCGGGGTGTGCTCGATGGCGCTTTCGGGCTGTTGGCGGCGGTGCAGCGGGCGGGCGAAGCGGGGCTCACCACGCTGGCCTCGGAGAGCGGGCTGCCCAAGACGACCACGTACCGGCTGCTGGAGCAACTGGTCGAACTCGGTGCGGTGGAGCGGTGCGGTGCCGGTTACCGCATGGGTCCGCGGATGTTCCAGCTCGGGCAGGGATGGCAGCCGCATCGCGGGCTGTGGTCCGCCGCGCGGGAACCGGTCCGTCGACTGGTGGGTGCCACGGGCGCGTCGGTGGCGATCAATGTGCTTCGCGACGGGCAGACCCTGGTGGTCGCCTCGGTGCCGGGCGAGGCCGGGCTGCTCACTCCGCCGCAGAACAGCCTGACCTGGCCCTGGTTCACAGCGGCGGGCAAGGTGCTGGTGGCCGGGGCACGTCCGGGTCTGCCGCTGGACCAACTCCCCGCGTCCTGGCCGCGGGAGGCGGCGGCCATCCGGGAACGTGGCGTCGCGTTCGACCGGGAGGAAGTGATGGCGGGCGTGTGCTGCGTGGCCGTGCCGTTGTACAAGGACGACGGTGCCCCGGTGGCCTCGCTGTCCGTCATCGGCGGTCCCTCGCACCACCTGGAACGGCTGGGCGGCATCGCCCAGTTGACCGGCAGGGCGATCAGCGCAGGGCTGCGCGGACGGTAGACCGCCGTGGCTCCGGTGGAAGGCTCCGGTAGAGGTCCAGGTCCGGGCCGAGCAGGGCTCGCACCTCGGTCATGGACGAGGGTGTGCAGTGGACGCCGAGACTGGTCTTGGCGACGGTGTTGCCCGGGTGGACCAGGGCGACGAGGCTGTCGCCCGGCGTGACGGCGATGGGCCGGTCGGCCAGACGGCGGACGAAGACCGCGTCCTCCGCGTTGGGGAGGTCGGGGAAGGGTGAGCGGACCCAGAGGTCCCGGCGGAAGCAGAGGCTCTGGCCGGCGAGCCAGCGGGGCAGCCGGGGCGGCCAGTCGAAACGCCAGGCCCGGCCGTCGCCCGGGGCGTAGTAGAGCAGGCTCGTCATGCCGCACAGGTCGACCCGCCCCGACTCCAGTTGCCGCAACTGGCGGCTCAGCCGGTCGGGGGCCTGCCAGTCGTCGTCGTCCCAGTGCGCGATCACGCTGCCGGACGCCATCTCGCACGCGAGGTTGCGTGCCGCGCCCACCCTGGTGCGCCGGACGACCCGGTGGTACCGGACGGACGGCAGCGGGGGCACCAGATCCTCGACGCTGTCCGTGCCGTCGTCGACGATCACCAGTTCCTTGAGCGGATAGTCCTGGCGCAGGAAGTAGTCGATGGCCAGCGGCACGAAGGGCCGGCGGTTGCGGGTCGGCATGATGCAGCTCACGAGCGGCGGCGACATCGTCACGCTCCGGTCCGGATGGGGTTCGGCAGCGGGCAGGAGGCGCCGAGGCGGCGGTACTCGCGGCGCACCGCCTCGGTGACGTCCTCGTCGCCGACGGCGGCGCCCCGGGCGAGGGAGCGCAGGACGGCGTGCAGCGCCGCGTTGCGGATCTGACCGCCGGTCAGATCGCACCGGCGTGCCGTCTCGGACAGTACGGCCGGGTCGACCCGGTGGTCGCCGGGCAGGTGGGCCGACCACAGCCGGCGGCGCAGCTCGGCGTCGGGCGGTACGAAGTCGACGGTGACGTCCATCCGGCGCAGGAACGCCGGGTCGATCCGGTTGCCCGCGTTGGTGGTGACCACGACGATGCCCTCGAAGGTCTCCAGCCGCTGCAACAGGAAGTTGGTCTCCAGGTTGGCGTACCGGTCGTTGGCGTTGCCCACATCCGTGCGGCGGGCCATCAGCGCGTCCCCCTCGTCGAGCAGCAGCAGGACGTCCAGCTCCTCGGCTCGGCCGAGCAGCCGGTCGAGGTTGCGTTCGGTCTCACCGATGTACTTGTTGACGACGGCTGCCAGGTCCACCCGGAACACGTCCAGGCCGAGCGTCGCGGCGAGATGCCGTGCCACCAGTGTCTTGCCGGTGCCGCTCGGACCGCTGAACACGGCCCGCACGCCCCGGTTCAGGCCGCTGTGACTGCCCCGGGTGACCGCCGTCAGGCGTTCCCGGTGCCGGCACCGCATGGCCAGGACGTGCAGTTCGGCCTCCGCCGACGCGGTGAGCACCGGCGGGTTCGCGGGGGGCAGCGGGGCAAGCGGGCGGGCGAGGGTCTCCAGGCTCTGCCGGTTGAGGGTGCGGGTCGCGGAGGCCACGTCGGCGGCTGTGACCGCGGTGCGTCCGGCCGCCCGGGCCGCGGCCGCGGCGACCGGAGCCGCCCGGTGGATGCTGCCCGGCGTCAGCAGGAACCGGTCCGCGATGACGTCGAGTTCGGCGTTGTCGGCCGTCGCCGCGAGGGTGCCCCAGAGCCGGCGGCGGTCCGCCGCCGCGCACGCGCCCAGGACCACGGTCACCGCCGGGTCCACCGCCTCGCCGGTCACGCCACCGGTGCGTCCGATCACCACTCCGAGCGGCCGGTCGAGGCCGGGCAGCCGGGGCAGCGTGACGTTCTCGCCGGGGCCGGGGGCGCAGCGGACGACCGGGAGTACGTCGCCGATCGCGGCGAGGGCGCCGAACGTCCGCCAGCCGTCGTCGCCTGGCTGACCGTCGTACACCAGCAGGTCCAGGCCCTGCGAGGCGGCCAGCGAACCGAGCAGGGTGGTCCGGCCGGACCCCGTCATGCCGCGTACCACCACGGCGGCCACGGATCCGTCGCGCATCAGGGTCGGCAGCCGCGGGACGACGGTGGCGGCGTCGGCGGCGAGCACCATTGCCTCCGGCGCCGGAAAGCCGTCGCGCGCGCGGAAGGTCAGTCCGGCCGGGAGCGCGTCGGGCCCGACCCTGCCGGTGCACAGCAGGTCCCACACCGGCACCGGGACGCGTACCACCCACTCCGAGCGCGGGTCGGCGGGATTGTCGACCCGCAGCAGTCCGCGGGCGGCCAGGCTCTGCACGCGGTCGGTGAGATCGTGAACCGTGTGGGAGGCGTCGGCGAGCAGCCAGCCGAGCAGGCCGACGCAGGGCCGCCGTGACGGGAGGGGGTCCTGGAGGTGGGCGAAGAGCGCACCGAACCGGACGTCCAGCTCTATCAGTCCGGCCGCGGTGAGGACAAGCGTGTCCGCGGCGTCGAGCCGGTGCCAGGGTGGCAGTGTCGTGGGGCCGTCGTCGGCGCCCCGTCCTGTGCGGTACTCGTCGAGCCATCCGGGGTTCGCCCGGGGATCCGACGCCGTGTGCGGAGCCTCGGCCAGCCGTCGCCGTATCCGGTCGACCAGGTCGCGGACGGGTGGCAGGGAGGGGGCGGTGACCGGGTCGATGGTCAGCATGTCAACTACCGTCGTCGAAGTGGAAGGCGATGATCCGGCCGAGCGCGGGGACCCAGCCGGGGTCCTGGTCCAGCCCGCTCATCCGGGCGGCGAGATCGACCTGTTGCAGGTTCAGCGTCACGTCGATGTGGGTCCGGCCGGCGAACACGGTTCCTGGCCGGGCGAACACGTCCGGTGTGAGCCGGTACCGGTCCAGGAGGTCCCGCAGCCGGTGGGTGAGCGCGCCGAGCCGGACGGGTGAGGGCACGGTGGGGTCGCGGCCGTCGAGTTCGGCCAGGACCCGCCAGACCGGATCCTGTTCGGCGGTGCGGTCGACGGGCAGCAGTGACCTGCCGAGCGCTTCGAGGGTCGCCCAACCGGACTCGGCCACCGGAGCGTCGACGCGTGGCAGCTCCAGCCAGGCCATCAGGTTGACCGCGTAGAAGACACTGGCGAACCGGCTCTCGGTGGCGGTGCCCCAGAGGGGATGCCACTGCCGCGTGGCCCCGGTGCCCGCGTGTCCGGTGACGGACGCCGGGGTGTCGGCCGGGGTGCCGGCCGGGGAGTGGACGGGCGGCAGGGCGGCGCCGTCCGGCCTCTGGATGCCGGACGGCGGGTCGACGGGCGGCGGACCGGCACCGTCCGGCCACCGGGTGCCGGCCGGGGCGTCGACAGCCGGCCCGGCAGGCGGCAGGGCGGCGTCGGCGGGCCACCAGGTGCCGGCCGGGGCCTCCGTCGGCCCGGGCGCGGCGCTGTTTGTCGGACGGCGGGGTGCGGCCGGGTCCGGCGCGGTCGTGATCGCGGGCGCGGTGGGCCGGGCGGCGGCGTCGGCCGGTCGCGGCGGAGTGGCGGCGGACTGCGGAAGGCCGTCGGCCGCGCGCCCGAGCAGGCTGCCGTAGGCGGACGCCGGTGTGGCGGCGAGGGCCAGTCCGACCGTCAGCAGGGCCCGTCCCTCGGGCCGGAGAGCGGCGCCGGGTTCCGTCCGGTCCGGCGCGGCGGCGGGCGACGGCTGCGGCCCGGCCGCCACCGCGGGCGCCGTCGGCGGTGCCGGTACGGCCGGGCCGCGGAAGGCCGCCAGGACCGCGTCGAGGACGACGCGTGCCTGGGGGCCGGACAGCAGGCCGACCGCGCGTACGGCGTCCGCCTGCGAGCGCCGGGCGAGCTGGGCCAGCACCGCGGGGACCCAGTGCGGCCGGTCGAGCCAGAGCCGGGCCAGTGTCTCCCCGGCACCGCCCGCGCCCGGTCCGGATCCCGTGCGGATCGCCGTCGGCCAGTACCACCGGTCGGCCGCGCGACCCGCGACGATGTCGGCCGTCAGACAGGACAGTGCCTCGACCTCGTCGCTGAACAGCACCGCCGCGCAGCCCGGTGCCGTAGGGCCGAGTGCGGGCCGAGCCGCGCTCTCGCGCAGCGCGGCGATGCGCTCGCGCGCCGCCCGGCGGTCACCGGCGGGCACGCTCAGCCGCCGGATCACCAGGACCGCGTGGTCCGGGGCCGATGAGCCGAGATCGAGCGCGCGGACGGCGGCGTACCCGTCGGGCAGCTCGTCACGGACCCGGTGCAGGCGCATCCTGTCGATCCGGACGCCGCTCACCCGGTGGTGTCCTTCGACGTGTCCGCCGGCTTGGTGATCGTGCCGGTGCCGGCTCCCTGCCAGGGCAGAAGCGTCATGAACACCACATACGCGGGCCCGCTGGGGCCGTCGAGGTTCTCCCGGACGAAGAAGAACGTCAGTCGTGTGCCCCGTTCGTCGGAGTTGAAAGAGGTCGGCTCCGGCGGCAGTTGCCAGGACTGGCGCAGCGCGAAGTCGGCGACCGCCCAGTCGATGACGCCGCCGTACGCCGCCACACCGTTGAAGAAGTACCAGGGGTCGAACGCGGACTCCGCGAAGGTGGCCGAGGGCTTCGTGGCCGCGACGGTGGCCGGGACGATCTCGTGGCTCTGGAAGACGGTGGGCAGGAATCCCACAGGCGGCAGCAGCCCGAAGTTCGTCGAGCAGTGCAGAAAGCGGGTCGTCCCGATGCCTGCGAGATGGTCGATCTGCTCCTGGAACTGCAGGAACCGGGCCTGGCCGTCGGCGTCGCGCCGGTCGGCGACCAGCCCCGACCAGGCCGAGGCGACCGGGTCGGGCGAGACGATCCTGCGCCGGGCCGACCAGATGTCGAGGTCGACGACGCTCTGGCCGTTCCAGCGGAAGACCGCCAGCGGTACGTCCCGGTCGGTGAGGTCCGCCGGGGCGAGGCGGTCGAACCCGGAGTACGCCGGGTCGAAGGCGAACGGGGAGTACGGCAGGCTCGTCAGCTGATCGGTGCCGTAACACCAATGGGCGGTCAGATTACGGAGGTTGTCCGTTGTGGCGGTGATCCCGGAGACCGTGGTGAGGTCGGGCAGGGCGATGGCCCGGATCTCCACTCCCTCGGCCGTCCAACGGGCCGCGCACCCCGGGGACATGGTGCTGTCCGGCGGCGGCGCCAGCGGTGACTGCCCCTGCGGCTGCTGGACCTGGCGGGCCGTCAGCAGATACCCGCCCGGGGTGACCCCGGAGCTCGCGCCCGATCCCGAACAGCGGCGGAACACCGCGGAACCGGCGCCGGTCGTGGTGCTCGTCGGCAGGGTCAACGCCAGCGTGATCGTCCGTGGTGCGACGACCGGCTGCCCGGACGGGCTGATGGCGGTGCCCGCCGTCACCGTGAGGGTGGTGGCGGCCGAGGTGACCCACAGTCCGTCGACGATCCCGGCGCCCGCCGCCCGGCCGATGCGGGCGTCCCGGTCGAGCAGGCTCGCCTGGCCGGTCGCCAGGTCCTCGGCGGCCAGCAGCCGTCCGTTGACGTAGTTCGGCAGCAGCGCGCCGCCGGTGAAGTCGGATCCGATCGTCTGGCTGGTCATCGCTTCTGGCTCCGCCCCGTGGTGGTCTTCCGGGCGGCGGGCGCAGGCTCGGCCCCTCCGCCTTCGGGCGACCCGACCCGGTGGAAGGCCACGATGCCCGCCGTGTCCCGGTCCCAGCCGGTGAACTGGACGCCGCCCCCGTCGACCAGGTCGGCCAGCCCGCTCTCGCCGGACTCCGGACCGGTGAGCACGAACCCCTCCGCCGGGAAGACGAAACGGACGTAGGCCGGGAACGGGCGTGCGCCGCCCGGCACTTCGGTCGTCACGGTCCAGGCGTTCCCGTACGCCGGGTCCTGGCTGAGGGCGGTGACGGTCAGCGGGTCCCCGGTGGTCTCGTCGTATGCCCGCACCTGCGGGGTCAGCACGGTCAGGCCGCCCCGGGCGCCGCGTGGTTCGGGGTGGAACCACAGCTCGAAGCCGAGCTGCCGGTCCGTCGTGCCCGTGTCGGTGATGGTCACGAATTCGGCGTTGGCGATCGGCGTGCCGACCGCCGCCGCATCTGCCACCGATTCCTCGGTCAGGGTCAGCGTGCTGGCCGGTGCGAGGGCCGTCGTGTAGGCCGTCACGGCTCCGGTCGCGGTCGTGTTGAGGAATCGCCCGCCCACGTTTTCGCGCCACTGCTGCAAGGTCGAACTGCCGTAGACGAGGACCGCGTCGGACTCGAACCGGGCGCCCAGCTGCTGTCCGGCGGTGAACTTCGCACCGTTGGGCGGGGTCAGCGTCCATACGGAGCCCAGATTGAACGAGTCCCCCGCCATGGGCTTGTGCACCGCCGTGAACGCCACGGTCGTACCGGACTCCGTGACGACCTGGACCGGCGCGGTCAGCGTGACCGGGGCGCCCACATGGAACCAGGCGTCGATGGTGAAGACACTCCCGGTCAGGTTGGGCACCAGAGTCACCAGCTCGATCGGTTCGAGGTCGACCCGGTCGGGCGGAGGCAGTTCCTGGATCAGCTGGGTGCTGAGTACGCTCGGCCGGCCCGGGTCGAAGATCTCGGCGTGGGTGACCCTGGGGTCGGCGGGGTCGAACGGGGGCCAGATACCGGTGCTGAACTGGACGCCCCCGAGCAGGATCGAGGGGTCCGACGACGGCGACGGCGTGAGCAGGTCCGGTTCGAGCCTCGGCCTGACCTCGCTGACCCAGATGGCGAAGATCTCGTCCCACAGCCGCGCCGCCCGCCATTCGGCGATCTCGTACGCCAAGGGCGGCGGGCCGAACTGGTCCAGGTCCCCCGGCCCGTTCTCCGCCTGGTCGGCCAGCGCGCGTACGGCGGCGAGCAGCGCGTCCTCGCCCGGCAGGGACTGATCGGGCTGCGGGACGACCCCGACCGACCTGAGGAGCCGGCCGAGCCGGCGGTCGCTGTCCCAGCGGGGCATCGGCGGTGGATCCCAGCGCAGTTCGACGGTCCAGGAGTCGCGGATCCGGGACGCCACCTGCGACTGTTCGCCGGTGCCGCACGACTGGCCGGGCACCGGCACAAGGTTGTCCAGGCAGCTGGCGTAACTCGCGACGACGTAGACGAGGGTGTCGCCGGAGCCGTTGCCGTGCGCCTGCACGATTCCGGGGAACGCCTGCTCCTGGGCCACCAGCCAGGAGCCCAGCCGGACGCACTGGGTGTCGGGGACGGTGAACTCCCGTCCCCACTGGTCGATGCCCGCGCCGGGGCTGACGTCGATGGAGTAGTCCTGGGTGCCGTCGGTGGTCGGTTTGGTGGTCAGTTGCAGGCCGTAGCTGGTGCCGTAGCCGTGCAGCAGACGGCGGTGCCGGTAGTCCTTCTCCTGCCGGTACAGCTGTTCCTGGAGGAACTCGTCCAGGCCGAGCACCATCCCGTAGGAATAGTTGACCCGCAGGTCGGGGCTCAGCGTTCCGGTGGTCAGGGATACGCAGGGCTCGGTGTCAGTCATCGCGGACCTCTCCTGATCTGATGCTTGTGCGCGTCTGGGCGCGTCTGGGGCGTCTACAGCGCGGGAAGGGCGCCGAGCCGGTCGCGATCGCTCACGACCCGGTCGGTGATGTCGAAGGGGTGGCCGTAGCCGAGGTAGCCGGTGGCGAGCACGCCGCTGCCGGTCACCATCGGCACGAACGACGGGCCGTGCACGATCTCGGTGTCGATGCCGAGGCGGGCCTGGCCGATCACGAACCGCTCGTGGTAGCGGCGGATCTCGAACCCGGTGTGGGCCGGCTTGGCCGCCGCCACGATGCGGGTCACCATGGCGACGGCATCCGTCGTGAGATCCGCGGGCACCTGCACCTCGAACCGGTGGGCAAAGCGGCGGACCCGGGTTCGCGGGTCCTGGGCGGACTCTCCCTGCGCCGGGCCTGCCGCGTCACGGGTCAGGAACCGCTCCACCACCCGTACGCCCGATCCGGTCCCCGGCGCGGTCCCGACCGGGTCGAAGACCCGTTCGTCCACGACCGGGTCCAGGTACACCCGCAGCGTCGCCACAAGGCCCAGGACGGTGCCTCTGCGCCGGTAGAACCTGTCGACGTGCCGGATCAGGAAGCGCCGCCGTCCGGTGTCCCACAGCGGGTCGAGGGCGAGCCCGAACCAGGCGGCCAGCCACGGCAGGTCCTCGGTGGGCGCGGTACGGGCGTCGAGGAGCAGATGCGAGTGCTCGATGCGTTCCTCGATCGCGGTGTACAGGCCCTCGGGGTTGGCGAGGAACCGCTCCAGGAAACGGTCCGGCCCGTCGTTCTCGGTGTAGACCGCGGGCAGGTAGTGCTCGGGGTAGGAGAACCGGGGGAACCACGCGCGCAGCGAGCGGAGCAGGGGCGACGAGCGCCCGTTGCCGGTGAGGGTGACCTCCAGTTGCAGGTAGCGGCCGGTGACCCCCTGGAAGAGCAGTTCCCAGGTGCCGGTGGAGTCGGGCAGTGTGCCGTCGGACTGCCGCCGGTCGGCCCACACGTCGAGCCACGGCAGTTCCGGGCCGCCGGAGCGCAGGTACGGTGTCGGCTGGTCGAGCCAGGGCTCCAGCGACAGCAGGGCGGGATCGTCGCCGCCGCGCGCCCGGATCGTCACGCCGGTGCCGGTCGGGACCTGGGCGTCGAGGAGGAGCCGGTGCCATACGCACCCCGGGCGCCGGCTGTCGAAGCTCTCGCCCGCGACCGCCCCGGCCGGGTCGACCGGGGTCACCAGGGTCGCCGTCGTGGCGAACCGGCACTCGTTGAACACCTCCAGCGAGATCCAGCGCTCCCCGAAGTCGTACCAGGCGCCCGGCCCGGAGCGGACCAGCGCACGCCCGGCCCAGCGGCGCATCGGCAGGAAGTCGTCCTGCGCCCGCACCTCTCCGGTGCCGGGGTCCAGGGTGAACGCGATCACCTGTCGGCCCTCGGCGTCGCCGACGTAGAGCATGGGCGGGGGCAGCGGGCCGGTCGCGGGCGGCCCGGGAAGGTAGCAGAAGTCATGGCCGAGCAGCGAGTACAGGGCCGGGGTGCCCGTCGGGTCGGCGGGGTCGGCGACTTCGACGACGTCCCGCAGTGGCGTCGCCCAGCGCGGCTGCCCCTCGTCGAAGCGGTACAGCGTGGAGAAGCCGCAGCCGGGCTCGGTGGCCAGCACCAGCGCACTGCCGTCGGGCCCGGGTTCGATGGCGACGGCGCCCGGCGGCGGTCCGTCGGCGGCGGTGAGCGGCCATCCGCCGCACAGCCGCAGGTGTTCGTCGAGACGCCAGTAGTGCGCGTGCTCGGCGTCGAGAACCAGGGCGCCGCCGTCGGGGGTGTCGGCGAGGTCGAAGGGGGCGAACTCCTCGCTGTCCGGCCACACCATGCGCAGCGGTGCGCCGCCGCCGCGCAGGTCGAACACGAGCAGCCCGGCCTCGGCCGGTGTGTCCTGGCCGCGGTAGCCGATCAGCAGGTACTGGTGGGTGGTGACGGCCAGTCCCTGGAGCAGGATCCGGACCGGCGGGCAGCCCCCGGTGTGGGTGAAGGTGCCGGGGGCCGCGGTCCGGCAGGCACAGCTGTCCGCCAGGTCGTCGACGGACCACCAGGTCGTGGCGGAGCGCGCCGATCCGCCCAGGCGGCGTACGGTGCGGCGGTCGGTGTCGATCCAGTACCAGTTGCCGAAGCCGTCCCGGCCGGTGCCGCGCCGGGTGTCCGGGTCGATCGGCGTGGTCCGGCCCGCCCGGCGGAACAGCGGTGTGTCCCGGCGCAGCCGGAGCACCCCGGGATCCGGGTCGTACTCCCAGGCGGTGCCGGTCACCGAAGGCGCGGTGTCCGCCCAGGCCCGCGACAGGGCGTGGCCGGAGGCCGTGTCGGTGCAACGGCCCCAGTCGTCCACCCCGTTGACGATGTGGTACTGGGAACCCTGGACGTCCATCGTTACTCCATTCGTCAGCAGGTGTCGGGCACGACCGGGACGGGCACCTGGGTGGCCGGCACCGGCTGGCTGCCGCCGCTCAGGCCCGCCGGGTCCAGCGCGGCACCCGAGGTGACGGTCACCGTCGCGGCCGGCAGGTGCAGTCCGGTGATGGGCACCGAGTCGACCGGCGAGACCACGGACCCGTCGTCGTCGGTCATCGCGATGAGGACGGAGTCGACGTACCGCACCCCCGCGACGCGGGTCGCGATCGCCTCGATGTCCTGCGCCCGTACGTCGACGCCCAGCGGCCAGCCGGTTCCGGCCGCCGCGGGCGCGATCAGGCCGTCGTCCTCGGCGGCGGTCGGCGGCAGCCCGCCGGTCAGCGGGGACAGGAAGGTCCGGACCGCCTGGGTGACGGCCTGTTCGACGATCGACGGCACCTGGCCGGGGAGGGTGACGATCCCCACCGAGACGTGGATCGGCCGGTACACCGGTCCGCGCACATGCACTTCGGTGGTGACCAGCCGGCGCGGGTCCAGCCAGCCGCAGACCGCGCCCAGGAACTGCCGGTCGGGCGAAGGGGCCTGCGGCCTCAGCGGGTCCGAGCGGGGGATGACCAGTACGGTCACCATGCCCGGCCAGTTCTGCGGCTGGTCGTCGTCCTGGTCGGGGTTGAACAGCGGCAGCACCTCGACCCGGCCGAGGTCGACGCCGGGGGTGCGCCGGGTGAGGTCACGGAAGTCGTCGGCGGTGACGAGCCGGTCGCGGTGGCGCAGCCAGCGGGTCACCGCGCTCTCGCCGTCGGCGGCGGACTCCCCGTCGGCCGCGCCCCACGTGGGCACCGGGTTGGTGACGGTGAAGCCGCCGGGCAGTGCGGTGCTCCGGCTGATCCCGCCGATCGCCACCCGGCCCTGCAGCCCGCCGCCGGAGGCGTACGAGGCGCGGATCCCGGCGCCTCGCGGGGGCCGCAGCCCGGACAGCCCGTTGCCGAAGGCGAGAGTTCCGGTGGCGCGTTCCAGGGTGAAGACGGTGTCGGCGGGGCCCGCGGCGTAGATGTCGTCGATCTCGCTCCAGGTGTGCCAGGTTCCGTCGACGTCCTGCACCTCGACGGTCAGTCCGCCGGGTGCGCCGTCGCCGAGCACCGGTGTCCTGGCCAGCGTGAAGGTCTGGAACGGTGTGCCGGTGCCGGTGCCGACGTTCTCGGACGCGACCGTCACGGACTGCACGGCTCGGGTGGCGTTGACGCCGGCCCAGGTGATCCGGCCGGTGGCACCGTGGCTCACGGCGGACAGCGACGCCGAGGTGACGGGCGAGCCGAGACCGTCGCCCGCGCCGCCGCCCGAACAGCCGCAGTCGCAGCCACCGCTTCCGGTGCCGGTCTGTGTGTCGGTGGTGGGCTGGTGGCGGAGCCGGATCCAGCTCACCAGGCGGGCCGACACGGCGGCGTCGTCGACGCGGGGCGGGAAGTCGCCGGTGCCCTCCTCCTCGGGGTCGAAGGCCCACAGCAGCAGTTGCTCGTACGGCGGCAGGGTCACCTGTACCAGTCCGGGACGGTCGAGCACCGGTTCGGCATAGGTCACCGGCAGCCGCGCGTAGCGGGCGGGTCCGATGCCGAAGCCAGGGGCCGACAGGCCGGACGTGTCGGGTTCCGGCGCGGCTATCTCGAAGACCAGCCCCGGATCGACGGCGGTGGTGCCGGTGTGGCTCGGCGGCAGGACCTGGCCGGGAACCCGGGTCGCCGGGTAGACGCCGATGGACAGCGTCTGACCGGCGACGGCCCGCCGTACGGCGTCCAGGTCGGCGTTCTTCGGCGCCAGCAGCGCGACCCACAGCGAGCGGTCGACGGCCCCGTCGACCGGGTCGCTCAGATCGACGACCGGGTCCGGCTTGCCGGTGGCCGGAGGGTCGAGCGACACCGGCTTGTAGAAGCTGAGGAAGTCCGTGTCGGACTCCAGGAACGTCTGGTAGATGAGCCGGTAGCGGTTCTGGGTGGCGGCGTCCAGGGCGGTCTGCGGCTGTTTGTAGTACACCGCCGAGGTGACCGGGAGCACGGCCAGGTCGGTGCTGGTGGTGAAGGGGACCTGCCCGGCCCTGACCTCGGTGCCGGCCGGTACCGCCAACGGCGGTGCGAGCGGCCCCTTGTCGTTGCTGATCGTGATGAGTCCGGTGCCGGGGCTCGGCGGTTGCAGGGCGATCCCCAGCATGGTGAGGAACTTGAGCCGGTTCGCCTCGGGAATCCGGTTGCCCCGGTACAGCAGGTTGTCGGTGAGGAACGCGAACAGTTCGAGGAGGGTGACGCCGGGGTCGCTCTCGTTGAGATTGGTCCACTCCGGTGTGTGCACCGGTACCCGGGCCAGGGTCTCCTGGACGAGCTGGTCGAAGGTACGGTCGTCGAGAACCGGGATCCGAATCGTCACGACTGGGCCTGGCCTTCCGCGCTGAGGGTCATCTGCAGCCGCTCGCGTGCCCCGGCGGCGATCAGGGTGTAGGTGATGGTGAGGTCCACGTCGCGCGGGTCGATGGCGTTGACCTGGGCGTTGACGTCGTCCAGCCGGATACGCGGCTCCCATCGGGTCAGTGAGCGCCGGACGTCCTCGACGATCAGGCGGAGGGTGGCCACCGTGTTCGGCTCGAACAGGTACCGGTCGAGGCCGCACCCGAACGCCGGGCGCTCGACCCTTTCGCCGGGGCGGGTGCGCAGGATCGTGCAGATGGATTCGCGCACGTTGCTCTCCCCCGCCGACCGGACCATGCCCCCGTCGGGGCCGACCCGGGGCGGGAACGAGATGCCCTGTCCGTAGAGCGCTGCCGGCGTTGTCATGGTGTCGGTCCTTCCGGTGGGTCCGGTGGGTCCGCGGGCCGGGGGCCGGTCCGCACGGTCGGGATGACCGGGGGGTACTGGCCCGCGAGTCTGAACGGGTGGCTGGGCGCGCTGAACACCGGCGGGCAGGGGTCGCGGGCGAGGACGGCGTGGATGACGTGGGCCGGGCCGTCACCGCTGTCCGCGTCCCTGAAGGGCACCGGGATGTACCCGTAGAGGACGGTGCGGGTCGAGGGCCGGCCGGCCGCCATGCCGAGGGTGGCCGCCGCGGTTCCGGACGGCGCGAACGACGCGACCGGCACGGGGTGCAGCGGCAGTTCGCGTTCGCCGGGCGTCAGTACGCCGGCCGTGGCGGGCACCCAGGACCCGGCGCCGGGGGGACCGGGGACGAAGGCGCTTTCGGCGCCGTCCCCGATCAGCCTGATGACGAAGAACGCCCGTTCGCCGAGGCGCGGTCGCGGGGTGTGGTCGGGGATCCCCGGCCGGTGGCAGACGAGCGAAGCCGTCACGAGGTTGTAGAAGTGGCTGGTCGGTGTGAACAGCCGGAAGCTGCCGTCCTCCCCGGACAGCTTCGGTCCGGTGCCGGCGAGGTCGGCGGGCGACCGTCCGCCGGTGCCGCCGAGTATCGCCAGGAACTCGTCGAAGAACGACTCGTTCTCCAGTTCGGTGATCCACGGGCTGAGGGCGAGGTCGCTGCCGGTGCCGACGGTGCCGTCCGACCAGAGCGGGGCGGGCGCCAGCCAGCGCGGCTCCTCCCGCCCGCTCATGTGGCGTTCCCGGCGCCGGGGGTGTAGCTGGAACCGACCACCGCACTGGCGATGGCCGTGTCGCACTTGATCACTCCGGAGTGGGCCCACATGGCGGCGCTGACGTTCGCCGAACCGGCGTCGATCTGGATGCTCGCGGCGCTGATGGACAGCTTGCTCGCGGCGGTGAGCGTGACCCCGGCCGGGGCCAGCTCCAGCGAGTTGCCGCCGGAGTCGGCGAGCCGGATGGTGCTGCCGCCGTCCTCCAGGGTCACCTTCTGGCCGCCCGGTGTCTCCAGCGACAGCGTCACGGCACCGTCGGTGTCGTCCAGCGAGATCCGGATCCCGGTCCGGGAAACGATCGACTTGATGTTGTTCCCGGGGTCCATCGACTCCGGCGGCTGGTCCTGCCCGTTCCACAACGCACCTACGACGTAAGGCCAGTTGGGGTCACCGCCGCCGAAGCTGACCAGTACCTCGTCCCCGGTCTCCGGCACCAGCCAGGTGCCCCTGCCGCCGCCGGCCATCGTGGTCGCCAGCCGGGCCCAGACCGCGTACTCCCCGCTCCCGGTATCCGGTGACCAGGGCAGCCGTACCTCGATGCGGCCCTGCTGGTCCGGGTCCTGGTTGTCACCGACCACCGCCGGATACACGCCGAAGTACCGCGCACGCGCCGGTTCGCTGCTGTCCATGGTCATCGCGGGGTCTCCAGTCCGGCACGTTCGACGTCGAACTCGGTGCGGTAGCCCTGCGCGAGGCCGTATTCGTGACGGACCCGGCAGACGGCGTACTCTCCGTCGAAGAGGCCGCCCAGGCCGCTGAGGGCCACGCGTACGCCGACCCGCAGGGCGGGGTCGCCCGCCGTGGTGCCCGTCCCGCAGACGAAGCGGCGGGCTCGTTCCAGGTAGGCGGCCCGGGCCAGCGCCCGGGCGTCGTCGGCGGCCAGCGGGACGGACCGTACGATTCGTTCGCTGCGCTCGGCGAACGCCGAGGCCAGCAGCGCCGAGCCGCTTCGCTCGCCGGGTCCCAGCTCGGCGGCCAGGTCGAGGGCGTCGGCGCTCTCGTGGACGGCGGCCTTGTCCGCGACCGACCAGCCGGTGACCGCGACTTCGGTGACCTGGTGCGCGAGGTCGGCGCGGACCGAGAACGAGAGCAGGTCGCCGCCGTAGTCGAGCCGTACGGTGGGGGCGTCCCGGTCGGGGCGGCGGCGCAGCCGGAGTGTGGTGTCGTCGAGCCAGAGTTCGGCGTCGTCCGACCGGGCCAGAGCGCGCAGGAAAGCGAGGTCGCTCTGGTTGAGCTGGGCGGTGACCTTGCGGACCGGTCCGTCGAGGTCCGCGTCGGCGGTGAGGCCGTGCTCCTGGGCGACGCGGCCGACGATGTCCGCCGTGCTGGACTCGTCGAAGGTACGGGTGCGCCGGGTGAGCCGCAGATCCTGCAGCCGGTCCTCGGCGAAGACCCGCACCCGGACCGGCCGGTCGGCGGGGTAGTCCGCCTGCACCGCGCTGACCTTGCCGTCGAAGACCCGGCGGTCCGTGCCGTCCGTGCAGAAGGACACCGCCAGGGCCGTGCCGAAATCGATCGGGTCGCCGCTCAGATAGCGGTAGCCGGGCACCGAGTCGCGCATCCCCCAGTTGCCGAAGGTGGCTTCGCACCAGGACATGCCGGTGGTGGTCTCCTCGACCACCAGCGCCATCAGGTCGCCGACGGCACCGGTGTCGACCTGCCCGTCCAGGACGATGGCGGGAGTGGCCACGTAGGCCGTGCTCAGTGGGCCCATGGCTCAGTCCGCCGTCAGCCGGAGTTCGCGGGCACGGGTCTCGCGGTGCCAGCGGCGCAACTGCTCACCGAGGTCCGCCGCCGGCCGGGCCGGTGAACTCCCGTCCGTCGCAGGGGAGTCCGTGCCCCGGTCCGGTTCCGCCGGGGTGTCGGGTGCCAGGATCTCCAGCTCGTTGATGTCGATACGCACGGATGGTCGGTCCTTCCCGGTGTCACGGGGTACGGAGGGTGAGGTCGAGGACGGTTCCCGGCGGCAGCAGCCGCGGGTTGTCGATGCCGTTCGCGGCGGCGACGGTCTTCCACGACACGCCGACGCCGGACCGGGCCGCGATGGACTGCACGCTGTCCCCGGACCTGCTCAGCGTCAGCGGCGTCGTCCCGACCGGGGAGGCGGTGTCGGCGGCCGCCGAGGGGGCGGCGGCCCCCGCGCCCGCGCCGAAACCGGCCGGTTCGGGGGCAGCCGGGCGGACGGTGTCCGGACCGGCCGGCGCCACCTGACACATCGTCAGTTGTATGGTGGCCCGCAGCGGTACCCCGGCGTCGGAGAAGAAGTCGATGTTCTGGGTGAGGCTCTGCACCGCGCCGTCGAAGACGAACGAGCCCCAGCTGAACCGTGCGCCCCGCCGTACCGGCTTGCCCGGTCTTTCGCGGTCCGGCTGGGTCAGTTTGACGATCTGGTTGGTCTTCTCCTGGACCGTGGTGTTCTCGGCGGTGGTGTCAAAGGTGAGTTCGACACTGAGCGTGGTGGACTGGCCGGTCTGCTGCGCGGCGGCTTTGCTGAGGGTGCCCGAGGTGGTGACCGCCTCCGCGCCGACCACCCCGGTGGGGGTGTAGGTCAGCCGCAGGTTCGCCGGGTCGAAGTCGACGCGCAGATCGACACCGCCTTCGACCGGCGTGGAGGTCCCGGGGACCAGTTCGGTGAGGTACGCGGTACCCGTCGTCGCGGTGGCCGTCACAACGGCCCCCCGCCGAGCGACACCGAGGCACGGTCACCGGGCAGGGCTTCGGGCCCGGATTCGCCCGGCACCGAGATGGCGAGGGTCTCGTAGACGAGCGCGAGTTCCTCGACGGCGACCAGCCCGTCCCGGGCGTTGAGCGCAGGGGCGCGCATCCGCACCGGCAGACAGCCGGTCAGCGCGAACTCCAGCGCGGGCGTGCCGTCGGCCGACCGCATGGTGATCCGGCCGTTCGCGGTGAGCACCGAACCGGGCCGGGTGCCCTCGGTGAACCACCGCCAGAGCCTGAGGTCGGTCGTCATGCCGCGCTTGAGGGTGAGCTGCCCATGGGTGACCGGGCCGACGAGATGGACCTGACGGTCGTTCAGCCCGCCGACGGCAAGGGTCTTCGGCTGCATCGTCATCTCCAGGCCGTCGCACTCGGCGAAGGCCGCGTCGCACAGCGGACCTGTGAGGCCGTCCCTCGGTTCGTCGAGGTCCAGGACCACGTCGAACCGGAAGGCGGTGAAAGGCGGATCGTTGGCTGTCATCGTCAGCCCTCCCGTACGTCGAGCAGGCCCTCGCCGGAGCGGACCAGGCTGATGGTGATGAACTCGACCGGATCGGTCGGCGCTATCCGAAGGGTGACGACCACCGTGCCGTCGTCCTCGTCTGCCGCGGTCACCTGGAAGGCCCGGATCGCGCCCCCGGCGGCCATCGAGGCGAGGATCCGCTCGAATCCGTTCCTGACCAGCCGGCGGAACTGGTCGTTGTCGGTCTCGAAGGAGTACCGGCGGCCCTGCGTCAGCGCGGTCCTGCGCAGCAGGATCAGCAGCCGCCGCACCGACAGCTGGAGCAGCGCCGGATCGTCGGACAGGGTGTGCGCACTGAGCGCGGTGACGGCTCCGGGCCGGCGGCGCAGCACGTTCGCGTGCGCATCGAACAGCCGGCCGGTCTCGGCGGCGGTCAGCGCCGGAACGAGCTGCAACGGGCCGCGCAGCGGCAGGTTCGCCGGTGCGACCCAGGCCCCGCGCGCCAGCTCCCGGGCGGCGATGGTCCCGGCCACCATGCCGTCGGGCGGTATCGCGCGCAGCGGTGCGGGCGTACGTGGGTCGGTCTCCAGGACCCGCAGCCACGGGTACCAGTAGCCCGCGTAGCTCAGCGGCGAGGTGCCGGACGAACCGGCGTCGGACAGCCGGCCGCCGGTGGCCAGCCGCTGCCGCCAGCCCAGCACCTGGCCCGCGTCGTAGTGCGCGGGAACGCTGAGCAGCGCCACCAGATCGCCGCGGGCCGCGCACATCGTCACCAGCGCGGTCTGGACGTCGACCAGCCCCGACTCGTCGTACCCGGCCGGGTCGTCGAGGACCGGCGGCCCCGGATCCGGCTGCTGCGACGTCCCCGGGGACCAGCCGGGGTGGGTCGCGTCGGGAACGGCGACCAGCGCGACCTCGTCGATGTCCAGCAGGGCGTGGATCCCGGCGAGCCGGCGGGGCTGCCGCGACAGTACGGTGAGCTGGGCCGCGTTCGCGACCAGGTCGTACACGGTCGCCCCGGCGAGCGCGGGGTCGACGAAGGCCCCTGCCGGGAAGGTGCCGAGATCGTCGGTACCGGCGGTTGCGGCGGGATCGCCCGGATCGTCGGCGCCGAGGCCGGTGGCATCGGTGATGACGCCGGGCGGGTCCATGCCGACCGGCACCACCAGCCCGGTCGCGGCGGCCGAGGCGGAGCCGGAGTCCTCACGCAGCACCAGCGGACGGGCGCTGTCCGGTACCGGGTCGCCGGCCGGCTGCAGCACCTGCGTCCAGACCGGGCGGCGGGTCCGCGTCACCGCCCCGGGGGAAGGAGATCCGGCGGAGTTGAACGCGAGGTCGCTCTGCCGGTCCAGCAACCGCGAGCCGTCCGGCTCCAGTTGACGTACCACCAGGTCCATCCGCAGCAACTCGGCGGATGTCACGGCGAGTTCCGCCGGCAGGTCGTCCAGTGCGCCCGGCCGCGGTTGGTCCTCCGCTTCCGGACCGGACCCGGCGGCGTACGGCATCTCGATGTCCATGATGACGGTCGAGGTGGCGGGCGCCAGTTCCCGCACCCGGGTGTACACCTGCGGCAGGCCGGGGCCGAGGCCCAGCCGGATCAGGTCACCGGGCTGGACCGGAGCCACCGGCGCGGCCCGCAGCACCAGTCTCCCGGGGGTGGTGGGAGTCGCCCGCCGGTACACGCCGGCCGGCGCCAGCGGCCGGGTCAGCGACTGGGTTCCGATCCGAATGCCGTCGGACCAGGCCCCGGGCCAGGCCGCCTCGACGAACGCCCCGGTGACGCCGCCGTCCGGCTGCCAGATCCGCACCCCCGGCACCGGGAACCGGGCCGGACGGGCGTCGGGTCCGGCGACCCGCACCACGTAGCAGCGCCGACCGCCGTTGTCGAAGAACGCCCGGACGGTGCTGGACAGATGCGCGTAGACCAGCTGCCCGGAATCGGTGGCCAGCACCAGTTCGCCGCCGAAGAGCGCGGTGAACTGGTTGTGGTCCTCGACCGCGACCGGCAGGTCCACCGGACCCTGCTGCGCGAACCCCACGAACGCCGCCACGTCGAGCCCGAGCGGGCTGTCGGCGGCGGGCGGCGCGGGGCCGAGGCCCACACCCGGCAGGCGTCCTTGAAAGGCGAGTATCGAGGCGGGCACGGTTACCTACTCCACGCTCAGGTCTTCGACGGACAGGACGAGTTCCTCGACGGCGACCTCGGAGCCGCCCCGCGCGTTGAGCGTCGGCGCGGTGTAGCGCAGCGGCCGTGCGTTGAGCAGCGTCCAGGTCATCACCGGGCCGTTGTGCGCCTCGTCCTGGAGCGAGACATGCACGGTGCGCAGCAGGCTGTGATCCCCGGTGCGGATCGCGTCGATCCACTGGTAGAGGTCGAGTGCGCCGATCAGACCCCGCTTGAAGGTCACGTCGCCGACCTTGTACACGCCGTTCACCTTGGCCGGGTGGTTGACCGGCGAGTTTCCCGCGCGGTAGTCCGCCGTGGTGAGTTCGATGTTCATTCCGGTGACTTCCTGGAAGCCGCCGCGTACGGTGCTCGCGTCACCGGTCGCGAAATCGACCAGGAAGTTGAAGCCGCCGTACGGGTTGTCACGCTGGGTTGCCATTGCCGCTCCTCATCGGTAGACCGCTGTTCACGATGTCTGGGTCGCCGTCCACTGGCTGATCCGGAAGACGACGAACTCGGCGGGCTTGGCCGCCGCGACGCCGATGACGCAGACCAGCCGCCCGTTGTCGAGGTCGTCGGCGGTCATCGTCGAGGCGTCGCAGCGGACGAAGAACGCCTCCTCGGGCTTGGCGCCCAGCAGGGCGCCGCTCTTCCACTGGCTGAACAGGAACCCCTCGACGGTGTGCCGCACCGCGTCCCACAGGGCCGGTCCGTTGACCTCGAAGACGACCCACCTGGTGCCCTCGTCGATCGACTTCTCCAGGTAGTTGAAGTACCTGCGTACGCTGAGGTACTTCCACTCCGGGTCGTCCGAGACGGTCCGCGCCCCCCACACGAGGAAGCCCGAACCGGGGAAGAAGCGAAGGCAGTTGACACCCTGCGGGTTCAGCAGTTCCTGCTGCGCCTTGTTGAGCCTGGTCTCGAAGTCCAGGGCCGAGCGAACCACCTCGTTCGCCGGGGCCTTGATCACACCCCGGGTGCTGTCGCTGCGCGCCCAGACCCCGGCCAGGTACGCGGCGGGGGGCACGTCGACCCGGCTGCCGTCGAGGGGGCTGCTGACGGTGATCCACGGGTAGTACAGCGCCGCGTGCGTGGAGGACCGCTTGTTGCGGAAGTCCAGCGCCTCGTCGGGCAGGAACTGCGGCGGGGTGTCCAGCGCGGCCACCCGGTAGACCATCCGTTCGCAGTGGCTGATCACCGAGTTGTTGATCGCCTGTGCCACGTCGTGGTCGCCCGCCCCGCCGGTCCAGCCGGTGGCGGCGCCGGGGGCGGCGACGATGGAGATGTCGTCGATCGACTCCAGGGCCGACAGCCCGTTGAACGGCAGGTCGGTGGGGTTGTCCTGGTAGTCGGCGAAGCCGGCCGGATCGCCCTCGTACGCGGTGACGCCGGGCGCCCGGCCGTCGATGCCGCCGGTCAGGGTGACGACGCGCTGCCGCAGCCTCAGTGGTGTCGTCGCCACCGGGCTGGTCTCCAGGATGCCGGCGTCGAAGAGCGCCCGTGCGATGGCCCCCGGCAGCTCGTCGGCGGACGCGCCCAGCCCGTCCAGCCCTTCGATGGCGATCGGCACGCCGAGGGCGGCGCGGCGGGTCGGCGGATTGGCGGTCAGGACGGTGGTGATGCCCGTGCCGACCGCGCGCGGGTCGAACCCGAACTCGCCGACCGTCTGAGGCGCGCCGAAGGCCGGCAACCCCTGCGGGTCGACGGTCGGATGCTGGACCTCGACCAGGGCGGTGATGGGGTACACCGCGCTCGCCTCCGACAGCGGCAGCGGATTGAGGCCGCCGGTGAGGGTCCAGGCGGCGGTCGTGGGGTCGCGGCGCACCGTGTACACCCCGTGGTCCCCGGAGCCGGCCACCGCCCACACGGTGTCGAACTCGCGCACCCGGGTCAGGCTCTTCTGGTCGCCCGTCCCGGTGAGCGCGTTGTTGCCGGAGCGCAGGGTGAGGATGACGCGCAGGTTCCCGGCCGCCCCGGGGAAGCGGGCTCTCAGGCCCAGCTGGACCGCCGCGGTGTCCCGGGGAACGGTCCCGGCGCCGTGAGCGGTCCCCGCTGCGTCGGCGCCGACGAACGTCCGCACCACGTACAGGCTGCTGCCGCCCTCGTCGAAGAAGCCCTTGACGCCGAGCGCGAGGTAGTTGGGGAACCGGCCCTTGTCGGTGAAGGCGAGGTCGGCCGCGTCACCATAGATACGGACGAAGTCCGCGTAGGAGGTGAGCAGTTCGGGCCGGCCGCTGGTCGGCCCGGATCGGGTGGGGCCGATGAAGGCCGCCGTGCTGGTGCTGACTCCCTGGATCGTCCGGGGGCCCGGGATCTCTTCGACGTAGACACCGGGCGCTAGGTATTGGGGCATCGTCGGCTCGCCTCCGCGGCTGGTTCGACTGGGGCTGGTTCGGCTGGAACGGGATTCATGCGGGCACCACCGTGAGCGGCAGCACCAGGGCGGCACCGAACACGAGCGTCTCGGTGACGGTCTGCTGTGGTCCGCCGCCGGAATCGATCCCGCCGGGCGGCTGCCCGAGGATGGAGTCCAGGTACGGCGGATCGGGGGCCGCGGGCCCGGGCAGCGCGCCGGACCCGCAGCGAACCCCGATGGTGACCGGCCAGGAGATGGCGGTCGGACCGGGACCCGGTGCCGCCGCCGCGCCGGGCAGCGCCGGGAGGGCCTCCGGGTAGGGCAGGTGGAGCAGGAACCGCCCGCTGTCGTCGCTGACGGCGGTGTACATGGCGGCGTCGGCCGACACCTCGACCACCCCCCAGGCGACCGGACCGCCCCCGTCCGCGGTGTGCAGCTCCCCCCGGACCGTTGCCCAGCCGGACGGCGCGAGCCGGCCGGGGGCCGAGTACATGGGGATCTCGACGGGCGCGTCCACCGGCACCACGACCTCGACGGTGACCGGCAGGTACCGGCGGTACCGGTCGGTCACCCGTACGACGTACGGCTCGGGGCCGGCCGGGACCGGCCAGTCCAGCGGCCGCCCGCCGGTCGAGCGAGCCCGCTGGTACGCGCGCTGCCCGGGCAGGCTGCCGAACCCCAGCAGGTTCGACACGGGCGACGGGACCGCGCGGAACGTCGTCGCCGGATCGCTTCGCCGCCACGCGACGGCGCTCAGACCACCGCCGCCCAGGACCGCACCGGCCGCGTCGACGCAGCGCACCGCCAGCGCGGCACGGTACCCGGTCCGCTCCCGTTCACCTGGGCCGGGGACGGGGGCGCTCATCGGCCGGCCGCCGTTTCGACGGACAGCTCACGCACCCGGACCGGGGCGCCCTGCGGCTCCGTGAGATCCGACTCGACCCGCACGACGCGGGCGATGTACGGCACCGAGAGCTGCAGACTGCCCGGCAGCACCTGCCAGAGCAGGAACACGTCGTTGTTGGTCAGCTCCATGGGCACCAGTTCGACCGTCTCCGTGGGCCGGAAGACGCCCGGCACGGCGGCGTTGAGAAAGCCGGAGGACAGCACCGGATGGTCGGCGACCGTCCGCATCGCCCAACCGAGCAGATCGTGCTCCGTCGACGCGTCCTGAGCCCAGGCCGTCAGCAGGAACGAGATCCGGACCGGCAGCGGACGCGGACGGCCGGGTTCGGCCGCGGGCAGCGTGCGCTGCACCTGGTCGACGTTCACCTGGAAGACGAAGACCGAGACGCCTTGGGCCATCGGGGTGGAGAAGTCCTTGCCCTGATACACCGCGAATTGGGGCTCGATCCCGCTGAGCAGCGCCGGCTGCCACGACTGCTGAAGCAGCCGGGAGACGGCCTGCGCCACTGATCCGACGGACTGGTAGTTCGCCACCGCTTGGTTCCTCCGTTCTGTCGTCACAGGGAAGGTGACAGGCCGTCCGTGATCGAGCCGTCACGAGCGCATCACCGGACGGTCCGGGCCCGGGAAGGCCCCGCGGACGCGCCCCTGCCGTGACGGGCCGGTGACGCGCCCTTGGAAATCTGGGCGGACCGGATTCTGGGAGGCGCTGATGACGACGAGCGAACGCCTGTCGCCACATGAGCAGCTGCACAAGACGACGGCCGAGGACACGGGGGCTCAGGCCGAAACGGCCGGCCCTGCCTTCTCCGGCCCGGCCGACCGGCTGCCCGTATGGGCGGGCGGAAGCCGGCCGCAGGCGGACGGGACGGCCGACGGCCAGGAGGGCATCCCGCGCTGGGCCGCCGACCCGGTCCGTCCGGTGGCGGCTGCGCTCCCCGAAGGCCGTGGTGCGGCGCCAGCGAAGCGTCAGGGCCCGTCGGCGCGGCGGCGGGGGCCTCGGATGTTCAGGCTGTGGGTGGACCGCGAGATGTCGCCGCCGGAGCTGCTGCGCGAGTTCGTCCGGCAGTACTACCAGGCCACCGACGAGCAGCAGGTCGACCGGTGGCTCCCCCTGTGGCACTGGCGGAATCCGCGCGGCCGGTCGGCGACCGCCGCGGACGTCGGCCGGTTCATGACGCTGCCCGTCACCGACGTCACGCAGACCGCGATGGACCGGCTGTCAGCGGCCGAACAGGCCGAGATCAACGCGGAGGCGGACGCCCGGCTCCAGCGGGAGAACGCGCTCACGCCCGGTACCAGGCTGGGCACCGGCCCGGAGGATGCCGTCCTGCGCGGCCGCTGGCTCGGGGCACGGGCCGACGTCCTGCACGAGCACAACCTCCGCCGGGACATCGCCGCCCTGCCCGACGCCGTCAAGAGGATACTTTTCGCGGGCGGCCGGCCGCTCGCCCCGGCGGACTACGAGAACGTCCTGCGCCTCGGGCGGAAGCTGAGCGACCTGACCGGGGCCCAGCGCGCGGACTATCTGGGCAAGGTCGGCTCGACGACGACGAGTTGGGCCGAGCTGGACGCCTCGGTCGAGCGGTATCTGCTCGCCGAGCGGATCCGCGAATCCGAGACGGAGCGGACCGAGGAGGCCGCGGGCACGATCTTCGGTTGCGAGGACCTGTATCTGCTCCGCGCCCGCAGGAACGAGCTGAGACGGAGCGCCCAGCCCGGGGACGACGTGGTGCCTTCCGCGGAGTCCCTGAGCGAACTGGCGTCGGCCGAAGCCCAGTTCGACGCGGCACTGGCCCGCCACGGCTTCAAGAACGAGCGGGCGTTCACCGAGGCGATGGAGACCTACCGGATCCGGTTCAGGGCCGAGGCCGCCTCGGTCGGGCTCGACATCCTCGCGCACTACGAGCACCTCCTCCACGAGGAGCGGCTCAAGCTCCAGGACATCGGCTACGTCCGGACGATGGTCGCCGGCATCGCGGACACCACCGCGCGCCGCGACTACGCGGTGGCCGCCGAGAAGGAGACGCTCGCCGGGCTCACTCACGCGGGGCACGATCCGGAGTCCCGTTCGGAACGATTCCAGGCCGGTGCGGCTGTGACCCGTTACCGGGCGCAAGCCGGCTCCGCACGGGCCTCGGCCGAGAAGGCGGTGGTGACCGGCTCCGGCGGCGACCCGCTCGTGGACCCGGACGTGCTCGGCCGGGGCACCGACCGCGAGAAGCTCGCGGGGCTCGACGCGCCCGGCGCCCAGGGCTATCTGCTCGGCGTCGTCCAGGACCGGTTGAGGGACGCGGCGACGGTCCGCTCCGAGTTCGAGCACGATCCCGAGCGCGTCTTCAGCCAGCCGGACCTCGTCGAGGCGACGAAGAAGAGCCAGGAGGTGGACGACGACACGATCTACGGGTGGATCATCCGCGACCACATCGCCGACGAGCGTTCCGCGCACCTCTTCTCCTCCCTCGTCGTCGGCCTCATCGCCCTCGTCCTCGCGGCACTCGTGCCCGGCGGGGGGTGGCTCGCCGCGGCCGCCCTGCTCACGAACACCGCGCTGAGCACCTACCAGGCCGTGGAGGCGATCAACGAGCACCACAGGCAGGCCGCCGAGTACCGGCTGTCGTTCCTCCGGGAAGAGCCGTCGCTCGTCTGGGTGGGCATCGCCGTCGCTGCGGCGGCACTCGACCTCGGGACGACGACGGCCCAGCTGCTGAAGTCGTCGGCGAAGGGCCTCACCTCGCTCGAAGGACCACTGCGCCAGTTCGCCGCCGCCGCGGACGCCGAGTCGGCCGCGGCCCGTTTCGAGGCGCTCAGCGCGAAGATCGACGCGGTCGACGGGCTGTTACCGGAGGTCAAGGAGGCGGTCAGGGCGCACGCGGCGGCCATGCTCGGCCTCCATCGGGTGGCCGGCCGGGCCTCGGTGGTGATGGGCCCGACGGCCCTGTTCGAGGGCCTGTACTACGCGGTCAAGGCAGGTACGAGGAAGCTCACCCAGCTCCGCAAGAACGCTCGGATGCTCGCGATCATGGGCGATGTGACGGGCATGAGCCGGGCGGAGAGCGAAGCGCTCGAAGTCGCCTTCGAGCGCGTGAAAGAGATCGTCAACCTCGGTGGGCGGCGCGAGATGGACGAGGCCACCGTCCTGCGGTACGTCGACGAACTCGCCGCCGAGCGGTCGGCCGGTGACGACGTGTACCGGGAACTCCTGGCCGAGATGGGGGCCTGGCGCCGCCCGACGCAGGAGCAGGTCCGGGCCGAGACGGAGCTGGCGGCGGCGAGCGAACAGCTCGCATCGTTCCGCCATCGGCGGGCGGAGTTGGCGGCCTCACTCAGGTCCGGCCTGAAGACTCCGTCCGGGGCGCCGGACCTCGAGCGGATCAAGGCGATCCGCGAGGAGATCGGCGAGTTCGACAATGCCCCCCTGACCGGCTCGAAGGCCGGCTCGGAAGGAGAGATCAGGCTTGCCGAGCGCCGACTCGAGAGCGCCATGCTGGCCGCGGAAGCGGCCCGGACCGACCCGACCACACGCATGCGAGCCGTCTTCAACGCCTCGAGGGAGCGGGTCGGGGTCCGCTCGGCGGCCTCGGTCGATCAGGTCGGACCGCTGCGGACCGGCGCCCAGGGCCTTGCGGTGGACCACATCGTCTCGATCAGGCGCATGTCGCGGATGAAGGGCTTCGACAAGCTCAAGGCCATCGAACGCGACGCCCTCGCCGTCCGCCGGGACAACCTCGTGCTCATGGACGCGTCCGCGAACTCGTCCAAGGGCGAGCGCAGTTGGGCGGCATGGGGGCAGTCCTCCACCTACTACGGCGCCGACGTCATCGAGAGGTGGACCGGCGAGGACGCCAGGCTGACGAAGGCGATCCAGGACTGGATTCTCGACACGGTCCGGGGTCGCTGACACCGAGAGGACATTCCGAACGGAATCACGAAAGCACCACGAAGAATCATGAAGGGATTCTCCATGACCATCCGTACTGCCCGGTCCGGCGCCCGGCGGACACCCGAGGGGGCCTGACGTGGCGACCTGCCGGGGAATCGACGTCTCCGTCTACCAGTCCGCCCAGAACTGGGCCGCCCGCAAGGCCGAGGGAGTGGTGTTCGCTTTCGCCAAGGCCAGCGAGGGAGAGCACACGCACGACGCACACTTCGCCTCCCACATCACCGGAATCATCAACGCCGGTCTGGTGCCCGGCGCCTATCACTTCGGCTGGCCGAACCAGGACGCCGAGGCCGAGGCGGCCAACTACATCGCCGCTGTGCGGCCGCACGCCCGCAAGGGGTTTCTGCACTGGCTCGACCTGGAGCGCCGCAGCGACGGCGCGAACTACAAGGGCAGAACGGCGTCGCAGATCCGGGCGTACGCCACCAAGTGGATCGCCACCGTCGCCGCGGCCTTCCCGGGACAGCGTGTGGGCATCTACACGTCCGGTTCCGACCTCGCCGCCGGGCATGCACCTCCCGGGGTCCCGCTGTGGTACCCGGCCTATCCCTGGACGGGCGCGGCCGCGTACGCCAAGGCCGAGGCCGCCGCACGCCCCGACCCGTCCGGCCGGGCCCCCCTGTTCTGGCAGTTCACCTCCACCCCCGTCGACCGTTCCATCTGCTATCTGACCGAATCCGGGCTGCGCGCCTGGGCCAACGAGGAGGACACCGACATGCCGCTCACCGACGCCGAGTGGAAGAAGCTCGAAGCCCTGATCAAGAACGCCTCGTTCACGGGGGTCGTGCAGACCGACGGCATCGCGGCGCCGCCCACCGCGTCGGACGCCGCGACCAACAAGTACTGGCGCCTGGACTCCTACACCAAGGACACCAACGCCCGGGTCCGCGCCCTGCAAGTGACCGAGACCGCCCAGACCGCGGCGATCACCGCGCTGGCGACGGCGCTCGGCAGGGTCGATTCCGCCATCGATGTGCCGGGCCTGGTGTCCCAGGTCAAGGCCGCCATCAACGCGGCCGTCGCGGACATCACGATCCACCTCACCGGTAAATAGGAACGGACATCGCCGCAATGGCCGAACAGTCCACGAAGGTCACCGTCCGTACCCTCCTGCAGACCGCGCTCGGCTTCGCCGCGGTCCTCCCCGCGATCGTCGACGCCTCGGGCATCCCGGCCGCGCTGCCCTGGGTGGCCGGGGCTCTCGCCGTCGCCGGCGGTGCCGCCAGGGTCATGGCGCTGCCGGGTGTACGGCTGCTGCTCCCCGGCCGGCTGCGTACCGACACCACGGGCACCCCGCCCGTGACAGGCTGACGCCGTCCCGGGGACCGGACGCCAGTGCTCCCCCCGCCGGGCCAGGAAGCCCGGCGTGGGGAGCGTCGTCATGTCCTCCGGTCGTCAGGTCCGCGGGGAGACCGTGTTCGCCCTGCGCGGGAGCATCGCGGTGAACCGTGCCGAGGGTTCCAGCCCCAGTTCCTCGTGGATCAGCATCCGGAACGCCTCGTAGCGCCGGACGACTTCCACCATGTTGTTCTCGGCGAGATGAACGGCGGCCACCGCACGGTGCGCGCTCTCGCGAAGGGGCTCGATGGTGACGCACATCAAGGCCGCCTCCAGGGCGAGCGCGTACCGTCCGTGCCCGGTCAGGAGCGCGCTCAGCGATTCGAGCGCGTGCAGGCGAAGCTGACGCAGCCGCTCCCGCTCGTACAGGACCCATTCCTCGTCCCATCCGGGAAGCAGTTCCCCGCCGTCCAGGACCACGGGGAGGGGCAGCTCGTCACCGGGAGCGTGGTCGGAGTTCGCCATGGTCAGGGCCGCCTCGGTGAAGGCGTCGACGTCGACGCCGACGCCGTCCGCCAGACAGAGGGTGTCCCCGCGGGTCCCGATGACGGGCTGTCTCGCGCGGCGGAGCCGCCACAGTGCCGTACGCAGGCTGCCGTGCGCGTGTTCCTCTGTGACATCGGGCCACAAGGTGCCCGCGGTGACGGTACGGGTGGCGCGCTTCCGCAGGCCGAGGAAGGCCAGCAGGCGCTGTTCGTTCGCCGAGACGGTGAGTGGTCCGTCAGTGCCCTCCAGCTGGAACGTGCCGAGCAGACATAACCGGGAATGGGCGTGCCCCGTTCCCGCCGGGCCTTTCGCCCGGTCCTCTGTGGTCGCCTCGTGCTGAGCCATGGTCGTGCACCCTTCCCCCGTACGGCGACCGCCTTTCGCGGTCCCCCCTGATGAGACAACGTTTTCGCCACGGCCGGCGTGGAGAACCCCCCCTGTGATGCCTCGGTTCCCCGCGCGGGATGCAAGATCGGTCCGCATCGTGCCGAGCGTGCGCCGGACGGTCCGACCGGCGGATGGACAGCGTGAAACCGGCCGAAGCCGCCCGTCACGCCCCGTTCCGCTCAGCGGACCGGAATCGCCGCCTCGGCGCCCGGCATCAACCCGAACTGGCTTGCTTGCAAAGGTTCTTGACGAGTCCACGGGCAACACGAAGAATGGCGCCTTGCCACTTGACAACGTTGTCTCGACGCGGAGGGCTGACCCGCCTATGAGATGGATCCAGCGCATACAGGCAACAAGCAAGATCGTCGCAGCGGTCGCACTCCTCGGCGCAGCCCTGGCGGCGCCCACGGCCCACGCGGCCGCCTCCCAGGACGACCGGCTCACCGATCTCGTCAACCCGTTCATCGGAACCGAGAACGAGGGCAACACCTACCCCGGCGCCGCCATCCCCTTCGGCATGGTGCAGCTCTCACCCGACACCGGGCACAACACCGGATACGACTACTCGCAGAACCACATCCGGGGCTTCTCCCTCGTCCATCTTTCCGGCGTCGGCTGCGGCCTCGGCGGTGATCTGCCCGTACTGCCGACCGTCGGCGACGTCACGGAGACGGATGACGCCAAGTACCAGGCCGAGTTCAGCCATGACACCGAGACGGCGAGCCCCGGCTACTACAAGGTCGGTCTCACTTCCGGGATCGGGGCCGAACTGACCACGACGGCCCGCACAGGCGTGCAGCGTTACACCTTCCCGGCCACCGACAAGGCCAACGTGTTGCTCAACGCGGCCCAGTCGCTGCACCGGACGGTCTCCTCCAAGGTCGAGGTCCTCGACAACCGCACCGTGCGCACCGAGATCACCGGCAGCGGTTTCTGCCAGGACACCAAGCCGTACACCGTCTACACGATCACCCGCTTCAACCGCCCGTTCACCGCCTACGGCACCTGGACCGGCGGCGCGGTGACGGACGGCGCGAAGACCGGGCAGGGCGGCGCGTACGTCCGCTTCGACACCACGAGGGACCGCACCGTCGAGGCGACCACCGCCCTGTCGTACGTCGACGCCCACGGCGCGGCCGCCAACCTCCGGGCCGAGGGCGGGCGTTCGTTCCAGAAGGTGCGCGACGCGGCGCAGCGGGCCTGGGAGGACCGGCTCGACGACGTCCGGACGCAGGGCGGGAGCGACACCTTGCGCCGCACCTTCTACTCGGCCCTGTACCGCTCCTTCCTCGCGCCCAACATCGGCAGCGACGCGGACGGTCGTTACACCGGCTGGGACCAGAAGGTGCACCGCGCGCGGGGCTTCACGTACTACCAGAACTGGTCCCTGTGGGACACCTACCGCACGCAGTCCCAACTCCTGTCGCTCCTCGCGCCGCGCGAGGCCCGCGACATGGCGATCTCCGTCATCCACATCGACGAGGAGAGCGGCTGGCTGCCCAAGTGGGGCTACGGCACGGTCGAGACGAACATCATGACCGGCGACCCGGTCACGCCGTTCCTCACCAACGCCTACCAGCAGGGCCTGCTGGGGGGTTACGAGGAGCGGGCCTACCGCGCCCTGAAGAAGAACGCCGACGGGGTGCCGCCCGCCGATTCTCCGGCCGTGGGCCGCGAGGCCGACGAGGAGTACATCGCAGGCGGCTTCGCGCCCTACGTCGAGGGCCGGCCGCACGCGAAGCCGGGCGACTCGGACTACGACCACGGCGCCTCGGCGACCCTGGAGTACGCCCTGTCGGACGCGATGCTCGCCGAGATGGCACGCGGTCTCGGCCATGGCGCCGACGCGGCACGCTACGCGGCCCGGGCTCAGAACTACCGCAAGATCTTCGATGCCTCGACGGGCTTCTTCCGCGCGCGCGACGCCTCCGGCGCGTTCGTCGGCCCGGCCGACCCCGCCGAAGGCGTCGGGTTCCACGAGGGCACAGCCTGGCAGTACCAGTGGCTGGTGCCGCAGGACCTCCCGGGCATGGTCGGCCTCATCGGCGGCAAGCAGGCGAGCAACGACCGGCTGGACTCCTTCTTCGCCTACGACCAACTCCTGAAGGACCCGGCGAAGACCGCCCGCGAGGTGTGGGTGAACGGGCCGTACGCCTACTACAACGCCGACAAGTACAACCCGCAGAACGAGCCCGACCTGATCGCCCCGTACACGTACCTGTCGACCGGACAGCCGTGGAAGACCACCGACGTGGTGCACGCCGCGCTGACCCTCTTCACGGACACACCGACGGGCATGACCGGCAACGACGACCTGGGGACCATGTCCGCCTGGAACGTGCTGTCGTCCATCGGCATCTTCCCGGTGCAGCCCGGTTATGACACCTGGGGTCTGTCCACACCGGTCTTCGACCGGGTCGACCTCACGCTGGACCGGCGCTACTACCCGCATGGTTCGCTCACGGTGACGGCACCCGGCACCTCGGACGAGCGCCGCTACATCCAGTCGGCCCGTGTCGACGGCTCCCCGTACGGACGGACGTATCTGACGACGAGCCGGCTGAGGACCGCTCGCTCGCTCTCCTTCACGGTCGGTACCGAGCCGTCGGACTGGGGCACCTCGGACCAGGCCGCGCCGCCCGCGCTGAACCGGCAGGCGGGCCGGTAGGGCTCGTCCTCCCGGACTTGGGCAGGGGTCCCCCGGGTCGCGTGTTCACGCCTCATGCCGACCGTGAGGACAGGGCCTTCCGGCAGATCGGCGGTGACCGCCATGTCGCGCGCCGGAAGGCCCTGTTGCGCCCCTGCGACTGTCCGGCCCGCCGGTTCGCACTGCTGTCGACCGATGCCTGTACGACGGAGGAGCCCCTGGGATAACGTCGCCCCGCACGACCTGTTTGAATCGATTCAATTCAATCAATCCGATTGACTGCGAGGTGTCATGTCGTCGCGCCGAAGCATCCCCCAGCCCGAGCCCCAGCCCACCCCCGCACGCCGCACCGTCATAGCGGCGGGAGCCGGCGTGGCGGCGCTCTCCGCCGCAGGGCTGCCCCTCTCCGCGGCCTCGCCCGCCGCGGCGGCTCCCTCCGGCGGCGGCGCGCACTCGGCGCCCCGCAGCAGAACCTCCTGGCACCGCTATGTGCAGGGACCCTCCAGCCGAACCGTCCGGCCGGTGGCCGTCACGGCGTCCACGGGCGACGTCCGCTCACCCGAAGCCCTGCTCAGGCCCGGCGGTTCCACCACGGTTCTGCGCCGGCCGGAGCCCGTCCCCGCGCCCCGGTGGCCGCAGGGAACCACGGCTCAGGCCTCCTCGACGCACGCGGGCAACAACGGCAACGACGGCAAGCCGCGCACGTACGATGCCGGCAATGCCGTCGACGGGGACCCCGACACGTTCTGGAACGACGACACCCTGGGGGTGTTCCCGGACACGCTGACGATCACCGTCCCCGCGGCCGAGCAGCTGTCCGGCATCACCGTGGTCTCCAACAGCGACGGCGTGCCGACGGACTTCGCGGTCGAGGTCTGGCAGAACGACGCCTGGCACACCGTCGCCACGGTCTCTGACAACGATGCCATCCAGCGGGCGGTACCGTTCGCGCAGCCGGTTTCCACCACCGGGATCCGCATCACCCTCACGGGCGTGCAGGACACACCGCGCGGGGCGTTCACCCGGATCAACGAAGTGTGGCCCGCGCCCGTGGCACCGGTCGTCGTCCCCAGCGTCACGGTCGACTTCGGCAAGGTCGTCGTCGGATACCCCCGTATCCGGTTCGCCTCCGCGTCGGACAACTCCCCCGGCGTACGGCTCGCCTTCTCCGAGACCAAAGAGTGCCTCTCCGACCGCTCCGACTTCACCCGCTCCGACCAGGCCGGCGGGACGGGCCAGGGCACAGACCAGTTCGCCGTTCCGGCGGGCGGCATCACCTGGCAGGACCACAAGGGCTTCCTCCAGGACGGCAAGGTCTACGCCGACGGCCTGCACGGATTCCGCTATCTGAAGATCACCCTCGATGCGCTGGCGTCGGACGCCCCGGTCGCCCAGCCGTGGGGGCGCGTCGAGATCGACTCCGTCGACCTGGACTTCACCGGCTACGTGGGGACACCCGGCACCTACCGCGGATGGTTCCTGTGCTCCGACGACGACCTCAACCGGTACTGGTACGGCGCCTCGTACACCAACGAGCTCGTCACCGACACCTTCCGGCAGGACGATGTCGATCCCCGCGACGCCTGGAGCGCGTCCCTCGAAGGCCGGCTGGTGCTGCACGACGGAGCCAAGCGCGACCGCGACCCCTACGTCGGCGACCTCGCCGTCTCCGCCCGCACGCTGTATCTCACCCACGACGACACGGCGGCGGCCGTTCGCAACGTCCTGGCCGACCTCGCCGACCACCAGCGGGCCGACGGATGGATCCCTCCCGCCTCCATCGCCAACTACACACTGCCCCTGTTCGACTATCCGCTGTGGTGGGTGACATGCAGCTGGGACTACGTCCTGTACACCGGTGACCGGAGCTACGCCGCCCGCTACTACCCCCACCTGCTGAAGGTGCTGGACACCTGGTACCCGAGCGTCACCGACGATGCCGGGCTGCTCAGCAAGGGCCTCAACGGCACAGGCGGATACGGCGACTACGCCTTCCTCGGCCGGACGGGCCGCATCACCTACTACAACGCCCTCTACGTCCAGGGGCTCAACGACGGCGCCGCCATCGCCCGCTGGCTGGGGCACAAGGCCGACGCCGAGCGGTGGGAGGCCCGGGCCCGGGAGACGGCCCGCGCCATCAACACGCACCTGTGGGACGGCTCCGCGGGCGCCTACCTCGACTCGGCCACCGGCCCGGTCCGGCATGCCCAGGACGGCAACGCTCTCGCCATCACCGCCGGTGTCGCAGGAGCCGACCGCGCGGCTTCAGCGCTCGACCACCTCGCCGCCACCACGCAACGGCCGTACGGAAACGCGTTCATGGACAACGACACCCTCTTCGCGGACGCCTCCCAACGGGTCTACGCCTTCACTTCCTACCCCGAGATCGTGGCCAGGTTCGAAACCGGCGGAGCGGACTCCGCACTCGACCAGATCAGGCGCACCTACGGCTGGATGGACACGCACGACCCCGGCATCACCCATTGGGAGGGCATCGGCCCCGATGGATCTCTGTACGAAGGGGCCTATACGAGCATGGCGCACGGGTGGTCCACAGGGGTGCTGCCGGCGCTGACGCATCAACTCCTGGGAGCCAGGCCGACATCGCCCGGCTACGGCACCTGGGAGGTGCGCCCCCACGTCGGCAGCGTGGCCTGGGCTCAAGGTCAGCTTCCCACGCCCCACGGGCCGTTGCGGGTGGAGTGGGTGAATGCCGCACGGTCCTTCGCGCTGACACTGCACGTACCCGACGGGACCAGCGGCGTGGCGGTCCTTCCGGTGCGCGGTTCCCGCGTGGTGGTCCGTGACGGCGAGCGGGTGATCTGGGACGGCCGTCGTCCGACGAGCCGCGACGTCTCGGTGGACGCCGAGGGCGTGACGGTCAGGGGCCTGGGTCCCGGGATCCATCGGCTGAGTGTCACGTCCTGACGTGCTCCCCGGTGCGAGGCTCATCAGGACCCAGCAGACGCACCTGAGGGCCGCGGCCTCGTGGCCCCCCTCCTGCTCACCGGGTACGCCCGGGCACCGCGGAGGGGCCGTGCAGGCCGACGGACGGGCGGATCAGGCCGGGCAGGTCGCCGGTACCACTGTCACCTGTCCCAGATCTTCCGGTACGCCTCCCGGTAGCCCGACGGGTCCCAGCTCGTGGCACCGCCGGTGTTGTCGGCCGTGGCGATGTGGACGGGGGCCGCATACCCGCTGGCGGGACGGCCGGAGAAGGCGCGGTTGAATTCGTCGACGATCTGCCAGCCCTGCTGGGTCAGCGGCTCGGGCACGGTGGCGGCCTGGTACTGCCTGCTGTTGATGCGCTGGAAGGCGGAGGGGTCGCCGTCACCGGCGCCGATGTTGAAGGGCGGGCCGGAGCCTTTCCGGCCCGCCGCGCGGAAGGCGGGGGCGGCATCGGCGAAGTACAGGTCGTTGATGGCGACGGAGTGGGTCCAACTGCTCCCGAACCGGGAGAGGAGGGAGGAGATCTCCCGCGGGGTGCGGCTGCTCGCGTCCGGGATCGGGATGTTCTCGTACGCAAGCAGCTTCACTCCCGAACAGGTGGCAAGCTCCTTCCTGATCAGCTCGGACTTGTTCCTGGCGAAGGGGATCGAGGCGTCGGTGATGAGCACGACCCCGGCGTGGCCGTTGGCGTTCGAGATGATCCACTGCGCGCTGATTCCACCCACCTCCTCGACCCGGGTGGTGACGTTGGTGAAGAGCTCGGGCCGCCGGCTGGGGCCGGGAGCGGCGACCGCGTGCCAGCCGATGAGCGGGATGCGCTCGGCGTTGGCCCGCGAGACCTGCCTCGACGTCGAGCCGGGGTCGAACCCGCCGATGACGATGCCCGAGGGTTTGAGGGCCACGGCCTCGCTCATGGCCGCCTGGATGCCGGCGGGGGTGCCCCCGCCGTCGATCACCCGGACGTTCCATCCGATGACCCGCGCGGCTTCCCTGATTCCCTTGGCGACGCCTGCGACGCCTGGATTGGTCATGGTCTGGGCGACGTAGACGATGGTCTTGCCGGACACCGCCGCGGGGCCGCTGGTCGGTCCGTCCCAGGGGACGTCGGTTTCCTGCGCCCGTGCGACGGCTGCCTTGGCCCTGGACTGGACGGCGGGGCAGCCGCTCGGCCCCGTGGCGGACTCCCCCGGGGCGCCCCCCGAGCCGCGTTCGCAGCCGACGACGGCAAGAAGGGTTGCCGTGGCCAGCAGGGCGCGGGCGGCGGGCCGAGCCCGGAAGGCGCCGGGGGTGGCGTTGCGGCTGCCGTGCACGAGACTTCCTCACGTGGGAAACGATCGGGAGGATGCGGCCGGGGGCACGGAGGTGGTGCCCGCGACGGGGTCAAGGAGTGTCGCCCGCTGTGCCGCCGTCCTGCGTCGAGGCGGACGGCGGCCGAGGCGGCGCCGAGGGCGAGGCGCGGGCCGGGGCTGCGCCGGTGCGCATCCGGCGGCGGGCTGCGTAACCGGCCAGGCCGACGGCGATGAGCAGGGTGCCCCCGTAGAACAGCGGGACCGTCCAGAAGTCGGCGCCCAACTGGCCGATGCCGGTGAGGCCGACGGCGAGGACGGCGACGGCGACCAGGGTGCCCAGGGCGTTGGGGCGGCCGGGTTTGATCGCGGTGGAGCCGAGGAGGGCGCCGACGAACGCGGGCAGCAGGTAGTCGAGGCCGACGCTCGGATTGCCGATCTGCTGCTGGGCCGCGAGCAGCACACCGGCGAAGCCGACGATCAGCCCCGATGCGGCGAACGCGTAGACGGTGTACTTGCGGGTCGCGATGCCGACGAGGTCGGCCGCGCGCGGGTTCGAGCCGACGACGTACAGGTACCGGCCGAGCGGCAGCCGCTCCAGCACCAGCCAGAGAACGAGCGTGAGGGCGAGCACGTAGAAGGCGGGGACCGGAAGGCCGAGGAAGGTTGAGTCGTAGAGGTCGGTGAAGGCGGCCGGGAGTCCTTGCGGGCCGGGGACGATCCGGCCGCCGTCGGTGATCCAGCCTGTCACCGCGTACATCATGCTGCCGGTCCCGAGGGTGGCGATGAAGGAGTCGATCCGGCCGAACACGACGATGACACCGTTGAGGACGCCCACGGCCGCCCCTCCGACGATCACCGCGAGGCATGCGAGCGGCCAGGGCCACTCGTCGTTGGCGACGAGCTGCATCACCATGACGTGTGCCAGGCCGAGGGCGTAGCCGATGGAGAGGTCGAACGCGCCGGTCACGATGGGGACCATGGCGGCGAGCGCGAGGACGGCCGGGATCGACTGGTTGGACAGGACCGAGTCGACGGTGTCCCGCGTGGGGAAGGTGCGCGGCAGGGCGAGGGAGAAGATCAGGACGAGCAGCGCGGTGAGGGCCAGGAGGCCGTAAGCGCCGATGAGGTGCCCGGGGCCGCGCAGTCGCCCCGGTCGGCGCGGTCGTGGCCCGGGCGAAGAGGGGGAGGACGGGGCGGTCATGGGTTCGTCCCGGTCCCGGAAGGGGGCATGGCCGAAGCCGCCCGGGTGAGCCCGGCGACCGTGAGGGCGGCACCGCTCAGCTCGGCCGTCACGGATCCGCGGACGAAGACCAGGGTGCGCCGGCACAAGCCCGCGACCTCTTCGAAGTCGGTCGAGATGAGCAGGACCGCGAGGCCTGCGGCCAGCGCCTCGTCGAGCAGGCGGTGGATCGCGGCCTTGGCGCCGACGTCCACGCTCGCGGTCGGCTCCTCGAGGATCAGCAGGCGCAGGCTCACCCGGAGCCACCGGCCGATCATGACTTTCTGCTGGTTTCCGCCCGACAGGGTGACGATGGAGGCCTCGCTGTCACGGGGGCGCACCGAGAACCGTTCGATCAGGGCGACGGCGACGGCGCGTTCGCGCCGAGGACTGATCCAGTGCAGCGCCGGCAGGCCGCCCGCTCGGGGGTTGGCCAGGAGGTTCTCCCGTACGGTCAGCTCGGCGAGGCAGCTCTCGCGCAGTCTGTCGCCGGGCACGAAGCCGACTCCGAGCCGGACGGCGTCGGTGACCGTGCGGGGCCCGTACGGCCGGCCGCCGAGAAGGGCCCGTCCGCCGAGAAGGGGCCCGGAGCCCGCGAGGGCCCGGCCCAGATCCATGTGCCCGGCGCCGGAGAGACCGACCAGGCCCAGGGCTTCCCCGGCCCTCAGTTCCAGGCTGACCGGTCCCGTGCCGGCGGTCCGTGCGCCGTCGAGGGTCAGGACGGCCGGCCCGTCGGCGGGAGCCTTGGAGGGGCGGTGCTCCGTCAGTGCCTCGCCGACGATGTCGTGCACCAGACGGACGGGGCTGTGGCCCGCCAGCGGGCCGTGGCTGACCAGACGGCCGTCGCGCAGTACGGCGAAGGTGTCGGCGACCTCGTACACCTCGTCCAGGCGGTGGCTGACGTAGAGGATGCCGTGCCCCCGGTCGCGCAGGGCGTGCAGGACGCGGAACAGCCGGGCGCAGTCCGCGGCGGGAAGGCGGGCGGTCGGCTCGTCGAGGACGATGAGCTTGGCGCGTGCCGCCAGGGCCCTGGCGATCGCGACCAGCGAACGCTCGGCCGGGGCGAGTCGGGCGATCGGCTCATCGGGGTCGAGATGTCCGGCGACGATCCGCAGGGCGTCGGTGCAGCGCTCGCGGGTCCGCCGCCAGGAGATCAGTCCGGCGCGGCGCGGATACCCGCTGCTCAGGGCGATGTTCTCGGCGACCGTCATCCACTCCACGAGACCGAGGTCCTGGTGGATGAAGGACATGCTGCGGGAGGCGGCCTGACTCCCGAGCGGGTGGCCGTCCACCGTGATCTGTCCCGTGTCGGCGTGGTGGACGCCGGCGAGCACCTTGATGAGTGTGGACTTTCCGGCCCCGTTGGGCCCGAGGAGGGCGAGGACGCTGCCGGCGTGGACGTCGAGGTCGACCCCGGCCAGCGCAAGGGTTCCCCCGAACCGCTTGCCGAGCCCACGGACGCGGACCAGGGGTTCCGCCTCGACGGGTGCGGCCGCCGTGGTGGATGTGTCGGGAGCGTCGTGCACGGACATCTCCGGGGGGTCGGCCTGGCGATTTCTTCCCGACGTTCACGGGGATACTAGCCGAGCAAATTACAGCATTTCAGACAATTCCGTTCACTGTGACTCCAACGGGTCAGCGGGCCCGCTCCCGCAGCGCCGGCCTTCTCTCACACGCCGTCGAGCCCGCATTCGGCCCAGATGACCTTGCCCTCCGGGAGGTAGCGCGTACCCCAGGTCCGCGACAGCTGCGCGACGAGGAACAGGCCGCGTCCGCCTTCGTCCGTGGAGGCCGCCCGACGCAGATGCGGGGCGGTGTTGCTGGTGTCGGACACCTCGCAGATCAGGGTGCGGTCGTGCAGCAGCCGCACCCTGATGGGCCCGGCGCCGTGGCGGACGGCGTTGGTGACCAGCTCGCTCAGTATCAGTTCCGCGGCGAACGCGGCCTCGTCGAGCCCCCAGTCGGACAGTCGCCGGATGGCGGACGCACGGACTTCGCCGACGAGGGCCGGGTCGGCGGGCAGCTCCCAGGTGGCGATCCGGTGGGGGTCCAGGGCATGGGTACGGGCGACGAGCAGGGCGATGTCGTCGCACGGGTGCGCGGGCGCCACGGCGTCCAGGATCGCCTGGCAGGTCTCCTCGGGGGTGCGCCCCGCGTGGGTGAGCGTTCCGCGCAGCTCGTCGAGGACCACGTCGACGTCGCGGTGCCGGTCCTCGATGAGCCCGTCGGTGTAGAGCACCAGCTGACTGCCCTCGGGGAGGCCGACCTCGACGGCATCGAAGGGCAGCCCCCCGAGGCCGAGAGGGGGTCCGGCCGGCAGGTCGGGATACGACACGGTGCCGTCGGGGCGGACCAGCGCGGGCGGAGGGTGGCCGGCGCGGGCCATGACGCACCGCTGCGAGGTCGGGTCGTAGACGGCGTACAGGCAGGTCGCGCCGATGATGCCGGCGCCCTCGCCCTCGGGGTCCTCCCGGTCCAGGCGCGCCACGAGGTTGTCGAGGTGGGTGAGGACCTCGTCCGGGGGGAGGTCGAGTTCGGCGTAGCTGCGTGCGGCGGTGCGCAGCCGGCCCATGGTGGCGGCGGAGAGCATGCCGTGGCCGACGACGTCGCCCACCATGAGGCCGACGCGGGTGCCGGAGAGGGGGATGACGTCATACCAGTCTCCACCCACGTCGGATTCGGCGGGCAGGTAGCGATGGGCGACCTCGACGGCCTCCTGATCGGGCAGACCGTGCGGGAGCAGCCTGCGCTGCAGGGCCAGGACCCTGGTGCGTTCGTGCGTGTAGCGCCGGGCGTTGTCGATGGACAGGGCGGCACGGGTGGCGAGTTCCTGGGCCAGCGAGCGGTCGTCGTCGCCGTAGGGGGCGGGATCCTCGGCTCGGTAGAAGCTGGCGATGCCCAGGACCACACCTCGGGCGACAAGGGGTACGGCGATGAGGGAGTGGACTTGTGTCAGCAGCCGTCCGGCGTACTCGGGGTCCTGGGCGAGCCAGCCCGTGGCGGCCTTCAGGTCCGGTTCCAGCACTGCCTGTCCGCTGGTCAGACACCGCAGCTGGGGTGTGGTCGGGCCGAAGTCGGTCCGCTTGCCGACCGGGGTGAAGGGGAGGTCGTCACGGATGCCGTGGACCACCGTGCGGTGCAGGTCGCTGTGGGGGTGGGCGGACTCCTCGCCACGCAGCACGGCCCCGGGCAGATCGACGGTGACGAAGTCGGCCAGTCGCGGGACCGCCGTCTCGGCGAGCTCTTCGGCGGTACGGCGCACGTCCAGGGTGGTCCCTATGCGGGCGCTGGCCTCGGACAGCATCTCCAGGCGGCGTCGGGCGGCCAGGGCGTACGCCCCGACATGCGGCTCCCCCACCAGTACGAGCCCTCGGGCCGAGGGCGGCGGCGCGGGGTGATCGTCCGTGGCGCCGACGGTGCCATCGACCGTGGCGCCCTCGCCGGTGGCGATCCGACCGGGCGCGGCCTCGGGAAGGTGCCTGGACGGCGGGGTGCCGGAGAGTCGCGCGGGCAGTGCGTCGGCAGGGACGACGGCGGGCTCGACGGCGAATCCCGGCAGCTCGTCGACCTGGCTCGGGATGATCAGGGAATTTCCTGGTGAGGGGACGGGAAGGGCGGCCTCGATGGCGATGCCCTCCACCCCGGAGGCACTCGTCACCGGACGGCTCACGAGTGTGACCCGCCGGCCGTCGGAGAGGGGCACGTCGACGGCAGCCGGTTGCCCGTGGGAGATCAGCTCGGCGGCCTTCTCCCTGAGGATCCCCCGGTCGAGGGGGCTCAGCCCGTCGGCCAGTTCGTCCAGCGCCATGCCGTGACGAAGGCCGCCGGCGGTTTCCGCTCTGGTGGCCAGGTACGCCTGGAGCAGAGCGCGCTCGCGTGTGGACGTCTGCCCCAGCAGCCGCCGCTCCATGGCCTGCGCCGCTCTGCGTATCACGGCGGCCAGCGCCGGGGTCTCGAAGCTGCGCGGATAGCCGAAGCACAGGACGCCCTCGATGCGCCCGCTGAGCGGGTCGCGGACGGGGAGCGCCACACAGGCGTTTCCCTGGGAGCGCTCCGCGAAGTGCTCGGCACCGTAGACCTTGATGAGTCGCCGCTCCGCCAGGGCGAGACCGATGCCGTTGGTACCGGCGAACCGCTCGGTGAACATGAAACCCGGGACTCTCTGGATGTCCGGGAGACTTCTGGCCAGCGACGCCTCGCCGAAACGGCGCAGGACGACCGTCCCGCTCGAGTCGGCGACGGAAATGTTGATCTCGCTGCCGGAGAACGTGGACTGCAGCCGGTCGAGCACCGGCACGGCCGCGCGGACGAGCCGGCCTTCCGGATCGAAGTCGTCCCGGAAGGGAAGGTCGGACTGGTCCGGCGAGAGGCCCAGGGATCGACAGCGTTGCCATGAGTCCAGGATGGGCGATCGTACGCCCCCCTGTACCGGCTCACCCTGCAGGAACCGCTCACGGAAACGCGCGGGCCCGGTGCCACCTGTCTCACGCCCCGTTGACATCGGCTCCGCGCCGGACCGAACCACGCTTCGCCTCACTCCCACCAGAGATAGTCCACTTTTCCGACAAACCCGATATTTTCGAGGATACGGGCATCAAGGGTGCTAGTCACGATTTGCATGTACCGCCCGGCCTCGGCGATCGCGGCGGAGAGGGCGTCCGGGTGGAGATTGCCCGGCCCGGCGACCGCAGTCGTACGGCCGCGCCCGGAACAGCGGGCGGGACTTTCGAAACACGCCCTAGTCGAGGGCGGCCGGCACTCCGCGCGGGCAGGGTTTCGCCAGACGCGTCACCCGAGGAAGCTCAGCCGGACCTGACGGTTGGCATTGTCCTTGTTGGTGTCCACCAGGCACACGGACTGCCACGTCCCGAGTTCCAGCCTCCCGCCCACAACCGGCAGGGTCGCGTGCGGCGGGACGAAGGCCGGCAGGACGTGGTCGCGGCCGTGGCCGGGACTGCCGTGACGGTGCTGCCAGCGGTCGTCGGCAGGGAGCAGGGTGTGCAGAGCGGCGAGCAGGTCGTCGTCGCTTCCGGCCCCCGTCTCGATCAAGGCGATGCCGGCCGTCGCATGCGGCACGAACACGTTCAGCAGGCCGTCACCGCCGGACGCGGTTTCCCGCAGGAAGGCCTCGCAGTCCTGGGTGAGGTCGACGATCCGCTCCCGGGAACCGGAAGCGATGTGCAGAACTCGGGTGGTGAACGCAACTGACATACCCCCATCCTGACCCATACGCCTGGTCCCACACGCGACCGGCCGCCCGGCGCCTGATACGGCCGGTCCGAACCGCGAGACGACCGTTGACCATGCGCATGCCGCCTGGCTACGTTCACCCCATGTTGCGTTCAGTCCTGCTCACCACGCGCGGTCACATCGACCTGCTGCGGGTGGCCTCCGCCGCGTGTCGCCGCGGCCGCTGACGCCTTTTCACGCTCTCTCCCCCTCTCCACCTCGGCCCTCCCTTCCCCTGTCCGCGCGTGCGGTGTGAGCTGAACACGCCCTGACACGCGCGGGGGACCGAGGTGTGCCTCGACCGTCCTCACCGGCCGCCGCCCCCTCCGTGGAGTTCCGCATGAGCATCAGCCACGCCCCACCCGACTCTCCGACACCCGATATTTCACCTATATCCGCCACCGCAGGACCCGGCCTCGAGGCCCTCGTCCCCCGCTCCACGCGCCGCACCCGTGTCCCCCGCTGGCTGCGCCGCACCACCGGACCGGTCCTGCTCCTCCTGCTGTGGCAACTCCTCAGCAGCACAGGCGTGCTGACCGCAGACGTGCTCGCCGCCCCGGGCCGGATCGCGCAGGTCGCCACGGACCTGGTCGCCGACGGTTCCCTGCCCTCGGCGATGGCCACCTCGCTCCGGCGGGTGGCCCTCGGGCTGCTCCTCGGAACCGTCCTCGGCACCGGACTCGCCCTGGTGTCCGGGCTGTTCCGGATCGGCGAGGACCTGGTCGACGCTCCCGTGCAGATGTTGCGGACCGTGCCGTTCGTCGGTCTCATCCCGCTGTTCATCATCTGGTTCGGCATCGGCGAGGCCCCGAAGATCGCCATCATCACGCTCGGCGTGACCTTCCCCCTGTACCTCAATGTCTACGCCGGCATCCGGGGCGTCGACGCCCAGCTGATCGAGGCCGGGGAGTCCCTCGGGCTGTCCAGGCGGGGGCTCGTGCGACACGTCGTACTGCCGGGCGCGCTGCCCGGGGCGCTGACGGGGCTGCGCTACTCGCTCGGTATCGCCTGGCTGGCGCTGGTCTTCGCCGAGCAGATCAACGCCGACTCCGGTATCGGCTTCCTGATGGTGCAGGCGCGGGACTTCCTGCGCACCGACGTGATCGTGGTCTGCCTCATCGTCTACGCCTTCCTCGGCCTCCTCGCCGATTTCATCGTCCGCTCCCTCGAAAGGCTGCTGCTGCAATGGCGACCGACGTTCACCGGCCGGTGACCCGGCAGGCGGTGCACGTGGTAGGGCTCACCCGCTCCTTCGACGGGCGCGCCGTCATCGAGAACCTCCGACTGGACGTCCGTCCGGGCGAGTTCGTCGCCCTGCTCGGCCGCAGCGGCTGCGGGAAGTCCACTCTGCTGCGCATCCTGGCGGGCCTCGACCGGGACATCCAGGGCACCGTGCTGGTGCCGCGCCGCAAGGCCGTCGCCTTCCAGGCGCCGCGGCTGATGCCGTGGAAGAAGGTGTGGCGCAACGTCCTGCTCGGCCTGCCGGGCAAGCCGGGGCGCGCCGTCGCCGACGACGCGCTGGAGGAGGTCGGCCTCGGCCACCGCTCCGACGCCTGGCCCAAGACCCTCTCCGGCGGCGAGGCCCAGCGCGCCTCGCTGGCCCGCGCCCTGGTCCGCGAGCCCGATCTGCTGCTGCTCGACGAGCCGTTCGGCGCGCTCGACGCGCTGACCCGGATCAAAGCCCAGCGGCTGGTCGGCGAGTTGTGGCAGCGGCGCGGCTGTGCCGTCCTGCTCGTCACGCACGACGTCGAGGAGTCCGTACTGCTCGCCGACCGGGTCCTCGTCATGGACGACGGGGTCATCGCCCACGAGCAGCACATCGGCCTCGACCGCCCACGGGACATCGCCGACCCCCGCTTCGCCGAACTCCGCGCCGGACTGCTCCACCGTCTCGGCGTCGAAGCCGCCTGACCCACCGCCATCCCACGACCGCCACCCCGAAACGGATCTCCCATGCGACGACGTCTCGCCCCCGCCGCTCTCCTCCTCCCCCTCGCCCTCCTGCTCACCGCCTGCAGCCAAAACGCCTCCGCCGGCACGGGCCTCGGCGGCGACGACACCGACGGCAAGGGTTCTCTCACTCTGAACGTCGGTGACCAGAAGGGTGGTTCCGAGGCCATCCTGCGCGCCGCAGGAGAGCTGAAGAACCTGGACTACAAGATCAAGTGGTCCACCTTCACCTCCGGTCCCCCACTGCTGGAGGCCGTCAATGCCAAGGCCGTCGACATCGGCGGCGTCGGCAACACCCCGCCCGTCTTCGCGGCCGGCGCGGGTTCGAAGATCACGGTGGTGGCCGCCTTCCACGGCACCTCCAGGGGCGACGCCGTCCTCGTACCGAACGGCTCGAAGCTGACGAAGCCCGCGCAGCTCAAGGGCAGGTCGGTCGCCGTGGCGCAGGGCTCCTCGGCGCACTACCAGCTGGTGGCCTCTCTCGAGGCGGCCGGGCTGAGCCTGAGCGACGTCAAGGTGAAGTACCTCCAGCCGGCCGACGCGCTCGCCGCGTTCACCTCCGGCAAGGTCGACGCATGGGCGGTGTGGGACCCGTACACCTCCCAGGTGCTCCAGGCGAAGCAGGGGCGGGTGCTGACCACCGGGGAGGGCATCACCAACGGTCTCACCTTCCAGGTGGCCGCCCCCGCCGCGCTGAAGGACACGAAGAAGGCGGCCGCGATCAAGGACTACCTGGGGCGGCTGCGGCGCGCCACCGCCTGGGTGTACGGCCACCAGGAGGACTGGGCCAGGGTGTGGTCGAAGGAGACCGGGCTCCCGTACGAGGTGGCGCTTGCGTCGGTGAGGCGGTCGAACGCCTCCCGGGTCTCGGTCGCGGTCGACAAGCCGCTGATCGCCTCGGAGCAGCAGATCGCCGACACGTTCACCGGGCTGAAGCTGATCCCGCGCAAGGTCGACTTCGCCGGCTTCGTGGATCCGCGCTACAACGGCGACCTGCCCGCCTCGACGACTGCCCCGCGCACGTCGTAGGGGTGCGGGAAGATCCGCTCGGCCCTCGCTGTTGGCAGAGGCGTGAACGAATTGCGTGAGGTCGAGGTGGTCGTCATAGGCGCCGGTCAGGCAGGACTGGCCGGCGCCTATCACCTGCGCCGTTCCGGTTTCGAGCCGGAACGGGACTTCGTGGTGCTGGACCACGCCCCGGGTCCGGGCGGCGCCTGGCAGTTCCGGTGGCCCTCACTGACGTACGGCAAGGTGCACGCGATGCACGCGCTGCCGGGCATGGAACTCACGGGGGCCGATCCGGAGCGGCCCTCCTCGGAGGTGATCTCCGAGTACTTCGACGCCTATGAGCGCGCCTTCGGTCTGCGGGTACGGCGGCCGGTGGACGTGCGCGCCGTGCGCGAGGGGCCGGACGGGCGGCTGCTCGTCGAGACCTCCGACGGTACGTGGTCCACGCGCGCGCTGATCAACGCGACCGGTACCTGGGACCGGCCCTTCTGGCCCCGCTATCCCGGCCAGGAAACCTTCCGCGGACGGCAGTTGCACACCGCGCAGTACCCCGGGCCCGAGACGTTCGCCGGGCAGCGGGTGGTCGTGGTGGGCGGCGGTGCGTCCGGTACGCAGCATCTGCTGGAGCTCGCGCCGTACGCCGCCGCCACGACCTGGGTGACCCGGCGGCCGCCCGTGTTCCGCGAGGGCCCCTTCGACGAGGAGGCGGGCCGCGGGGCGGTCGCGCTGGTGGAGGAACGGGTACGGCAGGGGCTGCCGCCGAAGAGCGTGGTGTCCGTGACCGGGCTGCCGCTCAACGACGCGATCCGGCAGGGGCTCGCGGACGGCGTCCTCGACCGGCTGCCGATGTTCGACCGGATCGTTCCGGAGGGCGTGGAGTGGGACGACGGGCGGCGGGCCGCCGCCGATGTCATCCTCTGGGCGACCGGTTTCCGGGCCGCCATCGACCATCTCGCCCCGCTGCGGCTGCGCGAGCCGGGCGGCGGGATCCGGGTGGAGGGCACCCGCGCGGTCGCCGATCCGCGGATCCATCTGTCCGGCTACGGGCCGTCGGCCAGCACCATCGGCGCCAACCGGGCGGGCCGGGCGGCCGTCCGGGACATCAGGCGGCTGCTGGACGAAGAGCCCGCCGCGGAGCGTCTCGCCGTCTGACGGACGGTCCCCGTCACCTCACCGGACCGCGGTCCTCCCCGCGGTCCTCCCCCCAGGGGCCCGCCGCTGGTTCCGGTTGAACTCGGCCACGTTGCGCTGGTGCTCCGCGAAACTCGCGGTGAAGCGGGTGTCTCCCGGCTTGACCGTGACGAAGTACAGCCAGTCGCCCGGGGCGGGACCGACGGCCGCGCGCATCGCCTCCTCGCCGGGATTGCCGATCGGTGTCGGGGGCAGCCCCATGCGCTGGTAGGAGTTGTAGGGGCTCGCGATGCGGGTGTCTTTCTCCGTGGTCAGCACGGTGTGGCGGTTCAGGGCGTAGTTGATGGTGGAGTCCATCTGGAGCGGCATACCGCGCTCCAGCCGGTTGTACACGACCCTGGCCACCTTCCCCATGTCCGCCTTGGTGGCGGCCTCGGCCTGGACGAGACTGGCGATGGTGACCGCCTGATAGACGTTCATCGCGTTGCGCTGGGCGCCCGCCGCGATCGGCGCCCCGCTGAACTTCTTGTTCGCCGTGTCGACCATGTACGACAGCAGCGCCTCCGGCGTCCACTTCCTGTCCAGCGGATACGTCGCCGGGAAGAGGTACCCCTCCGGGTTGCCCTCGGCGTCAGGGGGCAGCTTCAGGCCGGCCTTGGGTAGCGCCTTTCCGGTGGTGCCCGGGGGCAGGGCGAGCGCCTTGTCGACGGCCTCGTAGATCTGGCTCGCGCGCCGGCCCTCCGGGATGACCAGAGCGGTCGGTTTCTTCGGTTCCTCCTTCTGAGGCTCCTGGCTCAGCAGCGGCACCGCCACGGCGGTACCGGCCACGACGGCTCCGGTCGCGATGAGGGCGAGACGGCCCCGGCGCGTCAGTCGAATCGTGCTCCGTGGCGGAGTGTTCATCTGCATGCGGGCACGGTAACCCTCATATCGTCATAAAACCGGCATCGCTCGGCATACTGTCATCTTGTCGGCGCCAGACTGGCGTCCCTCCGCACCAGGGCCGCGTACCGCCCGCCCTGCTCCAACAGCTCCTCGTGCGTCCCCCGTTCGGCCAGCCGGCCCGCCTCCAGGACCACGATCTGGTCCGCACTGCGAATGGTGGACAGCCGGTGGGCGATGGTGAGGGTGGTGCGGTTGGCCGAGAGCGCGTCGATGGCCTCCTGCACGGCGTGCTCGGTGCGGGTGTCCAGAGCGCTGGTCGCCTCGTCGAGGATCAGCACCGGCGGGTCGCGCAGGATGGTGCGGGCGATCGCCAGGCGCTGCTTCTCGCCACCGGAGAAGCGGTGGCCGCGCTCGCCGACGACCGTGTCGTAGCCGTCGGGCAGGCCCGCGATGTGGTCGTGGATCTGCGCCGCCCGCGCGGCCGCGCGCAGTTCCTCGTCGGTGGCGTCCGGCTTGGCGAAGCGCAGGTTTTCGGCGACCGTCGCATGGAAGAGATACGTCTCCTGCGAGACGACGCCGACCGCGCGCGCGAGGGTGTCGAAGTCGAGGTCGCGGACATCGACGCCGTCGAGGGTGACACGGCCGCCGGTGACGTCGTACAGCCGCGGGACCAGGTAGCCCAGCGTGGACTTGCCGGCGCCGGTCGGGCCGACGATCGCGAGAGAGCCGCCGGCCGGGACCGTGACGTCGATCCCGTCGAGGACGGGTCCGCCCTTGTCGTCGTAGCCGAAGGTGACGCCCTCGAAGCGGACCTCGCCCTTGACCTCGTCGAGGTGGACCGGGTCGGTGCGCTCGGTGATGTCGATCGGCAGGTCGAGGTACTCGAAGATGCGCTGGAAGAGCGCCAGCGAGGTCTGGATCTGCACCCCTGTCGCCAGCAGGCTGACCGCGGGCCGGAACAGTCCCTGCTGGAGCGAGACGAAGGCGACGATCGTACCGAGCGAGACCTCCGGGCCGCCGAGCTGGAGGGCCATGCCCGCCGTCCAGTAGATGACCGCCGGCATCGCGGCCATCACGATGGTGATCACGGCCATGCGCCAGCGGCCGGCCATGTTCGACTTCACCTCCAGGCCGACCAGGCTCTCGGACTCCTCGGCGAAGGCCCGGGTGAGCGAGTCGGCGCGGCCCATGGTGCGGCCGAGCAGGATGCCGCTGACCGAGAGCGACTCGGTGACCGTGGCGGCCATGGCGGCCATCTGCTTCTGGCGCTGGGTGGTGATCTTCTTGCGTTCGTTGCCGACGCGGCGGCTGATCCAGACGAAGACCGGCAGGAGGAGCAGGGACACGACCGTCAGGCGCCAGTCGAGGGCGATCATCGCGATGATGGTCGCGACCACGCTGGTGAAGTTGGAGACCAGGGAGGTGGCCGTGGAGGTGACGGTGGCCTGCATTCCGCCGATGTCGTTGGCGATGCGGGACTGCACCTCGCCGGTGCGCGTGCGCGTGAAGAACGCGAGCGACATGCTCTGCAGACGGCCGTAGACGGCGGTGCGCAGGTCGTGCATGACGCGCTGGCCGACCGTCGTGGAGATCAGGGTCTGCAGGACGCCGAAGACGCTGCTGAGCACCGCGCTGAGGATCATGCCGAGGGCGAGCAGGCTCAGCAGGCCGGTGCGGCCCTCCGGGATGGCGACGTCGAGCGTTTCCTTCAGCAGGAAGGGCGTGGCGACCGAGACCAGGGAGGAGGCGGCCACGAGCAGGCCGACGACCGCGAGGCGGCTGCGGTAGGGCTTGAACAGCCTGACGATGCGGCGCACCTGCCGCGGCTGCTCTCCCTCGGCTTCGGCGGACGGGGTCCAGGAATCTGGTTTGTCGGGGTGCATGGGCTCCTACGGGAGGTGAGAGGGTGAAGACTGGCGGAGCATAGCTCATTGTTACCTATACTCACAATGAACGGCATCCTGATATTGTTCCCGCATGACCACCCCCGATTCCGACAGCGTGCTCGCCGAGCAGCTGCTCCGGTTCACCCGCCGGGTGCACCGGATCCAGAAGCGGCACATCGAGCAGTGCGGGCTCGGCGTCACCCCGGCCCAGTCCCGTCTGCTGCGTACGCTGACGTGCTACAACTCGCCGCCGCGCATGGCCGATCTCGCCGAGCGCCTGGAGGTGGTCCCCCGGGCGGTGACGACGCTGGTCGACGGGCTGGAGGCCAGCGGCAAGGTGCGCCGGGTCCCCGATCCGACGAACCGCCGGGTGATCCGGATCGAGCTCACGGACGACGGCCGGAAGGCTCTGGGCGAACTGCGCGGGGCGCGCAGATCCGCCGCGGAGGAGATCCTCGCACCGCTGACGGACGCACAGCGCCAGGTGCTCGGCGGACTCCTGGACACGCTGGTGGAGGGCGGGCTGGAGGCGGCACCGAAGCGCGGACACGGCTGCTGAAGCGTGCTTGCGGCCGGTCTTGCGCCAGAGCACCCGGAAACGGGCCGCGGCCGCCGCTCCGTACCTGCCGGAGTGGCGGCCGCGGCCCAATACCGAGGAGACGTCAGCCGGCCTCGGGGGCGGTCTCCTTGGTCGTCCGCGCGGGCACCGCGACCATCACGTCGGCCGCCGTCCCGCCCGGCTCCGCCGTCACCGGCTCGGGGTCGCCGTCCAGCGCCATCTTCGCCCGGTCCAGATCCAGCGCACCCTCCCACCGGGAGACCGCGAAGACCGCGACACAGTTGCCGAGGAGGTTGGTGACGACGCGCATCGAGTCCATGATGCGGTCGACACCGAGCAGCAGGGCGACGGCGCCGGCCGGGATGGCTCCCAGGGAGGACGCGGTCGCGGACAGGGCGAGGAAAGCCGAACCGGGGATGCCCGCCATGCCCTTGCTGGTCAGCATCAGCACCAGGATCACGGTGACCTGCTGACTCAGGCTGAGGTCCACACCCACCGCCTGAGCGATGAACAGCGTGCCGATGGACAGGTACAGCGAGGCGCCGTCGAGATTGAAGGAGTAGCCCGTGGGCAGCACCAGGCCCACGGCGTCGTCACGCGCACCGGCCTTGCGCAGCTTCTGCATCACGCGCGGCATGACGGCCTCGGTGGAGGCGGTGCCGAGCGCCAGCAGCATCTCCTCGCGGATGTAGCGCAGGAACTTCCACAGGCTGAGCCCGGTGACCAGGCGCAGGGCGACGGCGAGGAGCGCGACGAAGAGGGCGGCGGCCACGTAGCACAGGATGATCAGCTTGGCGTAGGTCTTGATGACCCCGAGCCCGTAGTTGCCGATGAGGACGGCCATCGCGCCGAACACCGCGATCGGGGCGAGGCGCATGACGAAGCCGACGATCGCGAAGATGATCTCCTGGGCCTGCTCGATCGCGGGCAGGACCTGCGGCACCCTGGTGCGGCCGAGGTGCAGCAGCGCGGCGCCCACCAGGCAGGCCAGGATGAGCACCTGGAGCAGGGAGTTCTCGGCGAAGGCGCCGATGAAACTGGTGGGCAGCGCGTTCAGGACGAACTCGGTCGTCGACGGCAGCGAGCCGCCGCCCGTCTTCGCGTCGACCGCCGAGGCGTCCAGGGTGGACGGATCGACGTGCATCCCGGAGCCGGGCTGGACGACATTGGCGGCGACGAGTCCGATCAGCAGGGCGAAGGTGCTCGCGACCTCGAACCAGATCAGCGCCTTGAGTCCGATCCGGCCGAACGCCTTCAGGTCACCGGCCTTGGCGATGCCGACGACGACCACGCAGAACACGAGCGGCGAGATGATCGTCTTGATCAGACGGATGAAGCCGTCGCCGAGCGGCTGAAGGTCCGCGGCCAGGCCGGGCCACAGCTTCCCGACGACGATTCCGAGCACGAGCGCGCAGAGGACCTGCGCGAAGAGTGAGGTACGCAGTATGCGTGCGACGCGTCGCGGCAGGGACGGGACGGACGGCGGCACGGGCACTCCTTGTGGGGGGACGACGGCGCGCAGAGGCCCCGAGGGGAGGGGGAGGACTTCTGCGATGCGGAAAGCGGCTTCCGTAACGACAACTTTGAAGGTGCCGTTGATCGCGCACAAGACCGCCCCGTTTCCGCCGTGTAAATCCCGCCGCGAGTGACGCATCGCACGCGCGCCGCGTCAGCAGCGCCTGCGGTCCTCCGTCAACAGCCCTTGCACCGTGGTGAGTCGGCGGTCGTAGCAGCCTTCTGAGCCGTGGAGCCGGTAGTGCTCGCCCGTCGTGCCGACCGCGTGCCGCTGGTCGCGGGGCACGTTCACGGTGTAGGTGGCGTCGCCCGTGTACGTGTCGTCGAGCCGCGACCACGCCGTGCGCCGGCCGCCTCGGGCCGTCACGGCGTCGGCCCGGTCGCCGAGGGTCAGCACGGTCCGCAGCCGGTCGTCCGCACCCACGGTGGTGGTGCCGTTCATCGTGTAGGTGCGGTGCGTGCGGCTGGTGACGGCCGGTCCGCGGCCGTCCACGGTGACCGTCTCGTCGTCCGTCCAGGTGGCGTCCAGGCCGTCGACGTTCTCGCCGTCGGTCCAGCGGTGCGCGGAGGTGGCCGCCAGGGTCCGGGAGACGGTGGTCGTCACCCGGCCGTGCGAGGTGTCGAGGTATCCGGCGACCGTCAGCCGGTGCCCGCCCTCGCTGTCGAGACGGTGCTCCGTACCGGGCGTGTACACCGTGGAGTCGGCCAGGTCGCCCACGTCGCTCCCGAGGAGTTTCCCGCCCACGACCGCCTTCCCCGCGTCCTGCCACACCAGCACGTTGACCGGCGTGCTCCAGCCGCTCTGCCCCTCGGGCACCCCGACGACCGACACCTCGACGCGGTGTGGGCGCCCGTCGTTGAGGATCCCGGCGAACGGGGTCAGGTCGTATTCGACGGGCTTGACGTCGAAGGCACGGGGGCCCGGGACGACGTACCAGAGGAAGGGGTTGGACCAGCCGCCGGTCCAGACGGTCGGGAAGGGGGTGGCGATGCCTGCCAGTCGCCCGTCGACCCTGACCTGGACCTCGCGGTACGGCCCGTCGTCCGCCTGACAGGAGTAGGGCGCCTTCTTGGGCACCGTCAGATACCAGTACTCCTCGCAGCCGCCGCCGGACCCGGTGGCGTACACCTCGGCCACCACGCGTTCGCTGTTGCGGGGCGTGGTGAGGGCCACGCCGTCATCCAGGGTGAGGACGCGGTCGGGTGTGTCGGCAGCCTGCCTGCCCGCGTAGAAGGTGAGCGTGACCTTGACGTCGATCACGCCCGTGTAGGTGTCGTCGACGACGTTCCCGATGAGCATCTCCACGTCGTGACCGGTGCGGAACGTGTCGCTGTAGCGCGTGACGTCCTTCTCCACGGACCATTCGATCCCGTCCGGCGAAGGCTCGGGCGTGGACGTGCGCAGCACCTCCACCCCGCCGACATGCACATAGCCGAGCCGGTCGAACTGCCGCCCCTTCACCTTGCCGTCGAGCCGCAGCACCACCTTGCTCCAGCGGTCGCCGCAGCGCTCCGGCGGGGTGTACGTGCCCCTGTACGGGGTGAAGTCCTTGAACTGCGCCTCTGCGAGGGTGACCTGACACGACCTGCCCGACGGTCTGTCCACGGGCGGCGCCGCGGTCACCGGGTCGTGCCAGTCGCTGCCGAACTCGGCGGGGACATCGGCCGCTCGGGCCGGAGAAGCCCCCAGGAGGGTGCCCACCACGAGGGTCAACCCACTGACCCCGGCGAGCATGGACATGATGAACCGACTCTTCATGGCCCGTGTTCTACGGCGAGTCGCCCCCTCCCCGCAATGACGCCTCCCCCACGAGCCCTATGCCTTCAGCGCTTCCCTGTCCCCCATCACCACCACGGGCTCCAGCTCCGGGTCGAGCGTGCGCAGCAGGTGCTTCATCGCCTCCCTGGCCAGACCGACGCAGGCCAGCGTGCCGCTGCCGTGGTCCAGGTGCAGCCAGATCCCGCCACCCTTCTCCTCACCCCACGGCTGTTCCGCGTCGTGCGGCGGCGTTCCCTTGACGCGGTTGTAGTCGATGGCGATGACGTAGTCGAAGTCGTGCGCGTGCGACGGACCCCAGTCGCTCGGCGCCGTGAAGTCCTCCGACTGCGTGTACGGCAGCCTGGTCCCGGGGTCGTCCAGGACACCGCCCGCGGCGGTCAGCGTGAACACGCCGACGGGACTGCGCTTGTCCCCCAGGCGGTGGTCCCACGTCCAGCCCTTCTTGCCGTTGTGCGCGGGCCAGCTGCGGACGCGCTCCCAGGCCGGGCCCCGCTTCAGGTAGAGCACGGCGGTGGACTTCGCGGAGTCCTCCGAGTCGCCGTACACCGCCAGGACTTGACGGGAGCCGGCGGGGATGCGCCGCAGCAGCCGGTCCCCGACGTCCGGGATCCGGGTCCGGTCGACCGGGCTCGGCGTGGCGCGCACGCCCTCGGCTCCCGCCGCCGCCCCGGCCCGGCGCGCCGTCTTCAGGTCCGCGCCGCCGCATGCGGACAGCGCCGCGAGAAGGAGGGCTCCGGCCGTCGTCGCGGCCGTCAGGGATCGCACAGCACCATGTCGCATCGCCCCATGCTCCCATCACTTTCCGGGCGTTTACGTGACGTTGCGGACATACAGCCCGTGTCGGTGAGCAGCCGGATCCGTACGCCCCCTGGAGAAAACAGGTTGATTTTGACCACGCTGTGACGCGAACCTTTCACGGTTTGTTGCCGCGCCTTGCGGTTCCCCCCATCCGCTCTCCCCGACCCATTCTCCCCACCCCCTGAACCGAGCCCTGGGACGCCATGCAGATCCAAGACCTTCCGTATCCCGACCCGGGCGTGCCGGACGTACGCTCAGGGCCTCGCTTCCTGTGGTGGCTCGGCCGCAATCAACTCGGCGGCCAGCTGAAGGCTCTGGCCTGGGGCCTGCTGCACTTCGTCGCCGTCTCGGCGCAGCCCTTCTGCGTCGGCCTGGCCATCGAGGCCGTGGTCGACCGGTCCGCCAGCCGGCTCGCCCTCACCGGCGGCCTGATGGCCCTCTGCGGCGCCGCCACCGCGATCGGGGACACCTTCCTGCACCGGGCCGCCGTCACCAACTGGATCACCGCGGCCGCCCGCGTCCAGCAGCTGCTCGCCCGCCAGGCCGCGCGGCTGGGATCGACGCTGACCCGGCGGGTCGCGGCCGGCGAGGTCGTGGCCGTGTCCACGGGCGACGTCGAGAAGATCGGCTGGTTCGTCGAAGCCGTGTCCCGCTTCACCGCCGCCGCCCTCACCGTCGTGTTCGTCTGCGTCGGTCTCGTGGTCTACCAGCCCGCGCTCGGCATCGTGGTCGCCGTGGGCCTGCCCGCCCTCGCGCTCGCCGTGCTGCCGCTGCTGCCCCGCGCGACACGCCGGGCGGACTTCCAGCGCGAGAAGGCCGGGCGCGCCACCGAACTGGCCTCCGACACCGTGGCCGGTCTGCGGGTGCTGCGCGGCATCGGCGGTGAGGAGCTCTTCCTCGACCGCTACCGCCGCGCCTCCCAGGAGGTCCGGCACGCGGCCGTACGGAGCGCCCGTATGTGGTCCCTGATCAGCGCCATACAGGTGCTGCTGCCGGGCCTGCTGCTGATCACGGTCGTCGTCTACGGCGTCCATCTGGCCCGCGAGGGCCGGATCAGCGTCGGCGAACTGGTCACCGTCTACAGCTCCGTGATGGTCCTGACGTATCCCCTCAGGCACTTCGAGGAGATCGCGATGGCCTACTCCTTCTCCCAGCCGTCGGCGAAACGTGCCGCCGGTGTGCTGTCGCTGGAGCGGGTCAGGGACGCGGGCGGGTCACGCGCGGCGGATCTGCCCTCGGGCGATCTGTACGACCCGGCGACCGGGCTGCGGGCCCCCGCCGCCCGGCTCACCGCCGTGGTGTGCGGGGACCCGGACGCGGCCGGACGGCTGGCGGAACGGCTGGGCGGACACCCGCCGCAGGACGGCACGTCGGTACTGCTCGACGGCGTCCCGCTGGACGAACTCCCGCTGGACTCCGCGCGCACGGCCGTCCTCGTCCAGGACAAGGACCCGGTGCTGCTGTCCGGTTCGCTGCGCGACCTGCTCGACGTGCCCTCCTCGGGCACGGTGGACGCGGCCGCGGCGCTGGCCGCCGCACAGTGCGGGGACGTCCTGGAGGCACTCGTGCAGGGCTCCCTGGAGGCCGACGACCCGATGGACGCCCGGATCACCGAACGCGGCCGCTCCCTGTCCGGGGGCCAGCGGCAGCGGCTGGCCCTGGCCCGGTCGCTCGTCACGGACCCGGAGGTCCTCGTCCTGGACGAGCCCACCTCCGCGGTCGACTCGCACACCGAGGCGCGGATCGCCGAAGGCGTGCGGGAACTGCGCGCCGGGCGCACGACAGTGGTGTTCACCTCCTCCCCGCTGCTGCTCGACCGGGCGGACCGGGTGGCCCTGGTGGACGACGGCGAGGTCGTCGCGGTCGGGAACCACCGCGAACTGCTGCACACCGAGCCCCGGTACCGGGCCGTGGTGACCCGCGAGACCGACGACGAGGCAGCGCGGGACACAGCGGCCGGTCTGAGCAGTGCGGCCGGCCTGAGCGACGCACTGTCGGTGCTCGGCAAGAACACGCTGGACGAACGAGAAGAGATCGAGGAGACGGCATGATCGGCGTCGCGCCACCCGAGTTCGACCCGGCGGCACCGACGACGGCGAGCACCCTGCCCGTCGGCGCACCCGCGACCGTACGCGCCTACGTGTCCGAACTCCTGCGCCGTCATCGCCGGGCCTTCGTGATCCTGTTGCTGGTCAACACGGTCGCCACAGTCGCCTCGATGGTGGGCCCCTGGCTCCTCGGAGACCTCGTGGAACGGCTCTCCGACGGGGCTCACGAACTGCATCTGCAGCTCACCACCACGCTGTTCGTCATCGCCCTGGTCGTCCAGGCGTTCTTCGTCCGTCAGGTGCGGCTGCGCGGCGCGATGCTCGGCGAGCGGATGCTGGCCGATCTGCGGGAGGACTTCCTCGTGCGGTCGGTCGGCCTGCCGCCGGGCGTCCTGGAACGGGCCGGAACCGGTGACCTGCTGTCCCGCATCACCACGGACATCGACCGGCTGGCCAACGCCATGCGCGAGGCCGTGCCCCAGCTGACCATCGGCGTGATGTGGGCGGGGCTGCTGCTCGGCGGTCTCGTCGTCATGGCGCCGCCCCTCGCGCCGGCCGTGCTGGTCGCGGTGCCGCTGCTCGTCGCCGGATGCCGCTGGTACTTCAAGCGGGCGCCTTCCGGCTACCGCTCGGAGGCCGCCGGGTACGCCGCCGTGGCCGCCGCCCTCGCCGAGACCGTGGACGCCGGGCGGACCGTCGAGGCCCACCGCCTCGCCGACCGCCGCATCGCCGTGTCCGAACTGAGGGTCCGGCAGTGGACGGCCTGGGAGCGCTACACCCTGTGGCTGCGGTCGGTGCTGTTCCCGGTCATCAACCTCGTGCACGTCACGGTGCTCGCCTCGGTCCTGATGCTCGGCGGTGTGTTCGTCATACAGGGCTGGATCGGGGTCGGGCAGCTGACGACCGGCGCGCTGCTGGCACAGATGCTCGTCGACCCGGTCAACCTCATCCTGCGCTGGTACGACGAGCTGCAGGTGGCGCAGGTGTCGCTGGCCCGCCTCGTCGGCGTGCGGGACATCGAGCCGGACGCCGGGGAGACCGGGCTGGCGCCGGACGGCCGCGACGTACACGCCGACCGGGTCCACTTCGGCTACCGCGAGGGCGTGGACGTGCTGCGCAAGGTGTCCCTCGAGGTCGCCCCCGGCACCCGGCTGGCGCTGGTCGGCCCCTCGGGTGCCGGCAAGTCCACGCTGGGCCGGCTCCTCGCCGGCATCTACGCCCCGCGGGACGGCCGGATCACCCTCGGCGGCGCCGAACTGTCGCGGATGACCGCCGAACGGGTCCGCTCCCACGTGGCACTCGTCAACCAGGAGCACCACGTCTTCGTCGGCTCCCTGCGCGACAATCTCCGGCTCGCCCGGACCGGCGCCGAGGACGCCGAGCTCTGGGCGGCGCTGGGCGCCGTGGACGCGGACAGCTGGGCGCGGGCACTGGAGGACGGGCTGGACACGGAGGTCGGCTCGGGCGGCGTCGCGCTCACTCCGGCACAGGCCCAGCAGATCGCGCTGGCCCGGCTGGTGCTGGCGGACCCGCACACCCTGGTCCTGGACGAGGCGACCTCGCTGCTCGACCCGCGAGCCGCCCGGCACCTCGAGCGCTCCCTCGCCCGTGTCCTCGACGGCCGCACCGTCGTCGCCATCGCCCACCGCCTGCACACCGCCCACGACGCCGACGTCATCGCCGTCGTCGAGAACGGCCGCATCAGCGAGCTGGGCAGCCACACCCAGCTGGTCGCGGCTGAGGGCGCGTACGCGGCGCTGTGGCGGTCCTGGCACGGGTGAGGCGGACCGCTCCCGTGCTCGCCCCGGAGGGGGCCCGGCCCTGCGGGCAGCCGCACGCCGGCGCCCCCTGACCGCGGCCCCGAGAGTCCCCTCCGGCGTTCGTCGTGTCTCTGGCGTTGCGCGGTCCCGAAGCGGGATGGAACGCTGGATACCGGCACCCGTGCGGGAAACGGCCCGGATCCGTCCGGTGCACGCCGGGCCCGGCCGGTGCCCCGTGCGGCGGTACCCCATCGCCGACCGCGGTGAGAACGGGCCCGTCACCCCCTGGAGGTACCCGTGAACAGCGTCGACGGATGGGGGGACGACGTCTACCAGCCCGACGCCTCCGACATCCAGGAGGACACGGGGCTGCTCGACACCGAGGACACGCTCGTGGACGACGGCGTCGAGGACCCCCTCGATCGCGGCTGGTCCCCTCCCGAGCGGCCCTGGGCCGTGGAGCACTCCGGGGTGACGGCCGCGGAGCGCCGGCAGGGCGAGACGCTGGACCAGCGGCTCGCGGAGGAGGTGCCCGACCTCCCCGTGCCCGACGGGGACGGCCTCGGCGACTGCGACGGCACCGACGGGGAACTCCTCGACAACGAGGTGGGCACGGTCCGCTCCGGCCGCCTCGTGGCACCGGACGAGGGAACCCACGAGGACGAGGAGAGCGCCCTGGTCGCCACCGACGTCGGCATCGACGGGGCGGCCGCCTCCGCGGAGGAAGCCGCGATGCACATCGTCGACGAGGACGGCCTGTCCGGCTGACCCGCCCGCCCCGGTTCCGTCACCGCAGGTTCGGTCACCGCACGAGGACCAGGAGAATCCATGAAGCAGGACCAGCACCCCGACTACCACCCGGTCGTCTTCCGCGACCGGGCCGCCGGCTACGCCTTCCTCACCCGCTCCACCGCGACCAGCGACCGGACGATCGACTGGGACGACGGCGAGACCTACCCCGTGGTGGACGTGGAGATCTCCTCGGAGAGCCACCCCTTCTTCACCGGCAAGGCGCGCACGGTGGACACCGAGGGCCGGGTCGCCCGCTTCGAGCGGCGCTACGGCGACGGCACGACCGCCTGAGCCGGCGCCGCTCCGCACGCGGACGTTCGCCAGGTGCCTCAGATGACGTTGAGGGCCGCCGCGGCGCCCACGCCGCCGAGCACCATGAACACCGGCATCAGCACCTTGAGCTCCACCCAGCTGCCCGCCCGGAACCGCATCGCCTTGGGCGGGCCCAGGGGGTACCAGCGCTTGCGCCCGATCGGGATGGGCCACAGCACAGGACAGCCGGAGACGGTCAGCGCGTCCCCGATGTCGTGCACCAGGGCGCCCAGCACGATCGGCAGCCCCAGCCACAGGTACTCCTGGCCCGGGTCCGTGAACAGCCAGTCCGCGCCGTTGCCCGGTTTGTCCAGGACGCCGGCCAGGATCCAGGCGCTGGTCGCGGCGAGCAGCCACACCAGCACATCGCTGCTGGAACCACGGGCCGCCCGCCACAGCAGGCCCTCGATCGCCAGCACCATGTGCACGAAGAGGATCGCCAGCACCGCCCAGCGGCCCCCGGCGATCGCCAGCGCCGAGGCACCCGCGCCGATCGTGACCGCCCACAGCCAGGTGTGCGTCAGGGTCCGGTGCCCGCCCGAGCGACGCGGGTCGCCCTGCTTCCTCGTGCCCTTGTAGACGGCGTAGGAGAGCTTGTCGACGATCTCGCACAGCCATCGCGAGACGGGACCGAAGGAGCGCGAGATGGTGGCGGCCTTGTGGTCGAGGTCCGGAGCGAGCGCGGCACCGGCGCAGATCAGCGCACCGGAGAGGAGGACCGGCCAGGGCATCGTGTGCCCGGCCGCTGCGGCCGCCGCACCGACGCCTAGCCAGGCCGCGGCGCCCGACAGTGAGTGTGCTGGTCCCATCATGGCCGTTGCCCGCCCCATTCCTCGTGTGCCGCTGTCCAGTTGACCGGGTGCGATGACGCTCCGTCGGCGACACAGCGTAGCTGCCGTGATCTTCGGGCCGACAGCCGATTCCCCCATCGGGCGCGCGGGCAGGCAAGATGGGGTCGTGACCCTCATCGATCAGTTGCCGCCGACCGCAGATCCCGATGCCCTGTACGAAGCCTTCGAGTCCTGGGCCCAGGAGCGCGGTCTCACGCTCTACTCCCACCAGGAGGAGGCGCTGATCGAGGTGGTCTCCGGGGCGAACGTGATCGTGTCGACGCCCACCGGCTCCGGCAAGAGCATGATCGCGGCGGCCGCGCACTTCGCGGCCCTCGCCCGGGACGAGGTCACCTTCTACACGGCTCCGATCAAGGCGCTGGTGTCGGAGAAGTTCTTCGAACTGTGCAAGATCTTCGGCACGGAGAACGTCGGGATGCTGACCGGCGACGCGTCCGTCAATTCCGACGCACCGGTCATCTGCTGCACCGCCGAAGTGCTCGCCTCGATCGCGCTGCGCGACGGCAAGAACGCGGACGTGGGCCAGGTCGTCATGGACGAGTTCCACTTCTACGCCGAGGGCGACCGCGGCTGGGCCTGGCAGATCCCCATCCTGGAACTGCCTCAGGCGCAGTTCGTCCTCATGTCGGCCACGCTCGGCGACGTGTCCTTCTTCGAGAAGGACCTCACCCGCCGCACCGGCCGCCCCACGGCGGTGGTCCGCTCGGCGACCCGGCCCGTGCCGCTCTCCTACGAGTACCGCTACACCCCGATGACGGAGACCCTCACCGACCTGCTGGAGACGAGGCAGGCACCCGTCTACATCGTGCACTTCACGCAGGCGCAGGCGGTGGAGCGGGCGCAGGCGCTGATGAGCATCAACATGTGCTCGCGTGAGGAGAAGGAGCAGATCGCCGAGCTCATCGGCAACTTCCGCTTCACCACCAAGTTCGGCCGCAACCTCTCCCGTTACGTACGGCATGGAATCGGCGTCCACCACGCGGGCATGCTGCCCAAGTACCGGCGTCTCGTGGAGAAGCTCGCCCAGGCCGGTCTGCTGAAGGTGATCTGCGGTACGGACACGCTCGGGGTCGGCGTCAACGTGCCGATCCGCACCGTGCTGTTCACGGCGCTGACGAAGTACGACGGCAACCGGGTGCGCACCCTGCGGGCGCGTGAGTTCCACCAGATCGCGGGCCGGGCCGGGCGGGCCGGCTTCGACACGGCGGGTTTCGTGGTCGCGCAGGCGCCCGAGCACGTCATCGAGAACGAGAAGGCGCTCGCCAAGGCGGGCGACGACCCGAAGAAGCGCCGCAAGGTGGTCCGCAAGAAGGCGCCGGAGGGCTTCGTCGGCTGGACGGAGAACACCTTCGAGAAGCTCATCGAGTCGGAACCGGAGCCGCTGACCTCGCGTTTCCGCGTGACGCACACGATGCTGCTGTCGGTGATCGCCCGCCCCGGCAACGCCTTCGAGGCGATGCGCCATCTGCTGGAGGACAACCACGAGCCCCGCAGGCAGCAGCTGCGGCACATCCGGCGCGCGATCGCGATCTACCGCTCGCTGCTGGACGGCGGGATCGTCGAGAAACTCGACGAGCCGGACGCCACGGGCCGTGTCGTCCGGCTCACCGTGGACCTGCAGCAGGACTTCGCGCTCAACCAGCCGCTGTCCACCTTCGCACTGGCCGCGTTCGAACTGCTCGATCCCGAATCGCCGTCGTACGCACTGGACATGGTCTCCGTCGTGGAGTCCACGCTGGACGACCCCCGGCAGATCCTGGCCGCCCAGCAGAACAAGGCGCGCGGCGAGGCGGTCGCCCTGATGAAGGCGGACGGCGTCGAGTACGAGGAGCGCATGGAGCGGCTCCAGGACATCACCTACCCCAAGCCTCTGGAGGAACTGCTCTTCCACGCGTACAACACGTACCGCAAGAGCCACCCGTGGGTCGGCGACCATCCGCTGTCGCCGAAGTCCGTCATCCGTGACATGTACGAGCGGGCGATGTCCTTCACTGAGCTGGTGTCCCACTACGAACTGGCCCGCACCGAGGGGATCGTGCTGCGCTACCTGGCCAGTGCCTACAAGGCCCTCGACCACACCGTCCCCGACGATCTCAAGTCCGAGGACCTGCAGGACCTGATCGAGTGGCTGGGCGAGATGGTGCGCCAGGTCGACTCCAGCCTGCTGGACGAGTGGGAGCAGCTCGCCAACCCGGAGGAGATGACCGCGGAGGAGGCCCAGGAGAAGGCCGACGAGGTCAAACCGGTCACCGCGAACGCGCGCGCCTTCCGGGTCCTGGTGCGCAACGCGATGTTCCGGCGGGTCGAGCTGGCCGCCCTCGACCAGGTCGGGCAGCTGGGCGAGATGGACGCGGAGTCCGGCTGGGACGCCGAGGCGTGGGGCGAGGCCATGGACAAGTACTGGGACGAGTACGACGACCTCGGGACCGGACCGGACGCCCGCGGCCCCAAGCTGCTCGTCATCCAGGAGGAGCCGCAGAACGGTCTGTGGCGGGTGCGGCAGATCTTCGACGACCCCAACGACGACCACGACTGGGGCATCAGCGCGGAGATCGATCTCACGGCCTCCGACGCGGAGGGCCGGGCGATCGTCCGCGTCACCGACGTCGGCCAGTTGTGACAACAGCACGAGGCACAGGAGAAGGACACCGATGACGAATCCGGCCGAGAGACTCGTCGACCTGCTCGACCTGGAGCAGATCGAGGTCAACATCTTCCGCGGCCGCAGCCCGCAGGAGTCCCTGCAGCGGGTCTTCGGCGGGCAGGTGGCGGGGCAGGCGCTGGTCGCGGCCGGCCGGACCACCGAGGGCGACCGGCCCGTGCACTCGCTGCACGCGTACTTCCTGCGCCCGGGCCGGCCGGGCGTTCCGATCGTGTACCAGGTCGAACGGGTGCGGGACGGCCGGTCGTTCACGACCCGCCGGGTCACCGCCGTGCAGCAGGGCCGCACGATCTTCAATCTCACCGCCTCCTTTCACAAGCCTGAGGAAGGTCCCTTCGAGCACCAGCTGCCGTCGGCCCGCAAGGTTCCGGACCCGGAGTCCCTGCCGACGGTGGCGGAGGAGGTCCGGGCGCATCTGGGCGCGCTCCCCGAGCAGTTGGAGCGGATGGCGCGCCGTCAGCCGTTCGACATCCGGTATGCGGACCGGCTGCGCTGGAGCGCGCAGGACCTCGAGGAGGCCGAGCCGCGCAGCGCGGTGTGGATGCGTGCGGTAGGTCCGCTGGGCGACGATCCGCTCGTGCACACCTGCGCTCTGACGTACGCAAGTGACATGACCCTCCTGGACGCCGTCCGTCTGCCGGTGGAGCCTCTGTGGGGCCCGCGGAGCTTCGACATGGCGTCGCTGGACCACGCGATGTGGTTCCACCGGCCGTTCCGTGCGGACGAGTGGTTCCTGTACGACCAGGAGTCTCCGATCGCGACCGGCGGCCGCGGACTGGCTCGCGGGCAGATCTACGACCTGGAGGGCCGCCTGCTCGTGTCGGTCGTCCAGGAGGGGCTGTTCCGGGCGCTGTAACCCGGGCTGTTCACCGGGTCGGTCATGAACCTCTGCGGCACAGCCGGCTCAGCAGACCGCGCGGGGAGCGCTGGGGCCGGCCGGGTGTCTCCGGTGCCCGTGTCGGGCGTGGCGGGTGCGATGGGTGGGCGGGCGTGGCCGGGCGCGGGGCCGGTTGGTGTACGCGGGCCTCGTCCAGGGTGCGTGCCAGGTCGGACCTGAGCCAGTCGATCTCGTCGGGATCGTCGGCCGTGGTGATCTTCTCGACGAGGTGTGCGGCCGGGCTGCCGGGGGCGCCGTGGGCCGGCGGTCCGGGCCGGAACCGGTTCAGGTGGGAGCGCTCGTAGGGATCCTCGACGATCTCCGCGAGGTGTGTGGGGTCGAGAAACGCGGCCAGGGCTCCGGCCCGCTGCCAGGGGTCGCCGGCCTGCCGGAGCAGGAAGCCCAGGTGGCGTCCCCGCCAGTTCCGGGGCCTGAGATCCAGTCCCGCGGCCAGTTGAGCCCGCATCGGGGCGGGCGCCCGGCCCGTGAGCAGGCGCGCGTGGTTCTCGTCGGCGGCGAACTGCCTTAGTTCGTCGGCGAGATAGAGCCACACCACCGCCCTGTAGCGGTTGAGGTAGAACTTCACGGGCACCAGCAGGCCCGATCGGGCGAGGCGCGTGAAGCGGGGAGCCGGCACCCCCATCAGGGCGGCGCCCTCGACGGTACCCACGGCCCGGACGCTCTCGCGCAGTTCATCGGGCGGGCCGGACACTCCGAGCAGCCGCTCGATCTCCGCGCGGGCCACCCGGCGGCCCCCTCCCCCTTCGTCGGGCACGGTCCTGATCCGCCCGAGGTGCACGGCGAGGTCGAACTCGCTTCGCTTCAGCCCCAGTTCGCGGGCCGCTCGGCTCGCGGAGCAGGAGGCGTTCCGCTGTGCTGCGACGGTGTTTCCGGTCATGATCGGTCTCCCCCGTGGAGCGGTGTGGAGTCATGTGGGTGGAACAGGCCCGCACGGTCCGCGATGGCCTCGGAAAAAACCGTAGCCGGATTCGCGGATCTCGTGGCGAGCCTGTGGATAACTCCACGGGGGCCGATGAAAGCGCAGGTCAGATGTCTTCCAGTGGGGCTCGGTCGGGCTGCCGGGCGTCCACGGTGAGGTGCTCGCCGACCCGGCTGACGAGCAGGGTCATCTCGTAGGCGATCTGGCCCATGTCGGCCTCCGCTCCGCTGAGCACGCACAGGCAGCTGCCGCTGCCCGCCGCCGTGACGAACAGCAGCGCGTCATCGAACTCGATCATGGTCTGCCGCACCTGCCCCGCGCCGAAGTGGCGCCCTGAGCCCTTGGCGAGGCTGTGCAGTCCGGACGAGACGGCGGCGAGGTGCTCGGCGTCCTCGCGTCCCAGTCCCGTACTCGCGCCCGCCACCAGCCCGTCGTTCGACAGCACCAGTGCGTGCCGGACGTGGTCGACGCGCTCGGTCAGGTCGTCCAGCAGCCAGCCCAGGCCCTGTTTCTGCGCCATGTCCCCATCTCCCCGCGCGTTCCCCGTGTTGTGTCCTCCGCCTCAACGGAGGAATCGCCCGCCAGCCTTCCCCAGGTTCGGCCGCCGGAGCAAGGAGGATGGCGGCATGGCGCAGAAGATGACCGACGAGGAATGGCGGGCGTTCGTCTCGCACGGCACCCGTACCGGGAAGCTGTCGACGGTGCGGGCCGACGGCAGTCCGCACATCGCACCGATCTGGTTCCTGCTCGACGGGGACGACGTGGTGTTCAACACCGGCAAGGAGACGGTGAAGGGGCGCAATCTGGCGCGGGACGGCCGCATCGCCCTGTGCGTGGACGACGACCGGCCGCCGTTCGACTACGTGGTGTTGCAGGGCCGTGCCCGGATCTCGGAGGACCTCGACGAGGTCCGGCACTGGGCGGGCCGGATCGGCGCCCGGTACATGGGCGAGGACCGTGCCGAGGAGTTCGGCGCCCGCAACGGTGTGCCCGGTGAACTGCTCGTCCGTGTCACGGTCGACAAGGTCCTGGCGCAGAAGGCGATCGCGGGCTGACCTCGGCCTCTTCAGCTCACGGAGTCGAGCAGCCGGGCGGTGTGCATTCGCCCGGCGTACTCGACGAGCCGGATCAGCACCTCCTTGCCCGAGTCACGGTCCCGCGCGTCGCACAGGACGACCGGCGTGCCGCCGTCCAGGTCGAGGGCGCGCGAGACGTGTTGGGCGCCGTACGCCCGGGCGCCGGTGAAGCAGTTGACGGCGACGACGAACGGGATGTGCCGGTGCTCGAAGTAGTCGACCGCGGGGAAGCAGTCCTCGAGGCGGCGGGTGTCGGCGAGGACCACCGCTCCCAGGGCGCCCTGGGAGAGTTCGTCCCACAGGAACCAGAAGCGGTCCTGGCCCGGGGTGCCGAACAGGTAGAGGGAGAGTCCGGAGCGGATCGTGATCCGGCCGAAGTCCATGGCGACGGTCGTGGTCACCTTCTGGTCCACGCCGCCGGTGTCGTCCACCAACTGGCCGGCTTCGCTGAGCAGTTCCTCGGTGCGCAGCGGCTTGATCTCACTGACCGCCCCCACCAATGTGGTCTTGCCGACGCCGAACCCGCCGGCGACCAGAATCTTCAACGCCAGGGGGGCCGTCTCGCCGCCCGTGGCATCGGAGTGCTCGGAGACCATGGATCACTTCTCTCGGAAAAGTACGGCTTCGGCGCGGGTGCGCGAAGCCAGCATCATGACAACTGAGGCCGCCTTGCGACGGGTTCGACCGCAATCTGCCCGGTCTGACCGCCTCCTGCGCGTTCGATGTCCGAAGGTGTGCGTCGGCCTGCGCGAGGCCGGTCCGATACATGTCCGGATCCGGCCTGAACCTTCGTCTACAGGGCCCGCAACCCCTCGATCACCTCGCGCAGAATCCGCTCGTCGGGCAGCTGTGCGGGAGGGACCGGCCGGCTCACGGTGACACGGCCGGCTTCCAGGAGGTCGCCGAGGAGGACCCGGACCACGCCCACGGGGAGGTCCGCGCCCGCCGCGAGCTCGGCGACGGACTGGGTCTCCGTGCGGCACAGGCCGATGAGGGTCCCGTGCTCCGGCCCGAGCGCCGCCGCGTCCGTGCCGGGCGCGCCCGGGTCCAGGGTGACCAGGGCGATCAGGTCGAGGCGCACTCCGGTGGGGCCGGGCTCGGTGCGTCCGCCCGTCACGGCGTAGGGACGCACCAGCGGGCCGGCCTCGTTGTCGTACCACTGGCTGCCCGGCTCGGGCGGGGCGCCGGTCATGTCCTCGGTCATGGGTGCCGGTCTCGTCTCATCCGGCGGATGGCGGCCGGGCGCCGAGGCGCGGCGGGGTGTAGAGGTGTTCGCCGACGCGCTTGACCAGTCGGGCCATCTCGTAGGCGACGAGGCCTATGTCGACGGTCACGGCGGTGAGGACGGCCAGGCAGGAGCCGTCTCCGGCGGCGGCGACGAAGAGGAACGCGTCGTCCATCTCCACCATGGTCTGGCGGACGCCGCCGGCGCCGAAGTGCCGGCCCGCGCCCTTGGCGAGACTGTGGAAGCCGGAGGCGACAGCGGCGAGGTGTTCGGCGTCCTCCCGGCTGAGGGCGGTCGAGGCGCCGATGGCGAGGCCGTCGTTGGACAGCACCACGGCATGCCGTACCTCGCTCACGCGTATCACCAAGTCGTCCAGCAGCCAGTCGAGTTCGCCGGACCGCTGGGTCGACCTCGTGCTCGGGTCCTGGATCATGCGGGGTCTCCTTCGCTGCTGTCGCTGCCCGGTGCCGGGTCCGCGGTGACACCTCGGCCGGGTTTCCTGCCGCCGCCGCGGGCCCAGCCGGCCCGGTAGGCGGCCATCCGGTCGCGTACGAGTTCGGGGGTGCGTCCGTCGTCGTCCCGCGGGCCCGTCTCCTGGGCCGCCTCGTCCGGGACCGGCCGGCGCAGTTGGGGGGCGAGGTGTGTCTGCCGTACCCGGCGGGGAAGGCCGTCCGATCCGTCGGAGTCGTCCGGGGGGCGGTGGAGGCGCAAGGCGGTGACTCCGGCGGGAGGGGTGTCGCCGGTCGCCGGTTCGGCGGCAGCCCGGAGGGGGGCGACCAGTGCGGGGCGTTCTGCGGGCGCGGGGACGGCTTCCTGTTCGACGACCTGCCGGTCCGGGGTGTGGCTGCCTGGGGCATGTCTGTCGGGAGCGTGTCGGTCGGGAGCGGTCACGCGCGCGTGCGTGTGTTCCACCGCCCGCTCGGCCTTCTGCGGTTTCTGGGCAGAACGTTCCGTCTTTCCGCTGTGCAGCAGCGCCGTCGGCAGCAGGACGACAGCCGTCGTGCCGCCGTAGGGCGAGGTGCGCAGGTGCACCTTGACGCCGTGGCGTGCGGCGAGCCTGCTGACCACGAACAGTCCGAGCCGGTCGCTGTCGAACAGGTCGAGGGCCTCGGACTGCGCGATGCGCCGATTGGCCTCGGTGAGGGTCTCCTTGCCCATGCCGAGCCCGCGGTCCTCCACCTCGACGGCGTAGCCGTTGCCGACGGGTTCACCGCTGATGTGCACACGCGTGTGCGGCGGTGAGAACTGGGCGGCGTTCTCGACGAGTTCGGCGAGCAGATGGGTGAGGTCGGCGACGGCGGCGCCGGCGACGGATGCCTCGGGGAGGCGGCGTACCTCCACGCGCGCGTAGTCCTCGATCTCGGAGACGGCTGCGCGGATCACATTGGTCAGGGAGACCGGTTTGCGCCAGGCCCGGCCGGGGGCGGCTCCGGAGAGAATGATCAGGCTCTCCGCGTGGCGCCGCATGCGCGTGGTGAGGTGGTCGAGCCGGAAGAGGTCGCTGAGCTCGTTCGGGTCGTCGGAGCGGCGCTCCATGCTGTCCAGGAGGCTCAGCTGGCGGTGGACGAGTACCTGGCTGCGGCGGGCGAGGTTGACGAACACCCCGGAGATGCCGCTGGCGAGTTCGGCGCGCTCGACGGCGGCCCGCAACGCGGCTCGGTGCACCGTGGTCAGGGCCTCGGCGACCTGGCCGGTCTCGTCCTCGGCGGGCAGTCCGGGCGGGGCCTCCGCGCGGATGTCGATCTCCTCCCCGGAGCGCAGCCTGCGCATGGCCTCGGGCAGTTTGCGGCGGGCGATCTCCAGCGCGCTGTTGCGCAGGGTGACGAGTTCGACGACGAGTCCGCGGCCTATGCGCACGGAGATGACGAGCGAGGCGGCGACAGCGACGAGTCCGAACAGGACCGCGGCGCCGGCCGGGGTGAGCAGACCGCGGGTGAACGGGTCGGCGCGTTCCGCGACATCCCGTCCGGCGTCCGCCTCGATGCCTCGCATGCCGTCCTGCACGCGCGTGTGAGCGGGGTCCCAGGTGCGCGCGGGTGCCGCGGCGATCGCCTTCGATCCCGCCCCCGCGGTGAGCACCTTGTCCTCGGTCGCGGCCAGCGTTGCGTAGGCGCTCCCCGCGGCGAGGCGCTGCCAGGCGGTGCTCTCGGGGCCGCGCAGGTCGGCGACGGCCGATTCCGTCAGCGTACGGCGCCTGTCGGCAGCTCCGGTGAACAGCCTGAGCCGCTCCCCGTCGAGGCGGCCGGCCCGGCGCGCGGCGGCGAGGACGGCGTCCTCCTGGGCCAGGGCCTCGGCGGCGCGGGAGAACTCGAGCAGGACGCGCGCGTCGGAGCCGAGTTCGGCGTCCTGGATGCCGGACAGAGCGCCCCCGACGGAGAAGGCCGCCGAGATCGTCGTCGTGTACCGGCGGTACGTCTCCGCCCAGCCGGCGCGGCCGTCGAGCACGGCTGCCCGTGTCGAGCGGAGCCCCTCGGCCCCCGAGACGAACGTCTCGAGCCGCTGGGCCACTTCGGCGGGCAGGCCCTGGCCGTCGGCGACGGTGCTGTGGTCGCCCAGCCGCAGCTTCGCAACCGCTTCGTCCGTGCGCTCGGCGAGCTGCCGCAGTGCGCTGTCCGGCACCGAGGCGGGGTCGGTCGCGTACCGCACGGCGGCCGCCCGTTCGGCCTGGAGAGCGGCGACGGCGTCCGCGACGGGGGTACGGACCTGGGAATCGACCCGCTGCAACTGGCGCAGCCGGGAGACGTCCTGGGCGGTGCTGACGGTGGCGTACGCCCAGAGGGCGAGCAGGGACACGGCCGGCACCATCAGCAGGCAGACGATCTTGGCCCGTACGGTGCCCGGCCTGAACCGTCGGCGTCCCGCGTGCACGGGTGTCACGTCGGCGGGCGCGTCGGTCCATTCGTCCGGCCCCTCGTCGGCGGGTGGCCCGGCGTGGGCGCGTCGGCCGCGCACGGGGGGCGGCGCCTCGGCGCCGGCCGTGTGGGTCCTGCGGGGTGTACGCATGGCCTCCTCGCTCGGAAGAAGTTCGGGGGGCGTGCCGTCCGGCCCCGTCACACGGTTCGGGCCTGGCGAGGGCCGGTCGCACCGGCGACGCTCTCCGCCGGCTGCTGTGCGGTGGCGGACGCCTCGCGCTCCCCCGTGGTGGGCGACAGGGCGACGAAGGCGGAGGTCAGGAAGAGGTAGGACCCGAGGCCGACGGCGAGGGGGAAGATGAACTGCATCGCCGTGGCCCCGGGCAGCGCCTCGCCGGAGGGCGTGACGCGGACTTTCACCGCGAACATCCCCGTGTAGTGCATGCTGCTGACCGCCGCCCCCATGACGAGGGAGGCGACGGTGACGGCGATCGGCGACCTGATGTTGAGCGCCGCCCACAGGGCCGCGGTCGCCGCGACGACGGCGATCAGGACCGAGAGTCCGACGAGTGCCGGGTCATAGGAGACGTCGCCGTGCAGGCGGACCGCGGCCATGCCCAGGTAGTGCATGCTCGCCACCCCCAGGCCGGTGGTGAGTCCGCCGATCAGCAACGCGCGCGTGCGGCCCTGGCCGTAGCCGACGGCGAAGACGCCGAAGCAGACCACGACCATGGCGACGAGGAGGCTGAGGACGGTCAGCGGAACGTCGTATCGGATGTCGGTGCCGCCGACGGCGAAACCGAGCATCGCCACGAAATGCATGGTCCAGATGCCGGTGCCGATCGCGGAGGCCGCGGTGATCAGCCAGTTGCGGCGCGAGCGGCCGGTGGCTCCGAGCGCGCGAACGGTACAGCGCAGCCCGAGCGCGGCGCCTGTGCAGGCCATCGCGTACGACAGCACGGGGGTCAGCCAGCCGAAGGCGGCGTGGTCCAGGTGTCCCATGACCAGGGGACGCTAGTAGGGGCACAGGAGCACAAAGGGGGCGCATTTCGAAAGGTGCTGGAAAATGACGCAGAAGTGCGCCGGACCGATCGCCTCACGCTCGAACGTGTACGCAGAGACGTCCTCCGTGTCGGTGAGGGATCATGCGGGACATGAGCGACGACCACACACATGTCCAGGAGTTCTTCACGGCGCGTGCGGCGCACTGGGACACCCGTTTCCCCGATGACGGTCCCGCCTACGCCGCCGCGGTCGCCGAGCTCCGGCTGCGGGAAGGCGACCGCGTACTGGACGCGGGCTGTGGCACCGGGCGGGCCCTGACGCCGCTGCGCTCGGCCGTGGGGCCCTCGGGAGTGGTTCTCGGGGCCGATCTGACCCCGGCGATGCTGGAGGCCGCCGTACGGGCCGGGCGCGACCGTGACGGCCGGCTGCTGCTCGCCGACGTCGCCGCGCTCCCCCTGCGTCCGGAGTCGCTCGACGCGGTGTTCGCGGCGGGGCTCGTGGCCCACCTGCCCCATCCTGCGAAGAACCTGCGGGAACTGGCCCGGGTGGTGCGCCCCGGCGGGACGCTGGGGCTGTTCCACCCGATCGGCAGGGCGGCCCTCGCGGCGCGCCAGGGCCGTCGGCTCACCCCGGAGGATCTGCGCGCGGAGCCGAACCTGCGGCCCTTGCTGGCCGGCTCCGGGTGGCGCCTGACGTCGTACGTCGACGAGGACGACCGTTTCCTGGCCCTGTGCGTCCGGGAGGGCTGAGGGCGCGCACCTGAGACTCGCCGACGAGAACCGCCGGCCTCACAGACTCACTGGGTGGCCGAGTCCTCCACGTGCCGTACGGGGCAGCCGCGCAGACCGGGTACCGGGCGGGTGCCCAGGTCGTCCAGGCGATAGCCGTTCGGGTAGCCCTTGATCTCCCAGTTCTGGCGGGCGTGGTGCGGTGCACGACGCGGCGGCAGCAGCCGGACCGCGCGTCCACGCGCGCGTACCGCTTTCCGGACCACGGTGCGGACCGCCGGGCTCGGAAGGGGGTAGCGGAAGGCCTTCAGGAGCGGCTCGTCGAGGAGGGAGAGCGTGGCGGTGCGCAGGACGGGGGCGAGCGGCCGCGGGTACCAGGAGGCCATCAGGTCGAGGGTGGCGTCCGAGACCCGGCGCGCTCCCTCGTCCCAGGCGAAGTGGTCCTCCTCGTAGGCATCCAGGCAGTCCTCGAACTCCGCGTAGGACCCGGGGATGTCCTTGATGCCCATGCGGCGGCCCAGGGTGCCGTAGTGGACGGTGGAGGCGATGATCTCGTGGCGCGACATCCGCCGCCATCCGTAGGCGTCGATCCAGCGTTTGGGCATCACGACGAACGTGCAGAGCACGTAGCGCATGTCGTCGTTGCCGATGTCGTAGCTGCGGTGCATCTGGTTGATGCGACGGACGGCCGCGCGGCCCCGGTCGCTGTCGAAGCCGTGCTCGACGACGGCGTCGAGGAGCAGTGAGGTGTCGTCGTAGCGTTTCTGGGTGTGGTCCGTCAGTTCCGCCGTCTCGGCGAGCAGACGGCCGATGCTCGGCACCGCGTAGGTGCGGTACAGGGCCAGCTCCAAGGCACGGGTGAAGTCCCAGGGGAACTCGTACGCAGCGGTGAGCCGGTAGATCTCCAGAGCGTCGTCGTAGGGATCCATGCTCCGGATCTGTTCGAGCCTCGCGAAGCGCTTCACCGCGCCGCCCCCTTCTGCCGCCGTGACTCCGACTCTACGTTGGGCCTTGGAGATGCACGATCACTTCGACTCGGCTCACCACTTTGGGGGAAGGTCATCACCATGCTCGACAACGTCCGCAAGGCCGGCCGGAAGTTCCTCGACGCACTGCGCACCCAGCCGCACTCCGGCGGTCGGGGCGATGCCGTGGGGCCGCGGACCGAGCCGGGGAACCGCCCGCACAATCTGTTCGAGGCAGCGGCCTCATACGTCTCTGCCAGCGTGGACGACGATCAGGACCGGATCGACGAGGCGGCGGGCTGGGTGTCGCCGGAGGCGCTGTCCTTCGGGGTCAGAGAACTCGCCTGCCGGGCCGTCGTGGCACTGGCGCGGGAGCGCGACGAGTCGCCCGCGGCCGTCGCTCGGGCGCTCCTGGGACTGCCTGCCGTGTGACGAGATGGTGAAGGGTGGTCGATTCGCCCCGTCAGGTCGGAAAGCTGCAGCTCCGGGTGTGTCGGGGAGTCGTGACAAGCGGCTTCCCGCCGCACTAGGGTGCGCGCCGTTGGACGAACCGATGGGGAGGCTGGGATGGCCGGGACGGACGAGGACACCGTCGCCGCCGCGGACGATGCGCTCTACGTGCTCACGGCGGCGCTGCTGACGCCGGCGAAGTTCCCGAGTGTGCTCGGCGACGACTACCCCGAGGCCTGCGCGGCGCTCGGCCTTCCGCCGCTCGCCGACGGCTACGGCCTGGTGCTGGGCCAGGACAGCGAGGGCGCGCGGTGGACGGTCGCCATCGACGACGTGTCGCTGGTCGCCGTCGCCATCGCGTCCTGGGACTGCGGGATGGAGCACGAGCTCTCCCCCGACGAGCGGACCGTGGTCGCCGCCCTGCCTGGGTGGCCCCTGTCGGTCGCCGTCGCGGCGCCCGGGGTGCCCGCGCCGCACGATCCCGCACCCGAGATCGCGGAGGGCCCCGCGCTGTCTCCGCCGGACACGACCGTCTGGGGTCCGGCCCAGCGGCGCATGGGGGCCGACGAGATCGGCGTTCGGTGGACGCAGTGGCGCGAGCAGATAGACGACTCCGAGTTCACGCCCGCGCGCGACGGCGACGGTCCCGCCGGCGGCAACGCTCCCTCGGACGGCACCCGCCCCTCCGAGGACGCCGTGGCTACGGACGGGGACGACGGCACGGACACGGACGGGGACCAGGGCGGGGACGGCGGCGCGAAGGCGTTGCCGGTGGGCGACAGCGACATCCGGCGTGTGCTCGACGAGATCCGCACCTATGTGGACACCCCGCCGCCGCTGGGCCGGGTGCGCTCGTCGTTCGCCCCCGGGGACGCACGGACCCTGCGCGCCGACGGCCCCGGGTGGTCGCTGGTGGCCAGGACGGACGACATCGCCTTCGTCCTGTTCGACGACAGGCCCGGCGAGGTGTTGCCGGTCGGCCGTGGCGCCGAGCTGCCGGGACTTCTGGAAGCGCTCGACAAGATGGCCGTACGCCCGCTCTGAGGCCGCACGAGGTCCCCGGCGAGGGACGGCGGGGTCATCAACATCGGCCCCGCCCGTCCGGCGCCCTCGGGGGATGCGCTACGCCGCGGCCCCGGCTCTCAGCGGCCGAGCTCCTTGCGGGTGACACGGCGCAGCCTGCGGCGCTGGGAAGGATCCAGAGTCAGATAGGCCGCCGTCGGCACTCCCAGCACGATCAGCAGAGCCGCCCACCAGGGCAGCCAGATCAACAGCAACAGCCCGACCGCCACACCTCCTGCGGCGATCTTCGCGTTTCTCGACATGTGCGTCGCCTCCTTCGCGGCCCCTGCCGCTCTCTGTCATGAAAACGGGTCCGCGCCTCGTGCGGTTCCAGACTCGACCCTGAAAGGTCCCTGACCTCCACCCCGAGGCACCCCTGAGAACCCTCCAGTGGGACACACCGCGCTGAAAGGCCAACCACCCGCCAGCCGCGTCCCCAACCTCACAGGGCAATACACCTAGGGAAGCAGTTCCTCCACCGACGGCAGCAGCGACTGCAGGTCGCTGGGTATCTCGCTCGGCAGCGTGCTCGGAAGTCGGGTCGGCAGGGTGCTGGGCAGCCCGCTGGGCAGTTTCACCGGCAGGCTGATCGCCGGAGTGGGAGAAGTTCCGGTGCTGCTCCCACCTGCCGGATCGTCGTCCGACGAGCCCTCGCCGCCCGAGACCATCAGGACGAAGGCGAGGACGGCTCCGGCGGCGACCAGGAGCGCGAGTACGGCGAAGAGGGGGCCCCGACGCCGTCCCGGTCCGTCCGGGGGGCCGGGCCGGGCCGACGGCGGCCCCCAGTCGCTCCCGCCCGTGCCGTCGTCGTAGGCGTCGTGGCCGTAGTCGTGGGGAGGCGGTCCGAAGCCGCCGGGAGGCGGTGCGTCACCCGGCGGTCCGGGCGGACGGGGCGGTACGGGTGGCGTGGCCATACCGTCCAGCGTCGCCGCGAACCCGCTCGGGGCGCGACCCCCGCACGGAAGTTGATACCGGTTCATGCCATGGAGGGCATGATTCCGGCGTATCCCGTGCGAACGCCACGCCCACGCGTGCGTGCGTTCAGCCCCGGGCCCCCAGCAGGTGGTCCATGGCGAGCTGGTCGAGCTGCTCGAAGGCCATACCGCGGGCGGCGGCCGCCTCGGCGTCGAAGTCCTCGAAGGCGGTGCGGTCGGCGAGCAGGCTCTGCAGGCCGTCGGCGGCGGTGGCCTGGGTCAGCTCGTCGAGGCGGGAGGCGCGCAGGGCCTCCTGGACCTCCGGGTCGGCGCGGAACGCGGCCGCGCGCTCCTTGAGGATCAGGTAGTTACGCATGCAGCCCGCGGCCGACGCCCAGACACCGTCGAGGTCCTCGGTGCGCGGCGGCTTGAAGTCGAAGTGCTTCGGGCCCGCGTAACCGGCACTCTCCAGCAGGTCGACCAGCCAGAACGCCGCGCGGAGGTCACCGGCGCCGAAGCGCAGGTCCTGGTCGTACTTGATGCCCGACTGGCCGTTGAGGTCGATGTGGAAGAGCTTGCCGGCCCACAGCGCCTGGGCGATGCCGTGCGGGAAGTTCAGCCCGGCCATCTGCTCGTGGCCCACCTCGGGGTTGACGCCGTACAGCTCCGGGCGCTCCAGGCGCTCGATGAACGCCAGGGCGTGGCCGACGGTGGGCAGCAGGATGTCGCCGCGCGGCTCGTTCGGCTTGGGCTCGATGGCGAAGCGCAGGTCGTAGCCCTGGGATGTGACGTACTCGCCGAGCAGGTCGAAGGCCTCCTTCATACGGTCGAGCGCCACGCGCACGTCCTTGGCGGCTCCGGACTCCGCACCCTCACGACCGCCCCAGGCGACGTAGGTCTTCGCGCCCAGCTCGACGGCCAGGTCGATGTTGCGGATGGTCTTGCGCAGGGCGTAACGGCGCACGTCGCGGTCGTTCGCGGTGAACGCGCCGTCCTTGAAGACCGGGTGCGTGAAGAGATTGGTGGTGGCCATCGGCACGGTCATGCCGGTGGTGTCCAGGGCTTGGCGGAAGCGCTTGATGTGCTCCTCGCGCGCGCTGTCGGAGGACCCGAAGGGGATCAGGTCGTCGTCGTGGAAGGTCACGCCGTAGGCACCCAGCTCGGCCAGGCGCGTCACCGTCTCGACCGGGTCGAGGGCGCGCCGCGTGGCGTCGCCGAACGGGTCCCTTCCCTGCCAGCCGACGGTCCACAGGCCGAAGGTGAACCTGTCCTCGGGGGTGGGCTGGTAGCTCATACCGCGGCTCCTTGCTCTGCAGACTGTCGTACGAACGGTGGCGAACTATTTCGTCATGGCCGTTTACAAATTAGTATGCGGACGCATCTCTGGGAAGACAGATCCCGCAGAGCCGCGGAAAAACTTGAGGGAGAACCCGATGTCAGCAGCCGAGGGTCCGCTCGTCGTCGGTGTGGACTCGTCCACCCAGTCCACCAAGGCGCTGGTCGTCGACGCGGCCACCGGCGAGGTCGTCGCCAGCGGCCAGGCACCGCACACGGTGTCCTCCGGGGCGGGCCGGGAGAGCGACCCGCGCGAGTGGTGGGACGCTCTGCACGAGGCGCTGCGCCAGTGCGGTGACGCGGCGCGCGAGGCCGCCGCGGTGTCGATCGGCGGACAGCAGCACGGGCTCGTAACCCTGGACGAGCACGGCGAACCGGTGCGTCCCGCGCTGCTGTGGAACGACGTGCGCTCGGCCCCCCAGGCCCGTCGGCTGACCGAGGAACTCGGCGGCGCGAAGTTCTGGGCCGAGCGCACCGGGTCCGTGCCGGCCGCGTCCTTCACCGTCACCAAGTGGGCCTGGCTCGCCGAGCACGAGCCGGACGCCGTGCGCGGGACGAAGGCCGTGCGCCTCCCCCACGACTACCTCACCGAACGGCTCACGGGCGAGGGCACGACCGACCGCGGCGATGTCTCCGGCACCGGCTGGTGGGCGTCCGCGACAGAGACCTACGACCCGGAGATCCTCGCGCACGTCGGGCTCGACCCGGCGCTGCTGCCCCGTGTGGTGCGGCCCGGCGAGGTCGCGGGCACCGTGCGCGACAGCCACGACCTGCCGTTCGCCAAGGGCACTCTGGTGGCGCCGGGAACCGGCGACAACGCTGCCGCCGCGCTGGGCCTGGGGCTGCGTCCCGGTACGCCGGTGCTGAGCCTCGGCACGTCGGGCACGGTGTACGCGGTCTCGAAGCGGCGCCCCGCCGATCCGACCGGCACGGTGGCGGGCTTCGCGGACGCCCACGGCGACTGGCTGCCGCTGGCCTGCACCCTGAACTGCACGCTCGCCGTCGACCGGCTCGCGGCACTGCTGCGCCTGGACCGGGAGGCCGTGGAGCCGACCGGGGACCTCACCGTCCTGCCCTACCTGGACGGCGAGCGCACCCCGAACCTGCCGAACGCCTCGGGGCTGCTGTACGGCCTGCGCCACGACACCACCGCGGGGCAGCTGCTGCAGGCGGCCTACGACGGTGCCGTGCACGCGCTGCTCGGCGCGCTGGACCTGGTGCTCGACGCGGACGCGGACCGCGCGGCCCCGCTGCTGCTGATCGGCGGCGGCGCCCGGGGCACGGCCTGGCAGCAGACCGTACGACGGTTGTCCGGGCGGCCGGTGCAGATCCCGGAGGCGAAGGAACTCGTCGCGCTGGGCGCGGCGGCGCAGGCGGCCGGGCTGCTGACCGGCGAGGACCCTGCCGCGGTCGCCAGGCGCTGGAACACCGCCCGGGGTCCGGTGCTCGACGCCGTGGAACGGGACGACGCGACGCTGGCCAGGATCTCCGGAGTACTCTCCGACGCGGCCCCGTTGCTGGAGCGGAGCGAACCCACCCGCTGACCACCGGAAGACCGACAAGACGACGAGACCGCGAGACGACGACCCGATGAATCGACGCATCGACGAATCGACAGAGACATGACGTCACCTCTGCACGAGGCCCGCGCCGGCGGCCCGGGGCGTGCGCTGCCCGACACCCAGCAGGGCATGCGCCGACGCAACCTGGCCCGGGTGATCCACGCCGTCAACGCCGAGGGACCGTTGTCCCGGGCGGCGGTCGCCTCGCGCATCGGCCTCACCCGCGCGGCGGTCTCGACCCTCGTCGACGAGCTGATACGCACCGGCCTGCTGGAGGAGCTGGGGCCGGAGCGGCCCGGCCGGGTGGGCCGGCCGGGATCGGCGCTGGCGGTCAGCGGCCGGGGCCCGGCGGGGCTGGGCGCCGAGGTCGGCGTCGACCATCTCGCGGTGTGCGTCGTCGATCTGCGCGGTGAGGTGCGGGCCCGGGCAGTGCGGCACGGCACGAACCGGGGCCGCGCCCCCGAGCCGGTGATCGAGGAGCTGACCGGACTGCTGCGCGAGGTCGTGGAGCAGGCGGAGGGCCAGGGGCTGTGGCCGGCCGGCCTCGCGGTGGCCGTCCCCGGCCTGGTCGCCCGGGACGCCCGCACCGTCGTACGGGCCCCGAACCTCGACTGGCACGACATCGACCTCGGCGCGCTGCTGCCCGGCGACCTGCCGCTGACGGTGGACAACGAGGCCAACTTCGGCGGGCTGGCCGAACTCTGGCTGGGGGCGAACACCCCGCGGGACTTCCTGCACGTGTCGGCGGAGATCGGTATCGGCGCGGCGCTGGTGGTGGACGGCAGCCTGCTGCGCGGCACCCGTGGTTTCGCGGGCGAACTGGGCCATGTGCCGGTCCACCCCGACGGGCCGGCGTGCGCGTGCGGCGGCCGGGGCTGCCTGGAACAGTACGCCGGCGAGGAGGCGGTGCTGCGCGCGGCCGGGCTGGAACCGGGCGGTGACCGCGTCGGTCTCCTCGCGGGGCGCGCGGCGGACGGCGACCCGGATGTACGACGGGCCCTGCGCGAGGCGGGAACGGCCCTCGGCGTCGCCCTGACCGGGGCGCTCAACCTGCTGGACCCGGAGAGTGTGGTGCTCGGCGGTGCGCTGGCCGGGCTCGCCCCCTGGCTGCTGCCGTCCCTAGAGGACGAACTCGCCCGGCGCACCGCCGGGCCCGCCCGGCCGGTCTCCGTCTCCCTGCTGGGTCCCGAGGGGCCGTTGCTGGGAGCCGCGCACTCGGTGGTCCGGGCCGTGCTGGACGATCCGGCCGCGGTGGCGGAGCAGGTCTGACCGGCGACGGGTGACACAGGGCGCGCGCCACCGTGAGGCAGTGTGCCCGTGACGGCAGCGCCTCTGAAGGCACCGCCGTGGCAGGGCACCGCACGTGAGGCCGGTTACGCGGAACTCCACGTTCGAGTGAGCGAGTTGTCCACAGCCGGGCGCTCGTCCACCGGACTGCGCGGCCTCCCCCTGACCGACGGGTGATCGCCGTAACGTGATCCACGTGGGGCGCAGCCGTCAGCGCCCCGCAGGAGCACGACCGGAAAGGCAACTCCCTGTGGAACCATCCCGATGCTCGCCCACCCCGTCCAGACGGCGGCTGCTGCGGGGCGCCGTGTTCGCGGCCGTGCCGTACGCCCTGCTCCCGGACGCACGGGCCGGTGCGCAGACCGAGGCCGTCGACTACCGCCCGGCCGAATGGCAGCCCGCGACGGCCTCCAACTACACGCCCTCCGACCGCCCCACGGCCCATTCCGTCGACCGCGTGGTCATCCACGTCACACAGACCGGCTACGCCAAGACCCTGTCCGTCTTCCAGAACCCGAAGAAGCGGGTGTCCGCCCACTACGTCGTACGCTCCGCCGACGGCCATGTGGCGCAGTGCGTGCGGGAGTCCGACATCGCCTGGCACGCGGGGAACTGGGAGTACAACGCACGCAGCGTCGGCATTGAGCACGAGGGGTGGGTGGACCGGCCGGCCTACTTCACCGACGTGCTGTACGAGCACTCGGCCCGGCTCACGGCAGCCGTCTGCGAGACATACGGCATCCCCAAGGACCGTGCGCACATCATCGGCCACTACGAGGTGCCGGGCACCGACCACACCGACCCCGGCCGCGACTGGGACTGGAGCCGTTACATGAGACTCGTCAACCGCACCTGAGAGGCGGTCGATCCGGTCCGGACCGAAAATCGGACGCCCACCTTCGGACGAGCCGCGTCCAAACGGTTGTCGCCCCGCACACCCGGAGTGACGATGTCCCCAGCCGTGTCGTCTTCCGGGAGGACGAGTTGTCTACCGATCCCTGGGTGGCCCTGGAGTCAGGGGCCGACCCCGACGAACGGGTGCGGATCCTGCGCCGGGCGCACCAGACGTTCACCGAGGCGGGCACGGTGCCGCGGCCGGTGCGGGCCGTCGTGGCCGATTCGTGGCGGCGTTCGGCGCGGGCCGGGGTCGGTCCGGACGGCACCGCGAGCGTGGAGCTGAGCGACGGCGACCTCGGCGTGTACCGGTCCGAGCACCCGCTGGCGCGGGTGATGCCCCTGTTCCGGGAGCTCCTGGGCACGTTCGCGGCCGACGGCGAGCATCTCCTGGCGGTGTGCGACGCGCACGGCAGGCTGTTGTGGGTCGAGGGCCACGCGGAGACCAGACGGCAGGCGGGGCGGATGAACTTCGTGCCGGGCGCCCGGTGGGCGGAGAGCGCCGTGGGCACCAACGCGCCGGGCACGGCTGTCGCCCTTGACCGGCCGGTACAGGTGTTCGCGGCGGAGCACTTCATCCGCAGGGTGCAGCCGTGGACGTGCGCGGCGGCGCCGGTGCACGATCCGCGGACCGGGCGGGTGCTGGGTGCGGTCGACATCACCGGAGGGAACGGGCTGGCTCACCCGCACAGCCTCGGCTTCGTCCAGGCGGTCGCGCGGGCCGCGGAGTCCCATCTCGCGCTGCTCGCCCCAGAGCGGCCGCGGACCGGCACGCCCGAACTGACCGCGCTGGGCCGGGACGAGGCACGCCTGGTCACCGCCGGCCGCAGTATCAGACTCAGCCGCCGGCACAGCGAGATCCTGGTGCTGCTGGCCCGTCATCCGGAGGGGCTCAGCGGGGATGAACTGCTGTGCGCACTGTACGAGGACGAGTCGGTGACCCCGGTGACTCTGCGGGCCGAACTGGCCCGGCTGCGTGGGGTGTTGGGACCGGACCTGCTGTCGTCGCGCCCGTACCGGCTCACCGCTGCCGTGGAGTCGGACGTCTCGGTGGTGGAGCGGCGTTTGGCGGCCGGCGCGATCACGTCCGCAATGTCGGCGTACACCGGGCCGCTGCTGCCGGCGTCCCAGGCGCCGGCGGTCGTACGGCTGAGACATCGCCTGGCCGGCGAACTGCGCGCGGCGCTGATCGCCGGTCACGACCCGGATCTGCTGTCGGACTGGGCCCACGCGCCCTGGGGCGAGGACGACCTCGACGTGTGGCGGGCGCTGGCGGCCACCCGTCCGACGGCGCCGATACGGGCGCGGCTGGCGGCGCTGGAGCGGGAGCTGTCGGCACCTGAGGCCCGGGCGCACCGCTAGGGCGTGCCGGTCCCGGCCGGCGCACGACGGGTCGCAACGTTGCTGCAACGTCCGGGTCCCTAGCCTCCGCCCAGAGCCGTCCAACGGCGGGCGGCCCTGCTGAGGGAGGCACACCGGCATGACCCGTTACGCGGCGCCCGGAACCGAGGGCTCGATCGTCTCCTACCAGGCTCGCTACGACCACTTCATCGGTGGCGAGTACGTGCCTCCCGCCCGCGGGCAGTACTTCGAGAACCCGTCCCCTGTGAACGGACAGCCGTTCACCGAGGTCGCACGCGGCACCGAGGAGGACGTGGAGCGGGCGCTCGACGCGGCACACGCGGCCGCGCCGGGCTGGGGCCGTACGTCGGCTTCCGAACGCTCCGACATCCTGCTGAAGATCGCCGACCGCATGGAGGCCTACCTCGAGCCGCTGGCGGTCGCGGAGAGCTGGGAGAACGGCAAGCCGGTCCGCGAGACGCTGGCGGCGGACATCCCGCTGGCCATCGACCACTTCCGCTACTTCGCCGGCGCGGTGCGCGCCCAGGAGGGTTCGCTCAGCGAGGTCGACGACGACACGGTGGCCTACCACTTCCACGAGCCGCTCGGGGTCGTCGCGCAGATCATCCCGTGGAACTTCCCGATCCTGATGGCCACGTGGAAGCTGGCCCCGGCGCTCGCGGCCGGCAACGCGGTGGTCATCAAGCCCGCCGAGCAGACCCCGGTGTCCCTGCACTACTGGATGAGCCTGGTCGCGGACCTGCTGCCGCCGGGCGTCGTCAACATCGTCAACGGCTTCGGCCCCGAGGCGGGCAAGCCGCTCGCCTCCAGTCCGCGGGTCGCCAAGGTCGCCTTCACCGGCGAGACGTCGACGGGTCGGCTGATCATGCAGTACGCCGCCGAGAACCTGAAGCCCGTCACGCTGGAACTGGGCGGCAAGTCGCCGAACATCTTCTTCGACGACGTGTGGGAGAAGGATGACGAGCTGCGCGACAAGGCCCTCGAGGGGTTCACCATGTTCGCGCTGAACCAGGGCGAGGTGTGCACCTGTCCGTCGCGCGGGCTGATCCAGCGCGGCAACTACGGCGACTTCCTCGAGGCGGCGGTCGCCCGGACCGAGCTGATCAAGCCCGGCAACCCGCTGGACACCGAGACCATGATCGGCGCGCAGGCCTCCGGCGAGCAGCTGTCGAAGATCCTCTCGTACATCGACATCGGCCGGCAGGAAGGCGCCAAGGTGCTCACGGGCGGTGAACGCGCTGAGTTCGACGGCGAGTTGAAGGGCGGGTACTACGTCCAGCCGACGATCTTCGAGGGCGACAACCGGATGCGCGTCTTCCAGGAGGAGATCTTCGGACCGGTCGTCTCGGTGGCCTCGTTCGACGACTTCGACGACGCCATCAAGATCGCCAACGACACGCTGTACGGCCTCGGGGCGGGCGTGTGGACCCGTGACATCAACACCGCGTACCGCGCGGGCCGGGCGATCCAGGCGGGCCGCGTCTGGACGAACTGCTACCACGCCTACCCGGCCCACGCCGCCTTCGGCGGCTACAAGCAGTCGGGGATCGGCCGTGAGACACACAAGATGATGCTGGAGCACTACCAGCAGACGAAGAACCTGCTGGTGTCGTACTCGCCGAAGAAGCTGGGCTTCTTCTAGAGCCTGAAGTCGGTTGCCTGGAGGCTTCGTTGTGCTCCAGGCAACCCGGCATGGAAGCCACCCGCCGGCCGCCGCAAGGGTCACGCGTGCGGATCGGGCCGTAACGTCCGTGTCCTCGGCGGCAGTTGATGGTTCATGTCAAAGGAAACCAGCTCCGCCGGGGGCACTGAGACGGTTGTCCACCAGCCGAGCCTGCACCTGTCCACGGCCACCCTCACCTTCCTCGGCGACCTGCCGCGCAGCCACCTGAAGAAGATCCGCTCGCGGTGGCGCACGCTCCCGGCCGGGAGGATCGCGACGATCGTTCTTGCCGTCCTGCGCCATGACCAGCGCCTTGCCGGCATGGCGGGCGGCAACCGCATCTCCGCTGCCCCGGCGCCCCGTTGGGTGCCGGAAGCGGTCAGCCTGCTCGCCGCCCGGCCGAGCGCCTGGAGCGCGCGTTGAAGAAAGTCACCCGAGAAGGGCGGCCACGTCGTCCTGGCCGACGGCACCCTGATCCGCACCCGGCGCCGCACCGGGAAGGACAACCGCCGCAACTACAGCGGGAAACACGCGGCCCATGGCCGGCTCTTCCTCGCGCTCACCGACGAGCGTGGCCGGTTGCTGTGCACGCCACCACGCGCCTGCGGGGCATCTACTGTCAGACGGGTGGCCAGTTCCGCAGCGCCGCGTCGGCCACCTGCTGGAGTTCGGAGCGGGTGGCGCCGCCGACAGCCTGGACGGCGATGCCGTTCGCCACGGTCATGACGTATCGGGCGAGCAGTTCCGGGTCCGCGCCGGGGGGCAGATCACCCTCGTCGACGGCCTGCTGGAACCGGTGGCGGAGGCGAGCACGGCCGTCGTCGCGCCAGGCGGTCAGGGCATCCTGGGCCACCCGTCCGGAATCGCCGGCGGCCAGCGAGCCCTGCACGCCCAGGCACCCGGCGGGGCAGCCGGGGCGGGTGGTCGTGCTGACGGAGCCGGCGAGGAACGCCGTGGCCACCTCCCGGGCGCTCGGCTTCTCCAGTGCGCGGGCCGCATAGGCGGCGGGACCTTCGGTGTAGCGCTCCAGGGCCTTGCGGAACAGCTCCTCCTTGTTGCCGAAGGCCGCGTACATGCTCTTGCGGGTGATGCCCATGGCGCGGGTCAGGTCGGTCAGGCTGGCGCCTTCGTAGCCCTGCTCCCAGAAGACCATCATCGCCCGCTCCAGGGCCTCGTCGGCGTCGAAGCCTCTCGGCCGGCCGATCGCTGTTTTCCGGGTGATCTCCACGGCTCCATCCTACGGCCTTGATACCGATCGGTGCAGAAGTGTTACCGTTCCATTCTGCACCGATCGGTATCTAAGTTTCGGGAGTTCAAGCATTGGGACAGCTGGAAGGCAAGACCGCCGTCGTCACCGGCGGGAGCACAGGAATCGGCCTGGCCACCGCCACGCGGCTGGCGTCCGAGGGCGCCCATGTGTTCATCACCGGCCGGCGCAAGGATGCGCTCGACAGGGCCGTCGAGTCGATCGGTTCCGCGGTCACCGCGGTGCCGGGCGACATATCGGAGCCGGCCGACCTGGACCGGCTGTACGACGCGATCCGTGACCGCGGCCGGGGCCTGGACGTGCTCTTCGCCAACGCGGGCATGGCCACGCTCGCACCGTTGGCGCAGGCCACCGGGGAACAGTTCGACCAGATCTTCGGCGTCAACGTCCGGGGCACACTGCTCACCGTGCAGAAGGCGCTGCCGCTGCTCAACGACGGCGCCTCGGTGATCTTCAACGACTCCATTCGCGCCGACGACGGCCGGGAGGCCTTCGGCCTGTACGCGGCGTCGAAGGCCGCGATCCGGTCCCTCGCGCGGACCTGGGCCAACGAGCTGAAGGGCAGGGGCATCCGGGTCAACACGGTCGCACCGGGCGCGATCGACACCCCCGGAGTCGACATCGCCATCGGCGAGGAGAACGCGGCCGCCGTCAAGGCGGAACTCGCGGCGGGAGTGCCGATCGGTCGCAGGGGGCGCCCGGAGGAGGTCGCCGCCGCGGTGGCCTTCCTCGCCTCCGCGGACAGCAGCTTCATGCTCGGCACCACCCTGCACGTCAACGGCGGCGAGAACCAGTTCTGACCCCGCCACGCGGAGTCCCGAACTGTCGCGGGCGGGTCGTCGCCCGCGACACTCCGCCTGGCCGACACGAGCATCCGCGCAGCACGCCCAGGCTGGACACGGAGTGCAAGATCACTCCGACCGGTAGGGCCGCCCAGCACCCCCAACGCCACCTCGTACGACAGAGGCACCGGGCCGTGGCCACGCAATACGACAAGCTCGCCGTCCGCTACGAGGTCACCGTCCTCATCGCGGCCATTGACCAGTGGTTGTGAACGGCCGGGTTGTGGCGGCGCGTGAGCTTCTTCGAAGCAACGCGTTCTGCTGTCGGCCAAGACTGTCGCGACTCCGATGGCATGGGCGCCAGGATCGTCCCATGCAGCCGATCTTCGTTCTCGTGCACAGTCCGTCGGTGGGTCCCTCGACCTGGCACCCGGTGGCCGAACGTCTGACGGCGGCGGGATATCAGGTACGGGTGCCGTCCGTGCTGCACATCGGCACCGGTGCCCCGCCGTTCTGGCCCCGCGTTGTCAGCGCCGTCCGCGACGACCTCCAGCAGGTCTCGGCCGGCAGCCCCGTCACGTTGGTGGCTCACAGCAACGCGGGCTTGTTCGTACCGGTGATTCGCTCGGCCCTCGACCATCCGGTGACCGGCTCGATCTTCGTCGATGCCGCGCTGCCGGCCCGGACCGGGCGAACCCCTGTCGCCTCACCCGAGGTGCTGGAGTTCCTCCGGCCGATGGCGGTGAACGGCAGGCTGCCACGCTGGACCGATTGGTGGGACGAGGCAGACGTCGCCCCCATGTTCTCTGATCCGACGATGCGGGAGACAGTCATCGAGGAGCAGCCCACCCTGCCGCTGTCCTACTACGAGCAGCACATCCCGGTCCCCGACGGCTGGGACGACCACCCCTGCTCCTACCTGCTGTTCGGCCCTCCCTATGACGACCTCGCCGCCGAGGCGCGCGAACGCGGCTGGCGTGTGGCACACCTGCCCGGCGCACACCTCCATCAGATCATCGATCCTGCCGGCACCGCCCGGCACCTCGTCGAACTCGCCGCTACGACTTGATCCACTTCCAATGCACGCCCTAAGGGCCGTCCCGTAAGTGACCTTTCAGGTCTCGCAACCTGATTCGGAAGGCCCATACACGGGAGTTGTGGACGCCAGCTCCCGTTGATCGGGCTGGGAGAGGACGTCGTGCCTCGCGGGATTTCCGCCGGCGGAGTGCCTGGACGGTGGGCCCCAGTCAGGGGGTGCGGTTTCGCGCCTCACCGCCCACACCAGATGCGTCAGGTGATCAGGCCGGCGCTGATCAGCCAGATGTGTTCGCAGGTCGAAGATGCCTTTTGCAACTCCTCAGGGGACTCTTGCGAGGCGTGGTAGAAAGTCCGCTCGATCATCCAGCACAGGGCGCGTGCCATCGCCGACGCTTGCTCTGGTTCGGTGCCGGCCTCAACGCCGGCTCGTTCCAGGACGGCGGCGATGGCTGTGATGAACAAGTCAGCTGTGTGGCTCCACAGCTCGCCGATCTCCGGCACGGTCAACGACAGGTCGATCGCCGTGCGCATGACCAGGCCGTGCTCGTTCCACAGCTCGACCGTGCGCCGCATGGCTGCGGCGATGGCCTGGCGCGGCTCGTCGGTCTGCGCGGTGGCCCGGGACCGCTCCCACAGGTGCTCAACGGTCCGGGCCACGAGCGCCGTGACCACTTCTTGCTTGGAGCCGAAGTAGAAGTACAGGGCGCCACGTGTGATGCCGGCGCCCTGCGCGATGTCGCCAACGGTCATGGCGTCATAGCCCTGTTGCGCCAGCAGAGCTTCGCAGGTGTCGAGGATGGCCCGCTCCCGGACGTCACCCTTGCGTTCGGTGGTGCGTCGGCTCCGCGCGGGGTGGTGGCCGGGCATCAGAGTTGAGCGCCTTCGGCGAAGTCGGTGGTACGGGAGAGTGTCTCCCACGCGCGGATGTCCTCGTCCACGGCCGTGCGCGCGGCGGTGACCAGTCGCAGCGCATCCGAGCCCAGGACGAGGTGGGCCGGCGGCTGGTCGACCGACGCGATGTGCACGACGGCGTCCCCGGCCTTGGCCGGATTGCCCAGCTGGTTCCCGCTGGCCTTCTGCCGCGCTTCACGGATGGGGGTGAACAGCTCGTCGTAGTCGTCGATGGACTGCGCGGCGCGTGTCATGGACCGTCCGGCCCAGTCGGTGCGGAAGGACCCGGGCTCGATCGCCGTCACGTGGATCCCGAACTGCGCGACCTCCTTGCCCAGCGCCTCGAGGATGCCTTCCAGGGCGAACTTGCTGCCGCAGTAGGCGGACATGCCGGGCACGGCCATCAGCCCGCCCATGGAGGTGACCGCCATCAGGTGTCCGCGGCGGCGCCGGCGCATGCGGGGCAGGGCCGCCTGCAGCGTGGCCAATGTCCCGAATACGTTGACCTCGAACTGCCGCCGCACCTCGGCCAGCGGCGTCTCCTCGAAGGTGCCCTCCAGGCCGTAGCCGGCGTTGGCGACGACGACATCCAGGGGGCCGACGCTCTGCTCCACCTCCGTGATCACACTTGAGACGGCGTCGCCGTCCGTCACATCCAGGATGCGGCCGTGAGCGTACCCGGGTTTGAGCCCTTCGAAGGCCCGCAGGTCCTCCTCGGAGCGGACCGTGCCGACGACGGTGTGCCCGGCGGTCAGGGCGGCTTGGGCGAAGGCACGCCCAAGGCCCGTGCTGACGCCGGTGATGAGCCACTTCTGCTGCTGCACTGCTCCTCCAGAAAGGTCTCGCCAGGAGCTGGACTGCCCCTTCGGTCAGAAAGTCTACACAGCGTCGAGTTTTATCAGCGTGATGTTGATTCTGTTGTCCCCGACGGCATCATGCTCATCGGCCTGCGGTCCCCGGTCACGCCGCCCGCTTGAGCTCGTGCCCGGAAGGGGTGGAGTGCCGGCCGTCAACCTTCGTCGGCTTCGACGGCGGCAGGGTCCCGGAAGGGGCCGCTGGCCCTGGCCGGAGCCGCTGGCCCTGATGTTGAACAGATAGCGGCCCAGGAACTCGCATTCTTGCCAGGGCGAGCGTTCATCGGGCAACAGCGAAGGCCGACATGGTGCAGAGAAGATCAGTGACACCAGCAAGAGTGAACTTCAGTGCGAGACGCCGACGCTCGACGACCGCGACACTGCTGCGCGGGCGCGCGGTTCGTCAGGGACACCAACTTCGCGGGCCGACGCATGGTCGACTGGCTCAACGCCATCCTGGATGCCATGGATCAGGCTCCTCCCCCGGCCGGCTCTTTCCTCCACCTCATCCTCGACCGCTACCTCAAGGAAGCACGCCGGATTCGCAAGGCACCGGTCTCCGACGATCTGACGACCAAACTGGCAGCTCTCGGGCAGTCCGAAGCCGAGACCTTCCGCGAGGTCCTTTCCGCCGTCGGCGCCAAGGACCACCTCGACGCCTTTACCGCCGAACCGGCATCACAACCCGCTCAAGGCCACCACGCCGACTACCACGCGGCCTTCGCAGAACACCGCCACCACATCGCCAACACCCTCCTGCAACTCGCGCCGAACGGCTACAGCATCGATTCCCTGTGCGAGCCCCTCGGACCATCCGCAGACGAGATGGTGCGCGCCATGGTGGAAGCTTCCAGCCGAGAGCTGGCAAGAACCTCGGCGGCAACCCCACCGACCGTGGCCGCCCCCAGCACATCCTGAGCCCTTGGGCACAAAGTCCCATACGTAAGGCCCTGCGACATACAGGCCGCGGGCCCTAGGGTTCATCTGACCAAGGTGGTTCCCTGCGCACCGGGATGTCGCGCCAGTCGGGGTATGACCCCTCCTTCGTAAGCGGCCAGAACTGTTCACCGCAGGAGCAGAAGTAGACAGTCCCACTCTCGCCAGACCAGATCATCTCCTCGCTCCAGAGCCGGTGGCCAGTGCGCCAGGCGTGCCACTTTGCACGGATCACAGGGGGGCTCTCCTCCTACTAGGTGAGGTCCCCAATCTCCCAGGCCGACTTCGCTGTCCACCAAGCCGCCGAAGTCCCAAGATCCTTCGTCAGACAACACCTCGGATGCAGCGGCCTGGTTCGGCACAACGCGGACAGCTGGACAAGCTCCGCAGGCAGATGCCACCCGCCTCGAGGGCTTCGATGGATCCGACTGCGGCTGGACCAGTCACCGCAACCCAGACAAGGCCAACCGCAACCTGCGCACCGTCGAGGAACCACCGAGTGGCCGATCTCGCACGTCCGGTGCCTTGGCGCATTCGGACCGCGCGCACATCGCCTTGCCTAAGTGGTCGGCTCCGGAAGTCCTTCGGGGGTTGACGTGAGCCAGATTGCGTGTGGGTTCTCGGGTGGCGAGGTAGTGGCCCGTCGCGCAGTCCAAGGCATCCTCGGGGGATCGAGGAAGTCGTCGGTGGGCAGGAAGCCGTCCTGGCGCTCGTCGGATCTGTTCAGAGAGGGGCGTGGGAGTGTCAGGTGCGGCCCGAGTCGCCGTAATCGATGGGCTCGCTCAGTAGCTCGCTCGCCGCCCGATGGACCTTCGCCAGGGCGCTCAAGAGGGATTCGCGTTCGGTTTCGGTGAGATCCGCGGTGACCTTCTCCTCGATCAATCGCCGCTCGGCTTCGACCGGTTTCTGCAGCGCACGCCCAGCGTCGGTGAGCCAGAGCCGGACGAGACGGTTGTCCCGGTCGTCACGGCGACGGGTGAGCAGCCCGGCCGTAGTCATCCGGTCAGCCATCTTGACGACGGTAGGCGTCGTGACGTTCAGCGCGGCGGCGACCTCGCCTGGTGTGCTGCCGTCCTGCTCCCACAGCATCGCGAGCAGGTAGTTCTGGCCGACGTGCAGCCCATGGCGTCGCATGGCCGCGTCGGCCAGGGCCCGGAGGGCCTTCGACGTTCTGCCGTGCAGGTCCAGGAACTCAGCCATCGGGTCCTTTCGGTGATGTGGGGAAGCGGCTGCCCGAGCCGCAAGCAAGCCGATTGACGGCTAATCATTCACCGGCTAACGTTCCCGGTGATTCGTTAGACGGCAAACGACTTTGGGGAGCCACGATGATACTGGTCACCGGAGCCACCGGGAACATCGGCCGAGAACTCACCCGCGAACTCGACACGAAAGGCGCGAAGTTACGTCTCCTCGTCCGCGACCCCGCCCGCGCTGCCGGACTCTCCGACCGCGCCGAGCGCGCCGTCGGCGACCTGGGGGAACCCTCGACGCTGACGCCGGCCTTCGCCGGCGTCGACAAACTCTTCCTGCTCACCCAGGGCATCGGCACCGACCACACCGCCGCCGCCATCGCCGCCGCCGAGGCCGCCGGGGTGAGCCACATCGTGCACCTGTCTTCCCTCCACGTCACCCTTGACCCGCGGCCCTCCATGGCCCGCTGGCACCATGAACGCGAGGAGATCATCCGCGCCTCCGCAATACCCGCCACATTCCTTCGGCCCGGCGGCTTCATGACCAACGCCTTCGACTGGCTGCCCACCATCCGCGAGGGAAACCACGTCCTCGACCCGGTCGGCCCGGGCCGCTACGCGCCGATCGACCCCGCGGACATCGCCGCGGTCGCCGCCCTCGTCCTCACCGAGGCCGGCCACCAGGACAAGGAGTACGTCCTCACCGGCGACGAGACGTTCACCGTCACCGAGCAGGTACGCGTCATCTCCGAGACGATCGGCCGTGACATCGAGGTCCGAGAAGTGACCACACCGGACGAGGCCGTACGGTTCCGCTTCCCCAACGGAGCGCCCCAGGCACTCGCCGACGCCGTCACCGAGGGCCTCAACCTCATGCGCGCCGACACCGTCGGGTTCCGGACGGACACCGTCCAGCGACTGCTCGGACGCAAGCCGCGGACTTTCGCGGACTGGTGCGCGCGTAACGCCGACGCGTTCCGACGGCCTGAAACCGCCTGAGCCGACAGACGACCACGCCCTCTTCCGATTCTGCTGATCACTCTGCCCGCCATGCCGGTCTGCGCCGCCCGCCCGATAGGCCTGACCGCCTCCGAACGCGCACGGTTGAAGAAGGCCGCCTACGGTCACAGGACTGAGCACCGATTGAGGGTACGCGCCCAGATCGTCCTCCACGCGTCTCGCGGACGCTCCAACGCACGCATCGCCCGCGAGACGGGCCTGCACCTGGACACGGTCCGTACCTGGCGGGACCGCTTCGCCGAGCGGGGCCTTGCCGGGCTGTCCAACCGCAAACGGTCCGGCCGACCGCCGTCGTTCACCGCGTTGCAGGTCGCCGAGGTCAAAGCGCTGGCGTGCCAGTTGCCCACCGAGACCGGCACGCCGTTATCACGCTGGTCATGTCCGGAACTGGCCCGCGAGGTGATCGCCCGGGCCATCGCCGGGTCCATCTCCGCCTCCACCGTGCGGCGCCGGCTGGCCAACGACGCGCTCAAGCCCTGGCGGTACCAATCCTGGATCTTCATCCGGAACCCGGACTTCCGCTCCAGGGCCGCCCGCGTAATGGACCTGTACGCCCGCACCTGGCAGGGCACACCGCTCCACGACAACGAGTACGTCATCAGCGCGGACGAGGAAACTCCATCCAGGCCCGCTGCCGCTGCCACCCGACCCTGGCACCCGGGCAGGCCCGGGCCATGCGCGTCAACCACGAGTACGAGCGCGGCGGCGCCCTGGCCTACCTGGCGGCCTACGACGTCCACCGCGCCCTCGTCTTCGGCCGCTGCGAGCCAAGCACCGGCATCGTGCCGTTCATGAAGCTGGTCGAGCAGGTCATGACCACAGAGCCCTACGCCAGCGCCGGACGCGTCTTCTGGATCGTTGACAACGGCTCCTCTCACCGGGGGAAGAAGGCCATCGACCGACTGACCGCGGCATTTCCGAACGCTGCCATGGTTCATACCCCTGTGCACGCCTCGTGGACGAACCAGATCGAGATCTTCTTCTCGATCGTCCAGCGCAAGGTGGTCTCGCCCAACAATTTCACCGACCTCCGCGAGGTCCAAGACCGGCTCAGAGCATTCGAAGACCGCTACAACGCCACGGCACAGCCGTTCCAGTGGAGGTTCACCACCTGCGACCTGGACGATCTGCTGGCCAGACTCGACCGGCACGCACCCGATCGACAGGGAGAATCCTCCGACCGTCTCACCGCGTGATCAACCCCTGAAGGATTTCCGGAACGGACCACTAAGGGCTGTCCCGTAACTGGCGGCATGACCATATAGGTTGTCAGCCGGACGTGGGACGCGGGTCTGGCGCGCCCGATATTCAAGGCGCCTACTGAGGTAGCCGGACTACGCTGGCCGAGTGATTGAGGACGGTTCCACTGACCGCGGCAGTGTCACGACGGTGCGACGGATCGGCGCGACGATCCGTAGGCCGACAGGTGCGTGGACACCTGCCGTACACGCCCTGCTGAGCCACCTGGAGGCGGTGGGATTTGGCAGGGCACCCCGCGCGTTGGGCACCGACGGCACCGACGAGGTGTTGTCGATGCTCTATGGCGAGCCCGCATACACGCCCTGGCCAGAAGCTTTGCGCTCCTCACATGGAGTTGGTGAGCTGGGCCGCTGGCTGCGGGGATACCACGATGCCGTGCGGACCTTCCGGCCGCCGGTCGATGCCCACTGGCAGGGCCAGGAAGAAGAGTGGCAGCCAGGCATGGTGATCCGGCACGGAGACCTCGGGCCATGGAACTCGATCTGGGACGGTGGCCAGCTCATCGGCTTCATCGATTGGGACTTCGCGGCGCCCGGCCACGCCATTGACGACTTGGCCCAACTCGCCTGGTACGCCGTCCCGCTGCGGCCCATGGAGCAGCAGCGACGGGCGTCGGTCACTGGCTCCAGCACCCTGCAGGCCCGCCTTCATGTGCTCTGTACTGCTTACGGGGAACAGCCAGTAGCTGTGATCGAGGCGCTGGACGCCCTTCAGTCCCGCGAGGCCGCGCGCATCGAACGCCTCGGCAGGCAAGGCACCGAGCCATGGGCGACTTTTCTCGTCCGCGGTGACGCGGCTGAGATGTTGGCCGAGCAGTGCTGGATCCGCTCGGAGAGCAACGCGCTCTTGGGCACTGGGCACAAGTGAAAGCCTTCTCCCGCCCGTAGACCACCGATGAGATGATCTTGGTGTGGCTGGTGTGATCACGGCGTCCGAGCCGCCCTGGATAGCCCCGTTCTCCGGGATGAGCCCTCGTCAGTTCAGCAAGCTAATCACCGCTCTGCGGCGTGAGGGTGCGGATCCGGTGCGCAAGGGCAGGCCGTGGAGCCTGTCTCTGGAGGACCGTGTGCTCCTGGTCGCCGCCTACTGGCGGACAAATCTGCAGTTGAGTTGGTCGAAGAGACCGTCCTTCTACCAGGCTGCGAAATACCCGTAGACGGTCTCCCAGGGCGCGAAGTCGTGCGGCAGGTAGCGCCACGGCATCCCGGTCCGGCCGACACACAGGATGGCGCCCATGATCCGGCGCAGGTCATGCTGGGGCGGGCGCCCGATGTCCAGGCCCTTGCCTCTGCGCTCGGCGCGCCAGGCTTTCAGCGTGGGCCCGATCAAGTCCCAGCGCGCATCGCCACTGCTCCCACAGCAGCCCCTTAACCTCCGACTCCCGAATCGCTACCAAACAGCCCTACCGGAGCAAAACGCTCTTTGGCAACGCGTTTTTGAACCCTGCACCCCCGCCTGAGTGCGTCCTACACCTACGCTCCTTCAGCGCTGGGCATGTCCGCATCGGCTGTCCCAACCAACCGCCAACCGGGGTGAGCTTGTTGGGTGCTTCGGCATGCCCCTTGATCCCAGCCGGTCCGCCGCATCCTGCTACGATCAGGTGCAGGATTTGAACGCGTTCAAGAGGATGAGATCCGGATGGCTGAGCCGACCACGCCCGACCGAAACGACACGCCCGCCGTAGCCTTGGGCCCGACCGCGCTTGTCCTCGGGGCCATCTCCGCGTTGGGTGCATGGCCTGCGCTTCTTTTCGTCACACTGCCTTGGTCAATCCTTGCCGGCGCCCTGTCTGTCACCTTTGGCATAGCAGGTATCTACTGTGCCAGCCGCGGTGTCGGCCGCCTGTGGGTCGCCACTGCTGGAGTCATCCTTGGAACGATCGGACTGGCCGGCACCATCGCCTTCATCGGGGCATACGGCGCCTAGGGGCTTGCAGATCTTCAACACGGCGGCCAACCGCGTGCATCCGGGGCAGGCGAGGCGAGGCGGCGACGGACGGTCCCTACTCCAGCCACATCCCGTCGCGCATGATGACTCTCCCCCGTAGTTCCGGCTCGCCGCGCCAAGCGCGCACAGTCCTCGGGACCACTCGTACATACAGAAAGGAACCCTCTTCCACGCGCGGATCCCACCCGAACTTGTCGGCGAACGCCTCCGCTGCGCCTCCGGACACCTCTTGGTCCGGGAAGCACTCCGCCTCCCCCTGGAGGAGCACCACGTCGAAGGTGTCCGGCAGCGCCAGGCGCACGCGCGGCTCTTCGCGGACGTTGCGCGCAGTCACGGAAGTGGCGCTGGTGCACATCCACACTGCTCGCCCATCCCACAAGAACCACAGCGGCACCTGGTGCGGCCCGTGATCAGGGTGAGCCGTCGACACCCACACATCCCGCTCGGCAACGAGCCGCTCCAGAGCGTCGTGCTTACGTTCCGCCGTCTCGCGGCGAACGATTCCCGTGGTCTCCATGAGGGCAGACATTAGTGCCATGACGCAAACGATCACCGGTCAGCTGAAGGTCGTGCCATGGTCTGTCAGTTGCCTGGTCCAGGGTCGCCCGCATGGCTGAGCCCTCCTTTCTGACCGCCATCCGCGAGTCGTACGACACGGTCGCCGCCGATTACGTCGAACGCGTCCCGCCTCCAGCCGAGTTGGACCCGCTGTCACGCGCGATGCCGGCGGGATTTGCCGAACTGGTGCGGACGGCCGGTCCGGGGCCGGTCGCGGACCTGGGGTGCGGCCCCGGACGCGTGACGGCGCACCTGGCCGGGCTGGGAGTGTCCGTCTTCGGCGTCGATCTGTCGCCGAAGATGGTCGGGCTGGCCCGGCACGCCTATCCGAACCTGCGGTTCACCGAGGGCTCGATGACCGCGCTGGAGATGAGGGACGACGAGCTCGGCGGCATCCTGGCCTGGTACTCCACCCATCACACGCCCCCGCAGTGGCTGCCGGATGTGTTCGCCGAGTTCCACCGCACGCTCGCGCCCGGCGGCTACCTGCTCTGGGGAGACCATGTCGGCGATGAGCGGCTGCAGCCGACCCACGGCTATGGCCGTCCGGTGTCCTACGAGTCGTACCTCCTGCCCCTGGACCGCATGGTCGACCTGCTGGACCAGGCCGGACTCGTCGTCACCGCGAGGCTGGAACAGGAGCCCGGCGGACGCGTGAACAGACCGCACGCCTGCCTCCTGGCCCGCAAGCCGGAAACGTCCTGACGGGGCTCGTCCCCGGGGTGAGGCCGCGCGGCTGGACCGCCGACGATCACGGGGCGGGCGGTCGGACCGCTGGGTTGAGAGGGCGGCCGCCCCAGCGGATGCCTTTCTCGCTGCGGAGACTGTGTGGTTGGGGTGGTTCGAGTTGGCGAGGGTGAACTGCCGCAGCGACCCGAAGTGCGCCTCGACCGGGTTCGCCCAGGCCACGTTGGCCGGTGTGAAGCAGAGCTCGATCTTGTTCCTGGCCGCCCACCGGCGGATCTTGCTTGCCTTGTGGGCTGGGAGGTTGTCCAGGATGAAAACGGGAGCGGGGCTGCGGCCGGTGTCGGCCTCAGCCCCGCTGAGGTTCGCCCTGCCCCCTCTGAGGGGCAGGGTGTGTGTCGGCGTGGTCCTTCAGGAGGCGATCGGCGTGCGTCGCGGGACGTACGACGACGCGCCGCCTATTCGGTGAATGCCGTGAAGGAGAGTGCCTTGTCGAATCGACCGGCGGCGAGGTCGTCGTGGCGGATCAGGAAACGCGCCTGGTAGACCTCGTCCGGCACGAACTGGGCAAGCGGCACCCACTCGCGCATCACCCGAAGAGTTTCCTCCTCCAGGCGCAGACCCCACTCGCCCGGCGGGACGACGAGTTCGCCGGCCTTTTCGCGTGCCTCAAGGATGTCCTCCGCCATCCTGGTCTCCGGAGTGGTGTACATGTTGGCGGTGGCAAGCTCGCCGATGCCCGCGGAGTACCCGCCGAGATAGACGGCGGCGCCGTTGCTTTCCGGCCAGAGCTCTCTGGCCAGGGCGCAGAGTTCCTCTCTGTGTGCCAGGTTGCGAGCAAGGTGCTCCTGGTCGTCGGACTGCGAGGCCTCATCGTCGTCCTCGAACCAGCTGGGCAGTTCCGCGTTGACCGTGGCGAAGAGATCGTACTCCCGGCCGACGAAGTCGAGCGTGATGTTGCAGAACATGTCCTCGTCGTGGTCGGGCTCCTCCGCTATTGCGGTGTCGGTGCCGGCCGGCACATACACAATCCGCGCGAACTGCTGCTCGTCTGGGACGGAATAGGTGTCGTGGGCCCACTCGTGGTGCAAGAAGAGGAGCAGCGAGCCGTCCGCCGGCAGGGCGAGGCCGTCCACTCTGGGAAGCGCCGCACAGTCGAAGGAGGCGACGAACGGCAGCGGCCCGTCCTGGGAGGACGGCCATTCCATGCCCACCGGCAGCCGGGGCAACCCGCCGCTTCGCCCGACCGGAACGCCGTTGGGGCGCTCGCTGGCCCAGATCGCGAATCGCAGGAACTCGGCGAACCTGCCGACCTCATCCTCCGGGATGCCCCGTTCGATCGCCGCGCGATGGAATTGCTGGTGATAGTCCATGGCTGGGCATGGTACTTACCCTCGGATGGCATACACCGCCAGACCGCGCAGGCTCGGCCACTCACGCCTCCAGCGGTCGGAACGGACGTCACCGCACATCCAACCGGTCGTGCCCGGGGGCCGGTTCTCGCCTGCCAGCGCGTCGATGCTGCTCTCCAGCCGCAGTTCACGCGTCGCGCCTGGTAGGAACTCCGCACGGCTTCTCAGGAACTCCCGGAAACAGCAGCGGATCTCCGGCGCGCGCCTGCTCACGGAAGACGTCGGCCGGCCGTCTCACTCCTCGGCCCCGCCGAGCGGGCGGTCCGGGGAAGGGATGATGCGGGCCGTGAGGTCCGGGTCGGGCATGGCCGGGTCGAAGGGGAACATCGGTCGGCGGATGCGGTGGTGGCCGAGGCGGGTGAGGTCCTGGTCGACTCCGCCGGGGGTGAGCGCCATCTTCCAGTCGGCGGCCATGTCGAAGAGCTCCGGTTCCAGGTAGCCGATCTTGACGATGACCACGTCGGCCGTACGCGGGTCCAACGCGAGGTCGGTGAAGTCGTGTTCGTGGTGGTACGGCTTGCGCAGCCGGGTCAGGATCACGTGTACGCCGCCCACGCGCAGGACGACCTCCGTCTGCGCGTCCCGGTCGCCGTGCCGGACCGCGTGCACCACGCCGGTCAGGGTGAGCGGCCCGGAGTGCCGGTCGTCGACCTCCGCGCCCGCGGTGACGGTGACCGTCGCGCCGACACCGGCCCGTACGGCCTCCTCGACCGCGGCAGGCCCCGGCAGGGAGGCGTACAGCACGGTCGGGCCGGACGGGTCCCGCAGCTCCGGGCGGGCCAGTACCTCGCGCAGGCTCCAGGTGACGTCGCCCGCGCCGCCCGCCGTCGGATTGTCGCCGGTGTCGCTGATGAAGTAGGGCCGGGCCGTGGAGGCGAGTGCCTCGTCGAGGCAGTCGGCGAGGGTGCCGGTCGGGGCCACGAAGGCGAAGTCGTGCCGTGCGTCCCAGAAGCCGCGGGCGAGCCGTTCGGCGCCGGCGGCGACGGCGGCCTCGTCGGGGCCGGTGACGACCACGGCGGCCCGGTTGCGCGGCTCGTCCGCCCAGGCGTAGCCGACCCAGATCGCCGCGTCCGTCACCCCTTCGGCCGCCGCCACGTCCTCGACGGCCGCGTACACGCTCTTCGCGGGTTCGATCCGGGTCGAGGTCTGCTCGCCGGCCAGCAGCACCGGCACCGGGATCCAGGCCTTCACCGGGCGGGGTCCGCCGCCCGTCAGGTGGCCGACGAGGTTGCGGGCGGCGCGCTCCTTCGTCTCCATGGCGTCCTCGTGCGGGGCCATGCGGTAGCAGGTGATCAGGTCGGTCAGATGGACCAGTTCGCGGGAGACGTTGCCGTGCAGGTCCATGGAGGTGGAGACGATGACGTCCGGGCCGACGGTCTCGCGGACGCGGGCCAGCAGTTCCACCTCCGCGTCGTCCATGCCCTCGACCGTCATCGCGCCGTGGATGTCGAACCAGAGGCCGTCGACCGGCCCCGACTGCTTGAGCCGGTCGATGAGTTCGGCGGAGAGCGCGGCGTACGCCGACGCCGTCACGGTGCCGCCGGGCAGGGCCTTGCCGACCAGGGCGCCGCGCCAGTCGGCGGCGGCGAGCAGGGGCTGCCCGGGGGCCAGGAAGGGGTAGCGGGTGAGGACGTCGGTGCCGCGCTGCGGGTGGAAGGCGGGCGCCTCGGTGCGGGCCGGGGAGAACGTGGACGACTCGATGCCGAGACCGGCGACGGCGATCACGGGACGGGTGGCTGGCATGGTTCCTCCACAGGTCGACAAGGTGAGTCAGGGTGTGTCACGGGGTGTGGTGGTTGCCGGTGACCTCGTGCAGTGCCTCGGCGAACGCCCGTTGCAGCGCGAACTGGCCCGCGCCGACCAGTCCGGCGTCGGCGCCCAGGCTCGCCCGCTCGATCGCCAGGTGCTCGGTCACCAGCGGGTGGCAGCCCTCGTAGAGCTGGCTTCGTACGGCGGCGACGAAGGGCTCCAGCGTGGACAGGATCCCGCCCAGGTACACGGCGTCGGGGTTGAAGAAGTTGACGTTCGCGGCCAGCACCATGCCGAGATAGCGGCCGGCCTGCCGGACCGCGCGGGTGGCCTCGGGGTCGGCGTCGCCGGCGAGCCGTACGACGTCCTCGGTGGAGGTGACGGGGCGGCCCCGCTCCCGCAGGATCCGCACCAGCGCGGCCCCCGAGGCGACGGTCTCCAGGCAGCCGGTGTTCCCGCAGGAGCACGGCGTGTCCTGGGCGGCCTCGACGCGGACGTGGGTGATCTCCCCCGCCGCTCCGGTCCCGCCCCGGTACAGCCGCCCGTCGGCGATGACGCCCGCACCGATCCCGGAGCCCGCCTTCACCATGATCGACTGCCGGTGCTCGGCGGGCCGGACACTGTGCTCGCCGACGGCCATGCAGTTGGCGTCGTTCTCGACGGCCACCGGCACCGCGAACCGCTCCTCCAGCCAGTCCCGCACCGGGAACCGGTTCCAGCCGGGCATGCGCGCGGGCAGTGTCACCAGTCCCGGCTCGACGTCGACCGGTCCGGGCAGACACAGGCCCACACCGCGCAACTGTTCCCGCCCGTACCGGCCGACGAGCGCCTGGAGCGTCTCGACAAGTCCGGGCAGCGCGGCCTCGGGACCGTCCGCCGTGGCGAACGGCACGGTCGAGACGTCGGTGAGCCTCCCGCCGGGCCGGACCACCCCCACATGGGCGTGCTTCCCGCCGAGGTCGGCCGCGACGGCGTACCCGTCGTGGCCGCCGACCCGCAGCACCTTGCGCGGCCGTCCACCGGTGGAGGACTGGGTGCCCTCCTCGGCGACCAGGCCGTGGGCGAGCAACTGTCCCACCGCGAAGGACACGGTCGACGGCGGGGCGCCGAGCAGTGCGGTGAGCTCCGTACGGGTGGAGGCCTGCCCGGAGGCGAGGAGTTCGAGGACTCCCTCGGCGAGCGAGGAGAATCCCGTGCCGTTCCTCCGGAAATGAGGCGGACTTTTTTCAATCATGGCCGAAGTTACCCCCGAAATCGGCGATCCGGGCGTCGAGCCTAATCCCGGAGACGGCTTCTGAGGTTTTTTCAGAACAGCAGAAACAGGCTTTTTACGACGGCACGCCTGTTTTCTCCAACAGACGGGGCGTTCACTTGCTGCACCCCCGCTGCTGCTCTCTGGAGAGAACCATGTCCCCTGCCCGCACGAGACTCCTTGCCGGTGCCGCCGCTCTCAGCGCGGGCACCCTGCTGCTCGCCGCCTGTTCGGGGTCGACCGGTACGTCCTCGTCCTCGCACGACTCGATCAACTACGCGCTGCCCGCGAACTTCACCCCGAACTGGATCCTGCCGATCGGCACCGCGGCGCACCTGAACACCAACAACATCTCCATCGCCAACACTCTGTGGGAGCCGCTCGTCGCGTACGACGGCTCGACCGGCAAGATCGCCTGGAACAAGGCCGGTTCGGTGGCCACCGCCGCCGACTTCGCCGCGGACGGCAAGAGCGTGACGATCACTCTGGGCGACCGGCACTGGAGTGACGGCAAGCCGATCACCTCCGCCGACGTGAAGTTCTGGTTCGACCTCATCAAGGCGAACAAGGCGGAGTGGGCGGGCTACAACCCGGGCAAGGCGCCCGACAACTGGACGTCCTTCAAGACGGTCGACGACCGTCACTTCACGATCGCCTTCGACAAGGCGTACAACCCGCAGTGGATGCTGGCCAACGAGCTGAGCGCCATCAACCCGCTGCCGCAGCACGCCTGGGACCAGGGCGGTGACGCGAAGAAGACCTGGACCTACCTCAACAACGCCGCGAAGAACATCTCCGGTTACGCCTCGAACGCGCTCTGGAAGACCATCAGCGGCCCCTACGCGGTCAAGTCCTTCTCCACTGCCGGCAAAGTGGTTCTGACCGCCAACAAGAAGTACGACGGCGGCGAGAAGGCGAACATCCCGACGGTGAACCTGCTGCCCTTCACCACCGCGGACGCCGAGAAGAACGCCCTGCGGTCCGGCAGTGTCGACTACGGGTACATCGAGGCGACCGACCTCGACCAGAAGGACAGTTTCACCGCGCGGGGCTACAAGGTGGAGCCGTGGTCGGGCTGGGCGATCACCTACATGCCGTACAACTTCAACAACCCGGCGATGGGGGCGGTGTTCAAACAGCTCTACGCCCGGCAGGCCGTCCAGCGCTCGATCGACCAGGCGAGCCTCGCGAAGGTCGTCTTCAACGGGACGGCCGTGCCCGGCTATGGTCCGATCCCGCAGGGACAGCCGTCGGACTTCCTGTCGTCCGCGCAGAAGAGCGACCCGTATCCGTTCTCCACGGACGCGGCGCGCACGCTGCTCACCGACCACGGCTGGACCGAGCAGGGCGGGGTGATGACCTGCGCGGAACCCGCGAAGTGCGGTGAAGGCGTCGCCAAGGGCACGAAGTTCGAGATGCAGGTCCTGTCGCAGTCCGGCTCCACGGTGACCGACAACATGATGAGCGCGATCCAGTCGTCGCTCTCGAAGACCGGGATCAAGTTCTCGATCAGGACGGCGCCGGTGAACTCGGTGCTCTCGCAGACCCCGCAGTGCACCGCGAGCCAGTCGATCTGCAAGTGGCAGCTGTCCTTCTTCGGAACCGCCGGCAGCTGGTATTTCAACGCCTTCCCGACCGGCGACTCACTGTTCCAGTCCAAGGGCGGCTCCAACTTCGGCAATTACTCCAACGGGTCCGTCGACAAGCTCGTCTCCGCGTCCACGACGTCGAGTTCGAACCAGGCGATCCAGGACTACAGCGCGGCCCTGGCCCGCGACCTGCCGGTGATCTGGCTGCCGGAGCCCGTCTACCAGATCTCCGTCCTGCGCAGCGGTCTGGGCGGCTTCTCCCAGGACTCCCTCGCCAACTTCCACCCGGCACAGTGGAAGTGGACCGGCTGAGCATGGACACCACGCTGTACCTGACCCGGCGGCTCCTCCAGGCGCTGGCCGTGATCCTCATCGTCACGGTCGTGGTCTTCTGTCTGCTGCACGCCCTGCCCGGGGGTCCCGCACGCGGGATCCTCGGCCCGCAGGCCACGGCCCAGCAGATCACCGCGTTCAACCACGCCCAGGGCCTCGACCGGCCGCTTCCCGTCCAGTACCTCTACTACCTGCGCACCCTCCTGCGAGGCGACCTCGGCACCTCGTACACCCTCAACGAGGCCGTGTCCCGGCTCATCGAGCAGCGGCTGCCGAAGACCCTGGTGCTGACCGTGCTGTCCGCGTTCGTCGGTCTGGTGCTGGCGGTCCCGCTCGGCATGTGGCAGGCGGTGCGGCGCAACAAGCCGGTGGACTACGCCGTCACGACCCTGAGCTTCGTCGCGTATGCGACGCCGGTGTACTTCCTGGGGCTCCTGCTGATCCTGCTGTTCACCCAGACCCTGCGCTGGTTCCCCTCGCAGGCGCCCCAGGGCGACACCCTGACCCAGGTGTTCGCGGATCCGGCGGCGCTGGTCCTGCCGGTGGTCACCGGGGCCGCGTCCATGATCGCCGTGTTCAGCCGGTACATGCGGGCCGCGACCCTGGAGAACCTGGACGAGGACTATGTCCGCACCGCCCGGGCCGGCGGCGCCCGGCCGGGAGCGATCCTGTGGCGGCACGTCTTCCGCAACTCCCTCACACCCGTGATCGCCATGCTCGGCTACTACGTGCCGGTGCTCTTCGGCGGCGCCCTCGTCGTCGAGCAGCTCTTCAACTATCCGGGCATGGGGCTGCTGTTCTGGAGCGCCGCGCAGTCCTCCGACTATCCGGTGCTGCTCGGCTGCGTCCTCGTCATCTCCGTCGCGACGGTCGTGGGAACGCTGCTGGCGGACGTCGTCCAGCGGATCGTCGACCCGCGAGTGAAGGAGAGCCGGACATGACCGCCGTACTCCAGGTCGTCCCCACCGTGTCGCCCGGGCGTCTCTCCCTGCGCCGGTTCACCCGCAACCGGCTCGCCGTCACCGGGCTCGTGGTGGTCGTCCTCTTCCTGCTGTTCTCCTTCATCGGCCCGCTGCTGTACTCGACGGACCAGACCCACACCGACCTCTCCCAGGTCAACCTCGCGCCCGCCGGCTCCCACCCGCTCGGCACGGACGCCGTGGGCCACGACGAGCTCGGGCGGCTCATGTACGGCGGGAAGGTCTCACTGCTCGTCGGGCTCGCCGCCGGGATCCTCGCGACCGTCATCGGCACGCTCTGGGGCGCCCTCGCGGGCTATGCGGGCGGTTGGGTGGACGCGGTGATGATGCGGATCGTCGACGCCGGCATCGCCATTCCGGCGCTGTTCATCCTGCTGGTCGTCTCCGCCATCACCACCCCGGACACCATCGGCCTGATCATCGTGCTCGGCCTGGTGTCCTGGCTGGTGCCGTCCCGGCTGGTGCGGGCCGAGACGCTGACGCTGAAGAGCCGGGACTACGTGCTGACACTGCGCGCCATCGGCGGCACGCACGGCCGGGCGATCGGGCGGCACATCCTGCCGAACTCGGTGTCGACGATCGTGGTCGCGGCGACGTTCCAGGTCGCCGACGCGATCCTGCTCGTGGCGTACGTGTCCTATCTCGGCCTGGGCGTCCGGCCGCCGTCGACCGACTGGGGCGGCATGCTGTCGGCCGGTCTGACGGCGGCGTACTCCGGGCGCTGGTGGCTGATCGTTCCGCCCGGCCTCGCGATCATCCTCGTCGTGTGCGCGTTCAACGCGATCGGCGACGGGCTGCGCGACGCCTTCGACGTGAGGGGGCGCGGATGAGCGTGCCGGGGACCGTGCTGGAGATCGAGGACCTCGGGGTGACGTTCTCGACGGACACGGGCGAGGTGCCCGCCGTACGGGAGGTGTCCCTGCACGTACGGCCCGGCGAGACGCTCGCGCTGGTCGGCGAGTCGGGCTCCGGGAAGTCGACGGTGGCGCTCGCCGCGATGGGGCTGCTGCCGGGCCACGCCCGGGTGTCGGGGCGGATCTCGGTGGACGGCACCGAGGTCGTCGATGCCCCGGAGGCGGAGCTCGCGCGGTTGCGCGGCCGTACGGTGTCGATGGTGTTCCAGGAGCCGGCCACCGCGCTGGATCCGCTGACCCGGGTCGGCGCGCAGATCGCGGAGGTCGTCCGCAACCACCGGCCGGTGTCGCGCGCCGAGGCCGCCCGCGAGGCGGTCGGACTCCTGCGCAGGGTCGGCATTCCGGAGCCGGAGCGGCGCGCGTCCGCGTTCCCCTTCCAGTTGTCGGGCGGGCAACGGCAGCGGGTCGTCATCGCCATGGCGATCGCCAACTCGCCCGGTCTGCTGATCGCCGACGAGCCGACGACCGCTCTCGACGTCACCGTACAGGCCGAGATCCTGGACCTGCTCAGGGAGTTGGCGGCCGACTCGGGCACGGGCGTGCTGCTGGTCACCCACAACATGGGCGTGGTCGCGGACTTCGCCGACCGGGTCGCGGTGATGCTGGAGGGCCGGGTCGTGGAGACCGGGACGGTGGAGGAGGTGCTGCTGCGGCCGACGCACGAGTACACGCAGCGGCTGCTGGCGGCGGTGCCCCGGCTGGTGGTGGGCGAGCCGGCGGGCGCGGACGCGGCGGCCGGGTCGGCCGACGGGGCGCCGGTGGTCGAACTCCGGGACGTCTCGGTGGACTTCGGCCGTGGACGTCGTACCGTCAAGGCACTGCGCGACGTGTCCCTCACGGTCCGGCCCGGCGAGACCGTGGGCCTCGTCGGCGAGTCCGGCTCCGGCAAGTCGACGGCGGCCCGGGTCGCGCTGGGGCTCGTCCGGCCGGGCTCCGGTTCGGCGGCGCTGTTCGGCAGCGACCTCGCCCGGGCGCGTGGCCGGGCTCGGCGCGCTCTGCTGTCCGGTGTGGGCGTGGTCCTGCAGGATCCGGTGGCCTCGCTGGACGCGCGGATGAGCGTCGCGGAGTGCGTGGCGGAGCCGCTGCGGGTGCACCGGCGGGGCATGTCCGCGGCCCAGCGGCGGGCCCGGGTCGCGGAGGTGCTCGAACTCGTGCGGCTGTCCGAGGAGTTGGCTCGGCGCGGGCCACGCGAGCTGTCCGGTGGGCAGCGGCAACGCGTGAGCCTGGCACGGGCGTTGGTCCTCGAACCCCGGCTGCTGGTGGCGGACGAGCCGACCAGCGCGCTGGACGTGAGTGTGCAGCGGACGGTGCTCGAGGTGATCGCCGAGTTGCAGCGCGAGCTGGGCTTCGCATGTCTGTTCGTGTCGCACGACCTGGCTGTGGTGCAGGAGTTCGCGCAGCGGGTCGTCGTCATGCGGGCCGGGGCCGTCGAGGAGGAAGGGCCGACCATGACCACGCTGCTGCGTCCGGAGACGGAGTACACGCGCCGGCTCATCGCCGCCGTGCCCGTGCCCGACCCCGTGCTGCAACGCCGGCGGCGGGCCCAGCCCGGGGTGGAGGCCACCGCGTGAGGGCCGCTCCCGGGGTGGTCGCCGGTGTCGACATCGGAGGGACGACCACCCAGGTGGTGCTGTGCACGGCCGACCTCGTGGTGCTCGACCGGCTCGGGGTGCCCACCCCGGCGGCCGAGGGCGGGGCGGCGATGGTCGGGGCGGCGCTCGACGCCCTGCGCCTCCTCCTCGACCGCACGCCCGGCCGGCTGCTGGGCGTGGGGATCGGTGCGGCGGGCCTGGTGGACGCGAAGGCCGGGCGGATCCTCGTGGCCAGCGACTCGTTCCGCGAGTGGGCGGGCTTCCCCGTGACGGCGACGGTCGAGGAGGCTCTGGGCGTACCGGCGTACCTGGACAACGACGTCAACGCGTTCCTGCGCGGTGAGGTCGGACGGGGCGCGGGCGCGGGCGAGGCGCATGCGCTCGGGATGACCCTCGGCACCGGGGTCGGCGGCGCCCTGTGGCTGGACGGCGCCCTGTACGACGGTCCGCACGGCGCGGCCGGCGAGATCGGCCACATACCCGGCTTCGGCGATCTGCGGTGCACCTGCGGGGGCCGCGGCCATCTGGAGACCCTGGCGTCGGGCCGGTCGATCGCCGCCCGGTACGCCGAGCGGACCGGACAGCCGGAGCGGAGCTTCACCGCCCGCCGGGTCGCCGAGGCGGCGGCCGCCGGGGACCCGGACGCGCTCGCCGTGTACGACACCGCGGGCGCCGCCGTGGCCCGCGCGATCCTCCTCACGGCGGGCCTGCTGGACGTCACCACCGTCGTGATCGGCGGGGGCGTCAGCCGCGCCTGGGCTCTGCTGGAACCGCCGATCCACCGCACCCTCGCCGCCGAACCCCCGGTCAGCGGCCACCCGGTCCGGGTGCTCCCCGCCGCCCTGGACGGGGATGCCGTGGCGATCGGCGCCGCCTGTCGGGCCGGTGCGGAACTCGGCGCCGTGCCCCGTCACTGACCTGCAAAGCCGCTCTCACGAACGGCACCCCACCGGCCTCCGTGCGACACATCCTTCGATTTCATGGACAACACCCGACGCCTGGCGGATTCTTGAAAGCCCATCAGGACACACAGCAAGTGTTCAGGGAATCCTTGCTTCTTTCATTGACAGCGGAAAATAAGAGCCCTAGGTTCCCGGCCATGCCCTCGCCCTCCCCCACGCCGCCTGCCGAGACGTTCCCCGCCGGTACGCCGGCCGCTTCGCAGGTCTTCACGACCGTCCTGTCCCAAGGACCCCTGACCCGCCTGGAGCTGGCCCGGCGGGCCGGTCTGTCCGCCGCGGCCGTGACGAAGGCGGTCCGGCCTCTGATCGAGTCCGGGTATCTGGTGGAGGACGCCGACGCCGGGACACGGCCGGCGCTCGGGCGGCCCGCGAACCTGGTGCGGGTCGACGGGGGCCGCGCGCTCTTCATCGGTCTCAAGCTGACGGGCGACGAGATCATCGGGGTGCTCACGGACCTGTGCTGCCGGATCCTGCTCGCCCGGCACGTGCCCCTCGCCCGTCGTGACCCCAAAGCGGTCCTGGTCTCGGCCGCAGAGGTCGTGCTGGAGCTGCTGACCGGAGCGGACGGCTACGGCGTGCGGGTCGTGGGGCTCGGCATCGCCGCCTCCGGTGACGTGGACCGGGTCGAGGGTGTGGTGCGCTACTCGCCGTTCCTCGACTGGCGTGACGTGCCGCTCGCCGGGCTCGCCGGCACCATCACGGGCCTGCCGGTCACCGTCGACAACGACGTACGGGCCCTCACCGTCGCCGAGCAGTGGTTCGGCGCGGGCGTGGGCCTGTCGGACTTCGCCGTGGTGACCGTCGGCGCCGGCATCGGCTGCGGTCTGGTGGTGCACGGACGGGTGGTCGCCGGGGCCCACGGGGTCGCCGGGGAGATCGGTCATGTGACCGTCGATCCGAACGGACCGCTCTGCCACTGCGGCAACCGCGGCTGCGTCGAGGCGATCGCCGCGGATCCGGCGATCCTCGCCCGCATCCGTGAGACGACCGGCGTCGAGGTCGCCGACACCGCCGAGGCCGTCGAGCTGGCCCGCGGGGGTGACAGCGGCGCGCGCGAGGCGTACGCGCGGGCCGGGGAGGCGATCGGCCGGGGCATCGCCACCGTGGCGAACCTGCTCGGCCCGGAGCGGGTGCTCATCTCCGGCGAGGGCCTGGCCGCCTACGACCTGTTCGCCGAACAGATCCGGGACGCCTTCACGGCGGCCGCCTTCGGCTCGGCCGCGCAGTGCGACGTGCAGACGCGGCCGCTGCCGTTCGAGGAGTGGGCGCGTGGTGCCGCGGCCACCGCGATCCAGTCCTTCATCACCGCCCCGAACTGATCGTACGAGGAGCACCCACCCCACCCCAGGAGGTACGACCCATGCGGTCACCCTCGCTCTCCGTCCTGCCCCCACGCGCCCTGCGAGCCTTGGCCGTCGGGGTTCTCGCCGCGGGCACCTCGACTCTCACCCCGGCGGCGCACGCCGGGAGCACCGCGACCGTCACTTCCGCGGCCCGTGCCGAAAGCGTCGTTCCCGCCCTCGCCGCCAAGCCGTACATGGGCTGGTCGAGTTGGAGCATGCAGTCGTCCAAGTATCCCGGCCTCAACCCCGACGGCGACTACAGCTACCTCACCGAGGCCAACGTCCTGAAGCAGGCCGACGCCCTGGCGGCGAAGCTGAAGAAGTCCGGCTACGAGTACGTCAACATCGACGCCGGCTGGTGGCGGGACAAGACCTGGAAGCCCGGGTTCGACGAGTACGCCCGTCAGAAGGCCGACCCGCAGCGCTTTCCTCGGGGTATGAAGCCCGTCGCCGACCACGTCCATGCCAAGGGCCTCAAGGCGGGCATCTATCTGCCGGCCGGGCTGGAGAAGGAGGCGTACGCCGACGGCAAGGCCCCGATCTGGAACGCCGAAGGCTGCACCACGGCCGACATCGTCTACGCCGACCTGCGCACCACCAACGGCTGGGACAGCGCGTACAAGATCGACTTCTCCGACCCCTGCGCTCAGAAGTACATCGACTCGCAGGCGCGGTTGTTCGCGGACTGGGGCTACGACTTCCTGAAGCTCGACGGCGTCGGCCCCGGCTCCTTCAAGAGCGGCGACAACTACGACAACATCGCCGACGTGGCCGCCTGGCAGAAGGCGATCGCCGCCACCGGACGCCCGATCCATCTGGAGGTGTCCTGGTCCCTCGACATCGGCCACGCCGCCGACTGGAGGAGATACTCCGATGGCTGGCGCATCGACACCGATGTCGAGTGCTACTGCAACACCCTGGTCTCCTGGGAGAACTCCGTCGACGACCGCTTCGACGACACCCCGGCCTGGACCAGGCACGCCGGCCCCGGCGGCTGGAACGACCTCGACTCGCTCGACGTCGGCAACGGCGGGATGGACGGCCTGACCAAGGCCGAGCGGCAGACATACGCCACCCTGTGGGCCATCGCGAAGTCCCCGCTCTACACCGGCGACGACCTCACCCGCCTGGACTCCTACGGCCTGTCCCTGCTCACCAACCGTGAGGTCATCGCTGTCGACCAGAGCGACGCACCGCCCGCCCACCCGCTCACCACGTCCGGCCCCCAGCGGGTGTGGGCCGCGGAGAATCCCGACGGCACCCACACCGTGGCCCTGTTCAACCTGTCCGACGCGCCGGCCTCGGTGAGCGCCGACTGGAGCATGCTCGGCTTCACCGGCAAGGCGTCCGTCCGCGATCTGTGGAACCACGAGAACCTCGGCACGTACCAGAACAGGATCACTCAGGCGCTGCCCGCGCACGGATCCCGTCTGTTCGCCGTCACTCCGCGCGGCAGCGCGCTGGAGCGGACCGGCTACGAGGCCGAAGCTCCGGCCAACACCCTGGCCGGCAACGCCTCCGTCACCGACTGCCCGTCCTGCTCCGGCGCCCGCAAGGTCGGCGACCTCTACCTCGGCGGCAAGCTGACCTTCACCGGCGTCGTGGTCGACAAGCCCGGCACCTACCAGATCAAGGTCGCGTACATCAGCGGTGACTCCCGTGCGGCCGACATCTCCGCGAACGGCGGCGGCGCCACCCGCCACGTCTTCCCCGCCACCGGCGACTGGGGAACCGTCGACAGTGTCCACGTTCCGGTGACGCTGAAGGCGGGCGCCAACACGATCACTTTCGACAGCGGTTCCGGTTACGCGCCGGACATCGACCGGATCGACGTACCGAAGTCCTCGGCCGCGAACTGACCCCACCGGGCCCGGCACCGCGCCGGGCCCGCAGACCTCCGGAGCCGCCATGACCCCCCGCCCGACCGACCCCGGCAGACGCGCCCTCCTCGCCACCTCGCTCACCGCGGCCCTCGCCGGGCTGCCCGCCTTCACCGCCTCCGCCGCACCCGAGCGCCCCACCGACTCGACGTCGCCCACCGACGCCTCGCGCCACACGCTGTGGTGGCAGGCCCCCGCCGACGACAACTCCATGATCGAACAGGGGCTGCCCGTCGGCAACGGCCGCCTCGGCGCCCTCGCGAGCAACGACCCCGGCCGTGAACTGCTGCTCATCACCGACGCCACGATGTGGACCGGCGGCCTCAACGACACGCTGGACTCCGACGGCCAGTTCCCCTACGGTCGCGCCGACTTCGGCTCCTTCACCCTCCTCGCCCGGCTCACCGTCGACATCCCCGACCACGACCTGGCCGGCGTCAACGGCTACCGCCGCACCCTCGACCTCTCCCAGGCCCTGCTGACGACGACGTACGTCCGCTCCGGGGTGACGTACCGGCGGCAGATCTTCGCCAGCAAGCCCGACGACGTGATCGTCCTGCACTTCGGCCAGAGCGGCGGCGGCAGCTACACCGGGTCCGTAACGCTGGACGGCACGCACGGCGAGACCCGGACAGGGGCGGAGTCGTTCGGCGCGTCCTTGCCCAACGGCCTGCGCTACGGCGCCGCCGTCACCGCGCGCGGGACCGGCGGCCGGGTCCGGGTGAACGGGGCACGCATCGACTTCTCCGGCTGCGCGGAGCTCACCGTGGTGGTCAGCGGCGGCACCAACTACGCGCCGGACGCCGAGGCGAAGTACCGCGACCCGTCCCTCGACCCCGAGGAGCTGGCTCGCACGAAGGTCCGCGCGGCCGCAGCCCACCCGGCCGCCGGCCTGCTGCGCACCCATACGGCCGACTACCACGCCCTCTACGGCCGACTGGACCTCTCCCTCGGCACGTCGAGCGCCGAGCAGCGCGCCCTGGACACCTGGGAACGGCTCACGGCACGCGCCCGCGACAGGACGCCGGATCCCGAACTCGAGGCGGCCTACCTGCAGTTCGGCCGGTACCTGATGATCTCCGGTTCGCGGGGCAGTCTGCCCCTCAACCTGCAGGGGCTGTGGCTCGACGGCAACGACCCGGACTGGATGGGCGATTACCACACCGACATCAACATCCAGATGAACTACTGGATGGCCGACCGCACCGGTCTGTCGCAGTGCTTCGACGCCCTCACCGACTACTGCCTCGCGCAACTGCCGTCCTGGACCGCGCTCACCCGGTCCCTGTTCAACGATCCGCGCAACCGCTACCGCAACTCCACCGGGAAGAACGCCGGTTGGACGGTCGCGATCTCCACCAATCCGCACGGCGGGATGGGCTGGTGGTGGCACCCCGCGGCCAACGCCTGGATCGCCAACACCCTGTGGGAGCACTACGAGTTCACCCGATCCCGCACCCATCTGGAGAAGATCTACCAGCTGTTGAAGGGGGCCTGCGAGTTCTGGGAGGCACGGCTGCTCACCACGACTCTTCCCGGCACCTCACGCGAGGTCCTCGTCGCCGACAGCGACTGGTCCCCCGAGCACGGCCCGCTCGACGCCAAGGGCATCACCTACGCGCAGGAACTCGTGTGGGAGTTGTTCGGCCACTACGGCACCGCCGCGGCGGAACTCGGGAAGGACGGCGCCTACGCGGACACCGTCGCCGGCCTGCGCGAGCGGCTGTACCTGCCGCAGGTGAGCCCGCGTACCGGCTGGCTGGAGGAGTGGATGTCCCCCGACAACCTCGGGGAGACCACCCACCGGCACCTCTCCCCGCTCGTCGGCCTGTTCCCCGGCGACCGCATCCGCCCCGACGGCTCCACCCCGAAGGAGATCGTCGACGGCGCCACCGCGCTCCTCACCGCGCGCGGCATGAACAGCTTCGGCTGGGCGAACGCCTGGCGCGCGCTGTGCTGGGCGCGCCTGAAGAACGCGGAGAACGCCTACGAACTGGTCGTGACAAACCTGCGCCCGTCGACCGGCGGCGGCAACGGCACCGCCTTCAACCTCTTCGACATCTACGAGGCCGAACGGGGCAGGGGTATCTTCCAGATCGACGCCAACTTCGGCACCCCGGCCGCGATGGCCGAGATGCTCCTCCACTCCCGCCCCGGGCACCTGGAGCTCCTGCCCGCCCTGCCCGATGCCTGGGCCGCCTCCGGACACGTCAGCGGCCTGCCCGCGCGCGGGGGTTTCGTCGTCGACCTGCGCTGGCGGGAGGGCATGCCCACCTCGGCGCGGGTGCGCAGCGTCGGCGGCCGGACCACGACGGTGACGTTCGCCGGGACGTCCCGGACGGTGGACCTGCGGCCGGGACGGTCCGTGACGCTGACGGGGTTCACCCGATGATGGCCCGTCGGGCGCGGATGCGCCGGCTCGTCGCCGTACTGCTCGCCGCCACGCTGCTCCAGGCCCTCCCGGCGACGGCCGTGAAGGCCGCGGACTCCCCCCACGACGTCGTGACCTGGGCGGCCTCCGCCGACCGGCTGGGGGACGGCGTCACCGACCGCGGCTACCGCCTCGTCGTACGGACCAGCGTCGGCGGGAGCGATCTGCGGATCCGGCTGACGAACGCCTTCGGCGACCGGCCGGTGACCTTCGACGGCGTCTACGCGGGCGTCCGGCGGCAGGGGGCGGAGCTGGTGCCGGGCAGCAACCGGCGGCTCGGCTTCGGCGGCGCCGGCTCTGTGACCGTCCCGGCGGGAGGGACCGCGCTCAGCGACCCGCTGCCCGGGCGGCTGCCCGCGGCGACCGACCTGGTGGTGAGCCTGCACTCGCCGGACGCGGCGGGCCCCGCGAGCGGTCACGGGATGGCGATGCAGACGTCATACACGGCTCAGGGCGACCACACCGCCGAGGAGAGCGCCGAGCACTGGACCGGGACGACCGGCTCGTGGTTCTACCTCGACGCCGTGTCCGTGCGGACGGGCGCGGCGACCGGCGCCGTGGTCGCGCTCGGTGACTCCATCACCGACGGCTGGCAGTCCACCGCGGACCTGGACCGCCGCTGGCCCGACTACCTCGCCCGTCGGCTCGGGCAGGCGGACACCGCGGTCAAGGGAGTGGCCAACGCGGGGGTGTCCGGCAACAAGGTGCTGGCGGACGGAGCCGGCCAGAGCGCGCTGAACCGGCTCCAGCGGGACGTGCTGTCCCACCCCGGCGTGCGCACGGTGTTCCTCTTCGAGGGCGTCAACGACATCAAGGCGCACACGGGAGTGACCGCCGAGGACATGATCGCCGGTTACCGGGAGATCATCCGGCGGGTGCACGCGGCGGGCAAGTGCGTCGTCGGCGCCACGGTGGCCCCGTTCAAGGGCTGGCCGGAATGGGACCCGGCCGCCGAGGCCGTACGACAGGACGTCAACGCCTTCGTCAGGGGCAGCGGCGAGTTCGACGCCGTGACCGACTTCGACCGCGTTCTGCGCAGTCCCTACGACCCCGAGCGCATCCTGCCCTTCCTCGACGGCGGCGACCACATCCACCCCAACGACAAGGGGATGCAGGCGATGGCCGACGCCGTCGACCTCACGGCGCTCAACTGCTCCTGAGCACAGCCGCGGCGCCCGCGGTGCGGGGGGAGATCATGTCCGGGAGCATGGTGAGTGATGATCGAGCTCGCCGTCCTCTTCGCCGTCGTGGGAGCCGCCGGCAACGCCGTGGGTACGGCGTTCCAGCGCAAGGCCGCCTCCACGGTGGCGCGGGGCGGCGGCCTTCGCCTGCTGCTCGCCCTCGTGCGGCGGCCCGCCTGGGCGATCGGCATCGCCGGTGTGATGGGCGCCGCGGTGTGCCAGGCGCTGGCCCTGGTCAACGGCCCCATGGCACTGGTCCAGCCCCTGTTCATTCTCGAACTGCCGTTCGCTCTGCTCGTCGCGGTGCCGCTGATGCACCGCAGGCTGGCGGCCGACGGCTGGTGGGCTGTCGGGGGCGTGATGGCCGGACTCGCCCTGCTGCTGGCCTCGGCCGACCCCTCCGGGACCCGGGTGCAGGCCGCGATGGAGCGGTGGATTCCGGTACTGGCGCTCGCTCTGGGCGCGATGGCGGCAGCCGTGCTCCTCGCTCGCTCCTCGCGCTCGCCGCTGCTGCGTGCGGCCACGCTGGCGTCGGCCGCCGCGGTCGGCAACGCCCTGACAGCCGCGCTCATGAAGTCGGCCATGGGACGCCTCGCCGACGCCGGGCTGCCGGCCTTCCTCACCACCTGGCAGACCTACGGCTTCGCGCTCACCGGCGTCACGGCACTCCTGCTGCTGGAGAACGCCCTGCAGGCCGGGCCCTTGGCCGCTTCCCAGCCTGCGCTGACCATCGGTGACGCGGCGGTGAGCCTCCTGCTGGGCGTCGTGCTGTTCGAGGAGAGCATCCGCACGGGCTGGTGGCTGTTGCCCGAGGCGATCGGTGTGCTGCTGATCCTGTGGGGCGTACTCCGGCTGACCCGTGTGGTGCCCCATCTCGAAGATGTCGTGCGGTGAAGGGCGGAGAACCGCCCGCTACGGCCCCTCGGCTCCACGAACAGCACAGGCGGAACCCTTCGCCTCGACCGGTCCGCTCCGGCCGCCGCTCGCCGAGTTGTCCGCGAACGGTCCCGGAATTGTCCGCGATCTGTAACAGACGCATCCCGTGGCCGCCGCCCGTCGTCCTGCCGAATGGTCGGAGGACGACCAGAGGTTGGGCGAGCAACTGCGGGAAAGCGGGGCGGACATGGCGCGGCACGGCGGCGTGCGGGGCTGGCACGTCAAGGTGGTCGGGGCGGCGCTCGCGGTGACGGTGCTGGCCGCCGGTGCCTCGGTGTGGGCCGCGCGGGCCGGTGCCGTGGGCGGCTCGTCGCCCCGGACGGCCGCGTCGGCCACGCCGGGCAGCGTCAAGCCGGTGGCGGTGACCATCGTGCACGCCTCGGACAAGGGGGCGCGCGGCGTCAACATCACCATCGACGACGGCCCCGACCCCGTGTGGACCCCTCAGGTGCTCGACGTGTTGCGGGAGTACGGGGTGAAGGCCACCTTCTGCATGGTGGGGACGCAGGCGCAGGCGCACCCGGACCTGGTGAAGAAGGTGGTCGCGGCCGGGCACCGGCTGTGCGACCACTCGGTGTCGCACGACACCACCATGGACACCAAGTCCCAGGCCTACCAGTCGCGGGAGATACTCGACGCCGAGCGCATGATCACCGAGGCGTCCGGGGGCGTACGACCGATGTACTACCGGGCGCCCGGCGGGGCTTTCACTCCCTACAGCCGCAAACTGGCCGCCTCCCGGGGCATGCGCCCGCTGGGCTGGAACGTGGACTCGAAGGACTTCGAACGGCCGGGCGCGGACGCCATCGTCGCCACCGTCGAGCGGGAACTGCCCAACGGGCCGACGCTCCTCTTCCACGACGCGGGCGGCGACCGCTCCCAGACCGTCGAAGCTCTGCGCCGGATCCTCCCCTGGCTCAAGGAGCAGGGCTACGCCTTCGGCTTCCCGGTGCACTGAGCCCCGGCCCTGGCCGGTCACGACGTTCGAGGTGTGTCAGCCAGGCGGATGACCACGGGGTCCTCGTACGTCAGGTCCAGAGGCCGGTCACCGGTCGATGCTCCCGCCGACGGACGCTGGTGCCTCACCGGCGGATTCCCGTTGTTCGCGCATCCCAGCGCCCCTCTTCCGGCGACCGGATCCACGACTCGGTCCCATTCCGAGCACTTTGTAGGTACGTCCTGACATAGCTGTTGACATCTCCCTGGGGCGGCTCCATAGTCTCTGAAACTAGAGCGCGCTACTAAAGCGCTCCAGTGGAACAGACAGGTGGTCCGCACCCATGGCCACCGCGGACAACGCGCCGCCACGTGGCACATACGCACCCCGCGCGCGATGCGTCACCCGCTCGATGATCGCGCTCCGGTCACCGAGGTCAGACGCGCTCCCGCCCCACCACAGACGCCATCCCGACCAGCACAGCGAGGTGCAAGGGACATGCACAGACACCACCGAGCCGCCATCCTCACCGCCACGGTCCTCGCCGGAACCCTGCTCGCCGCCGGCTGTTCCAGCAGCTCGGGCGGCAAGAAGTCCGAAGAGGGAGGTGCGGACGCCGCGGCGGGCAAGGCCACCACCCCGCGTATGACGGTGGCCATGGTCACCCACGCGTCGCCCGGCGACACCTTCTGGGACCTGGTCCGCAAGGGCGCGCAGGCCGCCGCGGCCAAGGACAACGTCAAGCTCGTCTACTCCAGCGACCCCAACGCCGGCAACCAGGCCAACCTCGTGCAGAACGCGATCGACCAGAAGGTCGACGGCATCGCGCTCACCGCCGCCAAGCCGGACGCCATGAAGGACGTGGTGACCAAGGCCAAGGCGGCGGGCGTCCCGGTCGTCGGCTTCAACTCCGGCGTGGACGACTGGAAGCAGCTCGGCATGCTGGAGTACTTCGGCCAGGACGAGAACATCGCCGGGCAGGCCTTCGGACAGCGCCTGAACCAACTCGGCGCCAAGCACGCCCTCTGCGTCATCCAGGAGCAGGGGCAGGTCGCCCTTGAGGCGCGCTGCGCCGGCCTGAAGAAGGGCTTCAGCGGAAAGACGGACATCCTCTACGTCAACGGCACCGACATGCCGTCCGTGAAGTCCACCATCACCGCCAAGCTCAAGCAGGACTCCTCCGTCGACCAGGTCGTCACCCTCGGCGCCCCGATCGCGCTGACCGCCGTGCAGTCGCTGTCCGACGCCGGCAGCAAGGCCAAGCTCGCCACCTTCGACCTCAACAAGAGCCTGGTGAAGGCCGTCCAGGACGGCCAGGTCGAGTTCGCCGTCGACCAGCAGCCCTACCTGCAGGGCTATCTCGCCGTCGACGCCCTGTGGCTCTACAGGACCAACGGGAACTTCAGCGGAGGCAGCACCGCGCCCGTCCTCACCGGACCGGCTTTCATCGACAAGACCAACGTCGACACGGTCGCGGCGTTCGCCGCCAAGGGAACCCGGTGATGAGCATGACCCAGCGGGCTGAGCCGGCGGTGTCCGCACCGCCGGCCCCCGGCCCGAAGGAGACCGATGGGCGAACCTCGCAACGCCTGCCGGTGCTAAGGCTGTTGGCCCGCCCCGAGGTGGGTGTCTCCCTCGGCGCGGTCGCGGTGTACGTGTTCTTCCTCGTCGCGGCCCCGCCGGTGCGCGAGGCCTCGTCGGCATCTGGCTGCTCGGCCGGGCCGACCGCCGCCCGATGCTGATGACCAGTCAGATCGGCACCACGGCAGCCCTGTTGCTGATCGGCGTGTTCTCCCTGGCGCCGCCCTCGGGCGACGGCCGAGCGTACGTGGTGCTCGCCATGACCGTCACCTTCCTCGCCTTCCGACAGGGCGCGATCTCGCCGGTGACCTGGCTGATGCTGTCGGAGATCTTCCCGATGCGGATGCGCGGCTTCGGCATGGGTGTCGCGGCGGTGGTGCTGTGGCTGACCAACTTCCTGATCGGCCTGGTCTTCCCGTCCCTGCTCTCCGGCATCGGGATCTCCAACACCTTCTTCCTCTTCGTGGTGGCGGGCGTCGTCTCCCTCGCCTTCGTGAAGCGCTACGTCCCCGAGACCAGGGGCCGCACCCTCGAGACCCTCGAAGCCGAACTCCGCACGCGCTTCTCCTGACCTCCCCTGTTCCAGGAAGTTCTTCGAAAGGACCACCACCCATGACTGTGCGCGTAGGCGTCATCGGCGCCGGCTGGATCGGCAAGGAGCACATCCGGCGGCTCACCGAGACCGTCACCGGTGCCCGTGTCACCGCGGTCACCGACATCGACGCCGCCCGTGCCCAGGAGGCGGCGGCGCCGGTCGGCGCCCGGGTGCTGCCCGACGGTGCGGCCCTGATCGCGGCGGACGACGTCGACGCCGTCCTCGTGACGTCCTGGGGCCCGACCCACGCCGAGCACGTGCTGACCGCGACAGCCGCCGGGAAGCCGGTGTTCTGCGAGAAGCCGCTGGCCACGACGGCCGAGGACTGCCTGCGGATCGTGGAGGCCGAGACGGCGCTCGGCCGCCGCCTGGTCCAGATCGGCTTCATGCGCCGCTACGACGTCGGCTACCGGAAGATGAAGCAGGTCATCGACTCCGGCAGGATCGGTGAGCCGCTGATCGTGCACTGCGCCCACCGCAATCCGACCGTCCCTGAGGCGTACACCTCCGCGATGGCCGCGCTGGACACCGCGGTGCACGAGGTGGACGTGCTGCGGTGGCTGCTCGACGACGAGATCGTCTCCACCCAGGTGGTCACCCCGCGCGCCACGAGCAAGCGGTTCGCCCACCTCAAGGATCCGCAGATCATGCTCTTCGAGACCGCCAAGGGCGTCCGCATCGACCTGGAGGTCTTCGTCAACTGCCAGTACGGCTACGACATCCAGTGCGAGGCGGTCGGCGAGGAGGGTCTCGTCCGGCTGCCCGACCCGGCCTCGGCCGGCGTGCGCACCGCCGGACAGCACAGCACGGAGGTGCTCACGGACTGGGTGGGCCGGTTCGCGGACGCCTTCGACACCGAGTTCCGCGAGTGGATCGCCTGCGTGGCCGCCGGCGACGAGCCCTGCGGCCCCTCGGCCTGGGACGGCTACGCGGCCACCGTCATCACCAGCGCGACCGTCGAGGCCCTGGAGTCCGGCCGTGTCGTCGCCACCGACCTCAAGCCCCGCCCCGCCTTCTACGGAGGTGCCGCATGAAGATCGCCCTCGACCCGTACATGTTCCGCGCCCTGCCGATCGACGACATGGTGCGCACGGTCGCCGAACTCGGCTACCAGTACATCGAGTTGTCGCCCCGGGACGACTTCATGCCGTTCTTCCTGCACCCGCGTGCCGACGACGGGCGGATCACCGGGCTGAAGAACTCCCTGCGCACGCACGGGGTGAAGCTGTCGTCCGTGCTGCCGTTGTACAAGTGGTCGTCGCCCGACGAGGCCGAGCGGCAGGCCGCCGTCCGGTACTGGAGGCGGATGATCGAGATCACCTCCGATCTCGAATGCCCGCTGATGAACTCGGAGTTCAACGGCCGTCCCGAGCGCGCCGCCGAGAGCGAGGCCGCGTTCTGGCGCTCGCTGGAGGAACTGTTGCCGCTGTTCGAGCGGGAGGGCATCGCGCTCAACCTGGAGGCCCACCCGGACGACTTCTGCGAGGAGAACACCCCGGCGGTCGACCTCGTCCGCGCGATCAACAAGCCCTGGGTGAACTACCTCTACTGCGCCCCGCACTCCTTCCACCTCTCCGGATCGGATCCGACGGCGGACATCGCGGCGATGATGCGCCACGCCGGCGACAAGCTCCGACACGTCCACATCGCCGACTCCTTCAACCACAAGGGCTCCTCCGGCCTGCGCTACATCCTCAACCCGCCAGGCACCACCGCCCGCATCCACCAGCACCTCGACATCGGCCAGGGCGAGGTCGACTGGGACGCCTTCTTCGGCACCCTGCGCGAACTGCACTTCGACGGCGTCGCCACGGCCTGCGTCTTCGCCTGGGAGGAACGCGCCCGCGAGTCCTCGTCCTTCATGCTCGACCGCATCACCAAGGAGCTCGTCGTGTGAACGGCCGCCCCACCAGGACGACATGACATGTGCTCCGCGCGAACCGACGAACAGTGGCGACGGACGGCTCACGGCTCCGTCAGGAACAGCTCGACGACTGGCACGAGCACGTCGGGGCGGGTGACCGGGAGCGTCAGGGTCAGCGTGTCGGCGGCCTGCGGCAAGGGGGCGAGGTGGGCGTGCGGCTGCGGGGTGCTGTCGAGGAGGCTGAGTCCGACTTCGCTGCCGTCGCCCAGCAGTTGGGCGTATTCCACCCGGCCGGCCAGACCGGGCAGGTGGACGTGTTTGAAGGGCCAGGAGAAGAGGTGCAGATAGAGGCGGTTGCCGCGAAGGGTGTAGACGCCGTGGGCGGGCGGCGCGAACGGCGCGGGACCGGCCCCGTGGACGGCGCGGGCGTGCAGCCGCATCCACTCCGCGACGGAGCGCAGGATGGCACGGGCCCGGGGCTCCAGGTTCCCGCGGCCGTCGGGACCCACGTTGAGGATCATGTTGCCGTTGTTCGACACGGACTGGACGAGCATGCGCACGACGTCGCCGGGGTCCTTGAACTCCAGGTTGTCCCGGTGGTACCCCCAGGAGCCGTTGAGGGTCTGGCACGCCTCCCACATCACCTCGACGCCGTCCTGGGTCAGCGGACGGTCCGGCTGGTACTGCTCGGGGGTCACGTAGTCGCCCGGGACGCCCAGGCGGTTGTTGACCACGATGCCGGGCTGGAGGGCGCGGGTCATCTCCAGGAGCCGCGGTGAGTCCCAGTCCTCGGGTCCCTTGCCCGGCATTCCGCCGCGTTTCCAGGGAAACGTGAAGTCGTAGAACATCAGGTCGACAGGGCCGTACGAGGTGAGCAGCTCCCGGACCTGGGCATGCAGATGGGCGCGGTATCTGCCCATGTCACGGCCGGAGTTGAGGGCGGACACGTCCGGCGCGCCCCGCAGCGGGTGGATGCCGTCGATCACGTAGTCGGGATGGTGCCAGTCGATGAGCGAGTGGTAGAAGCCGACCCTGAGCCCTTCGGCGCGCATCGCGGCGACGAATTCGGCGACGAGGTCCCGGCCGCAGACCTTGGCCGAGGTGTAGTCCGTGACCGCCGAGTCCCAGAGGCAGAAGCCGTCGTGGTGCTTGGTGGTCAGTACGGCGTAGCGCATGCCGGCCGCACGCGCCGTACGCGCGATGTCGGCCGCGTCGAACAGGTCGGGGTCGAAGTGGTCGACGTACCTCTGGTACTCGGCGTCCCCGATCTCCTCATAGCTGCGCACCCATTCATGCCGTGCGGCCATGCTGTAGACGCCGAAGTGGACGAAGAGGCCGAACCTGGCCTCGCGCATCCAGCCGGTCACCGATGGCGCCCCACGCATCTCCGTCAATTCATTCCCTCTCATTCCCTCCGCTTCGACCGATAGGCATTCTTCCCCTCCCACGGCGCCGAATGGAACACGCCGGCGACATACGAACCAGGTTCTTTTGTGTTGTGGAACCAGGTTCGTTTATCGAGGATTTCCGCGCTTTCCTTGACAGCCGACATTTTCCGCTCACAGAATGCGGCATCCGAGACGGGAGGTCAGCCGTGCGGCTCAGATGGTCCATCAGAACCGGTCCGGTATCACTCGCGGTGGTGATGAGTCTTGCGCTCACCGCCTGCCAGGACAGCGGTTCCGCGAGTTCGGGCAGCGGCTCGATGATGATCAATTACGCATCCGGAAAGACCGTGCTGCAGCGCAACTTCAACCCGCTGACCAGCACCGGGGACGCTTCTCCGGGAACCAGGATCTACATGTACCAGTCACTCATGGGGGTTGACGTCCTCAAGGGCGGCGAATTCGAACCGTGGCTCGCCTCAGGCCAGAAACTGTCCTCGGACGGCCGTACGCTGACCGTGGACATCGACAAGAAAGCCACCTGGAGCGACGGTAAACCGGTCACCGCCAAGGATGTGGTGTTCACCTTCCAACTGGTGAAGAAGAACCCGGCGCTCAACTCGTCCGGAGTGTCGTTCGCTTCGGTGGCCGCACAGGGCGATAAGACGGTCGTCTTCCATTTCGACAAACCCGCCTTCACCCAGGTCGCGTCGATTCTCCAGCAGTACATCGTTCCGGAGAAGTACTGGGCGGGAAAGAACCCGCTCACCTTCACCAACCCCGACCCCGTGGCCAGTGGCCCGTACACGCTGAAGCGGTTCGACCCGCAGCAGATCTCGCTGGCGCTGCGCGGCGACTACTGGCGCAGCAAGATCCAGGTCAAGCAGATCCGGCTGCCGGTGGTGAACTCCGTCACCGAGATCTCCCAGCTGACCAGCGGCCAGGAGGACCTGAGCGGCGGCGCCATACCCAACCTGGAGAAGCAGTACGTCGACAAGGACCCGGCGAAGAACGGCTATTTCTATCCCACGTACGGAGCGCTGGTCCTGGTCTTCAACCACGACCGGGGCACGCTCAAGGACGTCCATGTCCGTAAGGCGGTGGAGCTGGCGATCGACCGCAAGCAGCTCATCCAACTCGTCACCCAGCTCGGCGCCGACCCGATCAGCCAGACCGGCCTGGACGCCGCGACACAGGGCAAGTGGCTCGACCCCGCCTACAAGGAGGCCGTCCAGACCGATCTCGCGGCCGCCAAGGCCCAGCTCCAGCAGGCCGGTTACACCCTGAGCGGCGGCAAGGCGGTGAAGGACGGCAAGCAGCTCACGCTCAACTACATCGAGGTCTCCGAGTTCGCGGACTCGGTGCAGCGGGCGCGGATCATCGCCGACCAGCTCGGCAAGATCGGCATCAAGGTGAATGTGCAGCCCCTGGCCAGCGGCACCTACACCACCACCCGGGAGAAGGGCGACTTCGATCTCGCCGCGTACGGACTCGCGTACGGCGCGGTGCCGTGGCAGGTCTACAACCCGCTGCTGAACAGCGAGTTCGCCGGCACGCCGAACGGCGGCAAGGCGCAGACCAACAACTACCTGCGCTGGCGCGACAAGAGCACCGACGACCTGCTGAACCAGCTCGCGAACACCGGCGACGAGCAGACCCAGATCGATCTCACCCGGAAGCTGGAGAAGATCATCGTCGACCAGGTGCCGTACGTGACGCTGTCGAACATCACCGCCGGCTGCGCGTGGAGCGCCCGCAACTGGACCGGATTCCCCAGCAAGAGCGACCCGTACGACATCTGCGCGCCCTGGAACGGCGGACCGGCGTTCGAGAACGTGCTCGCGCATCTGAAGCCGGTGAAGTGATGGCCATGTCCAAGGAGTCCGCCCGATGACGGCGGCGACGCTTCCGGTCGGCGAGGCAGGTTCGGGGCCGGCGGCGGCCGTGGACGGCCCCGCCCGCCGCCGTCGCGGCGGCCGGGCCCGGGTCCTGCTGCGCCGCCTCGGCTTCTACCTCGGGACCGCCGCCGTGGCCATCACCCTGAACTTCGTGATCCCCCGGCTCATGCCGGGGGATCCGGCCTCCGTCATCCTGAACAAGCTGGCCCAGCGCGCACAGGTCACCCCGGCGACCGAGAAGTCCATCAGGGCGTTGTTCGGCGTCCCCGACCAGAACCTGTGGCAGCAGTACCTGCACTACCTCGCCCAACTCGCCCACCTCGACTTCGGGGTGTCCACCGCCTACTTCCCGCAGCCGGTAAGGGAGTTGATCTCGCAGGGGCTGCCGTGGACGCTGGGGCTGGTGAGCCTGACCACCGTCCTGGCCTTCCTGCTCGGCACCGGACTCGGCATCGTCTCCGGCTCCCGGCCCGGCAGCCGTCTGGACAGCGTGCTGGCACCGCTCGCGACCTTCCTCGGCTCGATGCCGTACTTCTGGGTCGCCACCATGCTTCTGCTGCTGCTGTCGGTGAGCCTGCCGGTCTTTCCCTCGCAGAACGGCTACGACCTGAACCTCGAACCGGGCTACGGCCTCGCGTTCGTCACCAGTGTGATCGCGCACGGTTTCCTGCCCGCCGCGACCATCGTCGTCTCCTCGGTCGGCGGCTGGCTGCTCGGCATGCGCAACATGATGATCACCACCGTGGCCGAGGACTACGTCAGCCTCGCCGAGGCCAAGGGACTCGGCCGCGGGCGGATCCTGCTGGCGTACGCCGCCCGCAACGCCATGCTTCCCCAGGTGGCGAACCTGGCCATCGCCATCGGCACGGTCGTCGGCGGCTCGCTGCTCGCCGAGGCGGTCTTCGCCTATCCCGGCATCGGTTACCTCTTCTACCAGGCCGTGGTGAACCTCGACTATCCGCTGATGCAGGCGCTGTTCCTGATCATCTCGCTGTCCGTGCTCGTGGCCAACTTCATCGCCGACTCCGTCTACGTCCTGCTCGACCCGCGCACCCGGGAGGACGCATGACGCTCACCGCTCCGCTCACCCCCACGGCCGGGCGGCTGACCTGGCGGACCGCACTGCGCAAGCTGATCCCCGCCAACCGAAAGGCCCGCGTCGGGCTCGCGATCATCGCCGGGTACGTTCTCGTCGCCGCCGTCGGCCCGTGGATCGTGCAGTCGGCGATGGGCCTCTCCCCCACCGAACTCACCGGCGCGGTCCTCCAACCTCCTTCCTCCGCCCACCCGTTGGGCACCACCCAGGACGGCACCGACGTCCTCGCACAGCTCGTCGTCGGCACCCGGACCTCTCTGCTCGTGGGCGCACTGGCGGCCGTCGTCTCCACCACGCTCTCGGTGGCCGTCGGACTGATCGGCGGCTACTACGGCGGCACGGTCGACTCGGTGCTCGGCGCGCTCACCAACGCCTTCCTCGTCCTGCCCGGACTGCCCCTGGTCATCATCCTCGCCGGGTATCTGCGCGGGCGGGGCGGGCCCTTCGCGGTCGCGCTGGTCATCGGGCTGACCGGCTGGGCCTGGGGCGCCCGCTCGAAGCGCGTGCAGACCCTGTCGCTGCGCAACCGGGACTTCGTCGTGGGCGCCCGGCTGCTCGGTGAGAGCAATCTGCGGATCATGCTCGTGGAGGTGCTGCCCAACCTCCTGCCGGTGATCTCGGCGACACTGATGCTCTCGCTCGTCACCTCCATCCTCGCCGTCTCCGGCCTGGACTTCCTGGGCATCGGCGACATCAACGCCGTCAGCTGGGGCACCATGCTCTACTTCGCCCAGCAGCGGCAGGCGATGGTCTCCGGCGCCTGGTGGTGGTTCGTGCCACCCGGGGTCGCCATCACCGTGCTCGGCGCCGCCGCCGGGCTCGTCAACTTCGGCATCGACGAACTGACCAACCCGCGGCTGCGCGGCGCCCGCCGCAAGGGGGCACGGTGAACCTGTTGCTCGACGTGAAAGACCTCAGTGTCGACTACGGCACGGAGACCGAACCCCTCCCGGCCGTGTCCCGGGTCTCCCTGCAACTGCACCGCGGCGAGATCCTCGGCATCGCCGGCGAGAGCGGCAGCGGCAAGACGACTCTGATCAACGCTCTGCTACGACTGCTGCGCCCACCCGCGGTCGTCCGCTCGGGCAGCGCCGTCCTCCATCCGAACTCCGGTGACCCCGTCGACCTCCTCCACGCCGAGCCACGCGTACTCCGCAGGACCCGGTGGGAGAACACCGCCGTCGTCTTCCAGAGCGCCATGAACGCCCTCAACCCGGTGTCCAGGCTGAGTGCCCAGTTCACCGACGTCCTGCGCGCCCACCGCCGGATGCCCAGGGCCCAGGCCCGCGAACGCGCCGCGCGCATGCTCGAACTCGTCGGCATTCCCGCCGCCCGGCTGGACAGCTATCCGCACGAGCTCTCCGGCGGAATGCGGCAGCGGGCCACCATCGCCCTCGCCCTGGTCTGCGAGCCCGACCTTCTGGTGATGGACGAGCCCACGACGGCCGTGGACGTCGTCATGCAGCGCCAGATCCTCCGCCAAGTCATCCGGCTTCAGAGGGAGTTGGGGTTCTCCGTCGTCTTCATCACGCACGACCTGTCACTGCTGCTCGAGATCGCCGACCGCATCGCCGTGATGTACGGCGGGCGGATCGTGGAGAGCGGGCCGGCCGGAGACCTGTACCGGGATCCGGGACATCCGTACACGCGCGGGCTGCGCGACTCGTTTCCGCCGTTGCGCGGGCCGATGCGCCGGCTGAACGGCATCCCCGGCAACCCTCCCGACCTGCGCGGCCTCCCGCCGGGATGTCCCTTCGAACCGCGGTGTCCGCATGCGACACCCGAGTGCGGTGTGGAACCTCCCGAGTTGACCGAGCACGGCCCCGGCCGCTCGGTGGCCTGTGTGCACGCCGACGAACTGCCCGCGCCGACAGCTGGAGGGCGAGCATGACCGAAGAGCCGGCCCCCGTCCTGGAAGCCGTGGACGTCACCGTCCACTACCCCGTGCACCGATCACGTGGTGAGACCGTGCACGCGCTGGAGAACGCCTCGCTGAGCCTGCGTCCGGGCCGCACCGTGGCCCTGGTCGGCGAGAGCGGCAGCGGCAAGTCCACCTTCGCCCGGACACTCGCCCTAGCCCAGGAGCCCACCGGCGGCAGCGTCCTGCTCTACGGGAAACCGGCCTCGGCGCGAGGCCGACGGGCGCGCCGTGCCTACGCCCGCCGGGTCCAGATGGTGCTCCAGGACCCGTTCGGCTCCCTCAACCCCCTGCACCGCGTGCGGTATCTGCTGGAACGGCCGCTGCGGCTGCACGGGTCCGTCAAGGACCGTGACGACCTGGAGCGGCGCCTGCGGGCCCTGCTGGAACGCGTGCGGCTCACCCCGCCCGAGCGTTTCCTGGACGCCTTCCCCCACGAACTCTCCGGCGGCCAGCGGCAGCGCGTCGCGATCGCCCGCGCGCTCGCCGTGGAACCCGAGGTGCTGCTCGGCGACGAACTGGTGAGCATGCTGGACGTCTCGATCCGGCTGGAGATCCTCAACCTCCTCGCCATCCTGCGCGACGAGGAACACCTGGCCATGCTCTACATCACCCACGACATCGCCGGCGCCCGGTACTTCGCCGACGAGATCGCGGTGATGTACGCGGGGGAGATCGTCGAGTACGGCACCGCGGAGGACGTCACCCAGTCCCCGGCCCACCCGTACACCCGGCTGCTGCTGGACTCGACGCCGGATCCCGACCGGATGGAGTTCCTGGCGGACCGCACGGGCCGAGGTGACGGCACGACGCCGGACGCGGCCACGGACGACTACGGGGAACCACCGGACCTGGTCCACCCCCCGTCCGGTTGCCGCTTCCACCCCCGTTGCCCCCTCGCACGGCCCGCCTGCGGCACGGAGCCACCGCCACGCGTCGACATGACGGATCGTCACTGGGCTCGCTGCGTACTGCTGTTGGAACCGGACGAGGACACCTACGGCCACACGACCACTGCGGAGATGACCCCGTGACCGCCCTGCCCGATGATCTGGTCGAGGCCGCGAACCGCTGTCTCGTCCTCGGTTTCGACGGCACGACGCTCCCCGGCGAGCTGAAACGGCTGGCCGACACCGGGCTCGGCGGCGTCATCCTGCACACCCGCAACGTCGCCGGGCGAGCCCGGCTGCGTGAACTCACGGACGAGTTGCGCTCAATACGGCCCGGCTTGCTCGTCACCGTCGACCAGGAGGGCGGCGGCATCAGCCATCTGGCCCGGGCCGGAGCTCCGGAGACCCCGGGGGCCTGGGCGCTCGGCGTCGCCGACGACACCGCGCTGACCGCCGCCGTGGCGAACGCGCTCGCCCGGCACCTGGCCGAGTGCGGAGTGGGCGTGAGTTTCGCCCCGGTGGCCGACGTGCACCGGGTCTCCGCCAACCCCATCGTGCGCACCCGCGCCTTCGGCGCCGATCCCGGCCACGCGGCCCGGCACGTCACCGCCTGGATCGAGGCCACACTGGCCGCCGGCGTCGCCCCGTGCGTCAAACACTTCCCGGGCCACGGCTCGACCACCGTGGACAGCCACCTGAGCGTCGCACTCGACGCGAGGGAAGAGCGAGTCCTGCGCGAGATCGATCTGCTGCCCTTCCAGGCAGCCGTCGCGGCGGGCGTCCCGCTCGTCATGACGGCGCACGTCGTCTACCCGGCGCTCGACGCCGCAGCCCCGGCCACCCTCAGCCGCCGTGTCCTCACCGGCCTCCTGCGCGGCGAACTCGGTTTCCAGGGCGTCATCGTGACCGATGCCCTGGAGATGGAGGCGATCGCCGGCGGGGTGGGAGAGGCGGCCGGCGCCGTCGCGGCGATCGCCGCCGGAGCCGACCAGGTCGTCATCGCGCGCCCGGAGCCTCAGCTGTGGCTGCGCTGCCGGGACGCCCTGCTCGACGCGATGGCGTGCGGCGCGCTCGACCCCGCCCGGGTGCTCGACGCCGCCCGCCGCGTCGACGCCCTGGCCGAGCGGTTCGCTCAGCCGCCTGCCACCGGCCTCAACCCCGGTTCCGGGGACGTGGGGCTGTTCGCCGCGCGCCGGGCCGTCCGGTGGAAGCCGCTGCCCGGTCCCGTCCTCGATCCCTTCGTCGTCGACCTCCACCGTCCCCCGCACCCCGCGCTGGAATGGGCCCGCACGGACCTCGTCGCGCTCCTGCGCGAGGCCATGCCCGGCACCGACGGCGTGGTGGCCACGCAGGGCCCTGTGGACGTGGCCGGCATCCTGCGGCGCGCCCAGGGGCGACCGCTGCTGATCGCCACCGAGGACGCGGACCTGCACCCGTGGCAGGCCGCGGCCCGCACCGCCCTGCTCACCGGCCGCCCCGACGCGCTCCTTGTCGCCACCGGCATGCCGGACGCGGAGACGGAGGCGGCGGACGGGCTGTGCGCGTACGGGCGGGGCCGGGCCAACCTGAGAGCCGTGGCCGAGGCATTGCTCTGACCGGACCGCGTCCCGGGGTTCACATGGTGTCGAGGGCGGGTCCGTCGCCCGAACCGGTCAGGGCCGCGACGATCGCCAGGCGGTACAGCCCTGTCGGCCGCCCCTTCCGACGGGGCTGGGCACATCCCTCGGAGATGACCAGACCGTGCGCGTGGAGTTTGCGGACCAGGCGCCGGCCGCTGGGATCGGTGATGGCCATGGCGTCGGCCAGTTCGCTCGGTGTGACGGTCCGTCCGGCCATGTCGTGCTCGATCGCGGCCAGCCTGGACAACGTTGCCGGACTCAGCCCGACGGCGCGCGCGAGTTCCCGCATACGGTCCCCCTGATCGCGGCGGGGCGGGACCGGCGGCTGGTCTCCCGGCCGTCCTGCCGAGTCCCCTCCCGGCCCGATCGGTCCGATGACCAGTCCGCCGTCCTCCATCAGATAGCCGCACGGCCGGTTCTCCGACTCGGCGCGGACGGCGGCCCGTTCGGCCAGTACCACCGAGGTGCGGGCCGAAGGTCCCACGCCGAAGCCGGCTGCCACCCCCACACCCAGCGACTCCCGGGCCCGGTCCAGCACCGGAACGACGTGCCAGTCACGGCTGAGGCGCTCGAACAGTGTCCGGCGCCCGAGGACCACCACGCCGCGCCGGCCGCGGTTCTCGATCCAGGCGTCGGTGAGTTCGGGCGTGGCCCGCAGCAGGTGCAGCAGGTCCATGCGGCTGCGCTCCGGATCACCGGGGCAGCCGTGCCTGCTGACGCAGAAGACACCCGCGGCGAACCCGGCGACACCCGCCCGCTCGGACCGGATGCGCAACAGCAGCTCGTGCAGTTCCGAGCGGATGCTGGACGGTGTGGGAGAGCCGTTCAGCACCCGCATCGCCCCGCGTAACTGCCGCAGCACCGCGGTGCGTGCGGTGATGACGTAACCGTCGCCGCCGTGGAGGGAGCGCCGGTGGAAGGCGCAGATCTCGTCGACGGTCTGGTCGTCGGCGTACGGCAGGCAGGTGACACGGGTGCGGTCGAGGTGCAGTGCCTCCGTCACCTCGGAGACCACCTCGTGGTCGAAGGTGTCGATGCTGACCGCGGCCGCCTGCCAGCCGCGGGCCTGCGCCTGGGCCAACGCCAGCGCCAGGTCGAGGGCGGAGCTGCGGGTGACCGCGATGGGGAGAGCGTGCGAGAGGACGTCGCGACAGGCGCGATACGGAACGGCACCGACCAGCAGTCCGTCCAGGGCATGCCCGTGAACGAGGCTCTGCACGCGGGGCCGGATCTCCCGCTCGTGCCCGTAGGTGACCCACTTCAGTGAGATTCCGGACAGCGGCTCGACAGCCTCCTCGAAGACCCCACGGCGGCTTGCGTGCACGACGAGTCCGATGGACAGGCTCACGACGCGCCCACGACCGTGACGCCGATCGGGTAGCTGCCGACCCGGATGGGCGGGCCCGTCTCGCCGTCGGCGGTCAGGATCGGCACCACGGTGCCGTCGGCGCCCACGGCGGCGTACGCCACCGTCCCGTCCGGGGTGTAGGCGATCTGGGTGGGCTGCAGACCGAGCAGGACGCTGCTGCGGACCTTGCCGGTGGCCAGGTCGACGAAGGCCGCGGTGTAGGTGTCGTTCACGCCCACGGCGAGGGTCTTGCCGTCCGGGCTGACGGTCAGGCCGAAGGGCGCGCCGCCGACGTCGATCGGGGTGCCCGGGGTCCTGGTGGCGGTGTCGATGGGCAGCACCGTCCTCGCCGTCTGCTCACCCACGTACACCGTGCCGCCGTCCGGGTCCATCGCGATGCCGAAGGGGTTGTCCGGCACCGGCACGGCGGTGCCCGCCGTACGGGAGGCCGTGTCGACGGGGACGACCTGGTTGCCGGTGCGGCAGGCGACCCAGAGGGTGGTGCCGTCCGGGCTGATGGCCAGGTTCTCCGGCCCGGCGCCGACGGTGATCTCCGGGCCCGCCGTCAGGGTGGCGAGGTCGACCGGCTGTACGGCGTTGTCGCTGTAGGCGGAGACCCACAGGGTCCTGCCGTCCGGAGACAGCGCCAGGCCGGCCGGGGTGGTGCCGACCGGCACCGTGGCGGTGACCTTGCGGGTGGCGGTGTCGATGACGCTGACCGACGCCGAGCCCTGGTTGGCGACGTACAGGGTCGTGCCCGAGGGGTCGGCGACGATCGTGCCGGGCAGTCTGCCGACGGTGATGGCGTCCTGCGCGGTGCCGGTGGCCAGGTCGATCGGGGTGACCGTGCCCGAGACGAAGTCGGCGTCGTACGCGGTGGCTCCCTTCAGGCTCGGCGCCGTGGTCATCGCCGAGCCGGTGGCACCCGCGGCGCCGGCTTCCGCGACGGCGACGGCGCGCAGTTGCGCGAAGCCGGTGGCGGCGTCGGCCGGGGCCGCCACGGACCACTTCAGCGTGGCGGTGGCGCCCGCGTCCAGCCGGGCCGGTGCGTCGCCTTCGGGCTGTGCCGTCCAGCCGTCGGGGGTGTGCAGTGACACGTCCGACAGGGCCGCCGGGCGGCTGCCGTGGTTGGTGAGCGACACGGTGGCGCCGGTCCGGCCGCCCGCGGGGACGACCGGGTCGTCGATCGTCAGTGCGCCCGTCACCTGCGAGGCGGCCGCCGCCACCGTCCACCGCTGGCCCCTGCCGCCGGTGTCGTAGCGCTGCACGAGCCCCGTACCCGCTTCCCCGGACGGGGCGGTCAGCACTCGTCCGCTGAGGTCGGAGCGGAGCACCAGTCCGCCGGCCGTCGGTTCCGCGAGCCACTTCTGGGCGTCCGAGTCGGCGGCGCAGTCGGCCGTGACGATGCGCGCGTCGTCCGCGTACGACTGACCGGCGACCTCTGCGCAGCGTCCGTCCGCCTGTGAGCGCAGGGTGTACACGCCCTCGGCGTCCTCCTGCAGCAGCCAGCCTCCGGCCGAGCCGGGGGCGGTCGCGGTGACGAGGGAGCCGGTGCGGTCCTCGGCCCCGTCCGCGACGGTGTACGAGCCGTCGCCCGCCCGCAGGGTGTAGACGCGGTCCGCCGCGACGGCGCCCGAGGTCCGGTAGCCGGGGGCGTGACCGATCGCCTGCTCGACCGGCTGGAAGTCCGTGTACGAGGAGACGAGCGGGGTGCCGCCCCAGTTCTTCTGGGCGAGTGCGCGGAGGGGGCCGAACATGCCCTGTTCGACGGTGTGTTGGCTGTCGCCGTAGGCGGCGGGCCATACGCCCATGGCGGCGCCCAGGAGGTGGGGGTCGTCGGCGGGAAGGGTGAGGCCGCCGCTGAAGAGGGAAGGGGTGAACGTCTCGTAGATCCACTGGGCGTTGGGCGGGCCGCCGCTGGCGTAGTAGAGGGAGTCGGAGACGTTGACGAGGTCGTTGCCGTTCGCGGCGATCTCGGCGGGGGTCGTCCGGCCGTCCTGGTGGATCCAGTAGTCGACGACGACGCCCGGGTCGAGCTTGGTGGGCATCCCCTCGTAGAGCTGGTCGTTCCAGACGTGCAGGGTACGGCCCTTGCTCGCGGCGTAGTCGTGGATCCGGTTCTGCCACAGCACCCAGGAGTCGGCGGCGGGCGCGTCGGAACCGGCTTGCTCGCGGGCCCACTTCACCAGCGAGGGGTACTGCTCGTAGGCGGCCGCGGAACTCAGGTACTCGTCGCCGCCGCCGTACCAGTCGCTGCCCGGGAACTGCGGCATCTGCTCGTCTAGGAGGGACTTGACGTACGGCAGCGCCTTCGGGTCTGCCATGTCCAGGTTGGACGGGTTGGCGGTGCCGGAGGCGTCGGCGGCCTGCAGCCCGGGGTGGGCGGCGAGGTAGTAGTCCATGTGGCCCGGTGTGCCGACCTGTTGGACGACCTGCACGTGGTAGCGCTTGCCCGCGCTGACGATCTGGCGGACCTGCGCGGGTGAGTACACAGGACCGGTGGCGGAGTCGTTCTCGGGGTGCGCCGTACTGGCGATCCGCATTTCCAGGTGCAGTTGGTTGTACTTCAGGTACGACATGTCCTTGATGAGCCGGACCAGCCACGGCACCGAGAAGAACTTGCTGCAGTTGCACAGGGAGATGCCGCGGTACGGATAGTCCGGCCAGTCCTTCGCCGTGCCGGCCGGGAGGGTGCGGTTCTGCGTGAGCATCTGCAGCACGGAACGCGTACCCCAGAACACTCCGGTGTCGGTCGCGCCGCTGATCACCGCGGTGGGGGCGACGGACAGGCGGTAGCCCTCGGCCTCGGGCCGCACGGCCGGATCGGTGCGCAGGACGACGTCGTGCGGACGGGCATGCCCCTTGGCGACGTCGACCTCCCGGCCCAGCAGGTCGCCGAGGTCGGTGGCGAAGGTGCGGGCGGTGGCGGCGAGCCGGGGATCGTCGGTCACCACGCGGGTCGAGGCGTCGGCGGTGAAGGATCCGGCGGAGCCGGCCGAGGTGGTCCACTGCTTCAGTGCGGGAATCGTCCAGGGTCTGCCGGCACCGGCCGCCACCGCGGGTGGCGCGGCTGACGACGCGCCCAGTACCAGCCCCGACACGACGAGCAGTGGCAGCAGGACACGGCGGATCGTGCTCATGCGGAACTCCTGCCCAAGGGGTGACTTCTGGATCTCCGGCGCCTTGATGATAGAAGCCACCCATTCCCGAGAACAAGATGAATCGTTGAACCAGCGCTGATCCTGCCGTCCGGTGCGCGAGGGCGGCGATCAGGCCGCCGTCGAAGGTGCAGGAAGTCATGTCCCGGTCAGCGGAAGGATTTATTGCCCCGGCGGCAGCGGCTGCTCGGCCCAGATCGTCTTCCCCGTGCGCGTCTGCCGGCTGCCCCATCGCCGCGTGAGCTGGGCGACCAGCATCAGACCGCGGCCGCCCTCGTCGTCCACCCGCGCACGGCGCAGATGCGGTGAGGTGGAGCTGCCGTCCGCCACCTCGCAGATCAGTGCGCGGTCGCGAATCAGCCGCAGCCGGATGGGCGGATCACCATAGCGGATGGCGTTGGTGACCAGTTCACTGACGATCAGTTCGGTGACGAAGACCATGTCGTCCAGTCCCCACCGCTCCAACTGCTCGGTGGCGTTCCGCCGAGCAGTGGCAACGTGCCCGGGATGCCGGGGCAGGTCCCAGTCGACCGCCTGGTCCGCACCCAGGGCACGGGTGCGGGCCAGCAGCAGTGCCACGTCGTCGCGAGGCCGCTCGGGCAGCAGGGACTTCAGCATCGCGTCGCACGTGGCCTCGAGGGAGTGGATCGGGTCGCCGAGCGCACGAAGCAGCTCCGCGGTGCCCCGGTCCGCGTCGACGTCACGGTCCTCGATCAGTCCGTCCGTGTACAGGACGATCACCGAGCCCTCGTCGAGCACGAGTTCCGTCGCTTCGAAGGGCAGGCCGCCGACACCCAGCGGGGGGCCCGCGGACATCGCGACGAGTTCCACCGTGCCGTCGGAGCGCCTGACGGCCGGCGGCGGATGTCCGGCGGCTGCCAGGGACAGGAGCCGCGAGACGGGGTCGTACACCGCGTACAGGCAGGTCGCGCACAGCTCCGCGATCTCCTCACCACCGCCTTTCTCCGTCGCCAGGGTGACCACGAGATCGTCCAGGTGGGTGACGAGTTCATCCGGTGGCAGGTCCACGTCTGCGAGGGTCCGTACGGCAGTACGCAGCCTGCCCATGGTCGCCGACGAATGCAGGCCGTGCCCCACCACGTCACCGACGACCAGGGCGACACGGCTGCCGGACAGCGGGATCACGTCGAACCAGTCGCCCCCGACCCCCGCCACGGAGTCGGCGGGGAGATAACGGTGCGCCACCGCCACGGCGGACTGACCGGGCAGCCGCTGCGGCAGGAGGCTGCGCTGGAGCGTCAGCGCGGTCGCCTGCTCACGGGCGTACCGGCGGGCGTTGTCCACACAGACGGCGGCGCGGCTGGCCAGTTCCTCGGCCAGGGCCACATCGTCAGCCGCGTACGCGTCCGGGCGCAGGGCGCGGGCCAGCACGGCGACGCCCAGCGTGGTGCCCCTGGCCCGCAGCGGCACCGCCAGCAGCGAGTGGACGGCGACGCCGCGCTCCCGAAGCGCGGCGCCTCGCGCATGGTGCTCGGCAACCCACCGGTCGAACTCCGGCTCCCCGGCCCCGCTGAGCACCGCGAGGCCGTCGTTCAGCGCCCGGATCGGCGGCGAGTACGGCGGATAGGCGTCCACCTCACCCGGGCCGGCCACCGTCTCCGGTGTCCCCGCGGTGCCGGACCGGTGCGCGACCCGGCGCAGCGCGATGCCGGCCTCCCCCGCGACCGGGTCGCTTCCCTGCGCCCTCACGACCCAGTCGAACAGGTCCACGCTCGCAAAGTCAGCGAAGCGCGGCACGACCAGCCCCACCAGTTCCTCCGCGGTCCGCACCACGTCCAAAGTGGTCCCGATGGCGGCCGCGGCCTCGTTCACCAGGACCATCCGCTGCCGGGCCCAGTGCTGCTCACTGCTGTCGAACGCCGCCGTGCCGACGGCGACCACCTCGCCGGACGCGTCCCGCACCGGCCACATCTCCACGTTCCAGGCGTGTTCCCGGCCGCCGGGGGCCGGACGGCCGTAGCCCTCGTAGTGCACGGCGGCGCCGGTCCGCACCACCTGCTCCTGATGACGCAGGTATCTTTCGATGTTGTCGTCATCCGGCATGAAGTCGACGAGGTCTCGCCCCACGAGATCGTCCTCGGCATGGCCCACCAATCGTTGGGCCGCGGCGTTGAGCCACAGAACGCGGCGCTCGGTGTCGAAGGCGGACAGCGCCAGCGACGCCTGCTGGAACACCTGCTCCGCCACCGTGGGCTCCGGCCGGCCGGGCATCGACGCGGTGACGAGAAAGGCCCTCGCCCCGCCTCGAGCGTCCCGCAGGGGAAAGGCTCGCAAGGCCAGCTCGATGGTGTGCCCATCTCTGTGCCGGACGCCCACCACACCGTGCAATCGGGCCACCGCGTGCGCCGAAGGAGGATCGTCCGCGAGCAGCTCCCTCGCCTCACGCCCCACGACGTCCTCGGCCGCGTAACCCGTGAGCCGTCGGGCCGCGTCGCTCCACCCGGTGATGATGCCGCCCTGATCGACGATCGCCACCGAGTCGATATGCCCCATAAGCCCATGGTGGAGGAGCCGACCGGCTACCTCAAGCGCTGGTGCGAGAGGGCGGTCGCCTCCCGGGTCGGCTCACGCCAGGCGGTCCAGCCGGCAGCGGAGACAGAACCCCCAGCGGACCGCCATCCCGCTGAGGCGACATGCCCGTGGCGTGTCGCCGCCCGCCTACGAGTTCGCGGGATCCGCAAGCGATGCGAACTGGTGCTTCAGGAACGCGCCCGACCAGGCCATCAGGTCGGAGGGGACGTAGTAGCCCTTCT